>NZ_WIXO01000001.1:0-702500 GCF_009709575.1 Streptomyces taklimakanensis
GAGGGCCTGTGTGGCGGGGTGGGGGTTCCGCTGCGCTCCACCCCCGGCAACCACCCGTGCGGGCAGCTGGGGTGGGCGGACGTCAGCAGGCAAGGGGGGGGGGGCGAAGGTTGAGCCCGCTGTGTGGGCCAGGCTGGTTACGGAGAGGGAGGGGTGTGGGGCGGCGGTGAGGGTGACGGGCGGTCACGGGGCGAGGGAGTGGGTCGGGTTGGGTTGGCGGGTTCCTCAGGTGTGGGGATGCATCAGTGTGTAGAGTTTGGGAAAGCACGCCATCCCCGGAGTCAGTGAGAGGCTGCTTTCTCTTCTTTGAGAACCAGCTCCCGTTGGAGGGAATATTGGTATGGGTGCGTTGAGACCGTTCGAGATTCCTGAATCTCTGGCGGCTTCGTATATCAGGGAGTTCGGGGGTAAGGGGAGGAGCTGGATTGCCTCACTGCCGGCTCTCGCTGCGGAGTTGTTGGGCCGCTGGGAGTTGCGGCGAGATGGTGAGGCCAGGGCAGGAGAGGCATCGCTGGTGTTGCCGGTGCTGCGCAGGGACGGCACGCGCGCGGTCCTCAAGTTCCAGATGCCCCGGAAGGAAACCGCCGCTGCGCTCATCGGGCTGCGTGTCTGGGGTGGCGAGGGGGTGGTGCGGCTCCTCGATCACGACCCTGTCAGCAGCACTATGCTGCTGGAGCGGCTGGACAGCGCCCGCACGCTGGCCTCCGTTGAGGACGATGATGTCGCGATGGGGATCCTCGCCGAGCTGCAGGCACGGCTGGTTTGCTTCCCTGCGCCGCAGGGGCTGCGGAGCTTGGGTGAGATCGCCACCGACATGCTGCAACAGGTCCCGCAAGCGGTCGCGGCCTTGGCCGAGCCGGATCACCGGCAGATCTTGCGCGGCTGGGCGTCAGCGGTGGCCGAGCTGGCCGGCGAACCAGGCGACCGGATGCTGCACTGGGATCTGCACTACGGCAACGTCCTGGCCGCGCAGCGTGAACCGTGGCTGGCCATCGACCCCGAACCACTGGCCGGAGACCCCGGCTTCGACCTGTGGCCCGCCCTGGACAGCCGATGGGACGACGTCGTCGCCCAGGGCAATCCGCTACACGTGGTGCGGCGCCGCTTCGACCTGCTCACCGACGCTCTCGGCCTGGACCGCGCCCGCGCTACCGGCTGGACCCTGGGACGGCTGCTGCAGAACTCGCTGTGGGACATCGCCGACGGGAAAGCCACCCTCGCCCCCTCCTCCCTCGTCGTCGCGGAATCACTGCTCAACCGCTGACCCTGCCCTCCCTGAAATGCGAGGAAGCAAGCATGATCGGCACTGGCAGAAAGAGACATAAGTGAGTGGTATCAGGCTCCGGCCGCACCAGGCCGAAGCGGTGGACGCGATCGTCCACGCGCTGGAATACCGCGCAGGACGCGAGGTGCCGGCGGAAGGGCTGCGGGCCACCGCGGTGGCCGCCACCGGAGCGGGCAAGACCCTGATCGCGGCCGAGGCCGCCCGAAGGCTGGAGCCACGGGGGCGGGTACTGGTCATGGTGCCGACTTTGGATCTGCTGACGCAGACGGTCCAGGCGTGGCGGATGGCCGGCCACACCGGCCCGGCAGTCGCGGTGTGCTCCCTGGAAGGAGACACCGCTCTGGCGGCGCTGGGGGTGCGGTGCACCACCAACCCGATCCGGCTGGCGCTGTGGGCCGGGAGCGGGCCGGTGACCATGTTCGCCACCTACGCCTCCCTCGCCCCACGTCAGGACATCGATCCGGCCGACCCGGACGGGGAGCCGGTCCAGGCACCGGGACCGCTGGAGACGGCCTTCCAAGGCGCCTACGGGCAGCGCCTGGCCCCGTTCGGGCTCGCCGTGGTCGACGAAGCCCACCGCACCAGTGGGGACCTGGCCAAACCCTGGGCGGCGATCCACGACAACACCCGCATCCCGGCCGCGCGGCGGCTGTACCTGACCGCCACACCCCGCATCTGGGAACCTGCCGGACGCCCAGGAGAGGAAAAAGATGAGGAAGAGGCCGCAGAGGGCGGGAACAGGGCTCAGAAGGCCACAGAAGACGCCCCGGAGGCCACTGCGGTGGCCTCCGGGCGGCTGGTGGCGAGCATGGACGACGAACGCCTCTACGGGCCGCACGTGTTCGCCTTCACCCTCACCGAGGCCATCGACCGGGGCATCCTGGCGCGGTTCGAGATCGACGTGCTGGAAATCCACCCGCCAGACCTGGGCGACGGCGGGAGCGAGGAGGAGAAGCGGGGCCGACGGCTGGCCGCCTTGCAGGCCGCTCTGGTCAAGCACGCGGCCACCACCGGGGTGCGGTCGCTGATCAGCTTCCACCACCGCACCGCCGAGGCGATGGCGTTCGCCCGGGCCCTGCCCCAGACCGCGGCGCGGCTGCACGCGGAGGATCCGGCGCTGTATCCGCGGCGGGTGTGGGCCGACTGGTTGTGTGGGGAGCACGAGCCGGCCCATCGGCGGGCCGTGCTGGGCCGGTTCGCCGACGGCCTTGATGAGGACGGTTGGGAGACCGAGCTGGCGGTGCTGGCGAACGTCCGCGTCCTGGGCGAAGGCATCGACATCACCGGCCGGCGTGGTGTCGACGGCGTGGTCTTCGCGGACGTGCGCGGATCGGCGGTCGACATCGTCCAAGCCGTCGGCCGGGCCCTGCGACAGAAACCCGGCCAGGGCAAAGTGGCCCGGTTGGTGGTGCCGGTCTTCCTGGAGCCCGGGGAGGCGCCCGACGACATGCTCGCCTCCGCCTCCTACAAACCCCTGGTCGCCGTACTACAAGGACTGCGCAGCCACTCCGAGGCGCTCGTGGAACAGCTCACGGCTGCGTCCGCACCCAGCCGCACACCACGAGCGTCGGTGACCGACCTCGACCCCGCACGCGATGGCAGCGACGACGGCCAGAACGGAGGTACGGAGAGGGTGCCCCTGCTGCGGTTCTCCACCCCCCGCGACCCACAGCTCATCGCACAGTTCGTCCGCACCCGCGTCATCCGACCCGAATCCCACCTCTGGCTCACCGGACTCAACGCCCTCCGCAAATGGCACCAACAACAGGAGCAGGGCGGAGACGAGCACCAGAACCAAGACAAGGAACACGGCCAGGAGCACGGCGACGGAAACGAGGACGAGCGCCAGGACCAGGAGCAGGGTGGTAAGGAGCGTGGTAAGAGGGCGGTGGCGGTGCCGTTGGACGCCCGCGTCGGCCCCTTCCCCCTCGGTCAGTGGGTCAGTGAGCAGCGGCGTGCCTACCGGGCCGGAACGCTGGCCGCGTGGCGGGTGGAGTTGCTGGAGGAGGCCGGGATGGTCTGGTCCGTGCCCGACGCCGCCTTCGAGGAGAACCTCGCCGCGGCGCGCTCCTACTTCGCGGTTCACGGCACGCTGTGCGCGCCCCGAACGGCGGTGGCCGAGGGGCGGCCGGTGGGTCAGTGGTTGACCAACTGCCGCCGCCCCGGCGGGCTGGGCAAAGACTCGCAGCGGGCGGCGGAGCGGGCCGCCCGGTTGGCGGAGATCGACCCCGACTGGAACCCGGCCGCCCAGGGCTGGACCGTCGACTGGCAACGCCACTACGCCAAGCTGCGGGCCTGTATCGAGGGCGGGGCGACGCCGGCCGAGATCCGGCCGGGGGTGACCGTCGGTGGGGAGGACGTCGGGCTCTGGCTGGCCAGGCAGCGCACCGGGTGGGAGCGGTTGGCCGATGGGCAGCGCGAACGCCTGGAAGCGCTGGGCGTCCAGCCCACCACCCCGGCGCCGGGTCGTGAAGCCGGCGCCGCAGACCAGGCGGCGGAGGCGGTGGTAGTGCCCGCCAGCGCCACCGCCTGGGAACGCGCCCTGGCCGCGCTGCGCCAGTACCAGGCACGGGAGGGACACGTGAAAGTGCCCCGCAAGTGGGTCGAAGCCGTCCACGACGAGACCGGGCAGGAGCACCCGATCCGGCTCGGGGTGTGGATCAGCAACCAGAAACAGCGGCGCGGCAGGCTCCCCCACGAGCGGGCCAAGGTGCTGGAAGAACTGGGAGCGCTGTGACCCGGCGAAGGCCCGGCCCCGGCGGGTCCGAACCCTTCACCTTGGGTGGTTTGTCGACACGCGGCGCGTCCAGCGGACGCGGGGTCCTCCCAGGTCCCCAGCTCGCCTCCCAGGAGCGCAGTTACCTGGGGTTCTCGCCGTCAACCTCCCAGGTGAGCTGGGAGCCTGGGAGGTCTTCGCGGGCTCTGCCCCACCGATACTGGCCGGTCGGCCAACCGCAGCCACCGGCCACGGTCGGGGGACGTCGCCGCACCAGTCCCACCGGTCGGGGTCGCCCGGGCGGGGCTCACAGTCGGCGCGGCCACCGGGCCCGAACGCGCCAGCCTCGGCCATCAGCATCGCGCCTCCGGCCAACTCGTCCGCGCTCCAGCCGCTGGACGTCCGGCAACCGGCCGTCCAGCGGGCCGCCCACCAGCTCCCGGTAGACGTGGCCGGGCCGAAGGGGCCGGGGTCGGGATCGCCCGAGCCGGGGCCGTAGACCCGGGCGTGCAGGAGCTCGTGCGCGTCCATGTCCGGCAGCCTCCCGGCCCTCACCGCCGCGGGCCTCGGGTATGGTCGGGTCCGGCCTCCGGCGGGCGGTACGGGTCCTGGCGGTGGGCACGCGGTTTGTCATCGGCGGCCGGGCGCGGGCGTTGGTGTGTCCGTCGCCGTGCGGCGATGCCGGTCGCGGTGAACGCCTCGGTCATCCGACGCAGTTCGTCGACGGTGAACTGGAGGGCGTCCAGGCCGGTACGCAGCGCCTCCAGATCGACCGGGCGGCGGTCCGCGCCCGCGGACGGGCCGCCGGGGCCGACTTCGAAGAGAGCAAGTTGTTCGAGCCCGGCCAGTGACCGGTGCGCGGCCCTGCGGGAGGTGCGGCACACCATCATCCGCCTCTTCCGCGACCACCTCCGCCTCCCACCCCAACATCCCCGCTCCTGGCAGGGCCACGACTTCGACTTCACCGACGTCGTCTTCGACGGCGGAGACCTCTCCGGCGCCGTCCACACGGAGGCCGCCAGCGACACGGGCCGGGCTGAGAGCGACGCCCTGGCCGTGCTCCTGGAGGTCATCCGCCGCCAGTGGCCCGAGGTGGGGACTGTTCCCGAGGCCAACGACCACCGCATCCCTGACGGCCGCACGGCCGTGGGTCTGCTGAACGCCGCCGCCCTCGCGGATGTCCGGGGCCTGTGACCCCTCTGGTGCCTCTGCCGTCCCCTCCGGCCCCCTGCGCCGGTGTCCGGGGCGGGCACTCCCACCACCAGGAGGAGACATGACCGCTACGACCGACCGGTGCACCGCCGCGCACCCCGAGGACCGAGGCGTCCCAGCTCTCCCGCGCCGAGGTCCGCGCGGGCCACGGCACCCCGTCCTACGGGGAGCGCTGACCGCACCACCACCGAGGCCCCCGGTCCGCTCCTCCCGCAAGGGAGGCGGCCGGGGGGCCTCTTCCGCGTTCCACGACACGGCGCGGGCGTTGGACTTTCTGGACTGTCCCACACGCCCCCACGCGGACACCTCGACGCGGCCCGTGTGAAAAAGTGCCAGAGGTGTGCCACACCTCTCCCTCGCCGCCCTGGCCGACGCCTCCGGCGTCCTCGAGGCACGCCCCGGCGGCCGGGGACTGGTGGAGGACGCTGCCCGGTTCGTCCGCGCGGCCGTCACGGCCCGCATCGTGGCCGACCGCACCGGCGCGCTCCTGGCGGACGTCACCGACCCGGAGTCCGTCCTCCACCGGGAGACCGCCGTCGTCCTGGCCCGCGCCTTACCAACGATCGCTGACCTGCCACCACCCTGGCTTCAATTCCCGCAGTGGCCCCGGAGGTGTGTGGGCAATCGTCGACGGTTTTGCTTTGCTCCCTGTGGTTGAACGCAACCATGGCTGAGGCACCCTCGCCTCCAGCGCATTGCGTGCTGCGGCGTCTCGGAGCTCCCGCGGTGCACGCCGTTTCCGCTTTGGTTCGGAGCCCCCGTACTTCGCCTGATAGCAGCGGCGGCAGAAGAACCCTTCCGCGTATGGCTCTGACCGTGCCGTGTTGTTGCACCCGCTGCCCTTGCACTTGATCAAAGGCTTCCCCCTCGTTCACCACGCCCCACCCGGATCGGTGTTCGGCCGGATATTCCCTATGTTCACCGTTCAATGGCTCGGTCGGGCGACGTGGTCCGAGTTGTGTCCCGGTTGTTGCCCTGAGCTCTTCGGAAACTCCCTAATCGATTGCAACTCATGACAAGCCTGCCTTATGTGGGGTAATGACCACCAACGCCCCCACACTCGACGGATCGCGCGCACCCTCACCGCGGGCCGTTCGCCATGCCCGAGGAGGACCTCCTCGAAGGTTCAGATCGTTCCGCAGGGACCTCCGGACCTCACCCGTCCCGCCCGGAGCGGTCCACGACCTCCGCGCGGCCCGCACGCACGGCATCATCGACGCCCTGACCGAGGCCAGCGCGGCCTGCTGGGCCGATAAAGGCTACCGAGGCGCCGGCGGCACCACACGAGTGCCCTACTGGGGCCGCTGGGAGAAGCTCTCGGCCGGGCAGCAGGCCCACGACCGCTCCCATGCCCGCATCCTCGCCATTGGGCGAACAGGCGGTTGCCGCCCTCAAGTCCTGGCGGCTGCTGCGCAAGCTCCGCTGCAGCACCACCCGGATCACCGGCCTGGTCCAGGCCTTCCTCACCCTTCACCTCGCCACATCAGCATGAGGTTGGAAAACGCTCACTGAGCTGATCGCACCACCGTGCCGGGCCCGGAGGGCAACCGGGCCCGGCACGTCGACTCCACCACCGCACGGCGTGCAAGGACGGACGTTGAGTATCACCTTCACTGACATCTTCTGTGGTGCTGGCGGCGCCAGCACCGGCCTGGTCAACGCAGGCTAGGAGCTGAAACTGGCCGCCAACCACTGGCAGACCGCAATCGACACCCACTCGGCGAACCACCCGCAGGCCGAGCACGTCTGCGCGAACGTCTCGAACTACGACATGCGCCGCCTGCCGCGCACCAACGTACTGTGGGCCAGCCCCATCTGCACCGAGATCTCACCCGCCGGGGGCCGCCGCCGCCGCAGCAAGAAGATCAGCGGGCTGACCGAGGAAGAGCTGCGCTCGCTGCCCGACGCCGCATTCGAGCGGACCCGTGCGACCGCCTACGGCGTCATCCGCGCGGTCGAGGTGCACCGGTACATGGCGGTGCTCATCGAGAACGTCACCGACTGGATCCTGTTCGACTGGTGGCTCAGCGGCATGGTCAAGCTGGGCTACAACTACCAGATCGTCTGCGTCAGCTCCGCGCACGTCGGCGACGGACTCAACCCGGCCGCCCCCCCCCCGGTGGAGGGACCGCCTGTACATCGTCTTCACCCGGGTCGGCATGCGCCTTCCGGACATCGCCCCGCGGCCCGTGGCCCGGTGCGAGGAGTGCGACGAGGACGTGTACGCGCGGCAGACCTGACGTCCGGGCCACACCGAGACCCGGATCGGCAAGTACGGCCAGCAGTACGACTACACCTGCCCGAACATGGTCAGGGGCGACTGTAGGACGGCTGTAGGTGGGTTTGTGGCGAACCTTCCATCGGTAGGTCGTACCGTCCACTGTGATGAGCCGAGAGCCCCTACGGGGCATGGCCACTTGAAGCCCCTTCTGCCTGTGAGGTCCCTCAACCTGACATCACCGATTGGCATCAACATCGCCGGACAACTCCGTACTCTGCCGTCCGGCCCCGGAAGACGGCAATAGCCTGGGGCCTACGTTGTCGCAGGCCCGCAGACAGCAGCGGTCGAACCTGTAAAGCAGCGGTCAGTCGAGCCACACGAGCATTGCGTCATCTGCCGCAGCGGCAGCTTCGAAGAACTGCGTCAGGCCGCCGTACCAGTGGCGCCCCCATTCAAGGACTCCGGACTCTTCCCACCCGAGGGGATACACCTCGGCCCTGGTCAGGTCAGCAGAGTCCACGCCGCTGATGAGCTGATCATAGGGGGTGGTGCGAAGCTCTTGCGCCGCGATCCGGACCCGTTCCGGGCGCAGGTACCTCGGCGGCCCATAGCCCCAGTCCTCATCCTCGGCGAACGGCTCCTCACCATGGACAACGTTCACCGGGAAGTCGGCGCGCGCCAGGAGGAAGCGGAGCAGGTCCCAGGCCTTATACGTGCTGAAGTGGCGCGCTTCGGCCGGCGCAGGCTCCGCCTCGTCTTCGGCGTCCTGGACCTCTTCGACGAAGTCCAGCGCCCAGTCATGGTCTTGTACCGCTCGGTCAAGCTCGGCAGCCGTGACACGCAGGTACTCACCGATCATGCTCATGGCCGGAGGTTAGATGAGGCCACTGACAGTGACCGTCGGACGGACCGTCTCAGTTTCCGTCTCATTCAGGCCGGTTCACCGACGTTCAGCCGAGAACTGGAGCCGGTCCCAGCCTTATGACGAACCGTCCATGAACGCAGGTGAACGCAGGTGAACGGCGGTGGACGACTGTCGGCAGGCCGCCCACAGGCTTGGAAAGCGTGCGCCCAGGTCTGTCAGTCCCGGAGCGTACGGTCCGCGTATGGCGATCAGACCACCTGAGAACTGGCGTGCAGGCATAGCCGAGGAGGCTCGTGAGCTGGCGGCCGGGGCGTTGGACCCGGAGTGTGCTTGCATGGCCCAGCTCTACCCGGAGTCCTTGCTGCGCGCCACGGAGGATGCTCTCCACGCCTTCGAGAAGGACGTGCACGCACTGGTGGCGCCGTTCGACGAGCAGGTTTTCGACACGATCAAGCGAGTCGTCCAGCGCCTCAACGCGGTCAACGAGGACGAGCAGCACGGCGGTGCCGGGTACGCCACGGACGAGCGTGAGCAGCTGTGCGAGTACATCGACCAGACTCTGAGCGAACATGGCATCGACGTGGCGGCCCTGGCAGCGAAGAACGGCATGGGGCGCGCCGAGATCACCGACGCGTGGCGTGACTGGTGACGGCAGCAGGGCAGCGGCGAAGCACCGCAATCAGCGTGACCGCGGCCGGCCATCAGCGGCTCCAGACGGCTGGTCGACCGGCCAAGGAGACCTCAGCGCCCCTGTCGCCGACAGTTCGGGACGAAGGGGGCGCGTTAGTGATGCTTGCCCGAGGCGACTCGCGACATGTGTCGTCTGGCTTCCTGGGCCGTCGCTGGGCCGTGGAAGGGTGGCCAGCAGCGACCAACGACGACAACCATTGACGGCTCAGTCGCAGGTCAGAGCATTGAGCATTTTCAGCGTTGCCTCTCCAGGGTGAGGATGGGGGCTGCGACTGCGGTGAGGCGGGTGGGGCTGCAGCGTGCGTGTCGGAAGATTCGCCAGGATTTCAGACGGGCGACTCCGCGTTCGACGGGTGCCCGGGCGACGGACAGAGCCCGGTTGACCGTCCGCTCGGTGGGTGTGAGTTCGCCGTTCGGCGGGCGGCGTTTCACGGTGGTGACCCAGTCACCGGCACCGAGGTAGGCCATATCGGCGAGGACCGGAACGCCCTGCCGCTCGCAGATCCGGATGATCCTGTGCGTGCGGGCGGCTGTCAGGTCGTGGGTCCGGCCCGGCAGCGCGGGAGGCAACCACAGGATCCCCCCCCCCCCGGCCGGATCCGTGACGACCTGCACGTTCACCCCGTGCCGCTTGTGCTTGGAGGAGTAGTCGGCCCGCCCGTCGCCGACCCGGTCGCACTCGGCGAGGGTGCCGTCCACCAGGGCGTAATCGGGGTCCGTCTCCCGCAGCACCTTCAGTAGCCCCGGCGCCTGGTCCGCCAGATGCCGGACGACGGTGGTGACGTAGGCGTGGGCGGTGCCGACGGACACCTGTAACCCGGCCGCCAACTGCGCGAGGGTGTCGTGCCGGCGCAGGTAGACCAGAGCGATCAGCGCCCGCCCGGAAGGGCTCAGCTTGCAGCGACGGTCACCCTCCCGGGTGACGATCAGCATCGTGACCCACTCAACCAGCGCATGCGGGGCGTCGAGTGCGGCAGGATATGGAACCAACGGGGCTTCCGGACTGTCGAGTTGAGACGTCGAACACCTCGCTCAACGGCGCGGGAGCTCTGTGCGTTGCGGTCGGCCCGCCCGTCACCCACACGGGGCCCAGACTGAAAGGGCTCACTGTCGAGCGGCCTCGGACGGCCCAGGAACGGCCCAGCTGGGCAGGCAGGTTGAGCCGGCTTGTCAGTGCGCGCGGCTAGGGTGCGCCCATCATGAGGCGTAACGCTCCGGGGAGGGGCTTTGGGAGCTAAGACGGGGCTGCTGGTGTACGCGGACGGCGACGTGCCAGAGTTGCTACGGCGTGTGGGGACAGCGGACCTTGACCGGACGGTCGCCATGATGCGGCGGCTCTACCCGGGCCGGGAGATCGAGCAGTGCGAGGGCTCGAACCTCTGGGACGGCGTGTACCCGCCGGAGGGGACGGTGTGCGCAGCGAACTGGCCGGGCGTGGAGGTCATCGGTGATCAGGAAGTGATGATCGATGCCCCCTCCGAGCTCCCGGAACACCTCGTGGCGGCGAGTGCCGGCCGACGGCTCGTCCTGCACGCCATGCACAGCGTCGTCGACTGGCTGGCGTTCGCCGTGTGGGAGGACGGTCGCCTCGTCCGCTCCCTGAGCCTGTCGCCGGACAGCGGCATCATCGAGAACATCGGCGAACCGCTTCCCTTCGAACTGCCCTACTGGGCCGGCGACCGCCCAGCGGACATCATTCCCTGGCCCGGCGAGGAAGAAGAGCCGTACGCCCTGCCCTTCCATCCCTTGGAGCTGGGCGAGGAGGCGCTGCGGGCGCTCTGCGGGTTCATCCAGGAGGGCCGTCCCGAGCCCGACGACGTCGATGCGGATGCCATCGAGCTGTACGGATTCCACGTGCGAGCCCCACACGGGCCCGACCTCGCCGAGCAGGAAGCGGAACTGCTCAGAACCGTGGAGACCATGGATTCGCCGCGCTTCTACACACTGAGTTCTGACGGCTCGCTGGTCGAACGCGACGGCTTTTAGACCGTGTCCTACGTGGTCGCAGGTGATCTGGTCCACCGATGGCGGCCGCTCGAAGCGCCGGAAAACCAGTGGAGCCGTTGGAGCATGAGTCCATACCATCCGCGGGATGACGTATCTGAGTCCCCTGGGATATCTGCTGGGCATCGAGGGTGCTGCTTTGCTGCGTGGTATCAAGGAAGGGAGAGCCGACCGGGCGTTCGTCGAGACACGGATCGCCGAGATCCGCACCCTGCTGGATGTGCCCGCCCTTGCGCATGCTGAAGGAGTCACGGCGCAGCCGGGCACGATCAGCGCGGCCGACGTCTACCAGGAGTGGGCGCCGCATTACGACGCCCCCGGCAACCAGATGATCGACGTCGAGCAGCCCGTTGTCCGGCGCATCCTGGACAGCCTGCCTGTCGGCGCGGCGTTGGACGCGGCCTGCGGGACCGGCCGTCACACCACCTACCTGCATGAGCTCGGCCACGATGTGATCGGTGTCGACGCCTCGCCCGAAATGCTCGCCCAGGCCCGCATGGGCCTGCCAGATGTCGACTTTCATGAGGCCGAGCTGCATCGGTTGCCGCTTCCCGACAACGCGGTTGACACCGTCGTCTGCGCGCTCGCCCTGACTCACGTCCCCGATCTGGCCGCCGTGTTGGCCGAGTTCGCGCGTGTCTTGCGCCCTGGCGGGAACCTTGTGATCTCGGATGCCCACCTGCTGGTGTCCTACCTCCGGCCGACCCTGGCCTGCCGTCCCGGCCCGGACGGCCACCCGTCCCTCCTCACCGAATACCACCGCCCGCTCAGCGCCTACCTCGCCGCAGCCCTCCCACTGGGCTTCCAGGTCCGGCACTGCGAGGAACCCCGCCGCCCACGCCACTCCCTCGACTCCGGCACCGCCCCGGATTCACTCCCGACCCACATGTCCTGGGACCTGTTGCACTGGTGCCCGGAAGCGTCGGCCGCGGCCTTGGACGATTCCCCGATCGTGGTCGTCTGGCATCTCCAATTCGACGGCACATGGAAGGGGTGATCAACTGAACTGACCGCCGCACGTCAGCGGCCCGACACCGAACCAGATCACGTAAGACGGGACACGGTCCAACTTCGCCGGCAAGCCGTCCAACTTCGTTGTCAGAGGACACCCAGCCACATGGCCGTAGACAAGGACGCAGCGTTCACACTGCCGCGAGGCGCCACGGGCTTCTTCCAGCCGAAGGACGGGCCGCTACCGCAAACCGACCAGCGGACATTCCGAACAGCGCTGTATGCGGCCGCCCGGGCGTCCGGAGGCCGGGTGGGCGAGATAGAGGAACAGACGTACCCCCGTACATTCCACACCGCAACGGTCATCAAGGGCACAGGCGAATGTGTCGTCCTGTGTCACGCCTACCACCCCTGGATCGCATTCGCTCAGGAACGCCGCAACTGGTACACGGAGGAGTTCCTCGCACCGCCACCGTGGGCCCATGTCTTTGCCGATCTGGGGTTCGTAGTGCTTGATCGCGCGCAGCTCATTCTGTCGCTCTCGGACATCGACACCTCGGTCCTGACCCAGGGCGAGTGGCGGGAAGTCCGCTCCTACGGCATCTCGACACTGGGCGGAGTGCTCTTCAACGCGTGGAGCTGACGTCCAGGCAAGACTCCGTCCTCGACGCCGGACGGTGAATGCCAACCTCAGTGCCTGTCCCTGAATGGCGCGGCGGACCCGGAACGAACTCCGGATCGCCATCGTGATCTGGGTCGAACGCACCCGCCACCGCCGACGGCGCCAGCCCCGCCCGGGCCGATTGACGCCCGTCGAGCACGAAACCGTCATGGCCCCTCACACAGCACTCGCCGCGTAAAACCCGACCGTCACCCGATCACGCAGCAGTCCCACCCGCCGTCGCCGTCGGACGGTGGCCGGTGACCAGCGCCTCCAGTGCGGCGCGGCGTCGGGTGGGGGCGGGGCAGTGCCTTGTCACCGGATGACTCGTTGAGAGGAGTGTTGAGGCCGCTGGACCCCGTCCGGCCACAGGGAGGGGCCGACGGGGTCCGTTCAGACAGGGGAGGTAAGGGTGTCCGCATACGAGGAAGCCGGCATCACCACACCGGAGCTGTGCGAATCGTACGCTCGGTGCGAGGAGGTGGGGCAGCGGTTGTCCGGGCTGCTCTGGACGGCCACGGAGTCGCTGCCCGCCGAGATTCGGCCGCATGTCCGCGCACTCGTCGCCTACTGGCACACGACCGATGGCATAGCCGACGAGGGTCGCCTCGCCGGCCGTGGGGCGCGGCTGGCACGGTGGTGCGCCGACTCGCTGGCCGAGGTGCGCGCGGGGCACAGCGAGCATCCGCTCCGGCGGGCGTTGGTGCACACCGTCCGCAGCCGGGAGCTGGACGTCGCGCTGCTGGAGGAGTTCCTGGACGCCGTCCGGAGGGACAGCGCGACCCCGCCCGTGTTCGGCACGGCCGCGGACCTGCGACGCTACCTGCGGAGTGTGACCGGCGCGCCCAGCGGACTGCTGGCCCCGCTGCTGGCGCCCCGCCCCCGGGAGGCGGTGGATCTGCTGCGGGTGCTGGGCGAGGCGTGCCAGATGGCGGACATCCTCCAGGACTTCCCGATCGACCTCGGCCGGGGCCGGTGCTACCTGCCGGAAGAGGATCTGGGCAGGCTCGGTCTGCGCCCCGGCGACCTCCTGGACCCCACGCGCCGGGACGCGTTGGACGAACTGGTCGGAGTCCAGGTCGCCCGTACCCGTGACCTGCTGATCCAGGCCACACCGGTTACAGGGAAGCTGCACGCGTCATGCCGGCCGTTCGCCCACGGCCTCCTCCTCGGAGTGGAGCACGTGCTGGACCAAGCCGACCACCTGGGAGCACGGGTGCTGGCCGAGGGCATCGACCGGAACGCGCTGCTCAGCCACCAGGCGAGCGGTTCTCCGACCTTCCCCGTGCCGAAGCGCATACCCGGTCATGTCGCCGTGATCATGGACGGGAACCGACGGTGGGCCGCGGCACACGGCCTACCCGCGTCCGACGGTCACGTCGCCGGTGCGCGGGCCGCGCTGCGGCTGGTCCACTCCGCGCTGCGGCTGGGTGTGCCCCAGCTGAGTGTGTTCGCGTTCTCCACCGAGAACTGGATCCGCAGCACGGAGGAAGTGACCAATCTGTTCGCCACGATGACCGAGGGACTCACCCTGTTCGCCCGGTGGATGCAGGAGCGCGGCATCCGGGTGCGGTGGTGCGGGCGGCGCGACCGGTTGGACCCGTCGCTGGCGTCCACGCTGGCGATCGTCGAGAACATGACGTCCCGCAACACGACGCTGACACTGAACATCTTCGCCGACTACGGCGGACGCGAGGAGATCGCCTCCGCCGCGCGCGCCCTGGCCGCCGAGGCGGTCGCCGGAAGGATCCAGCCGCAGCGGATCGGCCCCGAGGACGTCGCCAGGAGTCTGTACACGCCCGACCTGCCCGACGTCGACCTGCTGATCCGCACCTCCGGGGAGCAGCGGCTCAGCAACTTCCTGCCTTGGCACCTGGCCTACGCCGAGTTCGTGTTCGAGCCGGTGCACTGGCCCGACTTCGGTCACCGGCACCTGCGGGACGCCATCGACACCTACGCCGGCCGGCTGCGCCGCTTCGGTGGTGCCGCCGCCGACCCGGCGCAGCCGGCCGGCACCGAGGGCATCCCGCGTCAACCGACTGCGGAGACGACCGGGACTCCTTGAGTCCCGGTCGTCAGCCGATCACGGCTCGGGCGGCGTGTACACGCCCCCGGCCGTGAGGTGCCCGAGAACGGTCTTCGTGGTCAGATTCGACGGACCGAAGGTGGCCTCGAACACCTCCAGCGACGCCTCGGTCAGGCGCATCGGCACGCCGACGACCTGGATCCTCATCGGCCGACCGGACGGCACCGGCACCGCGTCCAGGCGCCCCTCGCCCACGGTGAAGGTGAACACCGACTGCAGGGCGGCCACCAGACCGTTGACCGTGGCCTCCCCGGAGACCGTTTCACCCTCCAGCGAGGACACCAGATCGGACAGCCGGAACTCACCGGCGGGATTCCGCAGCACCAGGCCCCCTTCGAGGACCGCGGTGCCCCGGGCTCGCCCGGGATCGTCCACCGAGGGGTCGCCGGTCGCCGAACGTACCGGGAAGCGAACCCTTCCCCCGCCGCTGTTCTGGTTCCCGGTGGCGGGGGCGACCGGCTCCACGGTGACCCCGAGACGGTCCAACTCGTCCTGGGTGTGCTTGTTCCACCGCAGATCCACCCAGGCGTCCGAGACCCTGCCCAGCTTTGGGTTCGCAGAGGCGCCGGAGGCCGTCGGCGTGAGACAGGCGAGCAGAGGGGCGGCCAGCGCCCCTCCTATGATTCCTCGTCGTGTCGCGCTCATCTTGTGCTTTCACCTCTTCCTGGGGCAGCGAGGGCGCGGCCCCGCGAGGAGCATGGGTGGACGACACGTCCCAGCACGGGGCGATAGCACCAGGAGCCACCCGAACGAGGGACGGTCGCGATATGCCCGGGAACACGTGATCGATTGTCGGCGGTTCGCCTCTACCGCCACCTGCCCCGGGCGCCCGCGCGGAGACGTCGCGGCCGGCGGTAGCCGACGGTGGTGTTCAGGGGGCGGGTCATCGGCCCTTAAATTGGAGGAAATCCGTAGTGGGTTCTCATAGCTGCCGGGGCGCGCCGGGGTGCCGACCCGCCGCGATCTCGGGGAGGGTACCGAAGGAACCGGGGTAGGCCATTACGGGTCAGCCCCGGGTCTTCGGACGGGCGAAGATGGAGAACTCCTCCAGGAAGTACTGGACGGACCAGGCGATGCGGGACTCCACCACACGGTGGTCCGCGCCGGGACTGTTCTTCCGCTGGTGGACGCGGGCGAAGTCCTGCACCGAGGAGCGGAAGGCCAGGTCGTCGTCGTGGAGCTGCTGGAGCCGCTGCCGGTGCGTGGCGTAGTCGGGCCAGCCTGCACCTCCCCACAGGTCAGGAAGGTGAAGTCGGTGCAGTCCCGGAAGGTGTCGAGCCGGCGGCGCTGACCGTCGACGAAGCGTCTGCCCACCGTGAAGGCTTCGTGCAGGGCGCTCTCAGGGGACAGTTCCCGGGTGGACTGCAGGGTCAGCCGGTAGACGACGTCACCGACCAGGACGGTGCAGTGGGAGAAACGGCGTGAGATCCACCGCAGGATCGCCTCGAGCTCTGTGTCCTCGAAGCTGGGATTCCCCATGCTCACCCCGAGGAAGCAACGGTCGTGTTCCTCGAAGCCGTGTCGGTCGGTGACCGGGGAGACCGCGGCGATCTCGGCCATGTAACGCCGTCGCGGCGAAGGAACGTCAGGCACGCCCAGGGCCGGTGGTGACCCGGCTGGGCCGGGTGCGGGCCGGAGTGCCGTACGGCGCGGCGGTGGTACGTCGACGGTCTCGGTTCGCCGTCCGCCATCTTCGGTGTCGTTGACCATGTCGGTCTCCGCCCGGTCGCTCTCCGTGGTCGGCTCACGCTAGTGCTGTGGCCGCATAGGTTCGCCGGGTTGGTGGTCGTGGCGGTTGGATGTGGGGTGACGTCCGATCCGACCGCTGGAGGCGCGGTGGCCGAGCCTGTCCGTGTGCGCGGACCGACCGACCAGGAGGGCGGAAACTGCAGCAGATCGTGCGCCGGGGCAGCACCAGCTCGGTGCGCTACCGGCGGGCGCTGATGCTGCCGGCTTCGGCCGGCGGGAACCGGGGGCCGGTGATCGCCCAGCTGGTGCAGGCTGCCGAGGACACCGTCCGGGATGTGACCCACGCCTTCAATGAAAAGGGTCTGGCCTGCCTGGACCCTCAGTGGGCGGGAGGCCGTCCCCGCCGACTCAGTGATGACGACGAGGACTTCGTCATCGCGACAGCCACTACCCGCCCGTTCGAGCTCGGCCGGCCGTTCACCCGCTGGTCGCTGCGCAAGCTGGTCGCCTACCTGCGGAACGTGCACGGGCCTTGACCCGGAATCTTGGACACGGGCTATGCGGCTTGGGTCAGGGTAGTTGATGTTGTGTCGAGTGCTGTCTCGTAGGCGATGGGACTGCGGTGTCCGAGGCGGGAGTGACGGCGTCGGGTGTTGTAGCGGTTGAGCCAGCCGAACGCGTCGAGGCGGGCCTCGCCCTCGGTGGACCAGGTTTTGCGGCCTTGGAGCGTCTCGCGTTTGAAGGTCGCGTTGATGGACTCGGCGAGTGCGTTGTCCGCGCTGGAGCCGATCGCGCTCATGGACTGGCGGACGCCGGCCTGGCGGCAGGCGTCGGCGAAGGCGGCGCTGGTGTACTGGGCTCCGTGGTCGGTGTGCAGGACCGCTCCGGCGAGGCTGCCGCGGGTCCGTTCGGCGGCGGTCAGGGTGTCGGTGACGAGGTCGGTGCGCATGTGGTCCGCGATGGCCCAGCCGGCCAGGCGCCGTGAGGCGAGGTCGATGACCGTGGCCAGATACAGGAACTTCCCGCTCTCCAGCGGGAGATAGGTGATGTCGCCGACGTACTTCGTGTTGGGCTCGCCTGCGGTGAAGTCGCGGCCGATCAGGTCCGGGGCCTTCGCCGCGGCCGGGTCCGCAACCGTGGTGCGGTGCCTGCGACGTAGCCGCACGCCTGCCAGGCCGATGCTCCGCATCACTCGCGCGATCCGCTTGTGGTTGACTCGCTCGCCGTCGTCGCGAAGTTCGGCGGTGATCCTGGGGACGCCGTAGGTGCCGTCCGACTCACGGTGCACGGCCCGTATCCGGGCGGCAAGGCGGGCGTCGGCCGCCTGCCGGGCGGCCCGGTCCGCGGCCGTCGACCGCCAGTAGTAGAAGCTGGAGCGGGCGATGCCCAGGATGGTGCACAGCCGCTTCACGCCGTAGCGGCGGTGGTGGTCGGCGACGAACCGGAAGCGGTTCACCAGCGCGTCTCCCCGGCGAAATACTTGGCCGCCTTACGCAGGATCTCGCGTTCCTCCTCCAGCTCACGGACCTTCTTGCGCAGAGCGGCGTTCTCCGCCTCCAGCGGTGTCACCCGCTCGGCGGGTGCCTCTGTCCGGCGTCCCCGGGGCCGGCTCGCGCCGGCTGCCCGGACCCAGTTGCGCAGGGTCTCGGGGTTGATTCCCAGATCGGCGGCGACCTGTCGGATCGTCGCCTCGGGCCGCGACTGGTACAGCGCGACCGCGTCCGCCTTGAACTGCGGCGGATAGTTCTTCATGACCACGAGATGTCCGTTCTCAGATCCTCAGGATCCAGTGTCTCGTGTGTCCAAGATCAAGGGTCAAGGCCCCACGGCCGAGTGATCCGCATCGGCCGCGAGGCATCACGGTCCTGCTTGCCCGCCGCGGCGTCACCTTCCGGCGCGCCAAGACCTGGAAGGAGTCCCCGAATCCCGAGCGAGAGGCGAAGCTGGACCGGATCGAGCACGTTATGGACCGCTTCCCGGACCGGGTCTTCGCCTTCGACGAGTTCGGCCCGCTGGGGATCCGACCCACCGCGGGCTCGAGCCGGGCGAAACGGAAGCATCCCGACCGGGTGCCGGCCACCTATCACCGCACCCACGGGGTCCGGTACTTCCACGGTCGCTACTCAGTCGGCGACGACCGCCTGTGGGGGCGTGAACCGGCGAGAGAAGGGAGCCGTGAACACGCTGGCCGCGCTGAAATCAACCCGAGCCGCCCGCCCCGACGGCGCCCCGATCTACGTGATTCTGGACAACCTGTCCGCCCACAAGGGCTCCGACATCCGTCGCTGGGCGAAGAAACACAAGGTCGAGCTGTGTTTCACCCCGACCTACGCCTCCCGGGCGAACCCGATCGAAGCGCACTTCGGACCGCTGAGGCAGTTCACCACCGCCAACTCCAATTATTCCAACCACACCGTGCGGACCCGGGCACTGCACGCCTATCTACGCTGGCGCAACGCCAACGCCCGCCACCGCGACGTCCTGGCCGCCCACCGCAACGAACACGCCCGCACCCGCAGCGAGAAAAGCATCCGCTGGGATGGACGTCCCCTCAAGGCCGCAGCGTGACCCGGACGCGCCGAAGCTGGACGAGGATGACGAGGACGGCTCACCGGATTGAGAGCGGGATCAGGTGGTCTGGCCGCCGTCGACGACGAGGGCGGTGCCGGTGGTGAAAGCGGCGTCGGTAGAGCACAGCCAGAGCACGGCGGAGGCGATCTCCTCGGGCTTGCCGAGGCGGCCGACGGGTTCGTCGGCGATGAGCCCTTCGCGTCCGCCGGGGCGGGTGTCGCCGAAGCGGCGGATCATATCGGTGTCGATGATGCCGGGGCAGACGGCGTTGATACGGATACCTTGGGCGGCGTGGTCGAGGGCGGCGGAGCGGGTGAAGCCGATGATCCCGTGCTTGGCGGCGGCGTAGCGGCCTGGCCCTTGAAACCCTTGACGCCTGCGCCGGAGGAGACGTTGACGATGGAGCCGCCGCCGTCCTGGCGGAGCATCTGCCGGATCTGGGCGCGGGTGCACAGGAACGCTCCGGTGAAGCTGGCGCCGAGGATCCGGTCCCAGTCGTCCTTGGCGGTGTCGGCAGCGGCCCGGACGGGTTGCTCGACGCCGGCGTTGTTGAAGGCCGCGTCCAGGCTTCCGAAGCGTTCGACCGTCCGGTCGACCGCGGCCTGGACGTCTTCCTCGCTGGTGACGTCGCAGGTGAGGACGAGGGCTTCGCCGCTGTCGGCCTCGATGAGGCGGGCGGTCTCGCACAGCCCGTCGGCGGACAGGCCGGCGAGGGCGACCCGCGCGCCTGCGTGGGCGAAGGCGAGGGCCGTGGCGCGACCGATGCCGGAGGCGGCGCGGTAACGAATGCGGTCTTGCCGTGGAAGTCATAGGTGACACTCACGTCGCTTCTTCTTTCTGCTGGTGTGCCGATGTCAAGGCGCAGGGTTCACCTGGTGGCTGGGGTGGCGTGGTACTCCTCGTCGGTGACGGGGGCCTGCCAGTGCACGGCGGCGTGGTCGTCGTCGCCCTCGTTGATGGCCATGTGGACCATCAGCCGGTTCGGGGCGGCGCCGTGCCAGTGCTCCTCGTCCGCTTCGAACAGGACGCGGTCGCCGGGCCGGATGACCTCCACCGGTCCGCCCCGGCGCCGGCACAGACCGATCCCTTCGGTGACGAAGACGGTCTGCCCCAGGGGGTGGCGATGCCAGTGGGTCCGCGCCCCGGGCATGAAGTGCACCAGGGATGCGGTGACCCGGGAGGGGGCGGGAGCGGCGGCGACGGCGTCGATGTAGACGTCGTCGGTGAACCAGTCGGCCGGGCCCTTGACGGTGTCGATCGAGCTGCGGGTGATCTGCACGGTTGCTCCTTCGGGCGGCGGGAGGGTCAGGGCTTGAGGAGGGTCTTGACGGCGCGGCGTTCGTCCATGGCCTTGTAGCCCTCGGCGACCTGCTCCAGGGGCAGGGTGAGGTCGAAGACCTTGCCCGGGTCGATCCGGCCGGACAGGACGCGGTCGATCAGGTCGGGCAGGTAGCGGCGTACGGGGGCGGGGCCGCCGCGCAGGCCGACGTGGGAGAAGAACAGCTCCTGCCCGTCGATCGCGACGTCGTGGGGTACGCCGACGAAGCCGACGTTGCCGCCCGGCCGGGCCGAGTGCAGGGCCTGCCGCACAGCCTCGGCGGTGCCGACGCACTCCAGCACGCTGTCCGCGCCGATCCCGCCGGTCAGCTCCTTGATCCGCTCGACGCCCTCCTCTCCGCGCTCGGTGACGATGTCGGTGGCGCCGAACTCCCGCGCGAGCTTCTGTCGGGGCTCGTGCCGGGACATGGCGATGATCCGCTCGGCGCCCATCTCCTTGGCGGCGATCACCCCGCACAGGCCGACCGCGCCGTCGCCGACGACCACGGCCGTCGAGCCGGGCCTTACCTCGGCGGCGTCCGCAGCCCACCAGCCGGTACCCATCACGTCGGACACGGCCAGCAGCCCCGGCCAGAACTCCTCGTCCGGCACCTCGCCGGTGGCGACCAGGGTGCCCTGGGCGTTGGGGATGTGCACGTACTCGGCCTGGCAGGTCGACATGAACTCGCGGTGCAGGCAGCTCGACGGGAAGCCGTTGCGGCAGTTGGCGCAGGTGTTGTCCGAGGTGGCGAAGGAGCCGACGACGAACTGGCCCGGCTTCACCGAGGTGACCTCGGAGCCGACCTCCTCCACGAAACCGACGTACTCGTGGCCCATCGGGTGCGGGTCGCCGATCGGCTCAGCGCCGCGGTAGGGCCACAGGTCCGAGCCGCACACACAGGTCACGGCCGTGCGGATGACCGCGTCGGTCGGCTTCAGGATCTTGGGGTCGTCCACGGTCTCGACCCGGACGTCACCGGGAGCGTGTATCACTGCGCCGCGCATGAGTGGGGTTCCTTTGCGTTCCGTGACGTGCGGCCGCCGGATGTCCGGGACCGTCGCCGTGTGCAGGGCGGGGTGCACGCCCGTCGTGACGGGACGGGCGGAAAGCACCGCGTCATCCAGGTAACCCGCACTTCGCGAGTGCAGCGAGACACCATCAAGAGGTGTACTGCCAGTACATCCCTATGGACGCGGGCAGGACGTACCGTCGAAGGCGTGGACAACCAGGCAGAGGTCCGCGAGTTCCTCACCTCGCGGCGCGCGAAGATCACCCCCGAGCAGGCAGGACTGCCCGCAGGCAGCCGCCGGCGGGTGCCCGGCCTGCGCCGCAGCGAGGTCGCCGCGCTCGCCGACGTGAGCGTGGAGTACTACGCCAAGCTCGAGCGCGGCAACCTCGCCGGAGCCTCCCCGGCCGTCCTCGAAGCCGTCGCCCGCGCCCTCCGGCTCGACGACGCCGAGCGCGCCCACCTGATGAACCTGGCCCAGGCCGCCGACGGCTCCGACGCCCTCACCCGGCCCCGCCGCACCACCCGGGCCTGGACCGCGCACCGAAGCCTGCAATGGACCCTGGACGCCGTCACCGCCGGCCCGGCCTTCGTCCGCAACGGCCGCATGGACCTCCTCGCCACCAACCAGCTCGCCCGCGCCTTCTACGACGACGTCTACGCCACAGCCGGCAACCAGGCCAACCTGGCCCGGTTCCAGTTCCTCGACCCCGCCTCGCGCCGCTTCTACCCCGACTGGGACCTGGCCGCCGACATCGCCGTGGCCATCCTGCGCACCGAAGCCGGCCGCAACCCGCACGACAAGGACCTGCACGACCTCGTCGGCGAGCTGTCCACCCGCAGCGACGCCTTCCGTACCCGCTGGGGCGCCCACAACGTCCGCCACCACGGCACTGGCACCAAACGTTTCCACCACCACGCCGTCGGCGACCTCACCCTCGCCTACGAGGGCCTGGAAATGGCCGCCGAACCCGGCCTCACTCTCACCATCTACACCGCCGAACCCGGTTCTGCCTCCGAAGAGGGCCTAAGCCTGCTCTCCTCCTGGGCCGCCACGCCCCAGGCCCCGGCACCACACTCAAGCGATTGACGATCCCCGGCCGACCGTGATCGCGCTCACCATGAGCGTTTTCCAACTTGCCAGCGGGCCGGGCGCTTGGGCTGACAGCGAAGCCCCTGGTAGACGGGTTTTCGACCAAGAAGAACCGTCTCCACCAGAGGCTTCGTGTGCTTGTCCACCCGTCCGGACTGGACGTGTCCAGTTCTGCCCTGCGCTTCCTGTCCTCCCACCTCCGTCAACGGCGAAGGCTGGGGGAGATCGCCGCGGACCGTCCGTACTACGCCGGCAAGCACAAGAAGCACGGAATGAATGTGCAGAGGTCCCGGCCGATCCTCCCCCAGCCTTCGGCTGGGAGGTGCCCCCATCAGTCGGCTGCTGTGGGCGTCACCGGCCCTGCCCGGTGCCGTCCACGACGTCCGGACCGCCCGGGGGCACGGCATCATCGATGCTCTCACGGCGGTCGGCGTCACGTGCTGGGCGGACAGTGATGATGGGTAATGGTGTCGCCGACAGGTCTGACCCCTGGGCTGACTGACCGGGCCTCCCGTGTCCTTCCCTCGATCTGTCGGCCTGATCGGCGACGCCGTCGCACGCGGCCGGAAGGGCGTCGTGACTTCATAGGAGCTTGTGCGAGAAGCCCCGTCACTGTCGTGTCCGCCCGTCCCGACCGGGCGCGTGCTGCTCTGTCCGTACGATGAGAAGGCAGCAGCCCGGCATGACCGATCAGCACCCCGAGAGCGAAGTCTTCGCCGGGGTCGACACCCACACCGACACCCACCACGCCGCGGTGGTCGACCCGCTGGGGCGGCCTGTGGCCGACCGGGAGTTTCCCACCACCACGCAGGGCTACCGCGCCCTGCTGGCGTGGCTCGGCTCGTTCGGTGTCGTGCGGACGGTAGGCGTGGAGTGCACTGGTTCCTACGGGGCCGGGCTGACCGGCGTGCTGACCGTGGCCGGCCTGATGGTGGTCGAGGTCAACGTCCCCGACCGTGGCACTCGCCACGCTCGCGGCACGTCCGACGCGATCGACGCCTACGCTGCCGCCCGGGCAGCGGCCTCGGGACGGGCCCACGCCACCCCCAAGTCCCGCACCGGCACGGTGGAGGCGCTTCGCCAGTTGCGTGTGGCCCGCGCGTCGGCCGTCAAGGCCAGAACCCAGGCGATGAACCAGCTCACCGGCCCGCGGGTGACCGCTCCCGCATCCCTGCGCCAAACCCTGACCGGGCTGGCCCGCACCGCTTTGGTCCGCACCTGCCTACGACTGCGGCCCGGAGCCGACCTGGCCGACCCCGCCCAGGCCGCCCGTTTCGCTCTGCGTCAGCCGGCGCGCCGCATCCGCATGCTCACTGAACCTCTTTCATCCTGAATAGCTGCAGGTCAGCAGTGTATGAACGGCTTGGACGATGGTGCCGATGCGGCGTGTGGAGCATCTGGCTCGTCGGAGCAGCCGCCAGGATTTCAACTGCGCGAAGGCGCGTTCGCCGGGGGCTCGGAGTCGGGCGTGGTCTCGGTTGAACTGCTGGTAGTGCTCGGGCTGTTCACTGTGGTGGTAGTACGGGGTGCGGAAGGTGGCGCCGGCGCCCTGGTAGGCGCGGTCTGCGAGGACGAGGATCTGCCGGGTCAGGCAGGCCTGGACGATGCCGTGGGCACGGGCCGCGGTCAGGTCATGGGTTCTGCCCGGCGTCGCGCGGGAGAACCCTTCCCCAAGCTCTGCGAGCAGGGGATACCCCATGCGGTGTGCCGTCGGGGCGGGCGATGACCTGCACGTTCATGTCGTGCTTGCGATGCTTCATCGAGTAGTACGGCTCGTCCGCGCGGATCCGGTCGGTGGGGATCAGTGTGCCGTCAACGATGACCTGGTCGCCCTCGCCGAGACCGGTGAGGGCTTCGTGGAGGTCAGGCGCCCAGGAGACCAGAACGTCCAGGGTTTCGTCCACGTATCGCCAGGCAGTGGCCTGGGATATCCCGAAACCGGCTCCGAGCTGGGCGAACGTCTCGTTCTTGCGTAGACGGACCAGCGTGAGCAGCGCTTGGTCGAAGCAGCCGAGCTTGCGCCAGCGGGTGTTGCGGGACCGGCGGTGTTCGTACAGCAGCCACGAGACATGCTCGACGAGCTCGTGCGGGACGTCGAGCGTGGCAGGATACGGAACCAACAGGGCCCCTTCGGTCGCCGGTGTGTTGAGTGGAATCACCACGCCAACGACGAGGGGCCCTGCCTCGTCACCACGCCCGCTGACCAGCCCATTTCACCCGCCAGCGCAGGATGAAAGAGGTTCAGTCACAGTGACCGTTCCACGAACGCTCCCACAACCCTCGTCGGCGCCATGTTCCTCGATCAGCCGGTTGTCCACGGCCTTCACCGACACAGCTGTTGCCGACTCGACAGCGTCCTGCTCGGTCACGTTCTCACTGGTCATCGGTGCATCTTCCTTGACCGGGAGTTACTACACCGAACGTCTTACAGTCCCGCAAGACTTCATCAGTCTTCCGGGAGGGATGGCCCGGAATGTGTGGTCGAGTCCTGTTCGCCTACGGGGGTGCGGTACGAGGGAGCCAGCCATCACGCTCTCCCCACCGGGCACGGGTTATCCGGGTCAGCCAGTCGTGATGGCGAAGGGCCCGTTGTTTGCGAAGACGAGCTTGGCGAAGTTCTCGCCGATGCGGCGGTGTCCTTCGGGGCTGGGGTGGACCGCGTCCGGCAGGGGGAACTCGTCGTGGTCGCTCTCGCCGTAGAGGTCGAGTCCGTCGAGGTAGTGGAGGTTGGGGTCCTCGACGGACCGCTGCTTGACGGTGTCGGCCAAAACGTCGCGGACGATCGTGAGCGTCAGCCGTCCGGCGGCGGTCTCGGCCGGATCACCGGTGGCCTTGAACTTCAGAGTTCCACCGGAAAGGTCCGGCATGAGAGGTCCGGGAGTGTTCTCGTGGGTCGGACACAGGATGGGAGAGACCAGGAGCAAGGGGGTTGTGGGGTGGCCCTCGCGGATGGTGTCGAGGAAGCCGTGGATAGCGGGGACGAAGGCACGCAAGCGCATGGCGTCGCTGTTGACGACGTTGATGCCGAGCTTGAGGCTGATCAGGTCTGCGGGGGTGTCGCGCATCGCGCGGGCGATGAACGGGTCGACCAGTGCGCTGCCGCCGAATCCGAGGTTGATCAGCTCCACATCGCCTGCGGAGGCGGCCAGGGCGGGCCAGATGGTGCTGGGGAAGACGGCGTTGGATCCGTGGCTGATAGAGCTGCCGTGGTGCAGCCACACCCGGCGCCCCTTGTCCGGGGCGGACTCGACGGGGGCGTCGGTGCGCAGGGCGATGACCTCGGTGATCTCCGCGTGCGGGAGCCAGATCTCGATGTCCTTCCCGCCGGTGGGGAGGTCGGTGAAATGGGCGGTGCCGACGGGGCCCGGAGTGAGTTCCGCAGTCTGGGTCTGCATGTCAGTGATGGTGCGCAGGTTCCCGCCGTCCACGGTGGCCTGGGCCGTGAGGCGGCCGTCGACCAAGAGGTCGTAGATACCGTCCGGCGGGGGCGGGAAGCCCCGATAGACGCGTTTGGTGGGCAGGGTGTCCAGGCGGATGGTGGTGGCACTGGTACGGAAGGCCAGCCGGACACCGGAGGGCTGGGCCTCGGCCACGGCCAGCAGGTCGTCGGGGATCCGGCGGCGCGCCCAGGCAGGCAGCCGGTGCGGCAGCAGACCGTGGGCAGTCTCTTCCACGTCGAGGTGCCCGCGCAGGAAGTCGGCGGTGATATGGGTGGTGATCAGGTTCTGTTCAGTGGTCATTGCCTCAAGCCTTTTGATTCTGGGGTGGGCGGCCGGTCAGGAGGTGAACCGGCTCCGCAATGCAGTGTCGAGGCAGTCCAGGATCCAATCCCAGGACTGCTGAGCGGCGATGTCCGTGTGGTCGAAGCGCCAGCCGCCTCCAGGGAGGCATAGCCGTGGAAAACGCTGCCCAGTGAGCTGACCCCGGTTTCGTGGAGTCCCTGAAGCCAGGCTTATGATCCTGGCCCGAAGGAGAACCACGAGCAGTGCCAGCACCGCGTAAGTACCCGGACGAGCTCCGCGAGCGGGCCGTCCGCGAGGTCCGTACCACCGGCCGGCCGATCGCGCACGTCGCGAGAGATCCTGGGCATCCACAAGGAGGCCCTGCGTGGCTGGGTCCGCCAGGCTGAGACCGACCGCGGCGAGCGGGACGATCGGCTCACCACTGCCGAACGTGAGGAGCTGAAGCAACTTCGCAAGGAGAACGCGGAGTTGAGGCGGGCGAATGAGATCCTGAAGGCCGCCAGCGCGTTTTTTGCGGCGGAACTCGACCGTCCCCGGACGAGGCCGACCAGGTGATCGAGCATCTCAGGGACAAGGGTCTCGGGGTCGGGTTCGTCTGCCGGGTGCTGCAGCTGAGCGAGTCGGCCTACTACGCCCGCAGGAAGCGGCCGAAGTCGGCCCGACGCCTGCGGGACGAGCAGCTGATGCCGCTGATCGAACAGGTGCACGTGGAGTCGGGCGACACCTATGGCGCCCGGCGAGTCGCCCGTGCGCTGCGGCGCAAGGGTGTCACGGTGGCCCGTTGCACGGTGGAGCGGCTGACGCGCGAACTCGGTCTGGAGGGCGTCAACCGCGACTTCACCGCCACGCGGCCGGACCAGCTGTGGGTGGCGGACCTGACGTATATGCGCACTTGGTCCGGCTGGGTGTATGTGGCGTTCGTCCTGGACGTGTACTCGCGGATGATCGTCGGCTGGCAGGTCGCGAACCACATGCGCACCGACCTGCCGCTGGACGCCTTGGAGATGGCTCTGTGAAGACGGAAGATCAAGAAGGACTCCGGACTGGTCCACCACTCCGACCGCGGCTCGCAGTATGTGTCGGTCCGCTACACTGACCGGCTCGCCGACGCCGGTGCCGTCGCCTCGGTCGGCTCCGTCGCGGACAGCTATGACAACGCCATGGCCGAGGCCCTCACCGGGCTCGCCGGGCTCCAGGCTCGTACGGTCTGCCAGTGCGATCGCACGGAGCGGCGGGCAACTCCTGGACCGCGGGCGCGGTTTCCTCATCGGCTGCCGCGATCTCCACTACAGCCGGAGACCGCGAGAAGCCGGGCGAGCCTGACGCCGCGTGGACGACAGCGGCTGGGTGAAGGTGCCGGCGGGGCGCCCACTTGGGGTGTCGCGGGCCGAGTGCGGCAGTCCGTCCTTCAGGTGCGCAGGAAGTCGGCATGACGGGCGTGGGGTCCGGCCGTCTTCCGGCCGACGGCGGTGGAGAGCACGCTGCGGTGGAGCCGGGCTCCCTACCGGTCGCACCGGAGCCGGTACGGCACTCGGTTCGACGGTCCGGTCGGCATCCAGCCGTGCGTGGACGTCGAGCGGTACGTCTTCACGGAGTCCGTCGAGAAGGTGGCTCTCCCGGCACCGCACCCGGCTGCACGTGCGACTCCGTGTTTCACTTCCGACTCCCGAGTATCTGGTTGATATTAATCATTTGTAGATCGAATGTAAATCGGGGCCCATGAGGATGCCTGTGCCGTCTGATCACAGATTGCTACGCCAAGAGGAAAGGCATACTCATGAGATACGGCAGAACCAGCCTGTGGGCTGCGAGTTCGGCCCTGGCCGCGGCGATGGCGCTCGTCGGCACCCTCGCCCCGGGCGCCAGCGCCGAGCAGCAGCGCGACGGTAACAGCGAGAAAAGCGTCCCGATCTCACAGGCCGTCGGCGCCGACAACCTGCGGAAGATGAACGAGCAGCGACCCCTCGTCGCCGCTGCGAGCATCCTGGCCAAGGCCCAGGAGCGGGGCCACTACGAGGGCTACACGGGCATCGGCCTTCAGGAAGACCACGTCACCCTGTGGTGGAAGGGCGACCTGCCCGAGCCCGTACAGCGGGCCGCGGAGCGGGCCCGCAGAACCGCCCCCGTGCACATCGTCGCCGCAGACCACTCGCTGGCCGAACTCAAGGACGCCTCTGAGCTGTTACAAGCCCGGCTGGAGAAGGACCCCTCGCTCGGCCACAGCGTCAAGATCCCCACTGACGGCAGCGGACTGGTCCTGGCACAGGACACCACCCGCGCAGCACGCACCGCCTCCGTCGCGCAGGACCACAGCACGGTCGACCGGATCGCCGGCGTGTCCGTGAAGACGATCAACGAGGAGCCTCTCCAGGAACGCTCGCGTGTGAACGACGGTGCGCCGTGGTCGGGCGGAGCACAGATAAACTTCAATGGCGGGGCGTGCACGGCCGGGTTCGGTGTGCGTGACGCAAGCGCGACCTACCTGCTCACCGCTGAGCACTGCGGTCGGAGCGGCAATCGGTTCACCAACCCGCAAGGCACCTACATCGGCACCTCCACCAAGTCCAGTGACGCCCACGACGTGATGCTCATCCCCACGAACTCCGACAACTTCATGTACACCGGGGGACCCGACAGCGACGCGGGCGTGCGGGTCGACGGCTGGGACCACGTCTTCCCGGGTGAGTACCTGTGCCAGTCCGGAATCACCAGCGCACGGGCCACGGGCGGCCCGGTCTGCAACATGAAGGTCCTCTTCTTCTACAACGACTCCGAAGACCTGGTGGAGGCGGAGCAGATGGACGGCCGGGAGGCGGCCCGCAGCGGTGACAGCGGCGGCCCGATCTACACCGCCTCGGCCACCGGCGGCGCGATCGCCAAGGGCACGGTGACCCGTAGTGCGGGGGCGCGCCTGGGCTTCCAGGACTTCTACACGGCCACGCGGGACTTCGGCATCTGGATCAACAGGTAGATCCGTCCTCGCGGCCCGTGCCAGGGCCCGCCCGGCGTCCTCGGCGGCCGTGAAGGCCGGGAGGACGCCGGCTTCCGTCGCGGCGGCCTCGGCGAGCCGCAGCGCGGGCTGGTGGTGAGAGCCGAGGCGGGACGGCTGTCAGTGCGGCAGTTCCTGTCCCCGCACCAGCGGCAGGGTGTCGGCGAGCCGGACCGCTGGTGGGCCAGGCGCCGCCGGACGGGGCCGGGGACGCCCGGCAGCCGCAGCAGCCACTCGCCGGCGGCGCGCAGGATGCGATTCTCGGCGGTGTCAGCGGTGTACGCGTCGTAGCCGTACACCAACGCGGCGGCGGCCGAGAAGGAGTTGCACTCGATGTCCCGGGCCGCCACCCAGCGCGCCCCGGGGCCGGCCGGGGCGTCCACGAGCGCGCCGCTCGCCCGCAGTTCCGCCCGGAACCGGCGTGCGTGGTGGCCGAGTCCCGGCCACTCCTCGGCGGTCACGAGGGAACCCTTCCGCAACAGGAACTTGTTCGTCCCGTCGTCGCCGTACTGGGTCAGCAAATGCCCGCGTGCCTCGGCACCGTCCTGCGGCAGCTTGATGCGGAAATCGGGCGCGCCGGACAGACGGTCGGGCAGCGGCATGGGTGACCTTCGGGGGGCCTTGACCCTTGATCTTGGACACACGAGACACTGGATCCTGAGGATCTGAGAACGGACATCTCGTGGTCATGAAGAACTATCCGCCGCAGTTCAAGGCGGACGCGGTCGCGCTGTACCAGTCGCGGCCCGAGGCGACGATCCGACAGGTCGCCGCCGATCTGGGAATCAACCCCGAGACCCTGCGCAACTGGGTCCGGGCAGCCGGCGCGAGCTGGCCCCGGGGACGCCGGACAGAGGCACCCGCCGAGCGGGTGACACCGCTGGAGGCGGAGAACGCCGCTCTGCGCAAGAAGGTCCGTGAGCTGGAGGAGGAACGCGAGATCCTGCGTAAGGCGGCCAAGTATTTCGCCGGGGAGACGCGCTGGTGAACCGCTTCCGGTTCGTCGCCGACCACCACCGCCGCTACGGCGTGAAGCGGCTGTGCACCATCCTGGGCATCGCCCGCTCCAGCTTCTACTACTGGCGGTCGACGGCCGCGGACCGGGCCGCCCGGCAGGCGGCCGACGCCCGCCTTGCCGCCCGGATACGGGCCGTGCACCGTGAGTCGGACGGCACCTACGGCGTCCCCAGGATCACCGCCGAACTTCGCGACGACGGCGAGCGAGTCAACCACAAGCGGATCGCGCGAGTGATGCGGAGCATCGGCCTGGCAGGCGTGCGGCTACGTCGCAGGCACCGCACCACGGTTGCGGACCCGGCCGCGGCGAAGGCCCCGGACCTGATCGGCCGCGACTTCACCGCAGGTGAGCCCAACACGAAGTACGTCGGCGACATCACCTATCTCCCGCTGGAGAGCGGGAAGTTCCTGTATCTGGCCACGGTCATCGACCTCGCCTCACGGCGCCTGGCCGGCTGGGCCATCGCGGACCACATGCGCACCGACCTCGTCACCGACGCCCTGGCCGCCGCCGAACGGACCCGCGGCGGCCTCGCCGGAGCGGTCCTGCACACCGACCACGGAGCCCAGTACACCAGCGCCGCCTTCGCCGACGCCTGCCGCCAGGCCGGCGTCCGCCAGTCCATGAGCGCGATCGGCTCCAGCGCGGACAACGCGCTCGCCGAGTCCTTCAACGCGACGTTCAAACGCGAGACGCTTCAGGGTCGAAAGCACTGGTCCACCGAGGGCGAGGCCCGCCTCGACGCGTTCGGCTGGCTCAACCGCTACAACACCCGACGCCGTCACTCCCGCCTCGGACACCGCAGTCCCATCGCCTACGAGAACACCTTCCGAACGACATCAACCACCCTGACGCAAGCCGCATAACCCGTGCCCAGGAACTGGGGTCAAGGCCCCTCCAAGTCCCTGAAGTATGCGACGGTACGGGCTCTGAGGTTCAGCCCACTGAACTTCAGGTGCATGTGGCGTTGGGGCGCCGCAGAGGCCAGATGGGGCAGTGAATACCAGCAGGGCCAACCTGGTAGGAACGCCGCACCGCAGCGTCTTCCTACCGGGTTCCGGCCGAACCCTGGGTTGAGTTCACGCGCTCAAGCTTGGTCCACCCGGTCCAGCCTCGCTTCGTCAGCAGCTCGATCAGCCGACGGGTCGGCGGCAGGGTGTCGAACACATGTGTATCCAGCAGCTCGGCGAACGGTGGCTCGATGTCGGTGTCGTCGACGTAGAACTCGCCCTGCTCGTTGGCCATCTGCGTGATGCAGGCGGCCAACTTGTCGGCCAGTTCGACCAGCCGTGGGTCGTCGTCGGTGCAGTCGAGAGCTTTGCTCAGGGTGAGATAGAAGTCGATGATCTGCGGGTCGGCGATCTGCTCCCGCTTGCGTGCCATCCACTCCGGGACTCGCTCGGGTGAGCGCGCGGCCAGTGGAATCCAGCCGTCGCGCTCGACCTGGACAATCCGTTCGTCGACCCCGAGCGCCCGCAGCCGGTCAAGGTACTCAACCACCTCCTGGGGCAGTGCCAGGCTGTCTCCGGAGGCGAGGCGGGCGATCCGCTCGCGGTGCCGCTGCCGCTCCCGGATCTCCGTCTGCAGCCGCTTGTCGATATCTGCGACTGCCGCGGCGAACTCCTCCTCGTCGGCCTGTAGCAGTTCCCGCACGCGAGCCAGAGGGACCCCGGCCTCGGCGAGGGTCCGGATTTTGACCAACTCGATTAAGGCGCCGGCGCCATACCTCCGATAGCCGGAGTGGTCCCGCTCTGGCTCCGGCAGCAGCCCCTTGGCGTGATAGTGCCGCACCGCGCGCACCGTCACTCCGGCGTACGACGCCAGCTCGCCGATCGTCAGCATCAGACCAGTCTCCTAGTTCGCAGCTCGGGTCCGGTAGAGGCGTCGCGACCAGAGGTAGCCGATCAGCCCGATCACCACACACCAGTTGATGGCCCAGAGCGCGTCCGAGCCATCGGGCGATCCGGCCAGCAGACTGCGGAAAGCGTCCATGATCGGTGTGAACGGCTGGTACTCGGCGAACCACCGCAGCCCGGTCGGTATCGACTCGACCGGCACGAACCCGCTGCCCACGAACGGCAGCATGATGAAGATCATCGGCCAGTTGCTCGCGGTCTCCGGGTTGGGGCTGGCCAGCCCCAACGCCACGGTGAACCAGGTCATCGCGAACGACAGCAGCGCGAGCAGCCCGATCAGACCCAACCACTGCATCGCCGAGGCGGCGGTCTCCAGACCGAGCAGGAACGCGGTGCCAAAGACCGTTGCGAGTGCCAGTGCGGTCTGGATCATCGCGCCCAGGACGTGGCCGGTGAGCACCGAGACCTTGGCGATGGCCATGGTTCGGAACCGGTCGATGATTCCGCCTGTCATGTCGGTGGCGACCGAGACCGCGGTGCTGATGGACACGCTTGTCACCGCCATCACCAAGATCCCGGGAGTGATGAACGTCAGGTAGTCGCCGCGGTCCCCTGCCGGGGCTCCGGGCAGACCAGCGCCCATGGTGCCGCCGAAGACGTAGAAGAACAGCAGCAGGAACACCAGCGGCAGGCCGATCAGCATCAGTGTCTGCGACGGGTACCGGGCCATGTGCTTCAGGTTGCGGCGCAGCATGGTCGCCGAATCGCGGACGGCATACGTCGGGCTATTCATGCCGGCACATCCTCGGGAGACTCGTCGGCGGTGGAGTGGTCAGTCAGAGCCAGGAACACGTCGTCCAGGTCCGCGGTGTGCACGGCGAGCCCGGTGACTGCGTCGTCGTCGATCCCGGCCAACAGCCGTCGCAGCGTGGTGAGGCTGCCGTCGTGCGTCAGGGTCAGGGTGAGTGCCGTGGCGTTTGTATTCGCCCCGGGGAACTGGCGTGCCAACTCGGCCAGCCGTTCACTGTCGGTGGCCTGAAGCTCGACATGACCGCCGGGGACCAGTCGCTTCAGCTCGGCCGCGGTGCCCTCGGCGACCAGTTGGCCTCCGTCGAGCACACCGATCCGGTCGGCGAGCTGGTCGGCCTCCTCCAGGTACTGGGTGGTGAGGAAGACGGTGACCCCGTCGGCCACCAGTTCCCGCACGATCCCCCACAGGTCCCGGCGGCTGCGCGGGTCGAGGCCGGTGGTCGGCTCGTCGAGAAAGATCAGCCGCGGCCCGGCCACCAGGGTCATGGCCAAGTCCAGCCGCCGCTTCATACCGCCGGAGTACGTCACCGCGCGCCGCTCGGCGGCATCAGCCAGGTGGAACCGCTCCAGCAGTTGCTCTACCACGCTCTCCGCATGGCGCCGGTCGAGGTGTCCGAGGTCGGCCATCAGCCGCAGATTTTCCCGCCCGGTCAGTAACTCGTCCACGGCGGAGAACTGCCCGGTCACTCCGATCGACGCACGCACCTGGTCTGCCTCGCGGCGTATGTCGTACCCGGCGACCCAAGCCTCACCGGCGTCTGCGGGCAGCAATGTGGACAGGATCCGGACTGTGGTGGTCTTGCCGGCCCCGTTGGGTCCGAGCAGGGCGTAGACGGTGCCTGCGGGGACGGTCAGGTCGACTCCGGCAACCACCTCGTGGTCGCCGTACGACTTGCGCAGCCCGGCGACCTCGATCGCACTGGTTCTCGTCGTCATGCCGACCATGCTGAGAGGTTGCCCCTGCGTCAGGGTCAACTGTTGCGGCTACATGGCCTCCGCGCAGTGATCAATTCCTTAGACCGTGTCCTACGTGGTGAGGCGGACGAGTCGCTTGTAGCAGCACAGGGCGGCGGCAAGACCGAGAAAGGCCAGGTAGTTGCGAGGGTCACGCTCGTAGCGAGGGCTGAGGCGGCGGTAGCCGGACAGCCAGGACATCGTCCGTTCGACGACCCATCGACGGCGCCCCAATCGCTGGCTGGACTCGATGCCCTTGCGGGCGATCCGCACGCCGATCCGCTTGCCTCGCAGCCATCTGCGCAGGTCGGCCCGGTCGTAGGCTTTGTCGGCGTGGAAGCGCTGGGGTTTGAAGTGGCGGCCGCGGTGGGGGTCGTGTCTCGTTTGGTGACCGGCCACCATCGGCTTCAGTCCTTCGCTGTCGTGGACGTTGCCGGCCGAGACGCCGACAAGGAGGGGCAGGCCGTTCGCGTCCGACAGGACGTGCATCTTGGAACCCGGCTTGCCCCGGTCCACGGGGCTCGGACCGGTGTGATCGCCCCTTTTTTGGCCCTGACGTGGGCGGTGTCGAGGATGACGCGGGAGACGTCGATGAGGTCGGCATCGTGCAGGCGGTGCAGCACGGCCTCGTGGAGCCGGCCCCAGACGCCTGCCCTGGACCAGATCAGGAACCGGCGGTGGGCGGTCGACTTCGATATCCCGAAACAGGGCGGCAGCGACCGCCAGGCGCACCCGCTGACCAGCACGTAGACGATGGCCGCGAACACCGTTTCATCAGGCGCGTTCTGCGTCCCGCCGCCCTGCGGCCGTGTCCGCTGCTCCGGAATCAGCGGCTTGGCGATCTCCCACAAGCCGTCCGGCACGATCCAGTTCCACGCTCCCCGTCCCATACCGGGACAACGTCCGCCTCACCACGTAGGACACGGTCTTAGGTCCTCGGCGCCGGTCATCTCCACGACCGCCTGGTGGCAGGTGATTTCCGGGTCCGTACCGGGAAATTCGAACCCCGCGAACTTGCGGACCGCGCTGCGGCCACCGTCGCAGCCCACGAGCCAGCCGGCGCGTATGGCCCGGTGGCCGGTCTGCACGGTGACGGCCCCGTCATCCGCGTCGAAGCCGGTCAGCTCCACCCCCCGGCGCACGTCAACGCCGAGCTCGCCCGCCCTCCCGCCGAGCAGCCGCTCGATGTCCTGCTGCGCCACGAAAGCGATCTCAGCGGCGGGGCCGGCGTCGCCGAGGCCCGGCTTCGTGCGGTCGACCAAGTCGGCGCGCAGCATGATTCCGGCGAAGTGCCCGACGCACCCGATCCCTTGGCCCGCGACCCCATCTCCGTCCCCGCCGTTCCGTTCGCGTATGAATGCCTGGAGGCGGTCCATCGCCTGCTGCTGCACCTCGGCCAGCGCGGGTAGCATGCCTCGGCGGTAGAGCGCCTCGGCGCTGGGCGTGGTGATCGCTCCGCCCTTGATCGTCGGGTCCACTTCGGTGAGACGCTCCAGGACGGCCACCCGCGCGCCTCCGAGCCGGAGCTCGCAGGCCAGCATCAGTCCGACCGGGCCGCCTCCGGCCACCACTACGTCATAGTCCATGGCGCCGACTATGACCGAGGGTCGGAAAAGCCAAAAAGACGTTGCGGTGTCAAGGGGCTGGTTCCGCGAGAAGAACGGGGCCGGCACAGTGAGGTTTTCTCAGCGAAGTTCATTGCCATGTGTTGTTGAGGACGAGGGCGGCTTGGGCGATGGCGCCGATGCGGCTGGGACTGACCATCACATGCTGCAGGGCGCGCCGGCGCTGTTTGAGTTCGGCCGCCGCACGTTCGCCCAGCGCGCGGATGCCGCGCAGGAGCCGGTTGTGGGTCCGGGTGTCCGCCGCCAGGGGCGAGGCGATGTCGGGGTGGGGGCGGAAGGGGGTGTGGGCGCCGATGCCGGCGCCGGTGTAGCCGACATCGGCCAGGGTCGAGGCCCTTGCGGGCCGCGGCGTACAGTGCCGGCAGGGCATGGATGCGGGCGGCGCGCAGGTCGTGCACCGAACCGGGCTCGACGTCGGAGACCCATAGCAGCGAGCCGTTGGGAGCGGCGAGGAACTGCAGGTTTCCGGCGAGGTGTCGCCCCTTGCCGGAGTACCACAGGTCGTTGCCCTTCTCGGTGGTGCCGGCCACGCGGTCGCAGGCGATAAGGGTGCCGTCCAGGACCACATGGCTCAGGCCCTGCTCGCGGCAGCGTGCCAGGACGTCATGGAGGTCCGGGGCGCGCTCGGCGAGGACGTCGATGCCTTCGTGAAGATACTCCCCCAGCCTTCGGCCGGGCGGTGCCCCCAGTAGCCGGTGGCTTGGGAGATCCCGGCGTCGCGGGCCGGGCAGGGCTGCGCAGGCGCGGTGGCGGAACCAGCGCAGCACCAGGACCGCCTGCCGGAACGGGGCCGGCGCCCGCGCCCCGCGCGGGGTGCCGATCCGGCGGCGGTGGGCGGCCAGGAGCCGGGCGAGGAAGACCACCACCGGGCGGGGGCGTCGAGCATGGCAACACAGGGGACCAACGTGAAGCCTCTGGTATCGCAGCGGACGTTCTTGTGAGAGAGAACCGTCCTACCAGGGGCTTTACGTCTGTCCGTCACCGGGGCAGGGCTGTCCGGCCTGCCCCGGTATCGAAATCTCACCCGGCTTCGCGTAGATCACTTCGCTGAGAAAACCTCACTGTGCCGGCGGGGTTCAGATTACGGCGTGGTGGGCTCGGCCTTCCACCGAGCCCACCACGCCGGCTCCCTACCGGAGCCGGAATCGTGTCATGCTGTCAGCGCTGCAGTGTCAGCAGACCCGGACGGTAGGGCAGGAGGCCGTAGTCGCCGCCGGAGTTGGGGCTGCGTCCCTGGTAGAGCAACTGCAGGTTGCAGGGATCGACGGTCATGGTCTGATCGGGGCTGGTGCGGATCAGTTCGCCGTGGCTGATGTCGTTGGTCCACGTGGCGCCACTGTTGGCCTTGCCGGCGAAGGGATTGTTTTCGGTCGCGGCCTGGGGTGTCCAGGAGCCGTTCAGGCTGGTGGCCGTGAAGGAGCGGAAGTACCGGCCCTGCGAGCCGATCGCCTCGACGATCATGAGGTAGCGGTTCTGGCCCCGCAACTTGTAGACCTGCGGGGCTTCGAACAGGTTGTTCGTCGTGTCGCTCATGATCACTGTCGAGGTCGAGCCGAAGCTGCCCGGGAAGTTCCCGATCGGCATGCCGGCCCGGTAGATCTTGCCGTTGTCGCCGGCGAAGAACAGGTACATGTTCGTGCCGTCGCCGATGAGCGTCTGGTCGATGGGCCCTGTCCCGGAGTCGGAGATGCTTCCGGAGAAGAGCACCTGCTCGGATGACCAGCCATTCGGGTTGGTGGGGTCGCTCGACGTCCGGTAGGAGAAGGCGGTCCTGCCCCACTGGTAGGCGAGCACCCAGACGTTCTTCGGAGCGAAGTAGAAGAGCGTGGGTGCGACGGTGGAATTGGACATCGCGTTCTGGTTGGCCGAGGCCATCTCCGACCAATTGGTGAACAGGTCGAAGTTCATCGAACCCCACCTCGTCCCTGTGTCGTGCGTGGTCGCGTAGACGAGTTGTCTGCCGTTGTAGGGGGCGACGGTGAAGTCCTTGAGCGAGACCCACCCCTGCTTGGGCTGCGCCAGCGCGCCCGTCGATGTCCAGCGGTAGGTCGACGGAAGATCACACGGGCCGGGGGTTTCGGTGCCGACCGTGACGAGCCGCCACTGCTGGTTGGCGCCGCCCCAGTCGTCGTACTGGACGATGTTCGCGTTGTCGGCGGTGGAGGCACCTTGCACTTCGAGGGCCTTGTTGCTGTGGCGCGAGATGAGCCTCACGTAGCCGTCCGAACTGTCGACCAGCCGCCACTGCTGGTTGGTGCCGTTCAGGTCGGTCCACTGGACGATCGAGCCGCCGTTCGCGGTGGACCAGTTGTAGACGTCCAGTACCTTGCCCGAGTGGCGGGACTTGATGCGGTAGTAGCCGCCCCCGGAATCGACGAACTGCCACTGCTGCTGGCTCTGGTCGTTCCTGGTCCATTGGGTGATGCGGGCCCCGTCGTCGGTCGCCATGTTGTAGACATCCAGGGCTTTGCCACTGTTGCGGTTGACCAGCACATACGAGGCGTTGGGGTCTACGGTGGCGGCTTCGGCGGGCTGGGCACCGAGGAAGGCGGCCGCCAGCAGTAAGGAAACAAGTACGCTGAGTAAACACCTTGGGTGGACTGGAGACGAGTGGCGAAGCCACATCAGAGGGCCTCCTGGGGGGCGGGGTGAGACGACGCCGATGAACCGTGGAACGGTCGCGCCGAGGGCAAGGGCAGGTTCGAAAGTTTCGGAGGTGTCCCGGTTCTGTGACGCCACAAGCTAGGAAGGCGGGGCCCTCCGGTCAAGACCTGTCGCCGAGCTGTCCGTAAACCCTTCCTTCCCCCGGACGCGACAAGCCGCCACGCCAACTGGGCATCCGCAAGTTCACGACGCGGCTCGCCGGTCCAGGGATCCACCCGGCTCGCGAGGGTCCGAAAGTTTCGCGCGTGGGGCGAAAATTTTCGCGCCGCGAGGGTTGACGAGGCGCTGTCAAGTCCTCACTATCTTGTCTGGACGATCGACCATGGTTCGGCATTTCGAACCCCATAGTCCTGTGCGGACTGCGTTGTACGGCAGAGCCGCGCACAGCAACACCTGCACCACCCCGTTTTTCGTTCCGGTGAGGCTCACACCGACGCATCCTGACGCCTCGTGCAGGCGGGGAGGTGTGCGACGCCGCGTGACGCCCCCGGCCGAGCAGCGATGGAGTACCCCCGTGCCTGTGTCGAAAGACCGCTGCCGCCCGGCGTACGTCACTCGGCGACCGACCGGGCGCCGTCCGTGCCGGTCGAGACCCTCCCGGCTTCCATGACCGCGATGTCCGGTGGTTCCGTTATTCCTACCTTGGAGGCACAACCATGGGCTCTCATGCCCTTCCCAGATCCGTTGTCCGGCGGAAGCTCCGCGCTCTGCTGCCGGCGCTGGTCGCCGGCGTCCTCGGTGTGGTCGCCGCACTGGTCGCGCCACCGTCCGCTCAGGCCGCCGAGAGCACGCTCGGTGCCGCGGCGGCGCAGAGCGGCCGCTACTTCGGCGTCGCCATCGCCGCGAACAGGCTGAGCGACTCGACGTACGCGACGATCGCGGCCCGTGAGTTCAACTCGGTGACGGCCGAGAACGAGATGAAGATCGACGCCACCCAGCCGCAGCGGGGCCAGTTCAACTTCACCGCCGCCGACCGCGTCTACAACTGGGCGGTGCAGAACGGCAAGGAGGTGCGCGGCCACACCCTGGCCTGGCACTCCCAACAGCCCGGCTGGATGCAGAGCCTCAGCGGCAGCGCACTGCGCCAGGCGATGATCGACCACATCAACGGCGTGATGAGCCACTACAAGGGCAAGATCGCGCAGTGGGACGTCGTGAACGAGGCCTTCGCCGACGGGAGTTCGGGAGCCAGGCGCGACTCCAACCTGGAGCGCACCGGCAGCGACTGGATCGAGGTCGCCTTCCGTACCGCGCGCGCCGCCGACCCGTCCGCCAAACTCTGCTACAACGACTACAACGTCGAGAACTGGACCTGGGCCAAGACCCAGGCCATGTACCGCATGGTGCGGGACTTCAAGCAGCGCGGCGTGCCGATCGACTGTGTCGGCTTCCAGTCGCACTTCAACAGTGGCAGCCCCTACAACAGCAACTTCCGCACCACGCTGCAGGAGTTCGCCGCCCTCGGCGTCGACGTGGCCGTCACCGAACTCGACATCCAGGGAGCCTCGCCCTCGACCTACGCCGCCGTGGTCAACGACTGCCTGGCCGTCTCCCGTTGCCTCGGTGTCACCGTCTGGGGCGTGCGCGACAGCGACTCGTGGCGTTCGGAGCACACCCCGCTGTTGTTCTACAACAACGGCAGCAAGAAGCCCGCGTACACCGCCGTCCTCGACGCACTCAACGGAGGCTCCACCACTCCGCCGCCCGGAGACGGCAACACGATCAAGGGCGTCGGTTCGGGCCGCTGCCTGGACGTGCCCAACGCCAGCACCACCGACGGCACCCAGCTCCATCTGTGGGACTGCCACAACGGCACCAACCAGCAGTGGACGTACACCGATGCCGGCGAGCTCAGGGTCTACGGCGACAAGTGCCTGGACGCCGCCGGCACCGGTAACGGTGCCAAGGTCCAGATCTACAGCTGTTGGGGTGGCGACAACCAGAAGTGGCGCCTCAACTCCGACGGATCCATCGTCGGCGTCCAGTCCGGCCTCTGCCTCGACGCCGTCGGGGCCGGCACCGCCAACGGCACCCTGATCCAGCTCTACTCCTGCTCGAACGGCAGCAACCAGCGCTGGACCCGCGCCTGACAAGGCCTGCCATCGACGAAAGGGCGAATCGGCGACGGCCTACGGTGCGGCGTCCCCCGCCCCTCCACGAGGTCGTCGCTGATGGTCACGGGTCGCCGCCGTGATGGCGGCGACCCTCGTGATCGGCTTGCTCGCCGGAGTGAATCCGGCCCCCGCCGAGGCGGCGACGGTGGACACCGATACCTGGTACGCCCTGGTCTGAGCTTGATCCGCTCTGACGGACATCGGAGATCAGGGGCTTCGGTCCCGGAAGGATGATGTCCATCATGGAGAGCAGGGGGAAGAAGAAGCCTCGCCCTCGTCGCTCGTTCACGCCGGAGTCCAAGGCCGAGATCGTCGAGCTGTGCCGACGGGGTGACCGCTCGGTCGGTCGGGTCGCCAAGGACTTCGACCGGACCGAAGGGGCGGTGCGGGACCGGGTGAGGCAGGCCGAGGTCGATGCGGGCGAACGGGACGGCCTGACCAGTGGCGAGCGCGAGGAACTGGCCGCACCGCGGCGGGAGAACCACAGGCTGCGGGAGGACGTGGAGATCCTCAAGCGTGCGACGGCTTTCTTCGCGAAGAAGACCCGGTGACGGTGCACCCGTTCATCGAGGCAGAGAAAACCGCAGGTCACAACGTCAAACGGGCGTGTGAACCGCTCCAGGTCTCCCGAGCCGCCTTCTCCGCCCGCCGCACCGGCCTCCCCGCTCCCCGCGCGGTGCGGGACGCCGAGCTGACCGAGCAGATCACCACCGTGCACAAGCAGTCCCGCAGGACCTACGGAGCCCCGCGCGTCCACGCGCTCCTCGTGGGCCGGGGCGAGGAGTGCGGGCGCCGCAGGGTGGCCCGGCTGATGCGCCCGGCCGAACTGGCGGGCCGGCACCGCAGACGGCGGTATCGCACCACGATTCCCGATCCGTACGCGGCCGCCCGCCCCGACCCGGTCCAGCGCGACCCGGCCGCGGTCGACAGGGGATCCTGGTGGTCCGGGCAGGGATGTCCGGATGGGGCGCCGGTCCCGCGCCCGGAGGAGTTCGGCGAGGACGGCGCCCGCGCCGAACGACGAGCAGACAAGCAGGTCGACCGACACGTCCCCGGACCTTCAGGGGACGCCGTCCACACTCGCCTCACGGCGCCCGGCGGCTCGGAGGGAACACGTTTTCCGTGCATACATACGACAACCCCGTGATCAGCGGGTTCCACCCCGATCCGAGCGTGTGCCGGGTCGGTGACGACTACTACCTGGTGTGCTCCAGCTTCGAGTACTTCCCCGGACTGCCGCTCTTCCACAGCAAGGACCTCGTGCACTGGGAGCAGATCGGCAACGTGCTCGACCGACCCGAGCAACTGCCGCTGCCCCTCCCCGGCGCCAAGGCGTCCGGCGGTCTCTACGCCCCCACCATCCGCCACCACGACGGCCGTTACCGGGTCGTCAACACCAATATCGACGGCGGCGGCACCTTCGTCGTATCGGCCGAGCGGCCCGAGGGCCCGTGGAGCGACCCGGTGTGGATCGACCTGCCCGGGATCGACCCCGACCTGGCGTGGGAGGAGGACGGCACCTGCTGGTGCGCCTTCTCCGGGCCCGAAGGCGGCATCAACACGGCCCGGATCGATCCGGTCGAGGGCAAGGTGCTGGAGGGGCCTTTCGCCACGTGGTCGGGCAGCGGCCTCAAGTACCCCGAGGCGCCGCACCTCTACCGCATCGGCGACTGGTGGTACCTGCTGATCGCGGAAGGCGGCACGGAACGCGGCCACAGCGTGTCCGTCGCCCGCGGCCGCTCGCCGCGCGGTCCCTGGGAGGGGGCGCCCGCCAACCCCCTGCTGTCCCACAGCGGTACCGCCCGCTCCATCCAGAACGTCGGCCACGCCGACCTGGTGCAGGCTCCCGACGGCAGTTGGTGGATGGTGCTGCTCGGCGTCCGCCCCCGCGGCTTCACGCCCGACGTGCACGTGCTCGGCCGTGAGACGTTCCTGACCCCTGTGGAGTGGAACGAGGACGGCTGGCCCGTCATCGCGCCCGTTCCCGAGCGCCACGCGGCCCCGGGCGGAGCCTGGCACCCCGTCCCGACCCCGCCCGCCCGCGACGACTTCGACGAGCCCGCCCTCGCGCCGCACTGGATCTCGCCGTTCGCCCGCCCGGAGGGTTCCTGGTCGCTCACCGAGCACCCCGGCCGGTTGGTCCTCAATGCCACCGGCCCCACCCTCGACCGCCCCGGGTACACCTTCGTCGGCCGCCGCCAGCAGCACCACGACTGCCGCGTCACCGCTGCGATCGACCCGGGCACGGGACGTGGCGGCCTCTGCGTGCGCCTGGACGAGGCCCACCACTACGAACTGGAGGTCGGGAACGGGGAGGCCGGCGTCGTCGCCCGGATCGGTCCACTGCGCCAGACCGTGGCCGGCCGACCGGTCCCGGCCGGGCCGCTGATCCTCACCGTGACGATCCGGACGTCCGACCTCGTGCCCGCGTCGCCCGAACTCCCCGACGGCGGGACCACGGGCCCCGACACCATCGCCTTCTGGCTCGGCGATCCCGACGCCCCGGGCGCCCGACCGCTCGCCGAACTGGACGGGCGCTATCTGTCCACCGAGGTCGCCTGCGGCTTCACCGGCCGGGTGATCGGCATGTACGCCACCGAGGGCGCGGTCTCCTTCGACTGGTTCGAGTACGTCCCGGCCTCGGTGTCCTCCGTGTGACGCTCGACGTGCGGCCGCGTGCGGCACCCGCGTCCGCGCGGGCGACGCACGCGGCGTGCCGCGAGGCCGGGGCCGCCCCCACCCCGGAGCCGGACGCGTCGGCCCGGGGCGGGAGGAGACCTCCTCCGCCCCGGTCGCCCCGACCGTCTCGAGGCCCCCACCCGCAGCCGGCTCGGCCGGCCGCGGGGCCGCCCCGGCGTCCTGAACGGCTTCCTCGCCGGTTAATCTTGTCGCCATGCCCCCCCGACCCGTCGGATCACGCCCCACCCTGTCCTTGGTGGCCAAAACTGCCGGTACGAGCGTGCCCACCGTGTCCAAGGTGCTGCGAGGCGGAACCGATGTCTCGGCCCAGACGCGCGCGAAGGTCATGGAAGCCGTGCGAGCCGTCGGCTACACCCGTCGGGCCGGGTCCAAGAGCGAGAGCGTCCGGGACGAGAGCGGCCTGTCCAACACGCTCGACCTCGTGGTCACCCACTTCGAGGGGTCCTGGGCGAACCTGCTGATAGCCGGGGTCGGGCGAGAGGCGGCAGCAGCGGGACTCGACGTCGTGCTGACGCTCGCCGAGCCGCACGGCGACTGGGTGTCGCGGGTCTTGAGAAGGCGCACCGTCGGCACGATCGGGACGCTGATCGACCCCACCTCGCCGCAGTTCAACGCGCTCTGTGCCGCCGGTGTCCCCGTGGTGCTGATCGACCCGATGAGCACACCGCCGCCCGAGGTGGCAAGCATCGGCGTGGCGAACTGGGACGGCGGTCGCACGGCCGCTGAGCACCTCCTGTCCCTCGGCCACGTGCGGATGGGAGTTGTCGCCGGCCACGCCCGCCACCTCTTCAGCCGAGCGCGCGTCGACGGTTTCCGCGCGGCGGCCGACACGGCGACCGCCGACAGCGCCACGGTGTCCGTGGCCTATGGCGGGTGGAATCGTGCCAAGGCGACGACCGCCACCCACAGCCTACTCGACAGCGACCCGGGGATCACGGGAATCTTCGCCTGCGCGGACTCCATGGCGCTCGGCATCTACGACGCCCTGGACGCTCGCGGTCTGCGGATTCCCGAGGACATCAGTGTCATCGGCTTCGACGACCTGCCCGAGGCGCAGTACATCACCCCCGGCCTGACGACCGTCAGACAGCCCAGCACCGAGTTGGGTGCCGCGGCCGTCAAGCTCCTGATCGAGCTCTCCCGGGGCGAAGGCGGCGCCACCCGGACCCCCGCCCGCATGGAGTTGGCCACCGAGTTGGTCGTCCGCGCCTCCACCGGACCGGCCCCGGCAGCCGCAGCGCCGCGTCGATGACGCGGGCGGGCGCGTCCCGATCGATCTCACCGCGGCGCCGCCACCACCCGCAGGACGAGGCGGCTCGTATGGGCAGCGCCATAACGGATCGTGTGTTCCGCCGCGGTGGGCGCCTCGATCATCCCGGCCGGCTCGAAGACGTTGCGTCCGACCTCCCAGCGGGGTGACGAACTCGGTGCGATGTCGACTCGCACCCGGTGGCCCGGCAGGAACGTGTGGGCCGTCGACCAGAGGTCCACGACGAACTCCTGCTCCTGATCCGGCTCGACCGGCCGCCTGTCGCCCAGGCCCGTGATCGGATCGACGCACCGCGCCGACCCCCGCTGCACACCATCGGCGACGACGCGGCTGCTGCCGTCCGGGTGTTCGTCGCACAGCCGCACGACCACGTCCGCGTCCGTCCCCGTGGTCGCGAGGTGGACGACGGCACGGACCGCGCCCATCACCGTGAGCTCCTCGGCGAGCGGTACGGTGCGCCACGCGACCACGTCCTGCCGCGACTCGATCGCCGCCTGGTCGACGGGCCCCGCCTCGAACGGCGCGAAGAGGAGCACCGCTCCGCCGCACGTCGGCACCGGGGATGCCGGATCGCTGGTCAGCCGCCGTTCGCCGCTCCCGGCCGGCTCGGCCGCAAGTGACTCCCCGGCGCCCAGGTACAGCTCGAGCGTCCGCGTGTCGCGCGGAGGGAACTCGTCCAGCTCGATCCACCGGTTCGAGCCCATCAGGAACACCCGCACCGGCGGCGTGTCCGCCGCGCCCGCGCGCAGGGCGGCGTCGAACCACCGCACGTGCCGCGCGGTGAGGTCCCCACTGCCACCGAGGTCGTCGGCGGACGCGCCCGGACCGAAGTCCACACCGGCGATCCGGCCCGATGTGTTGTCGTGTGACCAGGGGCCGACCAGAAGGTGAGGCACCGGCCCACCGGTGTCCTTCGCACGGCGCAGCAGACGCCGGTAGATCTCCAGAGTCGACCCGAGGAAGACGTCGAACCATCCGCCGACCAGGAAGACCGGGACGTCGATCGCGTCGATCCGGTCGACGATCTTCCCAGCGCGGTGGTGCGCCGACCCGAGAGGCTCCCGCAGCCGGTCCAGTCCCCACACCACGATCGCCTCGGCGTCCGGGGAGGCGTGCAGAGCTCCGGCCCGGAACGCTTCCCCGGTCGCGATCGCACGCTCGGTCGCCTCCCACCGTTTCCGCTCGGCCTCCCGTTCGCGGGCGGAGCCGATGCGTGTGATCAGGTCCGGGGCGATCGCGTAGTGCGTCCACGCGAGGGTGCTTCCGATCTCCGGCACCCCGCCGCGGAACCGGAACCCGTCGAGCGCCGACATCGCCGGCGTCATGGCAGGAGCGATCGCCCGCAGAGCCGGAGCGCCGCCCAGAAGAGCGCCGAACTGGGTTTCCGAGGCGTAGGAGGCGCCCCACATTCCGACGGCGCCGGTGCATTCGGGAAGCGCCGCGAGCCACGCCACGGCGTCGGCGCCGTCGGCCACCTCCTGCACACAGGGGTCGAAGACGCCTTCGGAGCCGAAGCGTCCCCGCACGTCCTGGAGCGCGACGAGGTATCCGGCGGCGACGAGACGCCCGACGTCGAGCGTCCCGTCGTGTTCGTCACGGGTCGCGTCGTAGGGATGACGCGTCAGCAGGGCCGGCCACGGCCCGGTCCCGTACGGAACCAACAGGACGGTCCGAAGCCGTGTCCCATCGCGCAACGCACAGGTCACCTCGCGGTGCTCGGCTGTCGGGCCCGGCGCTTCACGGGTCGGGCCGCCGTCCCGGAGGCGAGCCGGCTGCCGACGGGGGTCGGTGTCGTCGCTCATCGCAGGGCGCCCGCCGTCCACGACACCGGCGGCAGTTCGATGTCGAGCAGGCCGTCGGCGAGTGCCGCGCTCGAGTTCGCGGCCGGGGTCGCCCGGTGCCGCTCGGCGAACGTGACCGCCTCGGCGATACCCGGGAAGCCGGGGCCGCGCACATCGATCGTGACCCGCGCGGCCTCGGCCAGGTCGCGGTTGACGAGGAACACCGCGGCCCGGCCCTCGTCGACGGTCGCGACGGCGTCGACGACGGATGCCTCGGCGTGGTCGTCCGCCGTCGTGGAACCGATCCGCCAGGGCTCGTCCGTCTCGTCGCCGACGCACCACATGCGCACGTCGTGCGGGTCCGGTGTGCCGTTGGCGATACGCGGGTCCGACAGTGTCGTGTCGGACGGGTGGTCGGCGTACTCGAGCAGGTCCGGGGCGAGCAGGACACCTCGCGCGGCGACGTCGACCGCCGGCATCGACTCGGATCCGGTGAGCTTGAGCCACCTGGCGAACTCGTCGAGGCCGACCCGGTTCGGTTCGAGCGAGCGCCAGGCGAGGTCGCGGCGCACCGGGCGCTTCTCGCGCGGGCCGACCGAGTCCTCCCGACGGACCCCGGAGCCGAAGGTGCGGCGTCGGACCGATGCGATGACGGCCTGCCGCCTGTCGAACTCGATGTGGGCGCGGGGCAATGCGGCGGTCCTTTCCGAGGGGTGACACGGGGTGGCCGTGGGCCGTGAGCCGAGCGACGACGCCGGTCGGCGGCCTGCCCCCGCCGCAGCCGCGGCAGGGGCAGCAGCACAGGCAGCGGCAGGGGTAGGGGTAGGGGTAGGGGTAGGGCCAGGCGCGGAACGTTCCGATTCGGGCTCCGGTTTCAGCCCTTCACGGCGCCGGTGAGACCGCCGACGATCCGCTTCTCGAAGACCGAGAAGAAGATCAGTGCGGGCAGCATGGCGAGCGAGGTGAAGGCGAGGACCTTCGCGGTGTCCGTGGAATACTGCGAGGAGAACACCTGGACGCCGAGCGGCAGGGTGTGGTTCGCCTGCGAGTTGAGGATGTACAGGGGCAGGATGTAGTTGTTCCAGCTGCCGACGAACCCGAGGATGCCGACGGTGACCACACCGGGCAGCGACAGCGGGACCACCATGCGGAAGAAGAACCCGAGTCGGCTCGTGCCGTCGATCGCGGCGGCCTCCTCGATCTCGTTCGGAATGGCCCGCAGGAACGGCACCAGGATGATGACGGTCACCGGCAGGCCGAAGGCGATCTGCGGGATGATCACACCGAGCAGGTTGTCGACGAGGCCGAGGTCCTTGATGACGAGGTACAGCGGAGTGATCGCGACGACCATCGGGAACATCAGTCCCGCGGCGAACAGGGAGTACATCGCGCCCTTGAGCTTGAAGTCGTAGCGTGCGATCACGAAGCTCACCATCAGGCCGAGGACGACGATGCCGACGGTGCTCGCGATCGCGACGACGAGGGAGTTGGCGAACTGCCCCCAGAACATCGTCGACTTCAGGACGTCGAGGTAGTTGCCGACCACCCAGGGACTCGGAAGGGCGGCCGGTTCCGTGGTGATCTGCGCGTTGGTGCGGAACCCGCCGAGCACGATGAAGAGCACCGGTGCGACGCAGACGCCGACGAAGAGCAGTGCGACGAAGTAGGTGACGGGACTCCCCCACTTCTGTGGCCTGTCACGCTTGCCGCGGCGGCCGGCGGGCGGCTTCGGCCTCGTCGTGGAGGACATCCGGGAGGTGGCGGTCGTCGCACTCATCACACGGTCCCTTCGGTGACGGCGCCCCGGAGGTCGCGACGCAGGACGAAGCGCTGGTAGAGCAGCGCGACGACGAGCGAGATCAGGAACATCACGACCGCGACGGCGCTGCCGTAGCCGTAGTTGCCCGCGTTGCGGCCCTGGGCGAGCATGTGGATCGCCATGGTCGAGGTGCCCGCGGTGCCCGAGACGTACTGGCCCCAGATGATGTAGACGAGGTCGAACAACTGCAGCGAGCCGATGATCGACAGGAACGCCCAGATGCGGATCGTCGGTCCCAGCAGCGGCAGCGTGATGCGGCGCTGGATCTGCCAGTAGGAGGCGCCGTCGATCTGCGCGGCCTCGAAGATCTCGTCGGGGATCGACTGCAGACCGGCGAGCATCAGGATCACCGCGAAGCCGATGTACTTCCACGTGATGATGGCCATCAGCGTCCAGATGGCCAGGTCCGGGTCGGCGATCCAGTCGGCCTCCAGGGAGCCCAGGCCGATGCGGTGCAGCAGGTCGTTGACGGCTCCGTTGCTCTGCAGCATCAGGCTCCAGCCGGTGCCGACGATGACCTCGGAGACGATGTAGGGCACGAAGATCAGGACGCGGATGGTCGAACGGCCGCGGATCCTCTGGTTGAGCAGGAGTGCGAGGGCGATCGCCAGCGGGCCCTGGATGAGCAGTGAGAGCACCAGGATCAGGCCGTTGTGCCACAGGACGTCGTGGAAGGCGGGGTCGGTGAGGATCAGCCTGTAGTTGTTCAGGCCGACCCAGTCGGTGGGGTCCCCGTAGCCCTTCCACTGGTAGAAGCCGTAGTACGCGGCGAGCGCGACCGGGAAGATCACGAACGCCAGGAACGTGATGATCGCCGGTGCGGACAGGGCCGCGATCTCCAGTCGCGTCCTGGTACGGCCCCGGCGGTGCGCAGCCGCCCGCGGCGGAGCCGGGGACGTGGCCGTGTCCGCGTCCCCGGCTCGAGGCGCGCCCTGCGGCCGACGGCCGGCGGCCGTGTCGGTGCCCAGGGTGTTGCTCATGTCGCTTACTCAGCCCTTCTCGGCGGCGGCTTTGACGTCCTTGACGATGTCGGCGGCGGAGCCCTTGCCGGCCATCAGGTTCACGACGGCGATGTTCATGGCGTTGCCGACGTTCTGGCCGTACACGGTGTCGAGGAACTGCATCGAGTAGGCGGCCTTGTTGAAGGCCCGCAGTGCCGAGATGTTGTAGGACTCGGTGACGACCCCCTGGGCGTCCTTGTTCACCGGGATCGTGTCGAAGGCCCCGGCGTAGGCCTCCTGCTGGTCCTTGGTCACGACGAACCGGAGGAAGTCCAGGGCCTCCTTCGGCGCGTTCTTGGACAGCGAGTACCCGCCGGCGCCGCCCATGATGGCGGTCGGGTCGCCCTGGCCGCCGGGGACGGCGGGGAAGGGGAACCAGCCCAGGTCGGGGAGCGGCTTCTTGTCCGGGGTCAGGTCGGCGATCACACCGGGGTTCCAGTTGCCCATGAGTTCCATGGCCGCCTTGTGGTTCGCGAGCATGCCCGCCGACGACCCGGCGCCCTGCTGCGACGAGGCCGTCAGGAAGCCCTTCTGGAAGGGGTCGACCTCCAGGAGCGACTCCAGGTCCTCACCGGCCTTGATCCAGCAGGGGTCGTCGAACTCGAGCGACTTGGCGGCCTCCTGCATGACCTCCCGGCTGCACTCGCGCAGGGCGAAGTTGTAGTACCAGTGCGCGGCCGGCCAGGCGTCCTTGGCGCCGACCGCGATCGGCGCGACGTCGATCGCCTTCAGCTTCGCGACGGCGTCCTCGAGTTCGTCCATCGTCGTCGGCGGGGAGGCGATGCCGGCCTTCTCGAACAGGTCCTTGCTGTAGTAGATGCCCTCGGGCTGCGTGTCGAGCGGCATCGCGTAGACCTTGCCGTCGATCGAGACGCCCTCGAGGGCCGCATCGCCCACATTGGCCCTGTCGGTGTCGGTCAGGTCCAGCGCCCGGATCTGACCGGCGTCGACCATGGCCTGCATCTTGCCGCCGCCGCGCTGCAGGAAGATGTCGGGCGCGGAGTCGGAGTTGAGCGCGTTCTGCAGCTTGCCGTCGAGGTCCTCGTTCTGGACCGACTGGATCTCGATCGTGACGTCCGGATGCAGCGAGTGGTACTCCTCCGCGGCGCTCCTCCAGTACTCCGCGCCGCGCCCTTCCATCGCGTTCGTCCAGAGGGTCAGTGTGCCCTCACCGCCGGACGAACCGTCGCCGCCGCCGGCACAGCCGGTGGCGGCGAGTGCGATGCCCAAGCCGATCGCGGCAGCCGTCACGCTGCGGGTTTTCCTCATCATCGTGGGAACTCCCTGATCTGTTGTCAGTGATCCAACTGCTTTTGTTTTGCGCAAAATAATGGGCCGTCCGCGAAGCGGGAGCTAAGGTGTACAGTCGAAAACGAGCGAGAAGCAACCAAGAGTTTTCGCAAGTTGCCCAATCGTTACCGACGCAACCACCGTCGCAGGCAGTCACGAGTGGGGCGGTGACGACCGGAGACGGGCTCGGTCGCACCCGGCCGGGTCCCGACTTCCGAGCCCCGGTCCGAAAGGCCGACCTCCATGTCGAGAACCTCCGGTGGGCCCCGCCCAGCGTCGCCCCGCACCGCAGCGCAGCAAAGGAATCCCCACACCATGCGGACCGTCGTTCCCCGGCAGCCGACAGCCCGGCTCTCCGACGCCTGGCGCCACTGCGTCGGCACGGGCCGGCTCGACCTCGCGCTGCGGCGCGACTACCAGGAGTCGCTCGACCTCGTTCAGAAGGAGATCGGTTTCCGGTACATCCGGGGACACGGCCTGCTCAGCGACGGGATGGGCATCCATCGCCCCTACGACCACGCCGGCGAGCGGCGCGTACGCCACGCCTTCACGTACGTCGACCAAGTGGTGGACTCCTATCTGGAGATGGGCATCGCGCCCTTCCTCGAACTCGGCTTCATGCCGTCCGGGCTCGCCTCCGGCGACGACACCGTGTTCTGGTGGAAGGGCAACATCACTCCTCCCCGCGACGAGAGGGAGTGGGCGGACCTCGTCCGCGCCGTCATCGGGCACCTGGTCGACCGCTACGGCGTCGACCGGGTGCGCAGCTGGCCGATCGAGGTGTGGAACGAGCCCAACCTGGCGCCGTTCTGGTCGGCGGACCAGGACGCCTACCACCGCCTCTACGAGGTGACCGCACTGGCCGTCAAGGAGGTCGACGCCGACCTCCAGGTCGGCGGCCCCTCGTTGGCACCGGGTTACGAGGACGAGTGGATCCGGCGCTTCGCCGAGTTCGTCGAGGCCCGCGACCTGCCGATCGACTTCGTGAGCCGCCACGCCTACTCCTCCGGCCCCGTCCAGCCCGTGCCGTTCGGCGCTCACCAGACGCTCATGCCCGCGTCGGCGCTGCTGGAGCAGTTCGGCGCCCCACGGCTGCAGTTGGCGGGCACCGGGCTCGCGGACCTGCCGGTCCACATCACCGAGTTCAACTCCTCGTACCGACCGGACAACCCGATCCACGACACCGCGTTTCACGCGGCGTACCTCGCACCGGTGCTGGTGAACGGGGGTGACATCGCGGACTCCTTCTCGTACTGGACGTTCAGCGACGTGTTCGAGGAGGTGGGCATCCCCACCGCGCCGTTCCACGGCGGCTTCGGCCTGCTGACACACCGCCAGATCAAGAAGCCCACCTACCACCTGTACGCGTTCATGGCCGAGATGGGCGAGCAGGTGCTCGCCCGAGGCGAGGACCACCTGGTGACACGACACGGTGACGGGCGCGTCACCGTGTTGGCCTGGGCACCGGCCGACCCGACCGGCGGCGAGCCCGTCGACGGCCATACCGTCCGGCTGTCCCTGCCCGTCGGCGCCCCGAACGCGCGGGGTTCCGCCTTCGCGCGCCGCCACTCCGTGAGCGAGGACGCCGGCAACGCCTGGGCCGCCTGGTGCGAGATGGGGCGGCCGCTCGCGCCCGACGACCGCCGGCTCGACGCCCTGCGCGAAGCCGGCGAACCCGCCCACTCGCATCGGAGCGTGCCCGTCACCGACGGGCGCGCCGATGTGGACCTCGTCCTGGGTCGCAACGAGGTGACGCTGCTGGAGCTCGTCCCGGTCGTCGACGAGACGCCGGAGTGGTGGAACGACAACCGGCTGTTCGGCCTCGGCACCGAGGACTCCGACACCTCCGTGAACCGGTCCTGAAGGCTCCCCCGCCGGCCCCGGGTCTTCGGCGGCGGGCCGCTGCCGCTTGGGGCCGGTCGGGTCCGAAAGGGCCGCCCCTCCACCGGGCGGTCGCTTTCGGAAGCGTCCCGGCGGCTGCGTCGCCGCGGGACTCGGCTACGGCGCTCGGCCGGGGGACGCACCGTCCGACTCGGGTCCGGGGCCGGGCGCGCCGACGGACGGCGGCCCGTACCGCCGGGACGGAACCGACGGCCGGGGCGCTCGTGGCGGCGAGCCGGGAACCGGAGCACGGATCCGGCCGTGGCAGTCCCCCACCTCACCGCCTCCTCCCGACACGGCGAGCCGCCGGCAACGTGCGCCGACCGACTACGCCGGGGTCCTGGATGGTTGACCGGAGGCGCAGGCCATGTCCGTCGGGACGTCGGCAGCGCCTTGTCCCCGGAAGCCGAAGGTGGTGCTTCCGCCGACGCCGAGGGTGCCGTTGTAGCCGGCGTCGCGGACGGTGACGTTCTGTCCGTCGGCGGTGAGAGCTCCGTTCCACACATGGTCGACGGACTGGCCGTCGGACAGCGTCCAGGTGACGGCCCAGCCGGTGATCGGCGCGGTGTGGTCGTTCTCGACGGTGACCTCGGCGGTGAAGCCGCCCTGCCACCGGCTGGTGACGCGGTGGGTGGCGGTGCAGTTGCCGCCGGGGGTGGGGCTGCCGTCGTCGAGTGCGGCGGCGATGGCGTGGTAGGCGGGCTTCTTGGCGAAGTTCTCGTCCCACGGCAGGGCAGCGCCCTGGCCGGGGAAGACGGAGGGGACCCAGGAGTACTTGTCGGTGTAGTCCCAGAGGGTGATGCCGACGCACCGGGAGACCGCCAGGCACGCCTCGACCACGGCGCCGTAGTCGGTGGCCTGCCGGGCGTCCTTGGCGGCGGTGCGCGGCAGGGTCATGCGGATGTCGAGTTCGGTGAGGGCGACATCGACGCCCAGATCGGCGAAGCGTCGGATGTTCTGCCGAAGGCTTGCCGGGACCTGGCCGGCGATCAGATGGGCCTGCATGCCGACGCCGTCGATGGGGACGCCCTGGGCCTTGAAGGACTTCACCATCTCGTAGACGGCGTCGCTCTTGGGGCCGATGCCTTCGATGTTGTAGTCGTTGTAGTAGAGCTTGGCGTCCGGATCGGCGGCGCGGGCGGCCTTGAAGGCCTCGGCGATGTAGCTGTCGCCGATCTTCTGCTGGAAGACCGACCGCCGGCGGCTGCCGTCCTCCTCGAACGCCTCGTTGACCACGTCCCAGTGGATCAGCCGGCCCTCGAAGTGGTCGACTTCGTGGGTGATGTGGTTGCGCATGACCCCGAGGAGTTCACCGGCCGGTACGTCGTCGACCCAGCTCGGCAGTTGGTTGTGCCACACCAGGGTGTGTCCGCGCACCGACTGGCCGTTGGACTCGGCCAGGTCGACTACCTCCTCGGCGGCGGTGTAGTCGAACCGGCCCCGAGACGGCTCGGTGTACTGCCACTTCATGGTGTTGCCGACGGTGATCTGGCCGAACTCGCTGCCCAGGATCCGTGTGTACCGGGTGTCGGACAGCTCGGGGTTGTCCGTGGCGGAGCCGAAGTAACGGCCCTTGGCCTCGGCCAGTTCGCCCAGGGTGGCGGTGTCGGCGTGGGCCGGGTGAGTGGACGCGACCGCGGTCAGGCCGGCCGACAGGGTCACCAACGCCGTGGCGAGGAGGCCGACCGTGCGACGGCCTCGGGGCGGGGGGTGGCGGAACATGGTTCTCCTTCGATTCGAAAACGTCCGGGGCCTGGTGTGTTGCCGTGGTGGTGGGGCAGCGAACCGACCCGGCCTCCTCCCGGTTCCGTTCCGTGGACGGAACCGTTGGTGTCAAGGCGAGGGTGGGCTCCGTCCGGCTCCTCCGCTGCCCCGGCCACCGCGGGCGCGCTGGATCGGTTGCGGAGGGGCCGGACGGAGCCGGTGCAGCGGTCGGGGCAACCATTCCTGCGCGGTGGCCTGCTCCTGGCGCGGTCCCGATTGCCGGACGACAGGATTGCCGGACGGCAGGAAGGTGGCCCGCCGTGGCGGGGGCTCCCGCGGAGCCGGTCCGATGCCGCTTCCGGGCCGTTTGCCGGTCAGGTGACGGTGCAGGCGGTGCCGTTGAGGGTGAAGGCGGTGGGCGTGGCGGTGTCGCCGGTGTGAGTGGCCTGGAAGCCGATGCCGACGGACGCGCCGGGGGCGATGGTGGCGTTGTGCGGGGTGTTCCCGGCCGTCACCCGGCCGGACGCGGGTGCGTACTCGGCGTTCCAGCCGGAGGTGATGGTCTGGCCGCCGGGCAGGGTGAAGACCAGGGACCAGCCGTCGATCGGGGTGGTTCCGGTGTTGGTGATGGTGATGTTCGAGACCAGGCCGGTGTTCCACGCGGTGACGGTGTCGGTGACCTCGCAGGTCGACGTCCCGGGCGACGGGTCGGGGGGCGGGGTGGAGGTCCGGAACTGCGTGAAGAACTTCCACACCTCTTGCGGCAGCCAGGTCCGGGAGCCGCTGTCACCGGGGGCTCCGTCCTGCGGAGCGGCGATGTGCCCTTCGTCGAACGCGGCCCAGGCGACCGGATACCCTTCCGCGCACCCCGAGTAGGTGGTGACCCGGTGTGTCAGGCTGCCCCGCGCCGGCTCGGGCGGGTTCTGGGGGGTGCAGCCGTTGTTCCTGACGAACCTGTCCCGCATCGCCCGCCCGCCGGAGATGCCGAGCACGGTGTCCCGGACGCCGTGCACTCCGAGGTAGGCGATGGGCTGGGTGCCGCCGCTGCACCCGCTGAGCTGTCCGCCGTTCTGGACCGCGACCGCGCGGAAGACCGTCGCCCGGGAACACGCCAGCGAGTAGGACATGGCGGCGCCGTAGCTGAATCCCAGCGCGAAGCGCTGCGTGGTGTCGATGCACAGCTCCGCGTCGATCAGCCTGATCATGTCGTCGACGAAGGTGATGTCCTCGCCGCCGGTGTTGGCCCAACCGTTGTCGAGGCCCTGGGGCGCGACGAAGACGGTGCTGTTGTTCGCCAGCCGCTGGAGCCCGTAGTAGGCCCAAGTGCCCGCCTCCACGGTGCGGCCCGTGGCGACGTCGGTGGAGGTGCCGCCCAACCAGTGGAACCCGAAGACCAGCCGGTAGGGGTGGTTCCGGTCGTAGCCGTCCGGAACCCGCAGGATGAAGCTCCGGTTCTTGCCGCCGCTTTGGATCGTGTGGGTACCGCTCGTCAGGGTGGGAGCCTTGCCGCATCCGGCGGTGGCGGCCGTGGTGCCGGCAGTCGTGGCAGCCGGGCCGGAGGCCGTGCGCGGTGTGTTCGGGCCGTGGCCGCTGCCCAGTGCCGTGCCTCCCATGGTCAGGGTGAGCAGCACCGCCACCACGGCGGGCCATAAGAGGGGTCTTGCTCTTGTCATCCTGTCACTCTCCTTGTGCCGGGGTGTGGTCTCCTGGGCGGACAGGAGTCAGAGGTGCGCGACGTATGAGGACGCGCTGCGCGGCCGGGCTGCCACCGGGGCACGCCCGGCCGCCGGCCGCTGCCGCCGGTGCGCCCGCGGCGGCTGCGACGAAGCGGAGGAGTGCCCGCCCGACCGCCTGGGCATCGGGGCTCCTGCCCCGATCGACGGCGAGGGCCGGCCTGAGCGGGGCGAAGAGATGGCGCTTGCTTCTTCCCTGAGCAGCCTTGAGCAGCGACGACCGCACTTGTTCGCCATTTCGAACGCCATTCGCATCGCCGGGCATTCATGGACACCAGGGAGGCTTCCGGACATGTCAATGCCTTCCGGTTCCGGGGCTGCCCGCCGAACGGGCTTGTCCCGCTCTCGTGTTGCGCAGTGAGGCGCCGGTGGCCCGGCTGGAGGCGGAGGACCTGCACCGACTCGCCGGCACAGCAAACGGAGTGAAGCCGACGGCAGCCTGCTCTCTCGGTGATGCCGGGGAGGGTGAGAGCGGCCCCGACAGAGCCGGAACGTGTCCGGTACCGCCGGATGGGGCGGGTCCGGCAAGCACGGCGGAGAGGAGCACACGAGGAACCGACGTCTCACGTTCCTCGACGAGCACCGGCACGAACCCGGAGGACCAGGGCCGGAGACGGCGCGTACGCAGGTCGTCCTTCCGGGCGGTCCGCCGACTTCCGGGTCGGCCCGCCGAAACCGGCCGGAAGACCGGGAGGTCGGGAGGAAGGTCTGCGGCGCACTCGCGGCGAGGCCCGCAGGGACACGGCCGGGCCCCTCCTCCCGCACCCGTTTCCCGGGATCACCGGCCGTGGGACGGGGACGGACCGGACCACGGCGATCCCGGCGTCAGTATCCGTAGATCATCTTGTAGGCGACCTCGGGGAGGAACTGTCCGGCCGAGGAGCCGCCCCCGACTCCGCAGTTGCCGTCGGACTCGCCCGGGACCTTGATCCACAGGAGCATCTCGGCGCCTCCGCCCACCTGGGTGGGAGTGCCGATACGGCGTCCCGCGGGGTTGCACCACTGGCCGTTGGAGCCGTTGCCGTTGCGGCTGGTGTCCACGACGAACGGCTTGGTGTAGCCGTAGCGGGCGCCGAGTTCCCTGTTGACGGCGTTGGCGTAGGCGATGTTCTCGGCCGTGGTGAAGTAGTTGGAGACGTTGAGCGAGAAGCCGCGGGCCTGACGGAGGCCGGCCTCGTGGAGGCGCACGGCCATGGTCTGCGCGCCGGCCCAGCCCGGGTTGCCGGCGTCGAGGTAGACCCAGGTGTTGGGGGCCTGGCGGCTGAACTGGGCGAGGGCATGGGTGAGCATGCTTTCGCGTTCGTCGATCTGGGCCTGGTTCATGCAGCCGTAGTCCCCGAGGGAGTCCGGTTCCAGGACGACGACGGCGGGGCGGTTGCCGATCCCGCCGGCGAACTGGGAGATCCAGGTGGCGTAGGCGGACGGCGAGGAGGCTCCGCCGGCGGAGTGCCCGCCGCAGTAGTCGCGGTTGTACATGTTGTAGGCGACGAGGATGGGCAGCTTGTCCGCGCGGTCCGCCGCTCCCGTGTACGCACTCGTGGCGTTGCCGACGGCCCCGCTCCAGGAGCCGAACCAGCGGGCCGTCGGGGTGTTGGCGATGGAGGCGTTGATCGCGGACGCCCGACCGTCACCGGGATTGGCGGCGACCCATCGCTTCGCGCTGGAGTCGGGGTCCACGTAGAACCCGTTGGTCAGGGTGGTCGGGTCGGCCGCGTGGGCGGACGGTGCGGCGGTGAGTGCCAGAGGCAGCGCGAAGAACGCTGCCACCAGCGCGCGGATTCTGCGGCGCATGGCTGTACCTCGGTTTCCTGGCAGGGATGCGCCGCACGCTCTCGTCCCGAACATGCGACGCGCTGAGGAAGTGCGGTGGTACGACGTCCCTCCGCAGCGGCGACCGGTCGGCAGGGACGACCTCCCCGAAGGGCCGTCAGCAGCACACTGGGAGCGGTCCCGCTGGAAGCGATCCCAAAGTCCCTGAGGACCTTGAGGGATGCTCGGTATCATGTGACGGGCTGGTGGAAGTGTCAAGGGTCGACGTACCGCCGCCCTTCGCGTGACGACGACAAGCTTCATAAACTCCACGGACTGGAAGCGCTTCCAGCCCTCCGGCCCTTCAGGGCCCCATACCTGTCCCATACCTGCTGTCCGCCGTCATCGGTCGAGTGGGGGGCGGCAGAGCGGAGCGGAGTGAGATGCTTCTCGTCCGGTCGAGAGGGAAAGGCTCACGGCTCATGGCAATGGACGCGCCCCACCCGCAGCCGACGCTCGACGCGGTGGCCGAACTCGCCGGGGTCTCCCGCTCGGTGGCCTCCCGCGCCCTCAACAACGCACCACACGTCAGCCGCGCCAAGCGCGAGGCCGTCGCACGAGCCGTCCGGCAGCTCGGCTACGTGCCCAATCCGACCGCCCGCGCCCTGGCCACCCGTCACACGGGAGCAGCCGCCCTGGTCGTCGCGGGAGAAGACCCGTCGATCTTCGCGGACCCGTTCTTCGCCCAGGTGATCGTGGGGGCGTCGGCCGCCCTGGAGGAAGCCGACCTGCACCTGATGCTGTGCCTGGCGGCCTCCGACCGAGGCCGCCGGCGGGTGGAGCGGCTCCTTCTGGCCAAGGGCGCCGACGGCGCCATGCTGATGGCGCTGCGCGAGGACGATCCGCTCGTCCCCGTGGCCGAGCGGGCGAAGGTGCCCGTCGTGTTCGGCGGACGCCCGGTCGGTCCGGCCCCCCGGTGGTACGTGGACGTCGACAACGTCGGCGGAGCACGCGAGGCGACCGAGTACCTGGTCTCGCGTGGCCGCACGCGGGTGGCCGTGATCTGCGGGCGCATGGACACCGAGGCCGGGCGTGCCCGGTACCGCGGCTACCGCGACGCCATGCTGGCGGCCGGCCTCGACCCGTTCCCGCCGCGGGAGGGGGACTTCACCGAGTCCAGCGGTTCCGCCGCCATGGCCGCACTCCTGGCGGAGCATCCCGACCTGGACGGGGTGTTCGCCGCCAACGACAACATGGGAGTGGGGGCGCTGCGCACACTGCGCGCGGCCGGCCGACGAGTCCCCGACGACGTCTCCGTGGTCGGCTTCGACGACCTGGCCGTCGCCGAACTCGCCGACCCGCCGCTCACCACCGTCCACCAACCCATAAGCGCCTTCGGACGGGAGGTGGCGCGCATGCTCGTCGCACTCGTCAACGGCCAGGACCCCACCCCGCTGATCCTGCCCACCCGCCTGGTCACCCGCTCCAGCGCCTGACAGGCCCGCCACCGGGGCGGGGGCACCTCTGCTCCGACGGGCAGCCGGGACGGCCCACCGGGCGGAAGCGGACACGGCGCGGTACCCGGCAGCGCTGTGAGCGACCCCCACCACCCTGTCAGGGGCCGTCGGCCCGAACGTGCCGGTCGATGCGGCCGACAGCGCCACCCCGCGGGCGTCCACCGCTGGTGGCCGCCCACCACCGTGGTGCGGACGTGTGCGGTGTCACCGGGGCGCCTCCGCTCCACGCCGTGCTCACGTGCGGGTCGATCGATGGTTCGGCCGTCGTCGAGGACGAACATCCCCGAGCACACCGTGCTCCGCCCGTCCTTGCCGCCGGCCCCCGGTGGCACTCGTGGGCCGTCCTCACCTTGGAACAACATCGCCGAAGAGCCTCGGCGGATCGGCAGGCCGGTCTCGGCGAGGCAGCCGTCGATGAGGTCGCTGCGGTACCGGATGTGCCGCAGACCTCGTCGGATGCGCTGGATGAGGTGTTCGAGGGTGGTGAAGGCGACGTTGGACAGCCGGCCGCGCCGCAGCAGGGACCAGATCCCTTCGACGGGGTTGAGATCGGGCGCGTAGGGCGGCAGGTAGTAGATGGTCGGCCACTCGCGGGTTGCCGCCCACTGCCGCGGGTCGGCGGCCTTGTGGACGTTCAGGTTGTCCCAGACCAGGACGATCGGGCCGCCGAGTCCCCGGAGGGGGCAACCCCCGGTTGGTGCGCGGCGATGAGCAGGTCGCGGTAGTCGCGCCCGGAGAAGCTCTTGCGTCCGTCGCGCCGGCCGCCGTCCCGGCGGGGCCGGTAGATCAGTCGGGACCGGTGGCCGGGCTTGTGGCAGGTCAGTGCTGCGATGGGCACCCACCTGCGGGAACGGCCCCGCACCCGCACCACCGGGGTCCGACCGCGCCGGGACCACGTCTTGGCCTGCGGCGGCGTCATGGAGAATCCGGCCTCGTCCTCAAAGACCAGCCAGACTCCACGGGCCGCCGCGAGCCTTCCGCGCAGGGCCGCACTCCTCCGCAAGCGGGGGCGCCCCCACCTTGACCCACCCGGCCACCGCCTCGTCGCCCCGCTCGATCACCCGTCGGGCCGGCACCTGGCAGGACCAGCCATTGCGAAGCAGGAGCTTGCGCACACCCTGAATCGTGTAGGTGGGGTGGAAGCGCCACCCGATCACCGTCTTGACCCTGGCCGTCGCCGATGCCGACCGTCGCAGCGGAGTGGGCCGAACACTCCTCACCGAAGTCGCCCGCCGGGCCCGCGAAGCCGGACATGCTTTCTTGGTCCCGGTCCCACAGGACGGCGGCGATGCCGCTGGTCGGCTGGCGTTCTTCCGGGCATGCGGGCTCAAGCCCTACGGGCCCGACCAGCCGGGCGCGGCTTGGGGCTGCCCGGTCTCGGGGATCCTCGCCGCGAGCCCGGTCAGTACCGAACAGCACTGAGCCTCGAAGGACCAAGGCGTCGAAGGGTGGCCGGAGAGACGGGCCCCGGAGGGTGGTTGTTCCCGGAGTCCTACGCCGGCGCCCGAAGGTGCGCGGGAGTTACCGGCTGCGCGGGATGGTGAGCCTGGACTCCGCCAGGACAATCAGCGGCCCACATCATGCTCGGCGGCCATCACCGCCGTTGAGCGCGAACCCGGCCGGGACGCTGCACCACCCCGGCCAGGTCGACCAGGCCTGCCGGTGCGAGGACCTGGCGAGCCGGTTGGTGAAGGTCCGCAGCAGCGCCCACGCCGAGGCCACCGTCATGGAGCTGCGCACCACGAGCGGCCTGCCTCTACCCGCGCTCTACGCCGAACGGGGGCAGGAGACGAACGAGAGCAGGAGGTGACCCTGGTCCGTGGCCGGCCCACCTCGGCCGGGCGCTGCCCACGTGGGCAGCGCCCGCGCGGGCGCGGTACTCGGCGGTGCGGTGAGGCGGCCCTGTGACCGCTCACGGATGCGACGCGTTCTTCGTCGATCCGTTCAGGTACCGCTGGGCTTCCGTCCTGGTGAGGTCACGCACCTGCCGTGCCTTCGCCATGGCGGCCATCGTTGCCGTGTCGGTCCAGGAGACACGCAGACTGTGGTTGCCCACGGTCACCAGGTTCTCGCCACCGGCTCCGGACAGGACGCTCTGCCACACGCGTTCGTCGTGTTCCACCACGCACAGTGTCGTACCCGTACGGACGTCGACGACCCGCGCGCTCCCGTCGGCGACGAATGTGGCTCTGGTGCCGTCGGAACAGAAGGCGGGGCTCCCGGCCGACTCGCACGCGGCGACGGCGATCCGCGTACCGGTCCGTGTCTCGGCCAGGGTGAACACGCCGTCGCGCGCGCCGCTGTCCTCGGTGAAGGCCAGGTGCCGTCCGTTCGGACTCGTGGCGATCTCGACGTAGTTGCGGGGCGTGTCCAGAGCAAGGGGGATCCGGCACAGTACGTCCCCGTCGCGTGCCCCCATCAGGGCCACCGAGCCGTCCTGCACCACGGCGACCCATGTGTGGTCCGGTGCGAACAACGCCGTGTCGACCCGGGAGCGGAAGCGGTGGTGTTCGACCCCGTCGGCTGTGTTCACGATGCGGACGGTGCCGGTGGCGGCTCCGTCGCCCGTCTTCCGGAAGATCCCGCTCCCCGTACCGACGTCAACATCGCTCACGACGGCGGCGAGCATTCCGTCGCCGCTGCAGGCGATCACGTACCCGGTGATACCGATCGAGGACCGCAGGGTGCCACTGCGGGTGTCGGTGACCAGGATGCAGTACCTGCCGATCTCGTCCGCACCGGTCGGTGTGGTGGCGGACGTGACGACCCGGCGCCCGTCGTCGGTGAACCGGACGTACGCGACGTCCCGGTATCCCTGGTGCGGGATGGTCAGTGGCTCGCGTTCACCGCTGAGGTCATGGATCGTCACCTCGCCGGGTCTGCCGGACGCCGAGCCGTTGTGGGTGACAGCGACCAGGTGCGCGTGCGTCGCCGAGCCGCGCACGGAGGCGAACCGGCCGTGGCCGACGACGCCGCGGCGCGCGGCGGTGGCCGTGTCCACCACGGTCGTCCGGCCGGAGGACAGGTCGTTCTCCGTGACAAGTGCCGTGCCCCCGTCGGAGGTGAAGAACACCTGGGCACTGTAGGTCAAGTCGAGCCGGGCGATCTCCGAGCCACGGGCCTCGAAGAGGCGGCAGCCGGCCCCCGTTGGGGTCGTCGTCGCCGTGAGCAGCCGGCCGTCGGGGCCGAACGTCATGTCGGCGATCTCGTCCTCGTGGTCCACCCTGGCGAGCTCCCGGCCGGTGGCGGCGTCGAACACGCGGGCCGCGTGCCGGCCCGCGAAGGCGACCCGGGAGCCGTCGGTGGTCAGGCACACCGAGTCGACGGTGAAGTCGTGATGCAGACGGCGCAGTTCCCGGCCAGTGGCAACGTCGATCAGCAGCCCGGCACCGGGCGTCCGGTGGTACTGGGTGTCGCCGAGTGCCACGGCGAGCCGATCCGCGGTCTGGCCGAACGCCAGCGCCTGCACGGGGGTGTACTGATGGAGCCGGAACCTGAGCCGTCCGGGCTGCTCACCGTGGTGCGTGAGATCGAACACCTCGACCGCACCCGAGCGGGCGTCACCGCAACCGTCGACATGATTGACGCCCACCGCCAGCAGCGCATTGTCCGGACTGATGGCGACCGCTTCCCAAGCGTATCCGTCGTGCGGGATGCCGACCGGGGCGCGTCCGCCGGTGAGGTCGTACACGACCGTGCGGTTCGAGCGGGCGCCATCCGGCTCCGTGGCCGCCAGCAGGGTGCAGTCATCGCTGAAGGTGAAGTTCCGCGCTGTGAGGAGACTGCCGGTGTCCGGCAGGGTGCCGTCGTCCAGTGTGTGACGGACACGTCCCGTGACCAGGTCGATGACGCGGACCGTCGCGTCGCTGAGGCTCCTCGCCTGCCCCGGCCGGTAGCTGGGACGAACGCCCCGGACGATGGCGAGGCGGGTGCCGTCTCTGCTCAGCGCCGAGGCGACGACGGACCGGCAGTCGCGGTCCTCCGCGATCGTGTCACCGCTGTGCAGGTCGACCACGGTCACCCGCCGCGCACCGACCCGCACGGCGACGCGTCCCGGCGCAGGGTGGAGGACCCGGTCGTCCGCCTCGTGCACGGTGCGGAACCGGTGCGCCTCGCGGTCGATCCCGAACAATTCGGTACGGACGCGATGGCGGTCACCGCCCTGGTACCACGTGACCGTCCTGACCAGGTGGTCGCCGAGGATCGTGACCGACTGCGTGTCCGGCTCGGGGTGCACGTCCGGAAGCCGGACGAGCGGATGCGGGGCCCTGCGCAGCACGCGGCGGAGTGCGGTGTCCCCTTCGAGCGTCCACAACGCCTGGATCGACCGTTGCGCGAGCACCAGGGGGACCGGGCTGCCCGGCTTCGTCATGGCCGCCAACTCGGCCGCGGCGGCGAGCCTGCGGGCGTCCGCCTCCGCGGCCTTCAGCACCGCACGTGCCTTCGCCTCCTCCAGTTCGGCAATCCGGTCGCGCCATGCCGACCGGCTGGCCGCGATGAGGTCGGCAACCTCCTGGGGAATGTCGGAAGCACGTTCTGCCAGCCACTGTTCGGCCGACGCGAGCCGGGTGTCGGCGATCAGTTCGTTGTCGGCCGCCCGCTCCTCCATCGTCACCAGCCACCGCTGGAACTCGACATCGTCATCCACCCAGCGCGAGAAGCGCGACCAGGAACGGATGAGCGACTCATGGCTGAGCCACACCAGGGGCTCACCGTCCGCCCGAGCGGAGTCGAGCACCAGCAGACGGTGGCGGCACAGGTCGTCGATCAGCCCCCGCATGCCCGGGAACCGGTGCAGTGGAGCCGGTCTGGCGCCCGCCTCGGCGGCACCGCCCCGGGTGCGCACCAGCGCGAGCATGACGGACTTGACCTGCTCGGCCAGGCCATCGCGGCGAAGCCGCTCGTAGATACGTTCGGCATGCCGGTCGATGGCACCCGCCAGCCCGCCGAACCTGCGATAGTCGGCGAAGGTGAGCCGGCGCTCCCGCTGGGCCTCCCACAGTTGCGCGAGGGTGAACGCCATCAGGGGCAGGCTGCCCGTCGCGCCGCCGGCGTCCGCGGCGATCTGTGCCGCGAGTCCGTCCTCGTAGCGCACACCACGCGTGAGCGCCGGTTCGGTCACGGCACGCTCGAGCGCAGCGGGTCCCATCGGCGACAACGCGAACATGCGGTGCCGCAGGCGGGGACCCTGATCGGGTAGCTCCAGCACCATCGGCACGAAGTCGGAACGCATCGTGGCCACGATGCGGCAGGAGTCGGCGACCTCGCGTGCGGTGGGCACCAGCAACTCGAGGAGCTCATGCCGCTGGTCCGCCGACGCGTCGGTCAGCAGTTCCTCGAACTGGTCGATGTGCACCAGCACCCGTGAGCCCGTCGCCCTGGCACGGCGCGACAGCGCGGCGCCGAGTGCGCCGGGGCCCGGCTCGATGTCCAGGGACCATACGTCGACACCCACCGCCGCCCGCAGGGCTGCCTCGACATCGCCAACGAGCCGTCGCGCCGGGCTGCCCGCGCCGCTGCCGGGCCGCACGGTCACCGCGACTGCGCCCGTGTCCCGCCACCTCGGCACCAGCCCGGCCTCGACCAGCGACGACTTCCCGACCCCGGACGGGCCGATCACCAGGACGAAGCCGTCCTCGGCGACCATCTCGCGCAGTTGGGAAGTGTCGGTCTCGCGGCCGACGAACACCGCGTCGTCTGCGGAGGTGAACGGCAACAAGCCGCGGTATGGCGACGGCGGGACATCGGCCAGCGCCTCGGGCCAGGACATCACGAGCCGTGACGTCGGGAACCCGTACGCGTCCCGGTGGTCGCCGTGCCTGCCGGCGGCCACCACCATGCCGATCACGGAATCGCCGGAAGCACCCGCGACCACCAACGGGGAACCGCTGAAGCCCGGCTGCAGCCGCATCGCCGCGGCGGGATCGGCGTCGACCTGGAGGAGACCGGCACCGACCCGGCCCCGGACACGGGCCACCGCCCACGTGCCGCTGCGCCGCTCGGCGAGGGAGGGATGGCCGAAGACCGCGACCTGCTCGTCCGGCGAAGGGGAAGCCTGTTCGTTCAGCCGGGCCGGACCGGCCATCGTCGGCAGCTCCTCACCGACGACGACGAGTCCGGCAAAGTCGTCACCGACCGTGCCCTCCTTCGGCGGCGGCAGCCAGCGCTCCACCACGCACATCCGGGTCGGAGCCCCGTCGGCACCACCCAGGATCGGGAAGTCGACTGGAATCCGCACCTCGCCGCCCGGGTGATCAGGCTGCCGGACTCCCCGGCCGAGTGCCGCGTTGACGACGTGCGCGCACGTGAGGACGTGGCGATCGCCGACGACGAATCCCATACCGACCGGACGATGCGTCCCGGCGGCCAGCACCCGCACCACGAATCCTGCGCGGTCGGCGTACCTGCGCACCGGCTATTCCTTCCGCCACGTCAACGTCAGCGTGAAGCTGGCCTCCGCGGTCCCCTTCGCCACCACGACCCCCGTCTCACCACCCATCTTGAGGCCGAACTCGATGGTGGTCTCCGTCGGCGACAGCGACTGCGCGACGACCGCGACCCGCTCAAGAGCCGGCCTCACCTGGTCGAGGGCCTGCTCCAGGGACACCCGTGCACGCCCGGCCACCGTGCTGCCGTCACGGGCGGCGAGCACCAGGTCGTCCGGCACCTCCGCAGCGTCGACCTCGAAGACGACCACCGTGTCGGTGCCCTCACCGACAGAGAACTCGACCAGCTGCGTCACTGCGCCCCCCCATCAGATGACACTTGGTGTGTCCTCCCGGTCACGTGCCGTCCAGTAAAGCAAAACCGGCACGCACCGTGCCGCCGAACGGCAGGACCGGAGCCGCCCCAACTCCCGCGCGTACCAGCCTCTGGCTGCGAAGGGCAGGGCCCGGCCGCACAGGGCCGGGGCGTCACTGGTGCCGCCGCGCATACGGCTCGGGCCGGGGCAACAGGTGGGGAGGAGTGGTTGGTCGTTCACCGCCATCGCCGCCAGCCTCATCAACCACCGCGACTTACCAAGAGAAAGGCCCCCTTGGAGGGCGTTGGGTCCGTTTTGGGTAGCGGTCGCGTCCGGGTTGGGTGAGGAGTCCCTGAGGGACGGGTCCTCTAATCGTCTGCACCGCTCCCGCACCTGGCACCGCAGGATCTCCTGGACCCGCTGGTCAAGGCCGTCCTCGCGCCACAGGGTGAAGGAGTGGAACACCGCCGACCAGGCCGGGAGGTCGTGTGGCGGGAGCCGCCACTGACAGCCCGTCCGGTTCTGGTGGAGCAACGCGTTCACGACCTCGCGCAGGTCGCAGGAACCCGGATCTCCGGTCGCAGACCGCGCCACCCGTTCCTGCTTCCATGCGGTGACCAGCGGCTCGATCAACGTCCGCTGCTCGTCGGACAAGTCGGTTGCGTACGGCACCCGTTCCATGCCGCGACCTCACCATGCACACGACATGAAGCGAGGACGGAACCGTCCCATCACCCACGAACGGGCGACACCACATCATCAGGAACGGGACTTGAGGAGGGTGAAGCCTGCTCGCCCGTGCATCTGGCGCGTGATTCGCTTGGTCCTGGTGTTGACGCCCTCGGTGGGGCCGTTGCTGTAGGGAAGCGTGAGTGCGGCGATCACGGCGTCGCGGTCTCGGCCCCGACCCCGACCCCGGCCCCGACCCCGGGTGAAGGCGTGCGGACGAAGCGGGACGGCTGCGCGAACCTGGGCGATCCGGCGCGTGAGTGCGTCGGTTCTTGATCCCTTCGAAGAGGCGCGCGACAGGAACGGCCGGATCCTCGGCCCGGCGTGTGCGCAGGTGCTCGCGGTAGGGATCGACCAGGCCGGCACGGTATCGGGGAACGCGGAGCATGCGCTCGGGCCGGTCCGCCAACTCCTTGACCACGGCCTTGACGTGCCCGGTCACGCGGGCCGTACGCCGTTGACAGCGCTCCAGGGACTCCGGGCACCTGTTCGCGGAAGGTCTGGCGGCAGCCGAGTGCGAGGCACACCAGACGCCGCACCCGCCCACCGGACGGACCACGGCGTCCGTGCCCGCACCACGATCCGCTCGCTCTCGTCGATCACAGCCTCGATGACCAGCGGGGACAGCCCCGAGAACACTGTCTGGGCAAGATCGTTGACACCCTTCACACGAGTGTCAACGACACTCGCCACCCTCCGTCACCACCGAATGTGAGGCAGGGCCGAACGTCCTCAGTCCCGTCCCAAGGTGCGCGGAGTACCCGTCGACACAGAAGACGACCTGTTTCACAAGGGCCACCGGAGTTCGCGTTCTTCCTCATCTCACAGCGGTGAAGGGAGAGCACGAGGGAAATGTCAACCGGCGCACAAACGCGAAAAGATACCTTCCGCTATCCCGATGCGACACCTGCCGGTGTCGCTCATCTGCCCGTTCGGTCGGGAGCGTGCTAGCTTCCCTCGGTGTCAAGCGAATTCCAGGGGGCCGGTTTCTCGCTCACAGGGGCGGGGCGCCTTCGCGTAACGCATTCCGGCTCCCTGGAGAGAGCTGGGGGGATCATGTCGAGAAAATCGCTTCCGCACGCCGTGAAGCGGAGATGGGCACGCGGTCTGGTGGCCGGTGCCGGCGTTCTGGCCCTCACCGGAACGTCGACACTGTTGATGGCCGCGCCGGCCGGCGCGGCCATCGGCAACGACTCGAACGCGAACGCCATGGCCTCGGCCTTGGCCGGGCCGGGAGCGGACGTCCTCGGTGCCGGGTTCGAGAGCCTGGCCGGTGCCGTGGCCAACGGCGTCGGAGACTCGCCATTGTCGAACTTCCCGACCAACGGCTCCACGTTCACCATTCTGACCAGCGGCGATGCCGCCTCGGCCGACGACCCGAACACGGAAGGGAGCAAGACGACCGATCTGGCGGGCGGAAACGTCCGAGGCAACACGGATTTCGACGTGTCGGTCTTCACAGTCGACCTGCAGGTTCCCGAAACGGCGAACTGCCTCAGCTTCGACTTCCAGTTCTACAGCGAGGAGTATCCGGAGTGGGTGGGCAGCGCCTTCAACGACGCCTTCATCGCGGAGCTGGACAACAGCGACTGGACCACGTCGGGCAGTGAAATCAACGCTCCGAACAACTTCGCCTTCGATGCCGACAACGACGTGGTGAGCGTCAACGCGGTCGGTCTCGGCGGTTTCAGTGCGGAGAACGCGGCAGGCACCACCTACGACGGGGCCACCCCGCTGTTGTCCGCCGCGAAACAGGTCACTCCGGGCACCCACACGCTCTACCTGTCCATCTTCGACCAGGGCGATCGCATCCTCGACTCGGCGACGTTCGTCGACAACCTGCGCGTGGGATTCGTGCCCGACCCGGAGACCCAGTGCAAGTCGGGCGCGCAGCCCAAGCCGTACCAACTCGACCTCACCCCGGTCGAGACGACTCTGGACACCGGCACGGACCACACCGTCACCGCGACACTCACCGAGATCGGTGCGGAGCCGCCGGCGGTCTCCGGCGCGTCGATACTCTTCCAGGCCTCGGGCGCGCACGCCGTCCAGGGCTCGGATACCACCGACACCGCGGGCCAGGCGACCTTCACTTACACCGGTACGACGGTCGGGGTCGACTCGATCAGCGCCTGCTACGACGTCGACGGGAACGGAACCTGCGATGCCGGCGAACCCTTCGCATCCGCCAAGGCCACCTGGAAGAACACACCTCCGGTGAACGACCCCGGTGGACCCTACTCCGGAGCCGAGGGCTCCGCGGTCGCCCTCGACGCGACCGCGAGTGACGTCAACGGCGATCCGCTCACCCACAAGTGGACCTACGAGCCGGTCAGCGGAGTGGACACCGGAGCCGTCTGCTCCTTCGAGGACGACTCCGCCCTGGAGACCGCCATCACCTGCACCGACGACGGCGAGTACCGACTGACGCTCACCACCGACGACGGCGTCAACGCGCCGGTGTCCAACACCGCCGACCTGACGGTGACGAACGTGGCACCGGCGATCGGTGAGGTCTCCACTCCGGTGGACCCGGTGGCGGTCGGCACTCCCCTGTCCCTGGAGGCCGGCTACACCGACCCCGGTGCCAACGACACCCACACCGCCTCCATCGACTGGGGGGACGGTTCCATGAGCGAGCCCACGGCCGCCGCCGGCCAGGTCGACGCTTCCCACACCTACACGGCGGCCGGCATCTACACGATCTGTCTCACGGTGACCGACGACGACGGCGCATCCGACGAGAAGTGCTCGCCGAACTACGTGGTCGTCTACGACCCATCGGCCGGCTTCGTCACCGGCGGCGGCTGGATCGACGTCCCCGAAGGTTCCTACCCCGCCGATCCCTCGGCGAGTGGCCCTGGACGGTTCGGGTTCGTCTCGAAGTACCAGAAGGGCGCCACCGCCCCCAAAGGGCAGACCGAGTTCCAGTTCAAGACCGGAAGCCTGAACTTCCACTCCATGTCGTACGACTGGCTGGTCGTGAGCGGGAACAAGGCGATCTACAAGGGGACCGGAACGGTCAACGGCGAGGATGGCTACGGGTTCCTGGTCTCCGTGGTGGACGCCGACAAGAGCGGCGGTGACGACACCTACCGGATCAAAGTCTGGGACGCCGACAGCGACACCGTCGTGTTCGACAACCAGCCGGGCGCCGCGGACGACACTGCGGCAACGACCGCGATCAGTCACGGTTCCATCGTGATTCACAGCTGACCGACCGCACGGAACGGGCCGGGGTGTGCCGTCACGGACGACGGCACACCCCGGTCACGTCGCACGAGCCACTAGGTTCTGTCCGGCGGATCACTGGCGGAGCCAGAGACGGATCGCTGCGGCGGTGACGGTACCGTGGAAGACGTAGGCCCTCTTGTCGTAACGGGTCGCGACCGCGCGGGATTTCTTGAGCCGGTTGATGGTCCGCTCGACCTTGTTGCGGCGCCGGTAGCGGTCGCGGTCGAAGCCGGTCGGCCTGCCGCCCGCGCTGCCCCTGCGTTGCCGGTTGGCCCGTTGGTCCTTCGGTTCCGGGATGGTGTGCCGGATGTGGCGTCTTCGCAGGTAGCGGCGGTTGCGGCGGGAGCTGTAGGCCTTGTCGCCGCTGACGTGGTCCGGCCGTGTTCGGGGGCGTCCGCCCAGTGGCCGGGGGATCCGGATCCGGTCCAGGACCTCGGTCAGTTGCGGGGCGTCGCCCCACTGGCCCGGCGTGAGCAGGAGGGCCATGGGGCGGCAGCCACCCTCGCCAGCCAGGTGGATTTTGCAGGTCAGGCCGCCCCGAGACCGCCCCAGTCCCTCGTCGGGGCGGTGGTGTCGGGGCGTCGTCCTTTTTTCGGGACCCGCGGTGCGGTCTTGCGGGCGCCGGCCGCGTGCTGACGGGCTCGGCAGGATGTCGAGTCGACGCCGATCATCGACCAGTCGACCCGCCCCGCCAGGTCGGCGTCGGCCTGGACCGAGCGCAGGATCCGATCCCAGGTGCCGTCCGCCGACCAGCGCCGATGCCGTTCGTAGACGGTCTTCCACGAGCCGTAGCGCTCCGGCAGGTCACGCCACGGGACACCGGTCCGGACCCGGAACAGGATCCCGTTGACCACGGTGCGGTGATCATTCCACCGGCCGCCCCGACCACCCGAAGGTGGCAGGTGCGGCTCCAGTAACGACCATTCGCGATTCGTCAGAACCCCCCGACCCATGACCGAACCAACGAGTGACCGGTCAGAAGGTCACATGATCCGCCGGACAGAACCTAGCCCGCACGGCATGCAGCATCTGTTGTGCCGGACGGTCTGGGATGCCGATGCCGTCCGCGACGACGTGCGGGAATACGTCGTCGAGCACCTCCAAGATGAGGCGGCGGTGCTGGTCGTCGACGAGACCGGTGACCTGAAGAAGGGCATCCACACGGTCGGGGTCCAGCGCCAGTACACCGGAACAGCCGGGCGGATCGAGAACTCCCAGGTCGCCGTCTACCTCGTCTACACCGGTGTCCGGGGACACGCGGCAGTGGACCGGGAGCTGTACATACCGCGCTCCTGGACGTGCGACCCGGATCGCTGCCGGGCTGCAGGGCTCGGCGAGGGCACCGTCTTCGCGACCAAGCCGGAACTGGCCCGCACGATGATCGAACGCTTCCTGGACGCCGGACACCGCGTCGGCTGGGTCACCGGTGACGAGGTCTACGGCGGCAACCCGAAACTGCGCACGGCTCTGGAGGAACGCGGCATCGGCTATGTCCTCGCGGTGGCCTGCTCAGCCGAAGTGACCACCGGTGCGGGCACCTTCCGCGCCGATGCCCTGGTGAAGAAGGTGCCGAAGCGGGCCTGGCAGAAGCTCTCGGCCGGACGCGGTGCGAAGGGAGAGCGGTCCTACGACTGGGCCGTCATCGATCTCGCCGAGCCAGCGCCGGGCAGCCGTCAGCTGCTGATCCGCCGCAACCGCACCACCGGCGAACTCGCCTACTACCGCTGCTTCTCACCCCAGCCGGTGCCGCTGACCAAGCTGGTGCGGGTCGCCGGCTCCAGATGGCGGGTGGAAGAGACCATCCAGACCGAGAAGGGGCTGGCAGGACTCGACGAGCACCAGGTCCGCCGCTCCCCCTCCTGGACCCGCTGGGTTCGCCCATGCTTTCCTCGCCGTCGTCCGCGCCGACGAACACGCCCGCAACCCCGCTCCGGACGGGCTGGTCCCGCTGTCCTGCAACGAGATCCAGCGCCTGTTCATCACACTCGTCGTCCAGCCCCTCCACGACATCGCCCACCGACTCGGCTGGTCGGACTGGCGACGCCGCCATCAGCAGCGATCACGCACCAGCCATTACCAGCGACAATCCACATCCCAGCCATGAGGACCACGATCTACAGCTGGAGTATTAGTGGGTTTGTTGGGGATTAATTCCCGACAGAGGTTCGGTGTTGCTGGCCGGAGGTTCACGATGCCGGTAACGCCGGACCTCTCAAGAGGCGTTACCGAGTTCATACCATTAGTGAATATCTTGACGCGGGAGACGTGATGAAAAAGCCGCAGGTAGCTCTTTGGTTTGTTTTCGTTGCAGCTGGTTTGCTGGTCGGAATGCTGATAGCGGATTGACATCCGGTCTGGGTGTCTAGCAAACCTGAGCCCAGGACATGCCAAGTGACAGGAGGAGGCGGGACCCAATGAAGGGAATGAGACGTATTAAATGGGCGCCATCAGGTCCGCCTCTCTGTCTGATCCTGCTAGTGATCACTATCGTCATTGATTCGCCTATAGGGATCCTCTGGTGCATGGGTGCCCTCATTGCCATGAACCTGATGGCGTTGGTTAAGGGAATCCTTGAGACCAGGCCATCCGGATAGGGAAGTCTTGGCACTATAGTCCTGCTGATTCCGTTGATCTCAAAAGATTTTGGTTCGCCGGGTTGGCTGCCTGGGAATCCTGGGCAGCCAGCCCGGCGGGCAAGGTCGTTCGTGATCCGGCCGATGACGCTCGCGACGACCACCTCGTGCTTGCGTCGGGCGGGCATCACGGCGTACGTCTCACCGGCCTGCCCCGCACCACTCCGACCGAGACGGTGCCCCAGCCCTACCGCTTCACCGGCACCTACCTCGACCCCACAGGCATGTACAAGATGGGAGCCCGCTACTACGACCCGAACCTGGGCCGCTTCACCCAACCCGACCCCAGCGGGCAGGAGACCAACCCCTACCTCTACGCCGCCGGCGGCCCCGCCAACCGGATTGATCCCACCGGACTGCTGTCCTGGAGCAGTGTGGGGCACTGCGAAGAAAAGGGGAGGTAAGGCATCCGGGGGTCGGTGTCGGTTGCTACGCCTACCGGGCATGGAACGACACAGAGGACTCGTGGAATGACGAGTTCGGTGACCTGAACCAGGTGCTGGAGCGCTGCCGCGAGCGGGATCTGAGTCATGTGGTGCTGGACGGCACGCTCATTCCCTGCGATCGGGTGGCCGGGACCACCGAGCGGGGCAATGACCTGTGGTACTCCGGCAAGGGGCGGCACTTCGCCGGAAACCTGCAGTTCATAGCGGCTCCCGACGGCTCGCTGTTGTGGGTCTCCGACGTTGAGCCCGGCTCGGTGCACGACCTGCACGCCGCCCGCATCCATGCGCTGCCCGCGTTGTACGCCGCGGCCCGCGCCGGGCTGCCGGCCCTGGCCGATGTCGGCTACACCGGCGCCGGCATCGGCGTGCACACCCCCGTCCGCCCGCATCCCGACATCGCCTCACCTCTGGCAGCGGACACCCGCGCCCACAACCGGCTCCTGCGCGGCATCCGTGCCCTGGGGGAACGCGCCGCCGCCGAACTCAAGCAGCGCCGGCGCGCCCTGCAGCACGTGACGATCAGCCCCAGCCGGATCGGAGCCATCGCCCAAGCCGCCCTCGTCCTCAACAATGCATGGCACGAAAGGCGTTGAGAAAACCTCACTGAACCTCTTTCATTCTGCGTAACCGCAGGATGAAAGAGGTTCACTGAAGTGAGCGACACCGCCCGTCCCCCGGCTCGGACGCGATACGGCCGGGCCCCCGGCCCGGCCGTATCGGCACCGTGGTGTGTGCCGTCGTCCTCACGCTGACGCACGCGGTGGCGGGGTACCTCCTCTTCCTCGCGTACCTGGCCGGAGTCGCCGCCCCGTGGGAGCAGGACGCCACCGCCCACTCCGGTTTCGCGGCAGGTCTCGCCTTGGCCATCACCGTCGTGACAGCGCTGCTGACCTGGGTGTTCGTCAAGGCCATTTGGTTGCGCAGCTGGTGGTTCGCGCTGCCGGCCCTCCTGGGCCTGGCCGCGCTACTGCGGCTGACCGTCCTCACCCCCTGACCCCAGGCAGACGAAACTCCTGCAAAACGACCTGCACCGTCCATACAAGCTGGGTGCCCCCAGGCTGCCGGTCGGGGTGCGTTTGGGGCCGAGGATACGCAGCGGCAGACAGTGGAAAACCGGCGACCGCACTGCGGGCAGGTCTGGCGGGCGGCCATCGCCGCGTCCAACACGGCTTCCTTGGCGAGTGTCATCGGAAGCTTCGGCACCGCGCGGTCGATGCGGTACAGCCACGCCCGGCGCAGGCCGCGGCGACACTCGATCCGGGCGACGGGTTCCTGGCCACCGGGGCGCAGGCCCACCGCGCGCACCTGGCGGCGGGTGGCCAGTCCCTTGGGGGCTTGGCGCCACCGGTAGACCGGCATCGCCCCGGCCGGATCGGCATACGGATCGACGTCGGCCACGTCCTGGTCCTGGTCGTGCCGGGGAGGCACCAGGCGCTCCGGGGGGCCGGGTAGCCGGTCGGAGCGGTGGGGGTAGCAGGGGCCGGGAAGGACGGGACAGGGCCGGCTGACCCGGCGGCGCGGTCGGGGGATGAGCACGGCAGGGTCCTCCTGGCAGTCGGTGGCGGACACGGCGGCGCTCGCCGTCCGCGAGTGGTGCGGGGGCGGCGGGCGCGCACAGGGTTAGGTCGGGCGGGCGGCCCGGACATGGGGGCGGGGCCGGAGGCCGCGGGCGTTGGAGAGAGCGGTGGCCGTCGAGGACGTCCGATCGCTTGCACCTGTACGGCATCGCGGAACCGCAGGCAGCCTGGAACTGCTCCGCCCTCCGACCGGCGGAGCGGCCGCCGACCGCCGAGCGGTTTCCTGGTGCTTGTTCCGGCCTTCGTCCTGGCACGGCCTGGAGCGAGGCCACCTGGTCGTCTCGGACGAGCAACCGCCGCCCAGTGGTCCGGCGAGTCCGCCGCTCAGGCACAAGCAGCGGTCACGGGCCGGACGATCGGACTGGGCAACATGCCCGGGGAGGACAAAGTCGACGGCGACCGGCCCACTTCTCTCCACACCGCCCTGAGACCGCAGACCGCATCAGCCAAGAACCTGAGTTCCGATGGTGTTCAGCAGGGCGAACTGGTCGGCTGTGGCGGTGCCTGCCGGTGCGGAGCAGACGGCGATGCGCAGGTCGTTGCCGGGAACGGTGAAGGTGTCGCAGTCGACGGCGACCGGCCCGAGACCGGGATGGTGGACGGTCTTTCTGTCGGTGGTGTGGAAGCCGACCGTGTGAGAGTCCCAGAGGTCGTCGAAGCGGTCGCTGATACCGCGCAGGTCGTTGATCAGCGCGGTGAGCTGGGCGTCCCGGGGGTATCGGGCGGCGGAGGAGCGCAGGTCGGAGACGAGGGCGGTCTCGAAGCGGTCCTGCTGGTCGGGGTCGTGGGTGACGCGGGTGGGCCGACCGGTGAAGTGCCGCCAGGCGATGTTGCGGTCCTTGCCGCGCCAGGGGGACGGGTCCCCCATCAGGGCGGCCCACAGGGGGTTCCACGAAATGAGGTTCCACGTGGCGTCATGGACGCTGAGTGGGCTGCCGTTGAGCTGGTCGAGCAGACGCTGGACACTCGGCGGAACGTGCGGGGAGACCTGGCCGCTGGTGGGCGGAGCCTGACCGGCCAGCAGGTAGAGGTGGTCGCGTTCGGTCTCGGTCAGGCGCAGGGCGCGGGCGAGGGAGGCCAGGACCTGCGGGGAGGGTGAGGTGGCCCGGCCCCGCTCCAGGCGGACGACATAGTCCACGGAGAGGCCGGCGAGCTGGGCGAGCTCTTCGCGGCGCAGCCCGGGCGCCCGACGCACCCCGCCGCGGGGCAGGCCCAGGTCGTCAGGGCTCGTACGGTCGCGCCAGTGGCGCAGGGCCTGGCCGAGAGCCACAGGATCGTCATTCACCCTTCCATTGTCCGCCGCTTGTCGAGGAACAGCCTGGTACTGGCCGACCCCCCGCTGAGGAGAGCTCTCCCTGTCCCTCATCGCGGCGCGCAGAGTGAATGGCATGACAACAGTCACCGTGATCACCGGGGCCAACAAGGGCCTCGGATTCGAAACGGCCCGCCGCCTCATCGCCGCGGGTCACACCGTCTACGCCGGTGCCCGCGACGCCCACCGCGGCGAGCTGGCAGCCATGGCCCTGGGAGCCCGTCCGCTACTGATCGACGTCACCGACGAGGCGTCCGTCGCCGAGGCAGCCCACCGGGTGCGCGCCGAGGCGGGCCGGGTGGACGTCCTGGTCAACAACGCCGGCATCGCCGGCCCGGCCGCCCCGGCCGGCGAGCTGACCGCCACTGACCTGCAGCATGTCTTCGACACCAACGTCTTCGGCGCAGTGCGCACCACCCGCGCCTTCCTGCCTCTGCTCCAGCAGGCGGCCCGACCCGCGATCGTCAACGTCTCCAGCGCGCTGGGTTCCCTGACGATCAACGCCGACCCGGCCGCCCACACCGAACTGCTCCCCGCATGGGCGCCGCTGCTGGCCTACAACTCCTCCAAGGCCGCGCTGAACATGCTCACCGCCGTCTACGCACAGTCCTTCCCGCAGATCAGCGTGGTCTCGGTCGACCCCGGATTCACCGCGACCGACCTCAACGGCCATCAGGGCACCCAGAGCGTCACGGAAGGCGCCTCGGCGATCGTCGCCGCCGCCACCGCCGAGCCCGGCACGCCGAGCCCCGCCTTCGTCGGCGCCACCGGCCCCGTGCCCTGGTAGCCCCCTTGACTGTCGCCCAGTGACCGCGTACCGCGGCCGTATCGCACCACCACGAAAAAATGATCATGAACGGCGTGCACCGGAAAGCCCTCGAGACCGCCCAGGCGTTCATCGCCGCGTTCGAAAACCGCGCCCCGGTCGCCTACGCCAACCTCGGCATCGCCGACTCCGAAGCCGCCGCCCAGGCCACCCGACCTGCGGATCCGGATAACCGCCCACCCCTCCAGCAGGCAGGACGCTGTCGGTTGACTCCGCCCCGCTGGATCTCATCCAGCGGGGCGGAGCGTCGCGAAAAGGTGAGACTCGGGTGCGGATCCGCTGGGAGATCCGCGACGACATCCACGAAGCCCTCATGCGCCTTGGTTGCGCACTGATCTGCCGGCGCCGCCTCCGCACCACACTGCGTTAGGAGCTCTTAGTGGGGCTGCGCGGGCCAAGTGCCTGGACTCCGTGCGAGACGATGCGCTCGACACCGGCGCGGGGTGCGTAGCGGCGGCATCCTTTCCAGACACCCTTCGGAAACACCACACGCGTCACCCGCGCGGTCTTCTCCGGGATCTCTGCCCACTCCACAGACACGACGACGGCCTGCACAACCCCGTCGGGGTTGTGCAGGCCGTCGTCACGCAGGCCCCGGTTCACCAAAACAGCGTCCAGCAGGCAGGAGGAGCCGACGGTGGCGCCGAGGCTCCCCGGGTCGGCCGACAGCGGCCTTCCCGGAGGAACAGTGATCAATCACGGCACCACGCGAGGGATCAGCCCAGGTGCATGATGTAGCCGACGTGATGCAGCTCGTCACCGCGGAAGTACCCCACGGCCCAGAAACCGAGGTCGTCCAGGTAGTCGATCCGGTCGCCGTCGATCCAGAACCGGCCCTGATAGGCGTGCGGACGGCCGCCCCGCGTCTCGTCGTAGCGACCGTCGGCGGTGAGTTCCTGGTGCAGGAAGTCGTTCTGGTCGATCCAGACGCCGACCCGCGGGCTGCCGGTCAGGTCCGGTGCGGCGGGGATGCCCGTCTCGGGGGCGGTGGCCCGGCCGGGGGCGTCGGCGCCGGCCCACAGCACGGGCCGGCCGGCCGCGACCAGCGCGCGGACCTGATCGGGCCGGGAGATGAGCGTGGCCAGGGCCCCCGGTACGTCGGCGGCGAGTTCGTCGGGCACCACCACCAAGTCGCTGGTGTTACCCGGGGTCAGCGTCGCGACGTACTCCGAGCGTTCACCGCGGCCGCCGGCCAGCGCGACGGTGTCCACGACGGCGGGGACGATGGTCGTGCCCGTGGCGTCGACGACAATGGCGTTGTCGTCCTCCGCCGCGGTGAACAGGGACGGGCCGACCGCGACGATCAGGGAGCCGACGAACAGGATGTCGGCACCGGTCATGGTCCCGATCAGCGGGTCCATCGTCAGGATGCGGGCGTTGGTGAACAGGACGGGACGTCCCGAGTCGTTCGAGAGGATCTCGTCGAGGGCCTTGGAGTTCCAGCCCGCGATGTCCGTGTCGGTAGTGCTCATCGCTCGTTCCTCGGTGGGTTCGGAGTGATCGGTGTGTGCGATGCGCGAAGTGCGCTGCCGGGAGCCGAGCGGGCGGTGGATGACGCCGGGCGGCTTCCGCTCCGTCAGCTTCGACGGGTTCGGTCATCGGAACCAGGCCGCCCTGCCCCCAGGTTCACCGCACCCACGATGGGTGCCGCTCGCTGCCGTGGTGAGTAAGGAGCGGTCACGGACGGCCTGTTCAGCACACCGGGCGGTGATCACGGCAGCCGTGCCGCGGGAAGCGGCCGGGGCCGTGCACGAGACCTTCGACGATTGCCATCCCGCTGCCACCGGACGCGCCGGCCACCCCGGCTCAGCCGTCCCGCACCATTCGCGCCGCCCGCCCGCTTCCCTCGTGACGCCACCGGCACGCATGGGGTCTTGAGGAGCGGGTGCGGTCATCCGGCACCCACAGGCGCTCATGCCGCGGAATCCCGCCGGGGGCTCCCGCGGCCGGGCCCGCACGGGTCGGCACCGTTGCCGGGTACCGACGACGAGAGCTCCGCACCCGATCCGCGGAGCGACGCACCGCGAGGGCTCCGGCCCAGGCGGATGCCCCACCTCGTCGCTGCCGACCGCCGGCCGTGTGCGTCCGCCGCACCGCTGCCGTACCGCCCTGCCGCTCGCGATGATGGGTGCGCCGCACCCAGGAGAACGGCGACCTGGTTGCTTTCCGCCGCGGGGCCGAGAGTAGAGCCATGACCAGCAACGACACGCCCCGTGATGCACATCCGTACGTCGGGATGTGGGTGACCGCGGATGGTTTCATCCGCCAGGAACTACTGCCGAACGGCCGCTACGACGAGGCCCGGGGCGACCGACGGAGCGCCTACACCGGCCGCTACACCGTCACCGGCAGCCACCTCGACTACATCGACGACACCGGCTTCACCGCCACCGGTGACATCCGCGACGGCATTCTCTTCCACGAGCACCTCGTGCTCTACCGCGAGGGCGACCCGCGCGCCCGGCAGGGAGCCCGGCCATGAGCGAGTCCCAGCCGCGGGTGACCTGAGCCCCCAAGGCTCGCGAACGCCCGCAACCCGCCCACCGCCCGACGGGGCGGCACAGCGGTCGAGCGACCTGCCGAACGAGCGGGCCGGTGAGCGGCCCTCCCTGTCCGTGACCGCGGAACCCCCGTCGCCGTACAGGAGGTCCCGGATTCCACCGGTGCTCTGATCACCTGGAACGCCGTGTTCGAGCCGGACGGTACCGACAGGCACGCCCTGGCCCTGAGTACCGGGATCCCACCGACCGGACTCGACAGTCCCCCACAGCCCACCGAGCGCCAACGCATCGCCGCTCCGCCCGTACGGCGGACGCGGTTCGAGGAACGGCTCACCGCGTCGGTCGCTCCACTCCGAAGGAGTTCTTCGCCCATGACCCCCTCCACCGGACATAAGGTCGTCCTCATCACCGGCGCCAGTAGCGGCATCGGCGAGGCGACCGCCAAGCTGCTCGCCGAGCGAGGCCACCATGTCGTCCTCGGCGCCCGCCGCACCGAACGGCTCAAAGGACTCACCGAGAACATCCAGACGGCCGGCGGCAGCGCCGAGTACCACCCTCTGGACGTGACCGACGCCGAACAGATGCGGGTCTTCGTCGACGCCGCCCGCAGCAGGCACGGCCGCGTCGATGTCCTGGTCAACAATGCCGGTGTGATGCCGCTGTCCAAGCTGGAGGCACTCCGGCTCGACGAGTGGAACCGCATGATCGATGTGAACGTCCGCGGCGTCCTGCACGGCATCGCGGCCGCACTGCCGGTCATGCAGGCTCAGCACCACGGCCAGTTCGTCAACGTCGCCTCCATCGGCGCCCACCAGGTCTCCCCGACCGCGGCCGTCTACTGCGCCACCAAGTACGCCGTATGGGCCATCTCGGAGGGCCTGCGGCAGGAGGTCGGCGGCGACATCCGCGTCACCACCATCTGCCCGGGCGTCACCGAGTCCGAACTGGCGGAGTCCATCTCGGACCCGGTGGGCCGCGAGGAGATGCGCACCTACCGCAGCGTCGCCATCCCGGCCTCGTCCATCGGTGCGGCCATCGCGTTCGCCATCGACCAGCCCGCCGAAGTCGACGTCAGCGAGATCATCGTCCGCCCCACCGCAAGCCACGCCTGAGCCGTTCACCCGCCTCGTCCCCACCGCTCATGGCGGGGCGGAGCGGCGCCGCCCACACCCGGGGGGCGCGGCCACCGGGTCCAACCCGCTGCCGACCCGGGACCGCGGCAAGGAACTGGCCCAGCATGCCCGACTCCGCGCCGACACCGGGCCGCAAGTCCACTTCGCCGACCCGCACAGCCTCTGACAACGGGGCGCCAACAAGAACACCGGCAAACTGCTGCGCCAGAACTTCCCCAAGGGCACCGACCTGCCGCGGTGGGAGGCCGGTGAGCTCGGAGCCGTTGCTCCCCCACCCAACAACAAGCCCCGCAGGGCCCTCGCCCGCCGAAGCCCCGAACAAACGCCCACCATCAGCCCAGGAAGCCGGTGCTACGGCGACTGATCGAGACCGGGCCGCGGACAACCATCCGTTTGATCACGGCCGTACGACACCGCGGAACAGAAGGAAACCCTTTGCAAAGACGCATCTTTGCCGTATTCATTGCCGTCTTATCAGTCGCCGCCGTCGTGACCGGCAGCCTCGCGGTGACGACGAGAACGGCCCATGCCGCCCCGGCCGACTCGCACTACGTCGCCACCTGGAACCTGCAGGGTTCCAACCACAGCAGCGAGAACAAGTGGAACACCGGCGTGGCGCAGATGATGACCGCGTACCGCCTGGTGGCCCTGCAGGAGGCCGGAACCGTTCCGGACAGCGCCAACCATGTGCGGGACCACACCATCACCTCCCCGAACGGCCGGCAGTGGACGGTGGAGGAGTACACCTGGGGAGGGACGAGCACACGCCCCGGTTCCTACGTCTACTGGCTCCAGACCGATCCCAACGGCAACCGGGTCAACCTGGCGCTGGTCTCGGCCACACGGGCCGAGCAGGTAGATGTCGTCGAGGGCCCCTACCGGCCCGCGCTGGGTATCCGGATAGGCACCGGCTACTACTTCAGCATCCACGGCAGCTCCGGCAACGGAGGTGGAGACGTCCCCACCCTGCTCGGCACCATCGACAGCGCTGTGGCCCGGCACGGCCAGAACGACGGCCGCACCTACCAGTGGTTCGCGCTGGGCGACTACAACCGCGAGCCGCAGGACGGCGGCCTGGGGTACGTGGTGTGCCCGCCGGCCGCCCCCACCCACCCGGCGACCAACCCCACGCGGTACCTGGACTTCATGGTGCGCGACTCGGGGGTGCAGCTGACCGGCCACGTGCTGGCCGTCCACCTCTCCGACCACCTGGCCGTCCGGTTCAGCTTCCCGCCCACGACCTCGTCCCACCAGCTCGCGGAGCGGAACCTGCGGGTGATGCCGCTGGGCGACTCCATCACCTACGGCATCGGCAGTCCGACGACGTCCGGATACCGCGCCCCGCTGTGGGAGAAGCTCCACGGCAGGGCCAAAAGCCTGGACTTCGTCGGCTCGCAGCAGTCCGGGCAGCTGCCCGACCGTGACAACGAGGGGCACTCCGGCGCGATGATCAGCCAGATCGCCGGGGCCGCGAACTCCTCGGTGCCGTTGATGCGGCCGAACGTCGTGACACTGCACGCCGGCACCAACGACATGGACCGTGGAGACCCAGCTGCCGCGCCGGACCGACTCGACGGTCTGATCGGCCAGATCCTCGACGACGCTCCCGACACGACCGTGCTGGTCGCCACCCTGGTGCCCTCCAGGAACGAGACGACTCAGGCCCGGATCACCGGTTTCAACAAGGAGATCCGGGCCCTGGTCGCGGAGCGCCAGGGCGCGGGACAGCGCGTGGGCCTGGTCGATATGAGGGCCGTGACCACCGCCGACCTGGCCGACTACCTGCACCCCAACGACACGGGATACGCGAAGATGGCCGACGCGTTCCACCGCGGTATCGCGGCAGCGGTCCACGACGGCTGGGTCAAGGAGCCTGCCGGCGGTGGGAACGGCGGCTGCAGTGACACATCGAACCGCTGGGAGGAACGGAAAAAGATCGCCCAGGGCGGTATCCACGCCCCCGCGCGCGATGAGATCCGTTTCGCCGACATCGACGGTGACGGCCGCGACGACTACCTGGTGGTGAACCACGAGACGGGAGCGGTGGACGCCTGGCTCAACCGGGGCGGCGACCGCAACGGCATCCCCGGCTGGGAAGAGCGAGGACAGATCGCCCAAGGCGGTATCCACGACCCCGAGCGCGATGAGATCCGTTTCGCCGACGTCGACGGTGACGGCCGCGACGACTACCTGGTGATGGACTACAAAACGGGAGCGGTGGACGCCTGGCTCAACCGGGGCGGCGACCGCAACGGCATCCCCGGCTGGGAGGAACGAGGACAGATCGCCCAAGGCGGTATCCACCGCTCCGGGCACGATATCGTCCGTTTCGCCGACGTCGACGGTGACGGCCGCGACGACTACCTGGTGGTGAACCACGAGACGGGAGCGGTGGACGCCTGGCTCAACCGGGGCGGCGACCGCAACGGCATCCCCGGCTGGGAGGAACGAGGACAGATCGCCCAAGGCGGTATCCACGACCCCGAGCGCGACGTCATCCGTTTCGCCGACATCGACTGCGACCCCCGCGACGACTACCTGGTGGTGAACCACGAGACGGGAGCGGTGGACGCCTGGCTCAACCGGGGCGGCGACCGCAACGGCATCCCCGGCTGGGAGGAACGAGGACAGATCGCCTCGGGCATCGGCGGGAGCGGGCCCGAGTTCGCCGACCTCGACGGCGACGGCCGCGACGACTACCTGCAGGTCGACCCCATGACCGGGGCGGTGGACGCCTGGCTCAACCGGGGCGGCGACCCGGCCTGACGCCCCGGCCGGGATGACCACGACTCCAGGGCCGTCCTCGGGCCACGGCCCGAGGACGGCCCTGGAGCTGAACGGCCGGGACCTTCCCCGGGTGAACTTGCTCCGGGGCTCCGTCGTCCTCGCGACCGGCCGAGAACGACCACGTGAGCCCGAGGGCCGCCAACGGCCGGGTCCCGCAGTTAGGACTTGTCCGGGCGATCTCTGGGCGACGGCGCCTGACGCCACGGATCTCGTTGTCGAAGGTCTCGCCGAGTGAGGTAGAAGGGCGGCATGGATGCTGCCGTACTTGAACAGATGCTGGACGAGACCTTCGATCACGCTGTCGTGCACCACGGATACACCACCTACATGCGCGACTACGAGGTCATCGTCCACGCGACGGCTGATTCCCGTACCGGCGTCACGCCGTCCCACCTGCGGTATCTGTTCAGGTACTGCGTTGAGGCGCGGTGCGAGACGTCAGTGCCGGCGGAGACCTGGCGGGTCTCTTTGGACGACCGGCTCATCGACCACGAAACCGTTGCCGACCTTGACGGATACGTCTGGGGCGTGAAGTGGCACTGCCTTTATCCGGGCGCCAAGCTCCTCCCCGAGTCGGAGGCGACCCGACGCTGGTCGAAGGCTCTCGGGATCGACTTCCACGAGGTGCGCATTGAGACCAACGCGCACAACCTGACCTTGCTCTTCTCCGACCTGCAGGTGAGCGAGGTCCCGGTTGGATATGCGCCGTTCGTCACTGAGTAGGGATCAGGGATCGTGTGATCTTGTGACTGGTGTGTGTTTGCGTCGTTGTTCCTGTCATGGGGCGGGGTGATCTGAGTGATGCGGAGTGGGAACGGCTGCGGCCGTTCCTGCCTGCCAGTAACAGGCGTTGTGGCAGACGGCGGGACCATCGGCAGGTGATCGACGGGATTCTGCACCGGGTGCGGACCGGCGTGCAGTGGCGTGATCTGCCTGAACGGTTCGGGCCCTGGAAGACCGTCTGTGAACGCCACCGGCTGTGGTCGGCTGACGGAACCTGGGAGCGTCTGCTCCAGCAGATCCAGGCCGCGGCCGACGCCGCAGACGAGATCGACTGGAATGTCGCGGTCGATTCCACCATCGTTCGCGCCCACCAGCACGCGGCCGGCGCCCATACTGAACCACCACCAGCCCTCGCCCCCAAAGGGGCCGAACCAAACGAACACCAGGGCGAAACGCCGTGGCAGAGCCTCGGCGCCCGCCTGGTGGAGGTGGTGCACGAGGTGAGGGCCTGGGTCGCTCGCGCGGCGGGTTCACCACCAAGCTCCACCTGAGCGCGGACGGCCGATGCCGTCCGCTGTCCCTGATCGTCACGCCCGGTCAGCGGGCTGACCGCACCCAGTTCAAACCGGTGCCGGAGAAGATCCGAGTCCCGAAAGCCGGGCCAGGCAGGCCCCGCAAAAGGCCCGACAGCGTCGCCGACAAGACCTATAGCAATCGGCCCTGTCGTGAGTACCTGCGGCGTCGGGGCGTCCGGCACACCATCCCGGAGAAGACCGACAGCCAGGCCGCCCGCCTGCGCAAAGGCTCACGCGGCGGACGGCCACCCGGCTTCGACGAAGAGCGGTACAAGAAGCGCAACACCGTGGAACGGACCATCAACCGACTGAAGCAGCACCGGGCCGTGGCGACTCGCTACGACAAGCGCGGCTACGTCTTCCTCGGAACCGCGGCCGCAGCAGCTCTCACCATCTGGCTCCGGACATGATCGACCGGACAAGTCCTGGCTGCATATCCTCACCGAGCTCAAGAACCGCGGCGTGGGCGACGTGCTGACGCTGCTCTGTGACGGACTCAAGGGCCTGCCCGAGGCAGTGGATGCGGTCTGGCCGAAGACGATCGTGCAGACCTGCGTGGTCCATCTGCCGCGGAACTCCTTCCGCTACGCCGCCCGCCAGGACTGGGACAAGATCGCCAAGGTTTTGAAGCCGGTCCACACGGCTCCCACCGAGGAGGCCGCCCTGGAGCGGTTCGCGGAGTTCGCCGAGGCATGGGGCCGGAAGTATCCGGCGATCGTGCGGCTGTGGGAGAACGCCTGGGAAGAGTTCACTCCGTTCCTGCGGTTCGATGCCGAGATCCGCCGCATCGTCTGCACCACCCATGCGATCGAGTCGGTCAACACGCGGAACCGGCGGGCGGTCAGGGCCCACGGACACTTTCCCAACGAGACCGCCGCACTCAAGTGCGTCTACATGGCGATCATGTCGCTGGACCCCACGGGCAAGGGCCAGGCCCGCTGGACCATGCGCTGGAAGACCGCGCTGAACGCCTTCGACATCACCTTCGACGGCCGCCTGTCGGCGGCCCGTCAGTAACCTCAACCACCCCAGTCACACCGAACGTTTGACAGACCCGGTCATGGCGAGGCCGCAGCGCCTGATGAGCGCCGCCGGCCACTTGCACGGTGGCGGGTCCGCGGCCTGCACATTGGCGGTCCGACCTACCTCCTCCGGCAGCGTCCGCCGGCGCCCGGGCGCTCTCACGCCGTGCGCTGCTCCTCGTCCTCAGGCGAAAGCCGGGCCCGTTACCCTCACGGGGTGACGCAACAACCCATGCCCGACGCACGACGCCCCGCCAGTGGCGGCCCCAAGGCTGCTGCCCGCAACCGGGCAGCCCTCATCGCCGCCGCCCGGGAGATCTACGCGGAGCACGGGCTGAAGGCCCCGCTGTCCGCCATCGCACGTCGGGCCGGGGTCGGTCAGGGCGTGCTGTACCGGCATTTCCCCGACCGGGCCGCTCTGGCGGCCGCGGTTCTGGAGGAGAACGTCCGGCAGATCGAGAAGGCGGCGCAGGACACGGATCTGGCCGGACTCCTCGGTGTTGTCACCTGGCACCTGACGGAGTCGGCGGCCTTCATCAGCGTCCTGCACGCCGATGGGACGGACGGAGGCTCCGCTGTCCCCGAGTACGCTGTGGCGCTGTCCCGGCGAGTCGAGCGGGCCCTGCGCACGCTACTGCCTCAGGACCATCCGCTCGCTTCGGAGCCCGACGACCTGATGATTGCCGTCGGCATGGTCTCCGGTGCCGTCACCGGGCCCACCCGCGAGCACCGGGAACGCCGGGCGCGGGCGGCCTGGCGATTGCTCGGTGTCGAGGTGGGACCGATACGGCCCTCCGAGATATGAGAGTGGACGGCGGGCGTCAGCCGCCGTTGGACTGCCGCACCCCCTCGGCCGGCGCGTCGAAGGCGTACAGGTAGCCCCCGTCCGGTCCGCTGACGGTCATGTAGGCCCGGGTCCCGCCAGGAGTGATGGCCACGTTGGTCGCCGACTCCAGCCCTTCGGCGGCGCGGGCCGGAACCTCGACGGTCGCCAGTCGTTCGCCGTTCTTGCTGTAGATCGCCATCGCGGGCCGGCCGTGCAGCCCCTGGTACAGGTTGCCGTCCGCATCCACGGCGATCGAGTCGGTCTGCGCGACACCGCCGTCGATCCGCAGGGCGGTGTGCCGTGAGGCCACCGAGCCCTCTGCGTCCAGGAGGAGGTAGGAGACGCGGTTCTGCGTCAGCTCGCTGAACCACAGCCCACGGTAGTCCGCGTCGAAGGAGATCCCGTTCGGAGCGGCGAGGCCGTCGACCAGCACGGTGGCGTCCTTCCCGTCGCGGTCGATCCGCACCACGCGCCCTCTCGCCTCCCCTTCGGACATGCCGCGTGAGTCGCTGACGTACAGGTTCCCCTCCTGGTCGAAGGCGAGGTCGTCGGGGTTCATCCGCGCGCCGTCGACCTCGCCGGAGAAGAACGTCCGCGGATCGCTGCCGTCGGGGGCCAGGCTCACGATGTCGCCGTGCGCGAAGTCGGTCAGGTAGATCCGTCCGTCGTACGGGCTGAACTGGGCCGAGGTGTAGGCGCCGCGATCGTCGGTGTGCACCGGTTCCGAGGTCTTCTTCCGGACGTCGACGCGCAGCACCTTCGGCGCGCCGGCCGGCGCGGTGACGTCGACGACGAGCAGCCTGCCGTCCTCGTCGAAGACCGGACCCTCCAGCAAGGTCATCCCGGTCTCCTGGTGCGCCTGCGTCAGCCGCATGACCTGCTGCGCGCGGATGGTCCGGTCCGCCCGGGGGCCACCCGGGTCCGACGTGGACCCGCTCGTCTGCGTACCGCAGCCCGCGAGGGCCAGCACACCGATCGTGGTGAGCCCGGCGAGAGGCCGGATCGGGAGTCGTCGCATGCGAATCACTCTTCCTGTCCGAAAGTATGCGGAAGCAATCACAAGCCAACCGGACAACAGTGTCCGGTTGTTGTTACGGTAGTGCATGGCTGCTCAAGTCCTCTGACTCCGCGCCAAGTTCATGGACGAGGCGTGCCCCGGCAGCAAATCGGAAGGAACGAGGTCCCTCCACATGGAACGTTCACAGGTGCTCTCCGACGACGCGCTCGCCGAACTGCGGGAGCGTTACCGGATCGAACGGGAGCGACGTGTGCGCCCCGACGGCGTACGGCAGTACCTCGGCACCGACGCCGAGTTCGGCTACTACGCCGCCGACCCGTACGCGGGAGAGACCACCGAGCGCGAACCGGCGCGGGACCGGGTGGACGTCGCGGTCGTCGGCGGCGGATTCGGCGGCATCCTCGCAGGGGCTCGCCTGCGCCGGCGGGGCATCGAACACATCCGGGTCATCGAGAAGGGAGGCGACTTCGGGGGCACCTGGTACTGGAACCGCTATCCGGGCATCCACTGCGACATCGACGCGCACGTGTACCTGCCGATGCTCGACGAGACCGGCTATGTACCGGAGTGGAAGTACGCGCCCGGTGAGGAAATCCGCCGCCACGCGGTGCGGATCGCCGAGAAGTTCGACCTCTACGCGGACGCCCTGTTCTCCACCGCCGTGACCTCCCTGACCTGGGACGACACAAGCGGGGCGTGGATCGTGACGACCGACCGGGGCGACGAGTTCCGGGCCACGTACGTCATCACCGCCACCGGCACCCTGACCGAACCGAAACTGCCCGGCATCCCCGGCATCGAGACGTTCAAGGGCCACACCTTCCACACGTCACGCTGGGACTACGGCTACACCGGCGGCACCCCAGACGGTGGCCTGACCGGCCTCGCGGACAAGCGCGTCGGCGTCGTGGGAACCGGCGCCACCGGCGTCCAAGTCGTCCCGAAGCTCGCCGAGGACGCCGGACACCTCTACGTCTTCCAGCGCACCCCCTCGTCCGTGGACGTGCGCGCCAACCGCCGTACCACCGCCCGCGACGTCGGCGCCGACCATCACGGCTGGGCCCGCGAGCGCCGCGACAACTTCCTGCGCATCGTCTCCGGCGAGAGCGTCGAGGAAGACCTCGTGGCGGACCGGTGGACCTCGTCGGCCGGGCTGCTGGAGAAGCTCCTGCCGAGTTTCCGGCGGCAGGGCGACCGCGCGGCCTTCGAGGCGGCCTACGAGGTCGCGGACGCCGTCAAGATGAACGAGATCCGCGCCCGCGTCGACGCGCTCGTCACCGACCCGGACACCGCGGAAAAACTCAAGCCCTGGTACCGCTACGCGTGCAAGCGTCCCACCTTCTCCGACCTGTACCTCCAGGCGTTCAACCGGGACAACGTCACCCTCGTCGACACCGCCGACACCCACGGCATCGAGCGCATGACCGAGCACGGCGTCGTGGTCGGCGACACCGAGTACCGGCTCGACTGCCTGATCTTCGCCACCGGGTTCTCCATCGGGGTGTCCGGCATCCACTCGGGCCGACTGCCCGTACACGGCCGGGGCGGCACCCGGCTGCAGGACACGTGGGCCGCGCAAGGGCCGCGCACCCTGCACGGCTTCACCAGCAACGGCTTCCCCAACCTCATCCAGCTGGGCGGGGTGCAGAGCGCCTCCAGCGTCAACTTCACCCACGTCCTGGACGAACACGCCGTCCACGCCGCGGAGCTCGTCGCGGCCGCCGAGGCGAAGGGCGCCCTGATCGAACCGTCCCGCGAGGCCGAGGACGCCTGGCTCGCCGTCCTGGCCGAGGACGCTCCCGACCACGCGTGGTTCCACGCCGAGTGCACCCCCGGCTACTACAACGGCGAAGGACGCGGCCGACCGAATAGCCCCATCGCCTACCCCCACGGCGCGTTCGCCTTCCACCGGCTCCTCGCGCGGTGGCGCGAGGAGTCCCTGGAGGAGATCCTCCGGCCGGTGCGTCCGGTCCAGTAGCGCTTCGTTGGGTTCCGGGTCCGGCTCTGCCGGTGGCGGACGGGCGGCCGCAGATGGTGCAGGTGCCGATTCGGCATTTCGGCAGGTCCTGCAGGACGTCGAGGACCTGGTGGAGGGTCACGGCCCCGGCATCCGGGCTTTCGGGTCGAACCGCATGAGGGCGGGGAAGGCTCGAGCAGCGGTGCCGTGGTGGTACCGCTGCGCCAGGGTGCGGCCCTGGAAGTGGTCCAGGCCCAGGCCGTGCGGGAGTTCGCGGTAGCCGTGATCGATCCGCCGGCGCGCCTTCGCCATCGCACCGGGTCGGCGACCGGGGCGGTGGCGGGCAGGTTGGTCATCCGGTGGCCGGTCCGCCCGTCGGCTTCTTCGGCCGTTCGGCCAGAAGAGTCCGCAGCGGCAGCACACCGCCCCATCGGCCGCGTCCGCCGGCCCGTTCCTGAACCGTGCGGCAGGTTTCCCTGCCCGACGGCCGTCCGGCATCACACCCCGCAGACAGCACTCGCCCCGGAGCCGATCCCCCGGCCTCATACCGGAAAAGCTCCCCACCACCAGGCGAGATCACCCCATGTGACGACGCATTGCCAAGGCCTGTCGTCCGGACCAGCCCGGTTGTAAGGCGCGGCGCCTTCCGACCGCGCGTCCCCCGACACCAGGACGGTCCGAACGTCAGGTCCCGGCCGGCGGGGGGTGGGGTCAGACGGCGGACCAACCGTCGTCGACGGGCAGGATCGCGCCGTTGACGTTGCTCGCGGCGTCCGAGGCGAGGAACAGGATCGCCGCCGCCTGCTCCTCCGGCCGCGACACCCGGCCGAGGTTGACGAAGTGCGGGCCGAGCGCCGCCGGACCGTGCGCGGCCGCGTCGGCGTCCACGGTGATGGCGGTCGCGGTACCGCCGGGGCAGACGGCGTTCGCGCGGATGCCGTTCTTCCGGTACATCACCGCGAGGGACTTCGTCAGACCGACCACACCATGCTTGGAGGCCGTGTACGCGGCCCCCGCCGCGCTGCCGCGCAGGGCAGCCTCAGACGCGGTGTTGACAACGGTGCCGCGGCCCGCGGCCAGCATGTGCGGCAGCACGGCGCGGGTGAGGAGGAAGGGCGCGGTCAGGTTGACGCGGAGGACCCGCTCCCACTCGGCGTCGCTCACGTCGGCGAGGGCCGACATGCTGTCCATGATCCCGGCGTTGTTCACCAGGACGTCCACGCCACCGAACCGCTCCACGGCCGTCGCCGTCACCCGGTCCGCGACGGCCTGCTCGCTCAGGTCGCCCGTGACGGCCACGGCGGTGCCGCCCGCCGCCTCGATCTCCGTGACGACCGCATCGGCCCCCTCGGCGTTGAGGTCGGCGACCACGACGCGGTCGCCCTGCGCTGCGAAGGCGAGCGCGGCCGCACGGCCGATGCCCGATCCCGCCCCGGTGACGATCACGCTGCGTCCGTTCACACCGTCGGTCATGAAGTACTCCGTCCAGACAAGGGCCGACGCGGCGCGCTCTGTTCACTCCTGTCGTACCGCGCCGGCACTCTACAACTTTATGTCTCTGAGTGACACAAAGAGGTGAGCGAGAATACCCGGGACACCGCTGACCGGCACCGGAGGGGAGGCGCGGATGACCGCAGCCCGCGGACGGACGGGACGGCCACCGTTGACCGAGGAACGCAAGGCCGCCATCCGGCTGGAGATCGCTCATGCCGCGGTCGGCCTGTTCATCGCGCAGGGTGTCGCCGCCACCACGGGCGAACAGATCGGGCAGGCCGTGGGCGTCTCGGCGCGGACGGTCTGGCGCTACTTCCCCTCCAAAGAGAGCTGCGTACGGCCGCTGTTCTCGACCGGGATCGACGCGATCGCCGACGCGCTGCGTCGCTGGCCCGCCGACCGGCCCCTCGAGGAGGCGCTCGACCACCTGTGGACCACCGATGCGGTCCTGCCCAGCCCGGACATCGGCGCCCTGCTGCGGCTGACCCGGACCGAGCCCGGCCTGCGCGCGGTCTGGCTCCAGACCCACGACGAGGCGGAACCCGCCTTCGCCCGCGCCCTCGCCGAACGGGCCGGCCTCCCCGCCGACGACCTGCGGCCGACCGTCCGGGCCGCCCTGCTCAACGCCGCCCTGCGCTCGGCCGTGGAACACCACGCCTGGCACACGGCCGACCCGACGACCGCCCGGGCCGACCTGGAGGCCACCCTGCGCACCGCCCTGGCCATCGCGGCGACGGGCCTCATCTGAACCGCGCTCACTCAGGGGAGTCGGCCAAGGCACAGCGGTCCGCCCCGTGGCCGAAGCAGAACCGCAGGGTTACCCGCGGGGCGTCGAAACACCGGCAGGCAGGGGCGGGCCCGTCCGTGCCGGCTGCGGATGCGGTGCTTGGCGGCGTCTGCGCCGCGGCCTTCGCCGCGGTGGCGGCGCGCCGCTGCCCACGACGGCTGCGGTGGCGGCGACTGGGGCTCGTCCGGCCGATCATGTGACCGCTCCGCGTCCGGGGCGAGGAGATCACCGACGTCTTCGGCGAGGATGTCGCGTGACGGTACGGCCACCGGCGCCGGCGCGCGGCCAGGTGTGGCGGGTGCCGTGGGCGACCGGGACCCGGGCGGTGCCGACCGTGGAGTCCGACGCCGTGATCGGGGCCCTGCCCGCAAGCGTCGTCGCGATGGTGACCCACGAGACCGGCGGGGCGCCGGACATCGTCGCCACCGACCCGTCACCGACCCCGTGCACGGCGTGGCCGTGGCGGCGGTCAGGCCGGGCAGGAGGCGGCGGACACCACCAGGTCCATGCGAATGCTGCGCGGCAGCCCGTCGCACACGCCTCGTCCCCCCTCCCCCGAAAACCGCCGACAGACGACTCCACCGTCAATCAACGCACACCCACGTACCACTCCCCCACGACAGTCTCGTGTCGACGCTCGCCGTGATCGAGACGGCGGTCGCCGGATTCGTCGAGGCCCTGTGCGAAGCAGCCCACGACCATCTCACCGAGGATGGACATGGCCACCCCATCGACCTGATGGGGCACGAACCCGTCAGGAGTGACCGCTCCCCCGTCCTGGCCGCCGAGCACAGGCGCGGCCGGCAGCAGGAGGGACGACTTGGCCTGCTCCCGGCAGGGGCCACCCCCGGCGTGCACCGCAATGGGATGCGCGCCGACGGATGGCCCCGTGGTGCTCCCGTCAGAGTGTGCCGGGATCAGCAGTGAATGTAGATGCTTCGCCAGCCGACGGGCGCGGGGCTCGACGAGTCGCCCCGGAAGGTGTAGTGCGGACTTCCCTGACAGTTACGGGTGTTGAACATGCTCGCGTCCTGGCCCGTGTGGTCGAACCTGTAGGAGCCGCGGTGGTTGAGGCTGAGGTTGCTGCAGCCACACCTGGTGACCTCCGAGCTGGTGCCGGTGTAGTGCGCACCGGACCAGCCCCGGAAGCTGCTCGCGAAGGCCGCTCCCGTACTCATCACCAGGACAGCGGCCGTCACGGCCGCGGTAACGGTGGTACGTACGGTGTGCTGGTGGCGCATGAACCCTCCTTCAAGAAGAATGGACACTCTCCGGATTCATTAACCTACACAGAGTGACTATTCGTAAGGGCGGGCGGAAGCGCGTCCGGTGCGCGCACAGGCCCGCGCACTCCCGCTGTTCCGGCCCTCGGCACGCGGCCGCACTGCTGGCGCTCGCGCTGCCGGGACCGGCCTCCATGTACCAGGGTGAGGAACTCGGCCTGCCCGACGCCGGGTTCCTCACGGGACCGACTCCAGGGCCCCATGTACTTCCGCCCGGGCGGCACGGACCCCGGCCGCGACGGCTGCCGGGCAGGTGTCCTGCGCCGCCGCGCGGCCGAACTCGCCCGCAGGATCCCCGCAGGGGACGGCACCGCTTCACTGCTCGCCCACCTCGGCCCACGGAGCCTCGGGGAAGCCGCGTCGCCGTGCTGCTGTGCCAAGCGGCCCGAGGTTCTCTGCCGCATCCGGTACTGCCGAAAAGCACGGACAATCCGAACACGCCCGCGCCCCTGGCCGCCTCCCGAGACCGTGAGCGAACGCTGCCCGCGGTCGTGAACGCAGCCAGTCGTTGTCACCGGCGAAGTCGAATGAGCGGGCGGACGGGAGCAATCGAAGCGTTCCGGTTGTCCTGATCCGCCGTCCCGCGGACCCGAAAACTCCGGCACCCACGGATCGATGCGCCGTATAGTCGTCCGAACTCACAGGGGCGGGAGGCGACAGACGGTGAAACTTGCCGAGGCACTGGCGGAACGTGCGGACGCGACGCGACGCGTGGAGCAGTTGCGGGCACGCATCGCCGGCAGCGCGCGGTACCAGGAAGGGGAGACACCCGCCGAGGACGCGGCCCGGTTGTTGGCCGAGGCCGGTGAGGTGCTGGACACCCTGGAGACGCTGATCGGGCGGATCAACCGGACCAACGCCGCGGTGAGGGTGGGCTCGGACGGCACGCTCACCGACGCGCTCGCGCGCCGGGACGTCCTGCGACTGCGCCACTCGGTGATCACCGCGGCGGCGGATGCGGCAGCGGGGGCGGGCGAACGGGGATACGGCCGGCAGCTCCGGTCCGAGCTGGTGATGCTCCCCGCGCTTCCGGTCGCGGAGCTACGTGGTCAGGCGGATCTGCTCGCACGGGAGATCCGTGAGATCGACATGCGGATCCAGCGCGCGAACTGGGAGGTCGATCTGCTGGACTGAGCACTCCCGGCAACCGAGGACGATGTGGAGCAGGTAGCCGTTTCGGAGGCGTGCACACACCGAGGACCGGCGGTCTTCCGGTCCACTCCTGGCGCGTGAAGAGCAACGCGGGGGTTCGACTCCCCATCGACAGCGCAGCTCAGCATGGCGCACAGGTAACGGTGCACCTCGCACAGCACATCACCACGTGCAGATCCGGGGCGGTGAGGGCGGGCTCGGGGTTTCCACGTCACGGCGGGCCGGAGCGCACCGGACGGTGCCGTCCGGCGGGCCCGTCGAGACCGAGTTCGCGGCTCCGCGCCGCTTCGCGCTCAACGGCGCCGACACCACCGCAGCCACGACGCGCGGAGTCCCGCCTCGCCACCCACGTCCGCCGACGCAGTCCCCTGTCGCCATCGGCCGCCAACAGCTCGCTGTGACTGCCCGGTTCGGTGACGGCGGTCACGGGGGCGAGGAGGACCCGCTTGCGAAGCGGCCGCAGCCTACCCGCCCGAGCACCTGACGCTTGAGCATCTCGATCCGGCCGACGTGCTCTCGGCGACGACCGCGTCGTGGTCTCGGCCGATGCCTGCCGCGAGAGGGTGGAGGCGGGGCAGGGCGGCCTGCCCCGCCACGCGACGGGGTGTCACGCGGGCGCCCTCGGAGCGGGCCCGCTGTCGTCGATCGCGGACGCGGACCCGAGCGCGCCCCGATGCCGTGATCAGCAGGGCCCTTCCGGAACGGTCCACTGCTGATCGAACCGGCGTCGGGTCTCGTCGTCGGCCGGCAGGAACGTCTCCAGATGCAGCCCTTCCAGGGCGGCATCGGTGGCGGTGCTGAGGGTGGCGGAGGTGCTGAAGAAGCGGAACGGGGTGCCGTCGACATCGATTTCGAGGGTGATCACCGGCCCTGTGAGGGGTGTGGCGGCATCGGGTTCGCCGAGATATCCGGCGATCTCCGCGGCGAGTTCGTGGTGGCGCCGGTCATGGGTGCGCTCGGCGCGGTGACTCACCTGCTGCAGCAGATGGCCGCCCCACTCCGCGAGATTGCCGATCCGGCGGGCCAGCCCGTCCGGGTGCAGGCAGACGCGGACCACATTGATCGGCGGCTCCAGCAACTCCGGCGCGCAACCGTTCAGCAGCCGGTCAACGGCGGCGTTGGCGTCGACCACGTCCCAGTGGTCGTCCAACAACAGGGCGGGGTACGGCATGTGGGCGTCGAGGAGTCGGCGCAGACCGTCCATCACCACCGCGATCGACGCGTCGTCCAATCGGTGGTCTCGATAGCGCGGTGCGTAGCCGGCGGCCAGCAGCAGGCGGTTGCGATCCCGCAGCGGCACATCCAGGGTGTCGAAGAGGTGCATGAGCATCTCCGGTGTCGGGTGTGCCTTGCCGGTCTCCACCCGGCTGAGGTGCCGGGTGGAGACCCGTGACCGGTTGGACAGCTCCTGCTGGCTGAACCGGCGCCGTTCCCGCCAGACCCGCAACAGCGCACCGACCGACGGGGGTTCGACCGCAACGCTCATGCCCATGAGTCTACGAACCCGTGCCCGAGCGGCCATGACCTGTGAGGTCATGGAGCGGACGACCGGCCCCGCGCCAGGATCTCGGACATCAGCCGATCGAGACGAACGGGAGAGAAAGATCATGGAGGATGTCGTTCGACAGTACCTGGCCACCTGGAACGCGACCGGTGACGAGCGGGCGACGTTGCTCTCCGCGCACTGGTCGCCCGACGTCACCTACACCGATCCGATGGCCGAGGTCTCCGGCCACGAGGGGATCTCATCGATCGTCGACGGCGTCCAGGCGCAGTTTCCGGGATCCGTGTTCACCCGGGTCGGTGAGGCCGACGCCCACCACCGTCAGGTGCGATTCCGCTGGGGACTGGGCCCGGAGGGAGCCGAGCCGCTGGTGATCGGATTCGACGTCCTGGTGCTGGACGAGTCGGGCCGGATTCAGGACGTACGCGGTTTCCTGGACAAGGTGCCGGCGTGACGGTGCCGCGCGCGTACGCGGTCGGCTGCCCGGGGAACGTCGGGGTCGGCCTCGGCACCGGGCTCGTGGGGCTGCGGGACGAGCGCAACCGCCATTCGGGTGAACGGCCGATAAGCGCGTTGCGCGCCAGGTCACCCGGGTCACAGCAGCGACGGGCAACGGCCGGCAAAGAGGCGTGCGGTCAACCGGGATCGGTCGATCGGCGTCCGATCGGGGGAGCAATGGAGCGCGACGAGCCGCTTCGGTACCGGATCGTCCTGGTCGACCGGGGGCATCGACGACGACCTCGCTCATCGCGTTACCGCGGAGGTGCTCCTGCCGGCGGACGAGAGCCTGGCGGACATCACCATGTACATCGATTCCGTGGGCGGACCACTCCCCCTCGGCAGAGGCCCTTTCCGATTCCCCGAACCTGCTGACGGTGGAACGGGCGCGCCCTTACGCTCTTACAGCGTGGAGCCGGAGACACGACACATGGCCGCGGAGGTCCTGGGAGACATCCCGGCCTGGCGGCTGAAGCAGGAGAACTGGAACGCGGTCGGGCACGGCTTGGAGGCCATGCGGCGTGCGCTTGCGGCCGGAGACGCCGCCGGTCTGCGGCGTGCCGTCGCGGATGTGGAGATGGCGGGACCGTACCGCATCGTCGGTTTGGAGGACGCCGATCTGCTGCCGCTGCCCAAAGAGTGTCGGGAACGGATCAACGAACTGGTCCACGTTCTGAATTCGGCGGATCCGACGGACCGTGCGGGTGGGTGGACCACTCCCAGCGGCGACAGTGCGAGCAGCGGTGCTGCGGGCTGAGGCCCTGGGCGTTCACCTGTTCGTCCTCACTGGCGGAGCGCACCGGGACAGTGCCCTCGCCCTGTTGGCAGAGGTGTGGAACAAGTGCGGCACCGTGCTGGGGATGACGGAGCCGGTGGAGCGGACCGGAGTCGCGATGCAGCCGCAGGGCGGCTGGGAGCCGTTCCTCGGTGCCACTGCCACCAGGACGGCGGGACTGCTCGCGGCCAGGAAGCGGCCGGGAACGGGAGTTCGGCAGGCGGCCCTGCGGCGGGAGCACGACGTGCTGTGCCTGTCGGTCATGCTGGCTCCGCCCCCTGAGGAAGGCCTGGGCTGGAGGGATCTGGACGCGCAGTGGTCGACGGTCCTGCCGGCCGGGAACGTCCTGGAAGGACAACCACGAGGCAGGGGTGTACTGGGAGTGGCGAGGCTGTACCTCGCGCGGCTCGCCGAACCGGGAGTCCGGCCCACACCGGAGCCGGACCGTCCGCTGGTTGCGGCAGTACGGGCCCGGACACCGGCCGATCCCGCCGCGCCCGACGGATGGCCGTACGGAGGCGTCACCGTCTCCCAGGGCTTCGCGGTGTGGGAGGCGTCCGCCGCCCGGGACGCGCGTCCGGAACGGCGGCTGGTGGTGGTCGCCGCCCACGACCATGACCGGGAACTGACGGCCTGGACCTGGACGACCCGGGCGCACGGGCTGCCGCCCCTGGGAAGATACCTACTGCACGCCGCCAGGCTCCGCTATCAACTGCGCGTCTGGTCCGCGGCCGGGAGCGCTGGACGACTGCGCGACGCCGCGGACACAGCCGTCACCGAACTGTTGGAACAGACCACTGCTCCACACGGTCCCGGCCGCGAGGCGGACCTGCTCTGGGCCACCCGCGCCCTGGTCGGCCTCCAGGCCCGGGAACGAGGCCTGGTCGACCGCTCGACCCGCAGCCGCGAGATGGCTCGCACCGTGGAGATCGCCGCCGCCAACCTCGCCGCCCTCAGCGGTCCCTTACCCGGCGATTCCCCCAGCGGGCCGTTCGTCGACGACCGCGCACTGGCGGAGTGGTTCGGCAGGCGCCTGGACGACGAGGCCACCTACCTGGAGGCCGCCCTGCGCCGCTGCGAACAGGTGGGCGCGTTCGCCGACCAGCTGCTCCAGCGCGCCCGGCAGCGCCGCCAGGAGACGGTCAACCTCGGCCTCACGGGTGCCGTCGGAGCGGTTCTGATGAGCCTCACCGCCATCCAGGCCCTGCAGTACACCGTCCCGCTCCCCGGTCCGGTCAAGCCCGCCGTTGTCACGGTCCTGGGCGCTCTCGCCCTGCTCGTCTCCCTCGTGGTGCTGCGCGCGGTGTCGCCTGAGCGACGCTGGACGGCGGTACTGGTCCGGTTCGGCGCGGCGGCGGTGGGCGCGTCCCTCGCCTGGGTGACGGTGTCCGCTGCCGGGGGCGGCTTGGGAGCGGGCTGGACGTGGACGGGCGCGGCGGCCGGGGCCATCGCCGGGCTCGCCGCCGCCGGCGCGGCAGCACGCAGGGGCGGGCGGGAATGAGGACCGGCGCCACAACAGAAGAGACGGAACCGGGGGAAGGCCACCGATGAGCTACAGCGTTTCGTGGAACAGCGACGACCGGTCGAGGTGGTCCGGACACGGCGGGCATCGGCCGTTCCGGCAGTCGGAGCGGCCGCCCGAGCGCCGGCGCCCCGATCGTCGGACTGCCGCCACCGCGCTGATCGCCCGGGAGCTCTTCCGGCGGGGCATGGCCGAACACGCCCGTTTCAAGGACACCGGTGAAAGCCGCCACCTCGACACGTGCATCGCCCTGCTCGGCCGGGCCGTCTCCCGTTCCCTGCCCGGTGATCCCACTCTGATCGCCTCCTCGAACAACCTGGGGGTGGCCCTGTTCGACCGGTACAAGCTCGGGCAGAGGGGAGCCGGGGCGGGGCCCGACCCCGGCGATCTCGACCAAGCCCTTGAACACCTTCTGCGCGCCTATCGGAGCTCGCCGCCCGGCAGTCCCACCCGCGCACGGGCCACGAGCACTCTCTTCGACGCCTACCAAGCCCGCCTGGCCCGGTCCGAGCCCTTGTCCGGCGAGCTCGAACGCCGCCTGCCCTCCTTCAAGTCACTGCGCCGGGAGGTGAGCCGCACTCCGGGCATCGCCGTTCAGGTGCGGCTGCGGACAGCCTATGAGAGCGGGCGCTCGGCAGCCGACGGACAAGGACCGGCAGCCGGGTACCGGGACCTGGCCACCGCCGTCGAACTGCTGCCCAGGGCACTGTGGGGCGCCCGTGAGGAGATGCTGGGGGTACTCGCCGACCACCCCAGGCTGGCCTCGGAGGCAGCGGCATGCGCCCTCGACGCAGGTGACACCACCCGCGCCGTGGAGCTCCTGGAACGCGGACGCGCCATCTTGTGGATGCAGCACACGAACCCTCGGCCCCTCCGCGAGGAACTGCAGGAAGAACAGCCCCGACTGGCCCGGCGGATGGACCGGGTGTACGCCATGTTGGAGCCGCGGATCCATACCCCCGCAGGCTCCGCACGCTCGCGCGTCGTCCCGCGAGACGTCCGGATGGAAGGACTGGCCGGAGACGGCAACCCGGTCGTCCGCGCCTACCACCGGCTGAACGCCGGCCTGCGCGGCGGGACGGCGGGCGATCCCCCGCTCGGCGACTTCGAGCAGCAGTGGGAGGAACTGGTCCGGAGGACCCGGCTCGACGCCCCCGTCCTCACGGAACCGAACTACGAAACCGACCTCAAACCCGCCGCGGACGAGGGTCCCGTCGTCTACGTCAACGTCAGCCCGTGGCACTGCGACGCGCTGATCGCCCGCCGAGACCGCGCCGAGCCCGTGCGCCTCCCACTCCCCGACCTGACCGCCGAGGACTGCCGCGACCGGGCCGAACGGTACATGGCCGCGATGACCGAACTCACCGGCACGGAACGGGAGGAGGCCGTCCGGGACGTGCTGGACTGGCTCTGGCGCACCGTCGCGGGGCCCGTCCTGAACGCCCTGGAGCTGTCGTCCGGCACCTCACGCATGTGGTGGGTGCCCACCGGTCCCCTCACCACCCTGCCGCTGCACGCAGCGGCACCTCAGGGCTCAGCGGACGGCGTTTCCGTGCTCGATCTGACCGTCTCCTCCTACACGCCCACCATGCACCGCCTCGTCACCGCCCGGGAGGCCCGCGACGACCCGCGCGGAGCCCCCGCCCGCCATCGCCGTCTCCTTCTCGTCGCCCCGGACACCGAACGCCTTCCGGCCACCGCCCGCGTCCATGCACGGCTGCGCAGCCTCCTCCCGCCGGACGGCCTCACCGTCCTCGCCGGTCCCGAGGCCTGCCACGACCGGGTCGGCGCCGCACTCCGGGAACACGTGTGGGCCCACTTCGACTGCCACGCCGTACAGGATCCGGACGACCCGCTCCAGAGCCACCTCTCGCTCCATGACCGCCCGCTGACCGTCTCCGACCTGGCGGACCTGCCCACGGCGCGGGCCGAGTTCGGCTTTCTCGCCGCGTGCGCCACCGCCGCCGGCGGCACCCTCGTCCTCGACGAGTGGGTCAGTCTCACCGCCGCCCTGATGTACTCCGATTTCCAGACCGTTGTCGGCACCCTGTGGCCCGTTCCCGACACGCCCACCGCACGCGTCGCCCGAGACGTCTACGAGCAGTTGCTCAACGGTCCCGGCCAGTCCCAGCTCACCCACACCAGCAGTGCCCTTGCCCTTCGCAACGCACTTGTCGCGGAGCGCGCCCGCCGTCCCGACCACCCCAGCGCCTGGGTGTCGTTCGTGCACTACGGCATCTGAGGCCCCCTCGTGGTCGACCGCGGCTGCCGTGCGAAACGCCCCGCCGCAGGGGCCCGGGGCGGGGTCCGCCCATCGGACGGTCCACAGTCGGCGGTGACGCCGGGTGACCGTTCATGATCATGGTGGCGTGCTGGATGAGGTTTCCCCGTGCTCTCGGACACGTCGTCGTTACGCCGCGAGGGCCTGATCCTGCCGGTGGCGCAGGCGCGTCTCGGGGGTGTGAGGCAGCCCCAGTGGACGTGTTCGCGTGGGCGGCGTCTGTTGTGGAAGGTCTTGATGAAGTCGAACGGGTCGGCGCGGGCGGTCGCGCGATCGGGCCGGATGGTGGTGTCGGGGAGCCCCCGCGAAGCGGCCGGATTCTCCCGGAGAAACCCCGTGGCGTGCCGCCGCGCCGAGCCGTGAAGGACGGCCGGGACGTCGAACGAGGAAAGGTGTTCCATGGAGCCTGGGCAGGACTGAACGGAGGCGTATCGGCGGGCCGCCGACCACGTGGCCGCCGCGCTGGTCTCCCTGCGGGACAACGTGCTGCTACGGGAGCCGCTGCGCCGCGAGCACCTCAATCCGCGGCTGCTCGGTCACCGGGGCTCGTGTCCGGGCATCACCCTGGTGTACGCGGCGCTCAACACGCTGGTCGGGAAGCGCGACGCCGACGTACCGCTGATCACCGCCCCGGGCACGGCGCTCCGGCCAACCACGCCAACCCGTGGCTGGAGGGCACGCACGAGCACTACGACCCGGCGCTGACGCGCGACGAGAGCGGCCTACGGGAACCGGCGCGCCGCTACTGCGCATCCGACGGCTTCCTCGGCCACCTCTCCCCGGCCGCCCCCGGCACCATCCACGAGGGCGGGGAGCTCGGCTACGCCCTGTCGACCGCGTTCGGCGCCGCCTTCGACGCCCCGGACCGGCTGGTGGCCTGCATCGTCGGAGACGGGAAGGCCGAGACGGGCCCGACCGCCCACGCCGTGCCGCACCACAGCCCTCATGAACTCTCCTCCTCGTCCATGGGCCCGCTCGTGTACGTCCGAACGGGTCGCGGGCGCCCGGGGCGGCACCGGCGAAACAACCGCGTGTGCCACCGCGAACCGGTCCGGCACCTCCGCACCGTCCGCTCCGCGGCGGAAGGACGTCCTTCGCCCGCACCCCGCCGAGACACGGGGAGGGAGTTACGCCGCCCGCTCCGCGGGGTACCGCGAAGCGGGCACCGCGCGGGGCGGCCCGCAGGTCCCGCCTCGCCCCTTCGCACGACCAGAGAGGGCAGAGCGATGGCACGCGCCGACGGTTCCCGGAGCGGCACGGCGGCGGCGGGAGAGGCACGGGCGACACGGGAGATACGGGAGGAAGCCCTGCCGCTGACCGGACCGGACTCCCTCGACCCCCTACTGGATCGGATCGCCGACGCCCGCTACGTGGCCGTCGGCGAGGCCTCCCACGGCACCGCGGAGTTCTACCGGTGGCGGGCGGAGCTGACCCGCCGGCTGATCGTGGAGAAGGGCTTCTCGCTGGTGGCCGTGGAGGGCGACTGGCCCGACTGCCAGGCACTGCACCACTGCGTCACCGGCGCCCCCGGCAGCCCGGAGGACCCCGGGGAGGTGCTGGACGGCTTCGGACGCTGGCCGCGGTGGATGTGGGCCAACACCGAGGTTCTGAGGTTCGCCCGGTGGCTGCGCGACCACAACCTCGCCCTGCCCGCCGGGGAGCGCGTCGGCTTCTTCGGACTCGACGTCTACAGCCTGTGGGAGTCGCTGCACGCCGTATTGGACCACGTGCGCGAGCACGACCCCGACCAGGTGGAACAGGCCCTCGCCGCCTGCCACTGCTTCGAACCGTACGCCCGGGATCCGCAGTCGTACGCGCTGGCCACCCGGCTGGTGCCCGCCGGGTGCCAGGCGGAGGTGGCCTCCTTGCTGATCGGACTGCGGGAGCGGGCCGGCCGGAGGCCGAAGGTCGGTGTCGACGGCGGCCGGGCGGCGGAGTTCACCGCCCGGCAGAACGCCGAGGTCCTGGCGGGGGCGGAGCGCTACTACCGGGCGATGGTGCGCGGCGGCCCGGAGTCGTGGAACATCCGCGACCACCACATGGCCGACACCCTCGACCGGCTCACGGCCCACCACGGACCGGGGACCAAGGCCGTGGTCTGGGAACACAACACCCATGTCGGGGACGCCCGCGCCACCGACATGGCCGACGCGGGCATGGTCAACGTCGGGCAGTTGCTGCGCGAGCGGCACGCGACCGAGGGCGTGGTGCTGGTCGGCTTCGGCTCCCACGACGGGACGGTGGTCGCCGCACAGCAGTGGGGCCTGCCACCGGAGACGATGGAGGTGCCGCCCGCTCGGGACGGCAGCGTGGAGCACCTGCTGCACCGAGCGCTGCCCGGCGGCTCGGCCTTGTTCCTCTGGGGGGACGGGGACGGCGCCGACGCGCCCGCGTCGGCCTGGCGCCGCGAGGAGCGCGACCACCGCGCCATCGGAGTCGTCTACCGGCCACAGGCCGAACGCTGGGGCAACTACGTGCCCACCGTGCTCGCCGACCGCTACGACGCCTTCCTCTACCTGGACCGCACCCGGGCACTGGACCCCCTCCACCGCTACGAGCACGGCACGGGCGAGGAGGAGACCTACCCCACCGGCCAGTGAACCCCACGGCTGCGGGGCGACCGGCCGGCGGCGATGGCCGCAGGCGGCCCACCGTGCTCGGACACGCAGGACTCGTGATCGGCACCCTGCCGTTGAACGCGGGTCTCCGGCCGCGGACTCGCCCGCTGGTGCCACAGATGACCGGCACCCGAGCCCCCGCGCTCGGAGACGGCCCGTGGACCGCTTCCTTCCACCGGTCCGTGGACGGGCGTGGCCGCGGAGCGGGGGTGGCCGCGGAGCGGGGGTGGCGGCCGGGTGGGTCAGTCATCGGTGAGCACACGGGCCAGGGAGGCGAGGTCGTCGGCGGCCAGGGTGGGGGCGGTCATGGCAGCCGGGTAGACCGCGGCGCCGCGGCGCAGCCAGGCGGCGGCGAGGCCGGCACGGCGTGCGCCGTCGACGTCCCAGGGGTGCACCGCGACCAGCAGCGTCTCGTCCGCGGCCACTCCCAGCCGGTCGGTCGCGTACCGGTAGGCGGCGGGGGCCGGTTTCCAGGCCCGGGGGCCGCGGACGTCCAGGAGCGCCTCGAAGTGTTCGAGCAGCCCCGCGCCACCCAGCAGGCGTTCGGTCGTGGAGGCTGCTCCGTTGGTCATCGCGGCCAGCCGGTATCCGGCCTCCCGCAGGGCGCGCACTCCCTCGGGCACGTCGGAATGCACGGGAAGCGTGCCGAGCCCGGCCAGGACGTGCCGAACGGCGTCGTCGACCCCGCCCGACCGCTCGGGCAGATCGGCCAGCAGGGCGCGCAGCCCGTCGGCGGCCAGGTCGGCGAACTCGGCGAAGCCACCGGCCGCGGTGAGGGCGAAGCCGTCCCGCAGGACTCCGGCGAACCACAGCGGTGCCAGGTGTCCGGGCGCGCCGACCTCCTCGAAGCGGGCGCGCAGCGGTGCCATGTCGCTGAGGGTCTCGTTCACGTCGAAGACGATGAGACGCGGTAGAGGACGCATGGGCTCCTGCCTGCTCGTCGGGCCGTGGCCGGTCGTCGCGGGTGCGGGTCACAAGTGTCACAGTGGTGCCGTGTTTCTCCCGGCTCCCGTGTGGCTCCGCGTGGCGCGGCATATGGGCACGGCCGAACGCCTCTCGCCGGGCGGCACGTGGACGCGGTCACCCGAACGATCGAGGGCGGACGTGGCTGTGCCTCCGTCAGGCGCCTTTGGTCCGCAGGCGGTGCGAACCGCCGGGCCGTTCCCCCAAGCGCTCCGGCGGAAGACGACGGTCCAGCGGGTCGACGAGGGCACGGCGCGCTCGCCGATCGCGCGGATGCCGCGCAGCAACCGGTTGTGGGCCCGGGTGCCCGCGGCCAGGGGCGAGGCGATGACCGCCGGCCCGGATGCCGTACCGGTGGCGGCCCGGGAAGTCGGCGCGCCGGCCGTTGGTCTCGTGGTCCTCGGCGCGGAGCCGGGCGACGGCGACGTCGCGGTAGCGGGGGTTCCACAGGAGCACGGCATCGAGTACAGGACCCGGGCCGGCCGGTCCCCTGGGCGGTCTCGTTCGGATCGATCGGTCGTCGGTGCGGGTGCGCCGTCGACCGACGCGCAATGGGCGCGGATCGACCCGTGATCGTTTAAAGGGACGCATCGGCTCGGAACCCCGACGTCTCCGGTGCCGTCACGCGACACCTCACAGGGCCTGCCGCGCCGCAACCGAGGGCCCGATCCGAGTAATTCACCCGTTCGGCCGCCCTGGCCGGTCGATCACGCGCGCGGCTCGGTGGGCACACGGCAGCCGCATCGGCGCGCCACCGTCGCGCGGCAAGGACGAAACCTCCGGAGCACGGCCTTTTTTCCGCGGATGCGCCGGCCCCTGACCGCGCCGAACCTTGGTGACGTCGGGGCGGCGCGTCCGTTCCGCCGCGTACGTGACAGCTTTCACGGAGCCGCGGGGGCCACCGGCCGGGTCTCCCTCCGGCGTCGGGCCTCGGCCGCGGCCACCGTGCGAGTCGATCGGAGAGAGCGATGAACACGCTGACCGGGAGGCGCCCCTCCCGCCGCAAGAGCGGGGACGAGCCGGTGGACCGGCTGGGTGTGGCCGTCGTGGGGCTGGGCGGCGCGGTGGCCACGACCGCCGTGGCCGGGGTGGAACTGCTCAGGCTCGGCGCCTGCGGTCAGGACGGGCTTCCGCTGGCAGCGCGTACGGACCTGGTGCCCTACGAGGGGCTGGTGTTCGGCGGCTGGGACGTGTCCGCCGACGACCTAGCCAAGGCCGCCCACTTCCACCAGGTGCTGGACCCGGCCCAGATCGAGGCCGTGGCGCCCCGGCTACAGCGGGTGCGGCCCTGGCCGGCCGTGGCCGATCCGGCCTACTGCCGCGGGGTCGGCGGCGCCAACGTCACGCCGTCCGGCGGCCTGCGCGAACAGACCGACCGGATACGGGAGGACCTGCGGCACTTCCGGGCCGAACAGGAGCTGGACGAGGTGGTCGTGGTCAACCTCGCCTCGACCGAGCGGCAACCGGACCTGGCGTCGCCGTCCCTGGCCTCCCCCGAGGCGTTCGAGGCCGCGTTGGACGGTGGGAGCGAGGCGATCACCCCCGCCATGCTCTACGCCTACGCGGCGCTGCGGGAGGACATGGCGTACGTGAACTTCACCCCGAGCGTCGGAGCCGACGTACCGGCCCTGACGCAGTTGGCCGAGCGACGGGACGTGCCGATCGCCGGCAAGGACGGCAAGACCGGGCAGACCATGGTCAAGACGGTCCTCGCCCCGGCGCTGCGGTCCCGGGCGCTGCGGGTGGAGGGCTGGTACTCCACCAACCTGCTGGGCAACCGCGACGGTCGGGCGCTGGAGGATCCCGGCTCGCTGGCCAGCAAGACGGCCACCAAGGAGTCGGTGCTGGACGCGGTGCTCGGCTACCCGGTCGAGGACCACCTGGTGCGCATCGACTACTACCGGCCGCGCGGCGACCGGAAGGAGGCGTGGGACAACATCGACCTGGTCGGCTTCCTCGGCCGCCGGATGCAGATGAAGATCGACTTCTTGTGTCAGGACTCCGCTCTGGCCGCCCCGCTGGTACTGGAGCTGGTACGGCTGCTGGCGGAGGCGCGGCGCCGGGGGGAGCGCGGGGTGCAGGAACAGTTCGGGTTCTTCTTCAAGGCCCCCATGACCGTCGACGGACGCGTCCCGGAGCACGCGCTGCACCGACAGGAGCGCGCCCTGCTGGACTGGCTGGACGGTCGGGCGCCGCGGGACGGACAGTCGTGACCCGGGCCGCTCCCCGTCCGGCGCGGCAGGCCTCGCCCCGGGTGCCGCGCGATGCCCTGCGGGCGGCCGCCCCCCTGCTGCGCGAGGTCGGCGACCTCAAGCGGGTCCGGACGGCCGACAGCACCGTCTCGATGGCCGAACGCGCCTTCCTCCGGTCGTGGGCGGCGCTGGTCCGGGGTGCCGACCCCGGCCGGATCGCCACCCTGGAGTGCGCCGCCGCCGTGGCCGGAGCACGTCTGGCGGGTGTGGACGGCCCGGTGCTGCGGCAGTGCGGGCTGACGGCCTCCGAGGCGGCGGCCGTGCTGGCCCGCTCGGTCGGACGGCACGCGGGCAGGTTGGACGCGGTGACCCTCGGCCGGCTGCGGGAAGCTCTGCCGCGGCTGGCCGCGGCGGAGCGCCACGGCGCCCCGGCGCCGAGGTTCGCGGTGGACCTGTGCGCCCAGCCGCGGGCGGGCGCCACGCGGCCCGACCACCCGCGGCTGATGGTGGAACCGCCCGAGAGCCACGGTGACCACTGTTGGGCGGTCGCCGTCTACGGCGGCTTGCTGGCCGAGGCGTTCGGCGCCGACCCCACCGACGCCTTCCTCCTCGGTCTGGCCCACCACCTGCACAACGCGGTGCTGCCCGACGCGGGCTTCGCCGGGGAGGAGCTGCTGGGCGAGCACCTGCCGGGCATCACGGCACGGCTGACCGATCGACGACTCGCGGCTCTGCCCGGCCCGCTCGCCTCGCGTCTGACCGGTCTGCTCGCCCTGCGGGAGGAGGCCGTGCACCCGGCCGCACGGGCTTTCCACGCCGCCGATGTACTCGACCGGGTGTTGCAGGTCCACCACCACGCACGGGCCGCCGCCTTCACCGCCGAGCAGGCCTTGGACGATCTGGACCTGGTGCATCCCTGCGCGGTGTCCGGCTTCCACCGGGCCGTGCTGGCCGCGACGGAGGCGGCGTGAGGAGCCCGGCGGCGGGCCCCGCGGCGACACCGGTCGCGACCGGTCTGGTCAGCCCGGTCGGCGGGGCCCCGCTGCGGCCGCACGGACCCGGTCTGCTGTTCGACGGCGAACGGCTCTGGCCCGTCGTGGCGGGCATCCCCTGGCTGCGCGCCGGTCGCGAGGAGCTGCGTGAGCGGGCCGTGCGCCGTATCGAGGAGGGCGACCCGGACGGTGCCGCGGTCGCCCTGCTCGCGGACACCGACGACTGGTGGGACGGTCCGATCCCGCCTCCCGGGAGGCTGCGCGCCGCGCTGAAGGCGACCACCTTGCGCGAGGCGGTGGTGCTGTTGGGCCTGGGCAGGGTCGGGGACTACTTCCTGCACCGGTGGAGCGACCCGACCTGGCTGGCCGTGCTCGCCCTGACCGCGCACCACCCGCCCGGTCGACGACCGGTGTTGGAACTGGCCTGCGGCACGGGGCACCTGCTGCGGGAGCTGGCGCTGCGCGGGCACCGGGATCTGACCGGCATCGACGTGGTCTTCGCCAAACTGTGGCTGGCCCGGCGGTTCGTCGTGCCCGAGGCACGGCTGGTGTGCGCCGACCTGACCGCACCGTGGCCGCTGCGCCCGCACGGGCCGGCCTACGTGACCTGTCACGACGCGCTGTACTTCCTGCCCCACAAACGGGAGGTGGTGGACCGCGCCCTGCGGTACGCCGACGGCGGCGCCGTCGTTCTGGGCCACTGCCACAACGCCCTGGTCCCCGGACCGAGCGCCGGTCTGCCGCTGGACCCGGCCGGCTGGCGGTCGCTGCTGCCGGGGGCCGTCTGCTACGACGACGCCGATCTGACCCGCGCCCTGCTGGACGGTGCCGCCCCCCGCCCGCGTCCGGTGGCGGACCTGGCGCACTGCGAGGCCCTCGCCCTGGCCGATGCCCCACCTCCGCCGCCCGGACAGGGCCTGCCGTCCCCGGCCCGGCCCGTCCCCGGGCGGCCCCTACGGCTCAACCCCCTCTACCGCGACGGTCTGCTGCACTGGCCGAGCCCACGCTGGCGGGACGAGTACGGGCGGGATGCCGCCGGCTACCTGCCGAGCCGTGTCGTTCTCTCCCCCGCCCTGCTCGCGGACGCACGAGCGGGGCGCCTGACACCCGAGGTGGCCGGGCTGGCCCGCCGCAGGGTGCTCCTGGACCTGCCGGAGCGGTGGTGAACGCCGACACGTCGGCCGCCGCGGCCACCTGCCGGTGGGCGATCGCCGGGTGCGGATGGGTCGCCCGCGACCACTTCCTGCCCGGACTGCTGGAGGCCGCCCGGCAGCGGCCGGCCACCGCGGTCCCCCGCCTGGTCGCCGTGACCGACACCGACCCGGTCGCCGCCGCGCGGCTGGCCGCCCGGGCGCCCGGTGTCCGCGCCGTCCCCCACCTCGCGGGTCTGCTGGCCGACCACCGGCCCGACGCGGTGTACGTCGCCACGCCCAACCACGCCCACCGCCCCGTGGCCGAGGCTGCCGCGGCGGCGGGAGCGGCGGTGCTGTGCGAGAAGCCGCTCGCCGCCGACCTCGCCGACGCCGAGCGTCTGGTCGCGGCCTGCGAACGCGCGGGGGTGCCGGCGGCCACCGCCTACGACCAGCGGTTCCACCCGGCCCACCAGGCCGCGCGGGACGTGGTGGCCTCCGGCGGGCTGGGCACGGTCACCGCGGTGCGGATCACCTACTGCTGCTGGCTGCCGCCCGCCTGGTCGCCGGACGGCGGCCACTGCGACAACTGGCGCGCCGACCCGGCGCGGGCCGGTGGCGGAGCCCTGATCGACCTGGCTCCGCACGGACTCGACCTGGTGGGGGTGCTGCTCGGCGGGGACGACGTGACGCGACTGGCGGCGCTGGTGCAGCATCGGGTGCATCCCTACCGGGTCGACGACGGCGCGGTACTGGTCGGCCGGACCGACGGTGGGGTCCTGGCCTGTCTCCACGTCGCCTACAACACCCCCGACGCGCTGCCCCGCCGCCGACTGGAGATCGTCGGCACCCGCGGGCTGCTGACCGCAACCGACACCCTCGGTCAGGACGCCGGAGGTGCGATGTGGCTCACCGGCGCGGACACCGCGCGGCGCGTTCCCGTTCCGTTCGACGCCGGCGCCTCGCCCTTCGTCGGGCAGGTCCGCGGGTTCTCCGCGGCCGTGGCGGCGGCGCGCGCCGGCACCGCGCGGGAGCGGGTCTGGCCGTGGCCACTGCGGCGCGACCTGGCCCTGCACAGGCTGCTGTTGGAGGCGCTGGCCCGCGCCGACGGGACCACTGCCGAAGCTCCCCCCTCGCTTCCGGCCGCGGCCCGGATCCCCTTCACCGCCGAGGAAGGCCGACGATGACCCTGAGCATGTACGCCTGCGTCCACTGCGGCCACTGGCAGCGGTGGTTCGACACCCCGCCCGCCTGTCCGGTCTGCAGCGACGTGCGCAACGCGCTGCCCGAGGACGGCTGGGACCTGGTGGAGGAGAAGACGGTCGACGCCCTCCTCGCCGCCGACTGGCACCGGCCGACCCCGGGCGTCACCGGGTTCCGCACCGTCCCCTCCTTCGGCCTGGGGTCGACGGGCTGGCTGATCGAGACCGGGAACGGCAACGTCGCCTGGGAGGCGGCACCGTACTACCCGCCCGAGGCGCTGGCCGAGATCGAACGGCTCGGCGGCATCGCCTGGCTGGGCTCCAGCCATGTGCACGGTTACGGCGCCCTGTGGCAGCTCCAGCGGCACTTCGCTCCCCCGGTGGTCGCCGTCGGCACGCGGGACCTGGAGTGGACCAAGGCGTTCCGGGTGACCTGGCCGGTGGACGAGACCCTGGAGCCGGCCCCGGGGTTGACGGTGTACCACACCGGCGGGCACTTCGACGGCCACTGCGTCCTGCACGACGCCCGCCGGGGGATCCTCTTCTGCGGCGACGCGCTCAAGGTCGACCTGGACGGCACCGTGCCACGTGCCCTGTCCTGCCACAAGGCCTACCACGCCCGCGTACCGCTCTCGCACGGCGAGGTGCGGCGCTACCGCTCGGTGATCGGAGGGCTGGAGTTCGACGCGGTCGCCACCCCCTTCGAGTTCGCCGCCCCGGTGACCACCGCGGACGTGATGCGCCTGTTCGACCACCAACTGTCCGGACAGCCCACCACGGAGGCTCTCGCGTTGGGAGCCGGAGGGTGAGCGCCACCGAGACGCACCCGGTGGTGCGGGCCTACCGCGCCGCGCTGGCGCCCGGGGAGCAGGACGACTTCGACATCGGCGCGGCCGACCGCGTCGGCCTCCCGGTGGTCTCCGCCGACCACCTCGGCCCGGACGGCATGCGCAAGGGTGCCTGTGGCTACGGGGCCGGCCCCGACCAGGCCCGTGTCGGGGCGTACGGCGAACTCGTCGAGGAGGTGCTGTCGGCGCGGCACCTGGCGCGCACCGAGCGCCGCCGGGCCTCCTACGCGGAGCTGGTGCGCGAGCGCGGCCGGGACCGGGTCGCCGACCCGGTCCGCCTCGTCCTGCCGGCCGGCGCGGACTACGCCCCCGAGCGCCCCCTGGACTGGGTGCCCGCGCGCCGTTACCGCACCGGCGAAGAGGTGTTGGTGCCCGCCGAGTTCGCCGCGGCGTGCGGCGGAGACCTGCCCGGGGACCCTCCGCCGGGGGGCTGGTTGACCACCCCGGTCACCAACGGACTGGGCGCCGGGGACACCCCGGAGCGGGCCCTGTCCCACGCCCTGCTGGAGGTCCTCCAGCGCGACGGCAACGCCACGGCGCACCGCGCGATGGACGAGGGAGTGGTGATCGAGTTGGACGAGGTCGCCGACCCGGTCACCGTCTCGGTGCTCGGGCGGCTGCGGGACTTGGGCGTGCGTGTGTTGCCCAAGTTGGCCTCCACGCAGCTCGGCATGGTCGACGTCCACGTCGTCGGCGTCGACGCCGATCCCACGGCTCCGCCGCTGGTCCTGACCGCCTGCGGGGAGGCCGTCCATCCCGACCGGGAGACGGCACTGCGCAAGGCGGTGTTGGAGTACGTCTCCTCCCGGGCGCGGAAGGTCTTCTTCCACAGCCCGCTGGAGACCGTCGCGCGGATCGCCCCGCCGGGCTACCTCGACCGCGAACTGTCCTCGCCCCTGGCGGAGCAGGAGCCGCGCGCCCTGCGGGCGATGACCGCCTGGGCCGGCTTGGACGGCCCGCGTCTGCTGGCGCTGTTGGAACCCGCCGTGCTGGCGCAGCGCTCCACCGTGTCCTTCTCCGGCCTGCCGACCGTGCCGGCCGGTTCCCTGGAGGACCCCGCCACCCTCCTGGCGGACCTGCTGCGGCGGCTCGCCGACTTCGACGTCCTGGTGATCGAGACGGGCGGCCCGGACGGGTACGCGGTCAAAGCGCTCGTCCCCGGCATGGAGGTGGAGACGATGTCCTACGCACGGATCGGGGAACGCGGGGTGCGGCGGCTGATGGAGCGCGGACGGCCCTTGGCCGGAGTGGGCCCCCTCCCCCACTCCGGGGCGCGACCGGTCCACCTCACTTTCGAGGCCCGCGAACGGCTGGGCGGACCCGCCTGGTTCGACGTCGAGGCCGCCCGGGAGGCAGTGGGGGCGCTGTACCCGCTCTACCGCGAACCGGACCGCCACGCGGTGGCCCGCACCGCCGCGGGAGCCCTCCGATGAGCGCCTCGGCGGGCGACGGCCTGCGCTACGCCTACAACACCAACGGCATGACCTCGCACCGCCTGCCGGACGCGTTGGCCCTGCTGGCGGACACCGGGTACGACGGTGTCGCCCTCACCGTGGACGTCGCCCACCACGATCCCTTCGCGCCGCGTCTGGCGGCCCGCACCGCCGCGCTGGCCCGCCGACTGGACCGCCTGGGGTTGGACAGTACCGTGGAGACCGGGGCGCGGTTCCTCCTCGACCCGAGGCGCAAACACGAACCCACCCTGGTCACCCCCGATCCGGCCGGTCGGGCCCGCCGGCTGGCCTTCCTGCGGCTGTGCGTGGACATCGCCGCCGATCTGGGCAGCGAGGCGGTCTCGTTCTGGGCGGGGACACCGGCCCCGGGCACGGACACCTCTCCCGGCGGGGCGGTCTGGGGGCACCTGGTGGACGGAGTGCGCGCCGTCGTGGCGTACGCGTCCGAGCGCGGCGTGGTGGCGGCCTTCGAGCCCGAGCCGGGCATGCTCGTGGAGGACTGCGCCGGCTGGTCCCGCCTGGCTGCCCACGTTCCCGGCCTGCGACTGGCGCTGGACACCGGCCACTGCCTGGTCGCCGGCGACCTGGCGCCCCACCAGGCGGTGCTGGGTCACGCCCGGGACCTGGGGGCGGTGGCCGTGGAGGACATGCCCCGCGGCCGGCACGAGCACCGTGCCCCCGGCGAGGGCGACATGGACCTGCCCTCGGTGCTCGGCGCGCTGCGCGCCGTGCGGTACGGCGGACTGGTGAGCCTTGAGCTGTCCCGCGACGCCCACCGCGCCGACGTCCTGGTGCCCGGGGCGCTGCGAGCACTGCGGCACGCGGAGCGGGCCGGGATCGACGGGGCCCCGGACGCATCCGCCGCGCACGGCGTCGCCGGTTCCCCGGAGGGAGTGCGATGAGGATCTGCTTCGTGTCGCGGCGCTACTGGCCGACCGTGTCGGGCATGAGCGCCTACGCGGAGAACCTGCTGCGGTCCCTGACGGCCGCGGGGCACGAGGTCACCCTGGTGTCCCAGTACCGTGGCGACCGGCAGGGACGCGCCGTCTACGGCGGCGGCCCTCCCCCACCCGAACGGGTCCCCCGGGGCGTGCGCCTGGTGGCGCTGGAGTCCCTGGGCGAGCAGGCCGTCGCCGACGGGCGGCCCGCGGACTTCGAGGCCGATGTCGCCGCACTGTGCGACACGATCGCCGACCTACACGCGCGCGAGCCGCTGGACGTGCTCCATGCCCAGTACGGATACCCGCCGGGGCTGGCCGCGGTGGAGGCATCGGAACGGCTGGGTGTTCCGTCCGTGGTCTCCATTCAGGGCGGCGACGGGCACTGGGTCGGCACCTGCTGCGCCACGCATCGCGCAGCGGTCCGGCGGGTCCTGCGGGACGCCCCCGCCCTGCTGATCGGCTCGGCCTCCTTCGCGGCCGAAGTCGCAGCCCGCCACCGGATACCGGTCGAGCGCTTCACGGTGGTCCCCGGAGCCACCGACACCGAGCTGTTCCGGCCCCGGCCAAGCCGGCGGCCGGGCACGATCGGCGACCCGCCGACGCTCCTCTACCACGGTCGGATCGACGTCCGCAAAGGCGTGTTGGACCTACTGGAAGCGGTGCGGTTGCTCCTGGCCGAGGGCAGGCGACTGCGGCTGCTGGTCTCCGGCACCGGCCCCGACCTGGACCGGCTGACCCGCCGGGCGCGGCAAGCGGATCTGGCCGACGCGGTGGAGGTGCTGGGCCCCACCGGCTATCACGGTGCCCCCGCCGTCTACCGCCAAGGGGACGTCTTCGTCAGCCCCACCTGGGCCGAGGGGTTCTCCAACACCATTCTGGAGGCGATGGCCTGCGGGCTTGCGGTGGTCTCCACCAGTGTGGTCGGGGTGGTGGACTGCGTGCGGGACGGCGTCAACGGCCTACTGGCGCCGCCGCGCGACCCCGGCGCGCTGGCCGGGGTGGTCGGGCGGGTGCTCGACGACGCGCCGCTGCGGCACCGCCTCGTGCGGACGGCGCTGGAGCAGGTGCGGTCCCGGTGGTCGTGGCCGGTGGCCGCCGGGCGCATCGGCACCGCGTACGAGGAGGTGCGCGCCACGTGGTCCGCCGGGGATCGGCCCGGAAGGGCTCCGGACGGCGGGACCACCGGTCCCGTCGTGGACCTGTCCTGTCGGTTCCGCCGCGCCCCGCACCTGCTGTGACCGCGCGGACACCGGGCACCCGCACGGCCGTGGCCGTCAGCCCGCACCTGGACGACGCGGTCTTCTCCGCCGGGGGCGTCCTGGCCGCCCTGGCCAGGGCGGGCTGGTCGGTGCGGGTCGTCACCTGTTTCACGGCCTCGGTCGACGACCCGTGCCCCTTCGCGCTGTCCACCCAGCTCGACAAGGGGCTGCCCGCGGAAACCGACTACATGGCCCTGCGCCGCGCGGAGGACACCGCCGCCCAGCGGATGCTGGGCGTGCTGCCCCCGCTGCACCTGCCGCTGCCCGAGGCACCGCATCGTGGATACGGCAGCGCGCCGGAACTCTTTGCCTCCCCTCGCGCCGGCGACACGGTCGGCGCGGAACTGGAGTCGCTGATCCGTCCACGCCTGGCACCGGCGGACCTCGTCCTCGCCCCGCAGGGGATCGGCGGCCACGTCGACCACGTGATCACGGCCCGGGCGGTTGCCGCCACCGCACCGCCCTCGCGCACCTGCTGGTGGCGCGACGTGCCCTACGTGGTGCGCGCGCCGTACGCCGCGGGTGGGCCTCCTCTCGGTCGGTCCGCGGACGCGATCGAGGTGACGGTGGACATCGGCGCCGTGCTGACGCGCAAGATCGCCGCAGCCGCCTGTTACACCTCCCAGTTGGGGTTCCAGTTCGGCGGCATCGAACGAGTCGGCGGGGTGCTGTCCGCCGTGGCCCGAACCGAGGCCCGCCGCACCGGCACCCGGTGTGGTCACGGTGAGGCGCTAAAGGCCGGAAGTCGGGCCCGGCGCCTTCTGGACACTCTCTTCCCGGAATGCCCCGAGGAGAGCCGGCACGCACGGTGACCTCCTTGACGCTCCGGCCGGAGTTCACTGTCGTGGCCGGTCGAAGCACTGTCTCCGACTGCGTTCGGCGGGACCTTTCCCGTCCTGTGCTCGGGGGGTGACGGTGGCCGGTGGGTGGAGGCGCAAGCGGGACGAGAGGACGAGGCCCCTGACCGTTGTGCCGGTGATCTCCCCCGTCAGCACTTCACGCGAGAGCCTCGCCGGTCCCGTGTCTCCGGGATCCGGGCCAAGGCCCGCACCGCCACCAAGCGGAGCGGTATCGGTGTGGGTATTCCGGTCGACACGGAGCGGATCGGCCGCCACGCTTTCCCCATGGTTTGGACCTCCGCGCTTGGACTCGCTCCTCCGGCAACCGCCTCTTCTCGTCCGGCCAAGGTGAGGGGCCGATGAGGGAAGCCCCGTCGGACGGCGGTGTGACCCCTGTGCTGTGGTTGTGCGGTCCGTCGGGGGTCGGCAAGACGACGGTGGCGTGGCAGCTGTACTCGCAGCTCGTGCGGGACGGAGTCGAAGCCGGGTACGTCGACATCGACCAGCTTGGCATCTGTTGTCCCGAACCCACCGCGGATCCGGGACGGCACCGGTTGAAGGCCGAGAACCTCGGCGCGGTGGTGACAGCGTTCCGGGCGGCCGGAGCCCGGTGTGTCATCGTCTCCGGTGTCGTCGACCCGAGCAGGGGCGTGTACGCCGAGCTGCTGCCGCGGACAGCGCTGACGGTGTGGCGGCTCCGCGCCGACCGGAAGGAACTCCGGCGGCGCTTCCTGAACCGCGGCAGCCGGGTCGAGGAGGTGGCCGAAGTACTGGAAGAGGCCGAGGCGCTGGACACCAGCGGCTTCGCCGACGGGTGCATCGACACCACCGGACACACCGCGACCGCGGTCGTACGGCTTCTGCGCGAGCACCTCGGCCCTTGGCCGACCCTCCCCGAAGCCGACGCGGCGCACGAGCCCTCAGGGGCGGCCGGACCACGTTCCTCCCCGGGCACGAGCACGCTCCGCGGTGTAAGTGGGCTCCGCTCCACCGGACGGCGACCGGGCACCCACAGGACCGCGGCCGATGAGCGGGTCCTGTGGCTGTGCGGCGCGACCGGCGTCGGTAAATCGACCATCGGCTTCCCTCTCCACCTGCGAGCCCTGCACGCCGGGTTCCCCTCGGCCTACATCGACCTCGACCAACTCGGCTTCTGCGCTCCCGCCTCGGCCGACGACCCGAGCCGTCACCGCGTCAAGGCCCGTGTCCTGGCAGCCGTGTGGCGGAACCACCGCGAAGCCGGGGCCCGGCGCCTGGTCATGGTCGGCTCGGTTGAGAACCAGTCCGCGATCGACCGGTACGCCGAGGCGCTGCCCGCCACGGCCACCACGGTGTGCCGCCTCCACGCGGGAGAGGAGGAGCTGACGCGCCGGGTCGTGCTCCGCGGTCAGGGCGGTAGCTGGCCGCAGCCGGGCGATCCGCTGAAGGGCCGGCCCACGGCGCATCTGCTGCGCATCGCGTCCGAGGCCACAGCGGATGCCAACGCGATGGAGCGTGCCGGGCTCGGCGACCTGAAGGTCGTCACCGACGGGCTCACCGTTGAAGAGAGCGTCGACGCTGTCTGTGCCCGGACGGGCTGGCCTGGTCCGGACCCCACTGCATGACCGCTGCTTCTCGACGGCACAGCCGGGCGACGCGCTGCTCCGTGCTGTCCCGACAGGTCGCCTCGTTGGGGGCGGTCGGTGGTCCGCAGGCGTGACAACCGTGGAACGACTGGTGCCGGACGAGTTGTGGGAGCTGTTCCAGCGAGCGGTGTCGCCCGCTCCGACCCGTCCGTGAGGTGGCGGCCGGCGCTCAGCCGCCGCCGACGGGAGCCGACCGTGCGGCGGTGCCGCCGCAGCTGCCGACGAGGAGGGGAAGGGCAGGGCCGGACACGTCGGTGCCGGACGGGTGAACAAGCACGTGAAGCCACTGGCGGAGACGGGTCTCTTCGCCGAGAAACCATCCACCAGGGGATTCACCACGTTGTCGGTCCGACTGCCAAGCCCGGTGCTCAGGTTGGAAAGGGCTCAAGTCCCGCGTGTTCCACCGGACGGGAACTGGACGCCTGCCGACGGTGCACCGTGGCTGCGGTGTACCGCCTCCCACAGCGCGGCAGCGACGGCAACCTCGGTGCCGGCGAGACCGACGGAGCAGAAAACGGTGATCTCGTCCGGGCCGGTCCGGCCCGTCGACGCTCCGGCCAAGACAGCACCCAGGTCGATCATCCGCTCAACGGGAAGAACGTGCGGCTCGGGGTAGCCGACTGCCTGGGCGAGGGAGTCGGTGAGGAGCACGTCAGCCCGGTCCGCCAGGGCCGCCGGCACCTCATGGCGCGCGACCGTTTTGGGTCCGAGCGTGGTCACATGCGTACCCGGCGCGATCCAGTCGGCATCCAGGACGGGCACCGTGCTGTTCGTGGCGACGACCACGACATCGTGATCACGCACTGCCTCCTCCACCGCGCGCACCGCCCGCGCCCTCACCCCCAACTCCTCGGCAGCCTGCCGGGCGAACGCTTCCGCGCGCTCCGGTCGGCGAGCCACCACCGTGACCTCCCTCACCTGCCGCACCGCGCGGATGGCCCACAACTGTGTCCACGCGTGCGTACCCGCTCCCACCAGCCCGAGCCGTATCGGTCCCGGCCTCGCCGCCGCGTCGACCGCTACGGCGCCTATGGCGCCGGTCCGCCGAGCGCCCAGCTCGTCGCCGTGTACCACGGCCCGGAGCCGACCATCGTCAGAGCCCCACACGGCCACCAGTTGTTCCGCTCCGACGAGGGTGTCGTAGGCGCGGAAGCCGAACAGCTTCTCCGTACGCAGATGCCCGGCCGTGAACACGAGGTGACCGTCCCCGAGGTCGGCGCGGATCCGGGGCGGCGCGTGGAGGACGCCTCCATGCGCCGCCACGAGAGCGTCCCGCACGGCGCGGACGGCAGTCGGAGCATCGAGGTGGGTACGCACGGCGTCGTCATTCAGCAACAGCACGGACATCACGTCCCTTCTCCCGCGAGAATCAACAGCGAGGAGGCACTCTGCCGGATCAGCGCGGTGCGATCATCCGTCCTCGGCCGGAATCATGGACTCCGACTCCTGGCCTACGCCGAAGGGTGGGACCCGCTCGGAGCGTGTCACGGAAGGCCGTGGGTGGGGTGCCTTCCGTGTACGGCTGGGGCATCCGAGGGGCGAGCGGGTGTGGGCGGAGACGTTGTGGTCGACAATGACCGCATGGATGTCACCGAGCTGCTCGAATCGGCTTCCCTTCTGGTCCCGGAAGAGATCGCCACCGAAAACGACATCTCGGCGCAAGACGTCTGGGACTACCTGGCCCACGACGAATGGCAGATCGCTCTGAGCCTGCTGGAGGAGTTCGGGAACGGGCAACCGTTGCCGTTGACGTTCTGGGAGCAGCTTGCCGAGGCGGCTGAGCGACTCGGCCTTGAGCGGAGCGCGGCTTGGTGCCACTGGCGACGCTCCGAGATCCGAAACGGAATGATCCGAGCGGACCTGACGCTCCGTCCGGCCACGGAGGCGCGACGCAAGACACCAATCCCCGGCCACGGTGTCTTGCGGCCCATGTGGGACATCGGGAACCTCTCCCCCACCGGAGGTGCTTCGGTTGACATCGCCGGGCTCTGGGTCGAGGACACGCCCGTTCTGGAGCCCGGCGGCCGCGCCACTGTCCGCCTTGTTCCCCTCACTCCCGCCCACTGGACGCATGTCGAGGTCGGCCAACAAATCAACATGCACGAGGACCGAACCGTGGCCGGCACCGCAGCCGTGCTGGCGATTCACCTCCCTGCCACCGCCATGCTCACGAGATGACGCCGACTGAGCTGCCGCCAACCTGAAGTCGCAGGTCGAAGGGCTGGTGTGATCGGTCCTCGGGGTGCTCGTGCTGGTCGTGGGTGGAAGTCCATGGAGAAGATCATCCGTCAGCGGTTGACTTCAAGGTTCGTCAGGGCGAGCAGAGCGCGCAGGAGCTGTGTGGTGCGGGCGGGGTCGGTGCGGAGCTTGGTGAGGATCCGCCAGTTCCTGAGGTGCGCGAAGCCGTGCTCGACCGGTGCGCGTCCCACGGCGAGGACGCGGTTGGCTGCCTTCTCGCCTGGGGTGAGCTTGTGGGTGCGGCCGGCGGCGTAGCCGGTGACGATCGCGGGGTCGAGGATGTCGTTGTCCAGGCCCCGGAAGCCGAAGTCGGCCAGCGCCCCGAGTGAGGACGTTCCTGGTCACAAGCGCGTGGTGAACCGGCCATCGGGCAGTTTCCGCAGCCGGCCGCGATCGACGAGTCCGACCGGCTTGCTGCGCAGCGGTCCCAGCTTGGAACGCACGCTGACGTCCACCCCCACTACCTCGCCGATCTCTCGGGCCATGACCGGTCCGGCGGCCTGCCGCACGGCGGCAATGACTCGCTGGTAGTCCCACGAGAGCGAGTCTTCCTCCACGCCCGGTTCGCGGTACGGGACCAGCATCACCTTCCGGCCGCCCACCTGCCCGGGCATCGGCGCAGCGGAGGCGTGTTCCTCAGTAAGCTGCCCGGTCATCCGTTCAAGGACACGTTCGGCGACGGCAAGCTCGTCCCGCTCGGCCCGCACTTCCGTCAGCTGTTTGGCCAGCTGTTCTTCGAGCTCATCCGGTTCCGCGCGACGCGCGGTGATCCGTTCCAGCAGCTCGGGGTCCACCATGCGCCGGAGCGTACGAGCGCAACCCGAGACGGCGGATGAGAAACCGGAAACCCGCACCTACCGGACGATCTACGCCCCAAACTGTCGTCTTACCGAGCAGCCCCGGCATCAGGCCGCCCGGATCCGGTCCCGCACCTCCGGCCGCACCTCGAACCCGGCCGCCTTGTACGTGGCGACGCCGCCGACGTTGGAACTCGGCGTGCACACACGTACGCTCGACGAGCCCATCTCCCGCAGCGCGGCCGCCCCGGCCACGGTGATCGCCCGGCCATAGCCGCGACCACGGTGGTCCTCGTGGACGCCCATCGGCTCGACCAGCCCCGGCCTCCCCGGGCCGGCCGACCACACCGTCACCACCGCCGCCACGCTGCCCTGGTCGTCATAGGCGCCCAAGCAACGGGCGTCGGCGTAGAACGGCCCCGCCGACATCGCGTGCCAGTACTCGCGCGTAGGCCTCGAGGTGGTGAACGCCGACCGCAGGACGTCGGCGAAGTCCTGCGCGTGCTCCGGGCCGATCGACTCGATCCGCACGCCGGGGTCCTCCACCGGCTCGGTGAGGTCGCGGAAGAGCGGCATCCACGGCTCGTCGACGCCCCACCCCTCCTCGCTCAGCAGGTCGTGGAGCAGCAGGCCCAGCGGCGCCTCGATGGACACCGCTCCTTCCGGCAGCACGCCGCGCTCAGGCAGCGAGAAGTCCTCGACGAGCCGCCGCGCCAAGTCCTCATCCTGGAAAGCGTCCGGAGCGACCGTCATCCGCACCAGCGTCGGCGAGTCCAGCATCCCGACCGCGAGAATCCGCCCGTCCCGACTCCAGGTCCGGATCACCGCAGCCGTCTCGGCCGTTCCAAACCGGTAGTTCCAGCCGATGTCCCCGGGATGCAACTGCATCGGCGCTTCGTCGTGCTGCCACACCCGCAGCGCGGCCATGGCCTCGCGTACCCCGTCGACAGCCGGCGTACCCAGCACAATCGTCATAGCCGGGATCAGACACCCCGTCCCGAAGGTCCGCAACCGATTAACCGGGCCGGCCGCTGCTCCCGCAGCGGCCCGGCCAAGAGCTTCTGCTCCCGCAATGGCCCAGCGGCTTCGGTGCCCCCGTTCCGCGCGGCGCGCGGACAACGACATCCTCGACCCCGTGATCGTCACCGGCTACACCGCCGGCCGCACCCACAAGCTCACCCCAGGCGAGAAGGCAGCCAACCGCGTCCTCGCCGTGGGACGTGCACCGGTCGAGCACGGCTTCGCGCACCTCAAGAACCGGCGGATCCTCACCAAGCTCCGCACCGACCCCGCCCGCACCACACAGCTTCTGCGCGCTCTGCTCGCCCTGACGAATCTCGAAGTCAACCGCTGACGGATGATCTTTTCCATGGACTTCCGTCCACGACCAGCACGAGCGCCCCGAGGACCGATCACACCAGCCCTTCGACCTGCGACTTCAAGTTGACGGAAGCTCACTGTCCCGACCTCACACCGGTGCAGACATCTCCGTACTTGGTGGAGCGCTCACGGGAGGACATCGACAACAGGGGGCACCGGGTGGGCGCCGGTGACCACGCGCCGGCGGGCCTGAGCGGTCTCGGCAGCCAACTCGGCCATGTGCCGGTTGACTTCCGCCTCCAGTGCCGCGGCGAGCACCCGACGCGCGCCCTCACGGACGATCTCGTCGCTCAGGGAGCCGGACTGGGTCGAGCCGTCCTCGGTGACTACGCTGAGCACGGGTGTGCCTTCCCGACTCGCGCGCCAACACGAGCCTACCCGGTGACCATCACAGGATCATTCGGGAAGGTACGCCGCGTTCCCCCCGGGGTTGATCCACAGGCCTCGAACATTGCTCTTCACCCCGCTCTTTGACGCCTTATGAGCCGAAGCCGCACTCAGGAGGAACACCGATGGACACCATCGTCTCGGCAGGGCGCGTGCTGATCGGCCCGCGCGGCCACCACATCACCGACGCGGCCGTTCTGGTCCAAGACGGTGTCATCGCCGACGTCGGTCCCCGGGCGGAGGTGGAGGCCCGCGCGCCACACGGGGCGAGCCGCTTCGACTATCCGGGCGGCACGCTCCTGCCGGGGCTGATCGACGCCCACGTGCACCTCGTGCTCGACGCCGGCCCCGATCCGGTCGCGGCCCTGCAAGGCACCGGCGACGCGGAACTGAGCCGCGGCATGGCCGACCGGGCGCGCCGGCTGCTGGACACCGGTGTCACCACCGTGCGCGACCTGGGGGACCGAGGCGGCCTCGCCGCCCGTCTGCGCGACGACATCGCCGGCGGCCGACTGCCCGGCCCTCGCATCCTCGCCGCCGGCACCCCGGTGACGGCGCCGGGCGGGCACTGCTGGTTCCTCGGCGGCGAGGCCGACGGCCCAGAGGCGATCCGCACAGTGGTCCGCCGCAACATCGAGAACGGGGCCGACATCATCAAGGTGATGGCCACCGGAGGCGGCATCACCCGGGGCGGCCCCGCGATCTGGGCGGCACAGTTCACCGAGACGGAGCTGCGCATCGTGGTGGAGGAGGCGCGCGGCGCCGGGCTGCCGGTCGCCGCACACGCCCACGGCACCGCCGGGATCGCCGCCGCGGTGGCCGCCGGCGTGGACACCCTCGAACACTGCACCTGGATGGGCCGGGACGGATTCGAGGTGCGCGAGGACCTCATCGACACCATCGCGACCAAGGGCATCGCGGTGTGCCCGGCGGCCAGCCCCGACTGGCGCGGCTTCGCCCGGCGCTTCGGCCCCCAGCGCGCCGAGGAGATGTTCGGCACGCTGCGCCACATGCGCGAACGAGGGGTGCGGCTCATCGCGGGCACCGACGCGGGCATCAGCCGGGCGGTCTTCGACGACTTCGTCTCCAGCCTGGAGTTCTTCCAGCACATCGGATGCACCCCGGCCGAGATCATCGATCTGGCCACGCACGAGACCGCCCAGGCCCTGGGCATCGCGCGCGAGACCGGTCTGGTCCGCCCCGGCCACCGCGCCGACCTCCTGGTCGTGGACGGCGACCCCCTCGACGACCTCCAGGCCCTGCGCGCCGTACGCCTGGTCATGGCAGACGGACACTCCCGCCCCTCACGCCTGCTCCTTGAGTGAACCGTTTTCATCCTGTCGACGGCGCTCATGAGTGCTACTCCCGTGAGTGCTGCTCCCGCATGTGATCGGGGGTGTCGGGATGCGCTCAGAGTGCTGTGTGGCCGTCGAGCACACCGCGAGATCGCTGTGTGTCCAGGCGGGCTGTCTGCCGTGCGGGCGGCGGCCAAGGTGGTGGTGAACCGCAGGTCGCCGTCGGCCGAGGGGCGGCGGGCTCGGCCGTGGCCACTTGCCCGAAGACGATTCGGCCACCGTACTCGCGTACCTGCCGGCGTCCGCGCTCGAGGATCTCGGAGGGCGGGGTACCGTCGAGGACGATGAAGCCGTGCACGGCGGCGGCCGGGGCGTTGCGCGGGGTGCCGCTGTCGATCACGACGACCGAGCGGCGCGAGCGGGCCGGCATCAACGCGCCGTTCAGGCCCGCGGCGCCGCCGCCGATCACCACTACGGCCACGGCCTCGGTGGGCAGGGCATCGCTCTCGTAACGGGAAGTCTGCGCAGGCATGTCGCGCCCTTTCGTCGTACCTGGCCCCTGTGTCGGACCAGCTGTCTGCGACGTTGGACCCACGTTGCATCCGAGGCATACCATGTTGCCTGTGACGCAAGAAGATGGGCAGTTGGACAGCCTCGTACGCAAACGGATCCGCGCGCTGCGCGTCGCACAGGGCTGGTCCCTGGAGGAGCTGGCCACGCGCGCCAACCTCAGCCAGTCCTCACTGAGTCGCATCGAGAACGGTCGGCGTCGCCTCGCCCTGGACCAGCTGGTCACCCTCGCCCGTGCCCTGGACACCACCTTGGACCAGCTCGTGGAGAACGCCGCCGACGACGTCGTCATCAGCCCGATGATCGACGGCACCCACGGCCTGATGCGCTGGCCCATAAAGAGCGAACCCGGTATGAGCGTGATGCGTCAGCGGATGACCGACCCACCACCCGACAACCCGGCCCGCATGCGCGCCCACCCCGGCCGCGAATGGCTGGTGGTGCTCTCCGGAACCGCCGTCCTCATGCTTGGCCACCGGCGTTTTCGCATCGAGACCCACCAGGCCGCGGAGTTCCCCACCATGCTGCCGCACGCCATCGGCGCCGAGGGCGAACCCTGCGAGATCCTGGGCATCTTCGACCGCGACGCCCGCCGGGGCCACCAAAAGGACACCGGCGCCGACGGTCCCGAAGCCGACCGCGGAGGCACGTAGGGTCCCTGCGAACAGCGGACCACAGTCGCACCGAAGGCCCACGGCGCGGTGGGCGACATTGCGTGTCGGGCAGCCCATCAAGCCACCTTCTTGCGTATTACGCAAGGGATCGTGCGGAGGCAGCATGACGGGCTTACGGTGAGGCCATGCCCCAGACGCATCAGCACACCCCCCACCACCACGACGAAAGCGGCCACCGCCCCGACCACGCCCACGGCGGCCACCAAGAGCACAGCGACGGCGGTCAGGCGGAGATCCTCGATCTGGACGCCGAGGTGCTCGCCGAGCACACAGCGTCCATCACGGCCTGGCTGCCGCTGACGAGCGATCCGCGCCGGATCGTGGACCTGGGCTGCGGAACCGGTGCGGGCACCTTCGCGCTCCTCGAACGCTTCCCCGACGCGCACGTCACCGCCGTCGACACCTCGGCCGGGCACCTCCGGCTCCTGCGCGAGAAGGCATGCGACCGCGGTGTCGAGGGGCGCGTACGGACCGTGCAGGCCGACCTCGACGCCCACGACTGGCCCGACCTCGGCACACCGGATCTGGTGTGGGCCTCGGCCTCGATGCACCACATGACCCACCCCGACCGCGCCCTGCGGAACGTCCGCGAACTGCTCGCCCCCGACGGCCTGTTCGCCGTCGTCGAGCTCGCGGGCTTCCCCCGCTTCCTGCCCGCCCACGCCCCGGAGAACCGGCCCGGCCTCGAAGAGCGCGCCCACGCCGCGACCGACGGCTTCCACGCCGAGCACGTTCCGCACCGCGGCGCCGACTGGGGCCCGAAACTGACAGCCGCCGGCTTCACCATCGAGGACGAGCGCACCGTCACCGTCACCATCGAGGGTGAACGCAGCGAAGCGATCGGCCGCTACGCCCACGGCAGCCTGCGGCGCGTCCGCGACGTCGCCGCACCCGCCCTCAGCCCCGAGGACCTCGCCGCACTCGACGAACTCCTGGACACCGACAGCCCCAACGGCCTTCTGCGCCGCGCAGATCTCGCCGTACGCACCGAGCGCACCGTCTGGGCCGCCCGCCGCGCCTGACACCCGGCACCACCCACGGTCGCCCGCCGGGCAGCCCCGGCGCCCGATCGCCTGCCTCGTACGCAACCACGCCCGCGCCACGCTGTCGCCGTGACCCGACAGCGCGGCGAATCGGCGCCGGGCCGGGAGAGCGCGCCGACGAGCCATCCCCGCCGTCCGACCCACCGCGGCACCGTGCGTTCAACGGCCGGGATCCGACGGTCGGGGCGGAAACGGGGAGTCGGGGCCGTCAGGCGCGGCCCGCGGAGCGCTCCGCCTCGACCTGCTCCAGGGTCTTGCCTGTGGTGTCGGGCAGGAACAGGCCGATCACCGCGCAGACGCCGAGCGAGACCGTGAGGAACGCGGCGACGGTGGTGATGCCGGTGGCCGCCAGGGTCGGCACGAAGAACGACCAGATGCCCAGGACCACGCGGGAGGTACCGAAGGTGATGCCCTGTGCGGTGCCGCGCAGCATGGTCGGGAACAACTCCTGGCTGTAGGTCTTGTAGACGGCCTCGCCCGCCAGCGCCTGGCCGATGCCGAAGAGGACCACGTTGAAGACGATGATCGGGATGGTGAAGTCCGCGAACAGGAACACGCCGTAGGCCGCGATCTGCATCAGCGAACCGGAGATCCACATGACCCTCCGGTGTCGGTGGCTGCGGTCGGCGAGCCGCATGTAGAACACCACGGACCCGAGGATGACCAGCGCGAAGCTCGCACAGGTCAACGCCACGCTCGCGGCCTGGTCACCCGCGCCCAAGGTGTTGATCATGTAGGGGGTGAAGGTGCCGTTGGTGCCTGCGGCCAGGTTCCAGAACAGGTAGATACCGCCGGTCAGCAGCATGGCCTGCAGGTGCGGGCCGCGGAACAGGTCACCGACCCTGACCGCGGCGGCCCTGTCGCTCCGCGCGGCGGCCTTCCAGGTGGCGGACTCCACCATGCCGCGGCGCAGCAGGTAGGTGACGACCGAGGCCGCGAAGAGGGACAGGAAGACGATCCGGATACCGAGCATGCCGAGGTCGGCCAACGCCCAGGCCAGCAACAGCACGACCACCGGACCGAGACTCCAGCTCACCTGGGTGAAGCCGAGGAGCCTTCCACGGGCCTTGGCCGGGGAGAACTCGCCGACCAGGGCCAGGGAGGTGGGTACGTCGGCACCGACGGCGAGGCCGACGACGAAGGTGCCGGCGAACAGCATCCCGGGTCCCGTCGCGAAGGCGATCACCAAGATGGCCGCCGCGTAGACCAGCAGGTCGTACTGGTAGATGCGTTTGCGTCCGAGCCTGTCGCCGAGCCGTCCGCCGACGAAGGCTCCGATGGCCGCGCCGATGGCGTTGGGACCTATGGCCGTCAGCGTGCCGACCATGCCGTCCGAAAGTCCCCACTCCGCCTGGAACAGGCTGAGTCCGGAACTGATCGCGACGATCGATCCGGCATCCAGGTAGGAGGCCATGCCGGCCAGGACGGTCCACTTCCACTGCTGCCGGGTGACCCCACCGTCCGCCCCGGCGGGAGTCGCGGGGACCGACTGTGGTGCCTGCGCGGATACCACGGGGAACCCTTCGGTCGTGGGCGGTGCCGGCAGGCGGTTGGGGACCACCTCCTCGTCGCAGCCGTACGTGGCTCACTGCGCGGCGGGAGGGGGACGCCCGGCCTGCCCGATGCATTGAAACGACTCAAACAATCGCCACCCCCCTCGGGGGCAGTCAAGACCCGTGCAGCCCTTTTCCGCTGCCGCCACCGGAGAGCGGAGAAAGGACCCCGCCTTGTCGTCCCGCGGCGTCCCGATCGGCTCGGCCGCGGAGCGAACGCGGCGGAGGAGCCCCTGGACGACGCGAGTGGAACGGAGGCCCTCCCCCACCGGGGTTCGCTCCGGCGGTCGCGGGAGCCGGCCGGGGCAGTGCACGACCATTGCCCCCGCCGATGTGGGCCCTCTACCATGACGAGTATTCATCGAAACGATTCGACGAATCGATTCGACTGATCGTCGCGGCACGCGCGAGGGGGCGGGATGGCCACGATCAAAGACGTCGCCGCACGAGCGGGCGTGGCCCCCAGCACGGTCTCCTACGTCCTGACCGGCTCCCGGAGGATCTCCGACAGGACCCGGGATGCCGTACACGCGGCGATCGCCGAACTCGGTTATCACCCCCGGGCCAGCGCCCGCTCCCTGCGCGGCGCCCGCACCGACGTCCTGGTTCTGGCCGTCCCCCGCAAACCGGGCAGGTACCGAGCCGTGGACGGCCGTTTCGCCATCGAGATCAGCGACGCGGCACGCGCGCACGGCTACGACGTGCTGATGATGACCGAACCCGACGGTGTGGACGGGCTGCGCCGGATCGTGCGCAGCAAACTGGCCGACGCCGCCGTGCTGATGGCGGTCCGGGAGCGGGATCCGCGCATCGAAACCGTCCTGGAGCTGGGCTTCCCCACCGCGTTGCTCGGCCACGGGGACGAGCCCGGGTTGCCGTGGGTCGATCTGGACTGGGAAGCGGCGGTCCGGTTCGCCGTCCGGCGAACGGTGGAGGCCGGGCACCGGCACGTGGTCTTCCTGGCCTCCGCGGACCACGAGATCGACGCGCGCCGCGGCTACGCGCTGCACGGTCTGCGCGGAGCGCGGGACGCGGCGCGGGAGACCGGCGCGGATGTCCGGGTCCACCCCTCCACCGGTGCCGAGGAGCGGCTCGGCGGCCTTCTGCGCGCCGCGCTGACCGCCCGGCCCGCGCCGACCGCCATGGTCGTGCAGCACCTGGTGCTGCTTCCGCGGCTGCTGGAGGAGGTGGCCGCACTGGGGTTGCGCGTCCCCGAGGACCTGGCCGTGGTCCTGGTGGGCAGCCTGCCGGACGATCCGGTGGCCGAGCCGCTGCCCCGCATCGAACTGCCGGTCTGCCGGATGTCCCGGGAGGTGGTGCGGCTCGCCGTGGAGTCGGTCGGCGCCGCCTCCGGTGCCCCCGTCGGCCCCGGGCACGCCCGGCAGCTCATCGCCCCGCGCATGGAGCCCGACCGCCCGGTTCCCCCGCCGCCTACCCGGCGCCCCGGCTGAGGGGGCGCCACGCAATCCCGCCGCGCGTGTCCGTCCCCACCCGAACCGCACCCACACGGGAGAAGCCACTCATGCACCCCCGCCGAGGGAACGGCCCGTTCATCGCCATGGTCGTGGCGGGGGCCACGGCCGCGTCGGTCCTCACCGGCTGCGCCGCCGGCCCGGATCCGGACACCATCACCGTGCTCAACTCGGCCACCGACACCGCCGAGCACGAGGCGAACCAGCAGTTCTTCGACCGGTGCGCCCGGCCCCTGGGGCTGAAGGTCGAGCAGATCAGCGTCCCGGCGCCCCAGGTGGCCACCAAGGCCCTGCGGATGGCCTCCTCCGACTCCCTCCCCGACATCCTGGAACTGGACGGCTCGGAGCTGCCGCAGTTCGCCGTGACCGGAGGGCTGCGTCCCTTGGACGACCTCGGCGTGACGACCGGGGGCTTCTCCCGCGCCGCCGTCTCCCTGGGCTCCCACGAGGGGACGGTGTACGGCATCGCCCGCTCGGTCAACTCCCTCGCGCTGTTCTACAACACCGAGCTGCTGGCCGAGGCCGGTCTGGGGCCTCCCGCCACCTGGGAGGAACTGCGCGCCACCGCGGCGGCACTGACCCGGGGCGACACCTACGGCATGGCCTTCAGCGCCGGCCCCGACGCGGACGGGGTCTACCAGTTCCTGCCGTTCTTCTGGTCGGCCGGCGGCGACGAGTCCCGGCTGAACGGCGAGGCCGGCACCGCCGCCCTGCAGCTGTGGCGGGACCTGGTGGACGAGGGATCGGCTTCCCGGGCGGTCGTCAACTGGAACCAACAGGACGTCAACGACCAGTTCCTCGCCGGCCGCGCCGCCATGATGATCAACGGGCCGTGGCAGGTTCCGTCCCTCAGCGAACAGGACGACGTGGACTGGGCCGTGTCGAGCATCCCCGTGCCCGTGGCGGGCCGGGACCCGGTGCCCCCCATCGGGGGCACCGTGATGACCGTGCCCAAGGGCGACGGCGAGCGGGAGGAACGCGCTGCCGGGATCCTCGCGTGCCTGAACACCGAGGAGAACCAGCTGGCCTGGGCCGAGCGGGTGAACAACGTGCCCACCCGGACCGCCGCCGCGCGGACCTACCGCGAGCGGCACCCCGAACTCGCCGCGTTCGCCGACCTGGTCGCCACCGCCCGGTCCCGCACCGCCGGGGTCGGCACCCGCTGGCCCGCGGTGCAGGACGCCCTCGCGGGCGCCTTCCAGTCCGTGCTGACCGGCCGCTCCGGTCCGCGACAGGCACTGGAGAGGGCGCAGCGGCAGGTCGGAACCGGGGAGTAGGGAGCCGCCGATGAGCACCGTCACCCCCGGCACGCCGGTGAACGAGGCAGACCCCGCCCCCACCCCGGGCGGCGGGGCACGAACGGGCGCGAGCGGCGGGCGCTCGCGACGGTTCCCGGGGTGGCTGTTCGCCGCCCCCGCCGTCGTCTACATGCTGGCGTTCTTCGGCTATCCGCTGGTGCGGAACGTGTTGATGAGCTTCCAGGAGTTCACTCCTCGGACCTACTTCACCGGTGAGGCCCCCTTCAGCGGACTGGAGAACTGGCGCGCGGTGTTCTCCGACGACCTGTTCGGCGACGCGCTGTGGCAGACCCTGCTGTTCACGGCCGGCTCCCTGGCGGGGCAGTTCACCATCGGGCTGGGCCTGGCGGTCTTCTTCTCCCGCCGGTTCCCCCTCTCCGGTTTCGTCCGGGCCGTGCTGCTGCTGCCCTGGCTGGTGCCGATGGTGGTCTCCGCCGTCGTCTGGCGTCGCATCCTGGACCAGGACCACGGGGTCCTCAACGGCTTCCTCACCGCCGTGGGCCTGTCCGACGGCGGTGTCCCCTGGCTGAGCAGTCCCGACCTCGCCCTGCTGTCGGCCGTCCTGGTCAACATCTGGATCGGGGTCCCCTTCAACATGGTGGTCCTCTACGGCGGCCTGCAGGAGATCCCCCGCGAACTGCACGAGGCCGCGGCACTGGACGGCGCGGGCGCCTGGCGCGCCTTCCGCAGCGTCACCCTGCCGGTGCTGCGTCCGGTGATCACCGTGGTGCTGGTGCTGGGCTTCATGTCCACCATCAAGATCCTGGACCTGATCCTGGCCCTGACCGGCGGCGGGCCCGCGGACTCCACCCAGACGCTGGGCACGATGACCTACCAGTTGTCCTTCCTCGAACTCGACTTCGGCCAGGGCGCCGTGATCGGCAACGTCCTCATCCTCATCAGCGCCGTGTTCGCCGTGCTGTACCTGCGCACCGACCGCGGCGACCTCGGCAGGGGGAAGTGATTTCGATGTACCGCACACCGGGCCGCGTCCGGGCCGGCGGCGCAGGGCGCACCGTGGCCGCGCTCCTGATCCTGGCCGTCCTGCTCTTCCCGGTCTACTGGATGGTCTCCACCGCTCTGCAGCCGCGCTCCGCGGTCACCGCCGCCGGTCTCCTGCCCGTCTCCCCCGGCCTGGACAACTTCGCGACGGCCCTCACCAACCAGGGTGGCTCCCTGCTCACCAGCCTCGTCGTCGCCTCGGGCGCCGCCGTGGTCTGCCTGGCCCTGGCCGCCCCCGCGGCCTACGCACTGGCGCGGTTCGAGCTGCCCGGCGGCCGGACCGTCGTGTTCGGCGCCCTGATCGCTCAGATGGTGCCCGGCATCGTCGTCGCCAACGCCCTGTACAGCGCCTACGCACAGCTCGGGCTGGTCAACTCCCTCCTGGGACTGATCCTGGCGGACGCCTCGCTGGGACTGCCGTTCGCGATCGTGCTGCTGCGGGCGTTCATGGTGTCCGTCCCCTCCCAGATCGTCGAGGCGGCGATGGTCGACGGCGCCGGCCGCCTCACCGCCTTCGTCCGCATCGTGCTGCCGATGAGCCGCAACGCCCTGATCACCGCGGGCCTGTTCGCGTTCCTCTTCGCCTGGGCCGACTTCGTCTTCGCCCTGACGCTGAACACCACCGACGACGTCCGGCCGGTGACGCTCGGCATCTACCAGTTCATCGGGGCCCACGTCAGCGACTGGGGAGCGGTGATGGCCACCGCCGTGCTGTCCGCCCTGCCCGCGGCGGTGCTCCTGATCGTCGCGCAGAAGTACATCGCCGCCGGCCTCACCGGCGGGTCCGTCAAACAGTGACCGGGGAGCGCACCGCCCCGGGCCCCGCCGCCGGCGAACACGGCACCTCCGCCGGATCCCGAAGGACCGCCGCCACCGACACCGGGAACCGCCCACCGCGCGCCGTCGGCACGTCTCCCATCGACCGAAGGAGCAAGCCCCTGTGAAGTTCACCGATGGCCACTGGCTGATGCGGGAAGGCGTCCGGACCTCCTACGCCAAGGAGGCCGTGGACACCCACCTGGAGGACGGACGGCTCACCCTGTTCGCCGCCGTCCGGTCCGTCGAGCGCCGCGGCCACACCCTCAACTCCCCGCTGCTCACCGTGGAGTGCTGGTCGCCGGCCGAAGGAGTGATCGGTGTGCGGACCACCCACCACGCCGGGACCGCCGGCCCGGCCGCCGGCTTCCCCCTGAACCACCAGGACGGGTACGAGGCCACCGCCACCCGTGACGGCTCCGTGGTGGAACTGGCCGCCGGGCCGCTCACGCTGCGGGTGGACACGGCGGCCCCCTGGCGGCTGGAGTTCCTCTCCGGTTCCCGGCCGCTGACCGCGGCCGGGAACCGGGGCACCGGTTTCGCCACCCTCCCCGACGGCACCCACCACATGCTGGCGCAGCTGTCGCTGGGCGTCGGCGACCTGGTGTACGGGCTCGGCGAGCGCTTCACCCCCTTCACCAGGAACGGCCAGTCCGTGGACATCTGGCAGGCGGACGGAGGCACCGCCAGCGAACAGGCCTACAAGAACGTTCCGTTCCACCTCACCAACCGCGGCTACGGCGTCTTCGTCAACCACCCCGGCAGGGTCTCCTACGAGGTCGGCTCCGAGGCGGTGGGGCAGGTGCAGTTCAGCGTCGAGGGCCAGTCGCTGGAGTACTTCGTCGTCCAGGGGGAGAACCCCCGGCAGGTCCTCGACCGGTACACGGCGCTGACCGGGCGGCCCGCCCTGCCGCCGGCCTGGTCCTTCGGGCTGTGGCTGTCCACCTCGTTCACCACCGACTACGACGAGGAGACGGTGAACCGCTTCGTGCGGGGGATGGCCGACCGGGACATTCCCCTCAGCGTCTTCCACTTCGACTGCTTCTGGATGCGCCCCTACCAGTGGTGCGACTTCGCGTGGGATCCGCAGGTCTTCCCCGACCCCGACGGGATGCTGCGCCGCCTCAAGGAGCGCGGACTGCGCGTGTGCGTGTGGATCAACCCCTACATCGGCCAGAAGTCCCCGTTGTTCGCCGAGGCCGCGCGCGAGGGACATCTGCTGCGCCGTCCCGACGGCGACGTGTGGCAGTGGGACATGTGGCAGGCCGGGATGGCGCTGGTGGACTTCACCAGCCCCGCGGCCCGCCGGTGGTACGCCGGCAAGCTGCGCGCCCTGGTGGACCAGGGGGTGGACTGCTTCAAGACCGACTTCGGCGAGCGCGTTCCCACCGACGTCCTCTGGTACGACGGTTCCGACCCGGAACGGATGCACAACTACTACACCCAGCTGTACAACCGGACGGTCTTCGAGGTGCTGGACCAGGCCCGCGGCGAGGGCGAGGCGGTGCTCTTCGCCCGTTCGGCGACCACCGGCGGCCAGCAGTTCCCGGTCCACTGGGGCGGTGACTGCGAGTCGACGTTCGAGGCGATGGCCGAGTCGCTGCGCGGTGGCCTGTCGCTGGGCCTGTCGGGCTTCGGCTTCTGGAGTCACGACATCGGCGGCTTCGAGGGCGTCCCGACTCCGGCGCTCTTCAAACGGTGGGTGCAGTTCGGCCTGCTCTCCTCGCACAGCCGCCTGCACGGAAGCGGCTCCTACCGGGTGCCGTGGCACTACGACGAGGAGGCCGTGACCGTCACGCGCGACTTCACCCGGCTCAAGCACCGGCTGATGCCCTACCTGTTCCGGGCCGCGCGGCAGGCCCGGGAGCAGGGTGTCCCGGTGATGCGCGCGATGCTGCTGGAGTTCCCCGACGACCCGGCGTGCCACACCCTGGACCGTCAGTACATGCTCGGCGACGACCTGCTGGTCGCCCCGGTCCTCTCCGCCGACGGCATCGTCGACTACTACGTCCCGGCGGGTACGTGGACGCACGTGCTGACCGGTGAGCGGATCGACGGGCCGGGCTGGCGACGGGACCGGTTCGGCTTCGACAGCCTGCCGCTGCTGGCCCGGCCGGGCTCGGTCGTTCCCTTCGGGGCTCGGGAGGACCACCCGGTGTACGACTGGGCCGACGGTGTGACACTGCGGGTGCACGCCCCCACCGACGGCACCGAGACGGTGACCGAGGTACCGGCGCCGGACGGCTCGACGGCGGCCACGTTCCGCACCCGGTGCTCGGGCGGCACGGTGACGGTCCGTACCGACGACGCGCCAGGACAGTGGCACGTCCTGCTGGCCGGGACGGGGACGGCAGGCGACCGCACCCGGAAGGCGGGGCCGGACATCCGGGCCGGCGCGCCGGCGGGCACCCGAGAACTCTCCCTCCGCCTGCCCGACTGATTCCGTGTCCCCGGCGGCCGCCACGGCGAAGTGCCTGTCGAAAGTCCCTCCGCCACGGCCGGCGCCCGGCGCGTGGTTGTTCCACGGGAACGGCGTACTCGTCGGCGCCGGTGACCACGGACCGCTGGAGGATCACGCCCCGGAACCGGTCGCCGAACGACCGGCGGTACGCCGCTCGGCCAATGCCCGCGACAGCGCGCCCCCGCCCGCCCTTCTCGCAGCCGCTGCCGACAGGGCCCGCCTCCACGACTGCCGCTCGGCCTGTCCACGAGGCGGACGATGTCGAGCGGGCCGAGCTCCGGGGCCGTCAGCAGACGGAACAGGAACTCCGGGCCCCATGTCGTAGCGATGCCACTCCGACTCGGAATCCGCTCTGGCCACCACGGGCCAGGCCGCCGGGGCCTCTCCCGCCGCCGGCGAGCAGGACTCGGCCTCCGTCACGGCATGGTCGAAAACCCATTCACCAGGGGCCTCGCCTGTCTGTCGGCCCGGCTTCCCGCCCAATTTGACAGGCTGGAAAAAGCTCACCGTCCGGGGGCGCCCGTCGTCTGTGACAGCAGGTGGGCCCCATGTCCGACCGGTCACGGACGCAGCGATGAGTTTTTCCGGCCCGGCGAGTCTCACCACCGTTGTCCGACAACACGGGAGAAACACATGACCCAACTGTTGAGAGTCCAGAACTTCAACGTCTCGAGCGACGGCATCGGTGCCGGCGAGGGCCAGAGCGTGGAGAGGCCGTTCGGCGACGTCGACCGCCCCGAGAGGTTGTTCGCCTGGGCCGGTGCCACGGCGAGCTGGCCCGCGCGCACCGATCCCGGGGGGAGCCGGGGCCTCGACGACCACTTCACGCGGGACTACGCCCGCGACATCGGCGCCGAGATCATGGGCCGCAACAAGTTCGGGCCCCAGCGCGGGCCCTGGAGTGACCACGAGTGGCGCGGCTGGTGGGGTGACGAGCCCCCGTTCCGCACCCCGGTGTTCGTCATGACTCACCACGAGCGCCCTTCGTTCACGCTCTCCGACACCACGTTCCACTTCGTCGCCGGCGACCCGGCCACGGTCCTGGAGCGGGCGCGGGAGGCGGCGCAGGGCAAGGACGTCCGGCTCGGCGGCGGGGTTACCACCATCCGAGAGTTCCTGGACGCCGACCTCGTCGACACCATGCACGTGGCGGTCTCGCCGGTGAAGCTCGGGTCCGGGCTACGGCTCTGGGAGTCACCCGATGAGCTGCTCGACCGGTTCCACCTGGAGGTCGTGCCCAGCCCGAGTGGCGTGACGCACCACCTGTTCTGGCGAAGGTGACCGGACCTCAGGGCCGGCCCCGGCTGGTCGTTGGCTGGTCGTTCCGCCTCCCGGGGCCCTGAGGCGGGCCGTCGCGTCGCGCCTCGGGCGGTCGGCCGGCGACGCAGGCGCCGACCCGGCGCGCGCCACGGCCGACGGGGAGTCCGGGATCTCAGGAAGGGGAGGGCCCGAGCCGGTCCGCCAGCACGGCGAGGGCCTCCGTGCCCACCAGGTCCCCCGGCAGCAGCGGCACGTCGAACAGGGGGACGTCCGGGACCCGCTGCCGCAGCCGGGCGAGGTGTTCGTCCTCCTGCCGCCGGCGGCGGTCGAGCAGCTCACCGGCGTCCGCCGGGGAACGGCGGTTGGCGACGAGTGCGGCCACGTCGACACCGAGGCCGGTGAGCTTCTCGTACACCTCCGTGGTCTCGGCGATCGGGAGCGGTTCGGCGGTCAGTACGAGCACGAATCCGGTCCGCGCCGGATCCGTCACCACCTCGCGCAGCCGGGAGAAGCGGTTGCGTCGGCGCAGCAGGACACGGCGCAGCTCGGCGTCGCGGTCGGTCTCCCCGCCGCCGCCGAGACCGCGCACCGCGGCGCCGAACCGTTCGGACCGGTCGCGGTTGGCGAGCAGGGCCTCGGTCCAGGAGGCGAGCTGCTCGGGCAGCGCGAGCAGCCGCAGCGTGTGGCCGGACGGCGCGGTGTCGAAGACGACCAGGTCGTAGGCCTCCTCCCCGAGTTCCACCGCCTCGGCGACCCGCTCCAACACCGCCGACTCGTGGGTGCCGGGCGCCTGCCGGGCCAGTTGAAGGTGCCGGGCGGCCGGTGCGTGCATCCGCTCGGGGAGCAGCCGTCGCATCGTCTCGGCGACCGCGGACAGGTGCCGCTCGACCGTGCGCTCCGGATCGATCTCCAGCCCGTCGACGTGACCGACCGTCCCCGCCCCGGGGACGAGGTCCTCGGGGCCGGCGAGGCGCACGGGCTCGTCGCCCACGGGGCGGCCCCAGAGGTGGCCGAGGTTGTGGGCGGGGTCGGTGGAGACCAGCAGCACGCGGGCGCCCGACCGGGCACGGCCGAGGGCGAGCGCCGCGGCGACGGACGTCTTGCCGACCCCGCCCTTGCCGCCGACGAAGACGGCCCTGCGCGAGGTGATGAGGTCTAGCAGCACCCGACATGCTCCAGTGGCGAGCGGTCCATACCCATGCGACGGTGCCAGGCGTGGAAGTCCTCGTAGAGGGCGGGCATCAGTTCGACGGTGTAGTACGCCGCCGGGTCCGGTACGCCCAGTGCCTCCGCGAGGACCACCATCCGGAAGAGATCGTCCTCCTCGCGCCGGGCGCGGGCGAGGGTACGCCGGTAGGGGCCGGCGTAGAACTCCTCCAACCCGGCCCGGAGCGAGGCCCAGCGGGACGTCACCTCGCCGGCCCGACCTTCTCCGTCACATCGGCGTCGAGAGCCTCCGGCGGCTCCTGGGACGCCCGCCGCATCGCGACGACCGCCTCGAAGGCGACCCACAGGGCGGCGACGATGATGACGAGATCGATGCTCAGCAGCAGCCAGTCCCGGGCGTCGTAGAAGTCGCCGAGCTGCACGACCGCGGCCCAGAACGCCATGACGAACACGATCGCGAGCGGGATCAGCGCAGGCGCCGGATTGCGCCGCTTGCGGATCAGCATGACGGCGACGATGGACAGCGTCAGGGAGGCCAGCAGCTGGTTGCTGGTTCCGAACAGCGGCCAGATGCGGAGGCCTCCCTCGCCCCCGGCGCCCTGGCTGAAGGTGAGTCCCGCGCCGACGGCGAGCGTGATGAGGGTGCCGGCGACATTGCCGATCCTCACCTTCGCGACCTCGCCGGCCTCCTGGACGACGAAGCGCAGCAGACGCACGCCGGTGTCCATGGTGGTGGCGGCGAACAGGATCGCCATGGTGGCCAGGACCGTCGAACTCAGCGATACGGGCAGGCCCAGGCCGCTGTTGAGGATCGCGCCGCCGCCCGCGACGAACGCCGCGACGCCGCCCTCGCCGAAGGCGCTGTAGACGGCCTCCCAGTCGGCCAGGGTGCGGTAGCCCGCGGTGGCCGCGATGATCGCGCCGAGCGCGAGCAGGCCCTCGCCGACCGCGCCGAAGTAGCCGACGAAACGGGCGTCGGTCTCCTTGTCCAGCTGTTTCGAGCTGGTGCCGGAGGAGACCATGCCGTGGAAGCCGGAGATCGCGCCGCACGCGACGGTGACGAAGAGCAGCGGCACGAGATCCGGGGTGCCCGCGGGCACGGCGTCGTTGAAGGCCGGGGCGACGATCGTCGGAGCGCTCAGCAGCACCGAGACGAACAGGATGCCGAGCCCGACGAAGAGCTGGACGCCGTTGATGTAGTCACGGGGCTGGAGCAGCACCCACACGGGCAGCAGGGAGGCTATGCCGGCGTAGACGAAGAGGGCGACGATCCAGAAGGTCGCCGGGGACATGCCCAGGATCGGGTCGGGCAGCTCCACCGGGACGGCGTCGCCCAGGAGGATCAGGCCGTAGAGCGCCGCGACGCCGACCACGGTGACCAGGCCGAGGCTCATCTTGTAGCGGTAGACCGCCTGGCCGATCAGCAGCGCCACCGCGACCGCGCCCCAGGCGGGGATCACTGCCGAGGGGGTGGAGATCAGCAGGTTCTTGATCACCACCGCGAAGGCCGCGACCACCATCAGGAGCAGCAGGAAGATCACGACGAGGAAGAGGTTGGCGCCCCGGCCGCCGATGTAGCGGCCGGAGAGCGTGCCGATCGAGCGGCCCTTGTTGCGCGCCGAGGCCCACAGGGCGCCCAGGTCGTGCATGCCCGCGAAGAAGATCGTGCCGAGGGTGACCCACAGGAAAGCGGGCAGCCAACCCCAGATGACGGCGACCGCGGGGCCGACGATGGGCGCTGCGCCCGCGACCGAGGTGAAGTGGTGTCCCCACAGCACGAACTTGTTGGTCGGGACATAGTCCACGCCGTCCTGCAGTTCGTGCGCGGGTGTCCGGAAGGACGCGTCGAGCTTGTAGACCCGGTTGCCCAGGAATCTCGAGTACAGGACATATCCGCCCGCGAACATCGCGAGGCCGATCAGGAGCAGGGGAAGTGCGTTCATACGAGAGGCCCTTTGAGGTCTGGAAGATGGGGTGCCGGTCCGCACGGGACGTGCGCCCGGCGGGCAGACAGCGGAGACGGTGTGACGCGGCCTTCCTTGGCCGGGGACAGGTCGGCGGCCGGGACGGGGAACCGGCTGCGTGCGCCCCCTCCCCACAGCTCGGCGGCGAATCCGGACGTGGTGCGCCGCGCCCGGATGGCGACTGTGCCGCAGCCCTCGGTGAGCGGCTCGCCGGGACGAAGTCCGGCCTCGGCCGCCTCGGGGGCACTGCTTCCGCCGTACACGCCGTGGTCGGTGCCGCCACCGACTCCGACCTCAGTGCCGGACCTACCGATGTTGACCGAAAACGCTCCCTTCATAGTCCGCTCATGCTAAGCGACCGATCAGGCGATGAGGAGTCCCCGAAGACCGGTGACGACCGGCACACTGGGCGGGCACCGCACTCCCACCTCATTCCGTTTGCCTGGTTGACACACATCGGCCGTTTCAGTACAAGGCGACCGTTTTCGCCACGTCGGGCAGCGTTCGCTCACGACCTCGGGAGGCGACCAGGGGCACGGATGTGCCCGAATCGCCCACGCGTTTCGGCGGCGCCGGACGTGACGGAGAGCCTCGGGCCGCCCGGCACGGCAGCACGGCGACGCGGCTTCACCCGATGCTCCGTGAGCCGAGGTGGGCGAGCAGCGAAGCGGTGCCGTCCTCCGCGGCGATCCCGTGGGCGAGCTCGACCGCGCGGCGGTGGTGGGCCGGCTCGGACAGGCAGGCCGTGATCGCGTCGCCGAGGGCTTCGGCGGTGAGGTTCTGGAACGGCACAGGCCGAGGTGCGACTCCCAGCCGGTACAGCCGGGACGCCCAGAACGGCTGGTCGGCCATGACGGGCACGGGCACGGCGGGAACGCCGGCCCGTAGCCCGGCCGCGGTGGTGCCCGCCCCGGCGTGGTGGACGACGGCGGCGGTGCGGGGGAACAGCCAGTCGTGCGGGACGTCGCCGACGGTCAGGATGTCGGCGCCGCGGCCGCTCAGACCGGCCCACCCCGCCTGCACCACCGCGCGCACGCCCGCCCGCTTCACCGCCGCGGTCACCAGTTCGCCGAGCCGCTCCCCCTGCCCCGGCGCCATGCTGCCGAACCCGATGAACACCGGAGGCGGACCGGCCTGGAGGAAGTCGGCCAGTTCGGCCGGGGGGCGCCGGCCGGCCGGTCGCGCGGGCCACCAGTAGCCCGTCACTTCGGCCCAGGACGGCCAGTCCTCGGGGCGCGGCACCACCAGCGGGCTGAAGCCGTGGAAGACCGGTCGGACGTCCACCGGCGCCGAGGGCACGTCGGCGGGCAGCCCGAGGCGGGCGCGCAGCCGGGGGACGGCGCTCGCGAAGACCCCTTCCGCGCGCCTGAGCACATCCCGGCCCGCGGCGAGGTTGCCCTCCGGCCCCAGGTCCTCGGTGCTCCGGGCGTTGGGCAGCGGGAACCGTCCGGTGGCGAAGGACGGTACGAGGTAGGTGCCGATGACGGGGACACCGAGCGCTTCACCGGCCGCCCGGCTGAGCGGTGCCGGGCCGAAGGCGGTGAGCAGCAGGTCGGCTCCGCCCGCCACGGCCTTCGCCACCCCATCGGCGAGCCCGTCCGCGTACGCCCTCGTCAGCGCCCGGGCCTCCTCCCGTGACGCTGCCCGGGCCCAGTCCCGGATCAGCCCCCGCGGGTCCCCCGGCATCGGCCGGTAGTCGAGACCGCACTCGCCGACGAGTGCCTCGAAGGACGGGTGAGCGGTCACGGCGACCCGGTGGCCCGCCTCCAGCAGGCGTTGCCCCAGGCCCGTGTAGGGCGCGACGTCTCCCCGTGAACCGGCGGTGACGATCAGGATTCGCATGGAGCGATTCTCCTCGGCACATGCCCGCCGGCCGCCGTCGCCCGCCCATCCTCGGACACGCGAGGGACCGCTCCCCCGGGCGGGCGGGGTGCACCTCCCCTTCGGCCCCTGCCTCCGGCTGACGCCTTGAGCCGCCCGGACGCCCCTCGCGCATACGGCGTCTTCGCGCCACCGAATTGACGAGATATCCGCTGCCAGGCTGGAGCAAACGCTTCCTACAGTGATCGCTGCCCGCGTGGGCCAAGGCGCTGGAGGGAGCCTCATGCCGATCCGCTCACTGGACGAACCGACCGATTCCCGGTACGAGGCCGACCGGGGCAACGGCACCGGCGTTCGCCTCCTCACCGCCGTGGACGGTATGGGTTTCACCGTGTGCCACCCGGTGGTCCGGGCGGGCACCTCCTCGTTCCCGGAATACCGTTCGCACCCGGAGGCCCGCTTCCGCCTGTCCGGGTCCGGGGAGATCACGGACCCGGCGGGCAACGGCCACCGGATCACCCCGGGGGTGCTCTACGCGCTCGACCAGCACGACCGACACCGGCTGCGCGCGGACCCGGACGGTGACATGACACCGCTCGGCATCTTCGATCCACCGCTGCGGGGCACGGAACGCCACACGCTCCACCGTGAGAAGGCGTCGTCCTACTGATGGGCGGCCCCGCGCGCCGCGGCGCTCCCGGCACCACCGGACACGGCTCGCACCTCACCGGGCTGTTCGAGGCGAACGCGGCGCGGCACCCCGCACGCGCCGCCGTGACCCTGGACGGCGCCACCGTCTCCTACGGGACGCTGAACGAGCTCGCCGACTCGTACGCGGCCCGGTTCCTCGGCCTCGGCCTCGGCGCGGGCGACCGCGCGGTGGTGTACGCGGACCTGTCCCTCGACGCCGTCGCGGCAGCCCTCGGGATCCTCAAGGCGGGCGGCTGCCTGGTCACCACGCACCCGACGTTCTCGCGGGGCAAGCTGGTCCGCCAGATCCGCGCCTGCGACGCCACCGCCCTGGTCACCGACCGGGCCGGGGCCCTGGGCGACCTCTTCGCCGACACCGGTCTGGCCGCCGTGCTCCCGCTGGGCGCCGGCGAGCCGCCGGGCGCCCCGACCCCACGACCGTACCCGCTCGGGCGCCCCAGGAAGGGTCCGGGCATACCGGTCGTGGGCCCGCCCGCCGCCGTCTTCTACACATCGGGCTCCACCTCCTCACCGAAGGGCGTGACGATCGGCCACCGCACCATGACAGCGGCCTTCGAGGCGGTCACCTCCTCACTCGGCCACACGGCCGACGACGTGGTGCTGAGCTGCACGCCCATCGGCTCCGACTTCGGCTTCTACAACGTCGTGATGCCGCTGGCCTTCGGCGGCCGGGTGGTGCTGCTGCGCGGGCTCACCGCGTCCGCGCGGGAGGTGTGGGACACGATCGGCGAGGAAGGCGTCACCGCCGTCCACGGCTTCCCCTCCCTGCTCGCCCACCTGTGCCGCGCAGACGGTCTCGGCCGGCGCCCGTACCCGTCCCTGCGGCTGCTGGCCAGCACCGGGCAGCGCCTCCCGGCGGAGCACATCAGGACACTGCGTGAGGCGCTCCCCGACGTGCCGATCCACTCGATGTACGGGCTCACCGAGTGCAAACGCGTGTGCGCCCTGCCGCCGGAGGAGATCGACCGCCGTCCCGGCTCCGTCGGCAGGCCCGTCCCCGGCGTGCGCGCCTACCTCGTGGACGACACCGGCGCTCTCGTCGAGGAACCCGGCGTGTCCGGCGAACTGGTGGTCGCGGGCGACCAGGTGATGCAGGGCTACTGGGGCGACCCCGAGCTGACCGGCCGGGTCCTGCGCACCGGCCTGTTCGGTGAGGACAGGGTGCTGTTCACGGGCGACCTGTTCGTCCGGGACGAGGACGGCTTCCTGCACTGGACCGCCCGCCGGGACGACACCTTCGGCCGATCGATGTTCAAGGTGAACCCGCACGAGGTCGAGGCGCGGCTCAGGCAGCATCCGCTGGTAGCCGACGCCGCCGTGGTGCCGGTGCCCGACGAGGAGGCGGGCGAAGTGCCCGCGGCCTGTGTCGTGCCTCGTGACAATCGCCTGCCCGACGCCGAGGAACTGCGCCGCCACTGCGCCGAAAGCCTCGACTGGCACATGGTGCCCGCGTTCGTGTTCCTCCGCGATGAGCTTCCGCGCACCGAGTCCGGCAAGACCGACCGGCGGGCCCTGCGGCAGGCACTCACCGAGCCGGCCCCCGAACCCGCCGACGACGGTCCCCGCGCGTACGTGGCGTCGTCCTCGATGGCCGGCCTCGCCGACCGCTTCGACGCGATCGCGACCGGGCGGGACCAGGTGCCACGCGTACCGGTGCGCTCCACGATCCGCGACGCCGTCCCCGACCGCCTCCTGCTGGACTACCAGGACGCCATGGTGGAGCGCTCCGGTCCGCTCTTCCGGCACTTCCTGGCCAGCGTGCCCGGTGTCCTGGAGGAGCTGTCCCGGGTCGGTGTCGCGCTGGTCCGCCTGGCCGCGCGCCGCGCCCAGCGCGACGGGCGCGGCCTGACCTTCTACGAGGCGGACGCGTTCGACGGCAGCAACGGACGCACCCTGGCGGCCTTCGCCGACGGCCGTGTCACCACCCTGACCAGCTCGCCCAACCGGGCCAACGAGCAGTGGTTCCGCACCTGGGCGGACCCGGCCCGCTCCCGCTACTTCCCCGATTCGCTGTTCCACCTCGACCGCGCCGGGCTGCGGGCGGTCCCGGAGTACGCGCCGTTCCGCGACGGCTTCGACGTGGTGTACGAGACGGCCGCGTTCCAGTTCTACGGCAAGGACCGTGCCGCGCAGATCGCACATCTCACCGAGGTGCTCAGGCCCGGCGGCCTGGCGTTCTTCCTGGAGAAGCTGAACCACCCCGACCCGCTGGAGTACGAGCGCCGGGAACAGGTCAAGGACAGGGTGCACAAGGCCCGTTACTTCCCTCCCGAGGAGATCGAGCGCAAACGGCAGGAGATGCTGACGCGGATGGTGGACGGTCAGGTGGAGTTCGACGACCTGGTGGGGGCGCTCGGCGACCGCTTCGCCCACGTCCACCTCCTGTGGAACGGAACCAACTTCTACGAGTTCGTGGCGTGTGACGACGCCGGGGTGCTCGCGGAGTTCCTGGAGCTGGCGGGGGAGCCGCTCGTCCCGGACGGCTTCTGCTTCGAGGACCCGGTCGTGCGCCGGGTCGGCGGGCACGGCGGGGCGGGGCCGCGGTGAGGGGCCCGGACACGCCTGTCGAGGGCGCCGACCCGGAAGTGCTCGCCACCGTCGACACGCTCGCCGGCCGGTGGGGCGGCCGGGCCGCCGAGGCGGAGCGGGAGCGCCGGCTGCCGGACGCGACCGTCGCCGAGCTGCTCGACGCCGGGCTGCTCCAGCTCGCCGCGCCGCCGGGCTGCGGCGGGCCGGGGCACAGCTGGCCCACGCTGGTGGAGGCGGCCCGGCGCGCGGCCAGGGCCTGCCCGTCCACCGGGTGGGTCATCGGGGTCGTCGGCGGGCACGCCGCGCTGGCCGGGCGGCTGCCCCGGGCGGCGGCCGAGACCGTCTTCGCGGCGGGTCCCCGACAGGTGTTCGCGACGGCGTCCGCGGCGGCCGACGGACGTTTCACCCGCGTCCCCGGCGGCTTCGAGGTGGCGGGCCGGTGGCGGTTCTGCTCCGCCGCCGACCACGCCGACTGGTTCCTGCTCAACGGCCACGGCGGCGATCCGGCGGACCGGGTGCTGATCCCGCTCTCCGCCGGGCAGGTGCGGGTCGAGGAGGGGTGGGACGTCTGCGGGATGGCCGGCACCGGGTCGCGGGACATCCGTGTGGACCGGGTCTTCGTGCCCGAGGCGCTGGCCGGCTCCCTGCCGCACTGCTTCGCCGAGCGGCAGCCGTCCGGTGGCGGGCCGTCGTCGTACTACCTCGACGAGGTGCCGTTCCTGCCGTACGTCAACAGTTGTGTGATCGGACCGGTGCTCGGCTGCGCCGAGGGCGCCCTCGCGGCCTGCCTGGAGCGGTTCGCGCGGGACGTCGGCGGATCGCGTCCGCTGGAGCAGCCGCTGGTGTGGGACGGGCTGACGGAGAGCGCGGCGGAACTGACCTGCGCCCGGCATCTGTACGAGGCCGTCTGCGCGCGCCTGCACGCGGCGGGGACCGCCCGGCGATCCCTTCCCCCCGAGGATGTCGCCGCGATCGGCAGGGACCGCGCCTATCTGGCCCGCCTGTGCGTCCGCTCCGTACAACGGCTGGTCCAACTGACCGGAACGGCCGCCCACTTCGCGGACGATCCGCTCGCCCGGCACTGGCGCGACCTGCAGATGGCGGCGGCCCACCGCGACCTGAACTGGGCCCGCAACACGGCGGCGTACGCGGCGACGGCCTTCACCGCCGGCGGAGCCGGAAAGCCCGGGGGTGCCGGACCGGCCGCCGGCAGCGCGGGGCCGCCCGCTGCGGGCGGGTGTGAACGGACCGCATGACCCCCCTGCGAAAGACCGCGTTCCCGCGCCGTGAGGGCCGATGGCTGCTGGGCGGTTTCCTGCTGTTCCTGCTCTCCTCCTTCGGCCAGACCTTCTTCGTCTCGCTCTTCGCCGAGGACGTCCGCGGCAGGCACGACCTCACCCATGGCTCCTACGGCGCCCTGTACATGGCGGCCACCCTGCTCGGTGCCATCGCCCTGACCAGGACGGGGCACCTGGTCGACCGCCACCCGGCGCGTCGGATCGTGCTCGTGAGCACGCCTCTGCTGGCGCTGGGAGCCGTGACCATGGCGTACTCGGCGGACCTCTTCACACTGTTCGGGGCCCTCGTCCTGCTGCGGCTGTTCGGGCAGGGCATGATGACGCACACCGCGTTCACCGTGCTGGGCCGCTGGTTCACCCGGTACCGGGGACGGGCGGTGTCCCTGGCCGCCCTGGGCCTGAACACGGGCGAGGCCGCCCTGCCGGCCCTGGCCGTCGCCCTGGCCGCCGCCTCCGGGTGGCAGTCCGTGTGGTGGGCGGCCGGATTCCTGGTGGTCGCCGTGGGCGCGGCCGTCGCGGCGCTGTTCAGGACGGAACGCGTCCCGCGCTCCGCGACCGGGTCACCGGCCCCGGCGGCGCCCGCCGCTGTCGGCTGGACTCGTGCCGAGGTCCTGCGGGACCGGTGCTTCTACCCCTTGCTGCTGGCCACCGCGGCGCCCGCGCTGATCGGCAACACCGTCTTCTTCCACCAGGTCCATCTGGCCCGGACGCGCGACTGGCCGCTCGAGGTGTTGGCGTCGGCCTTCCCGCTCTACGCGGTCCTGACCGTGCTGTGCAGCCTGGCCGGCGGCCTCCTGCTGGACCGTCTCACCGGGCTCGTGCTGCTGCCGGTCTTCCTGCTCCCGCTCGCCGGCGGCCTGGTGCTGCTCGGCACCGTCACGGCTCCCTGGAGCGCGTTCGCCTTCATGGCCCTGTACGGCGTCACCAACGGTCTCTCCCTGAGCCTGTTCGGCGCGGTGTGGCCCGAGGTGTACGGCACTCGGCACCTCGGCGCCATCAGGTCGGTGGTGGTGGCGGTCCTGGTCTTCGCCTCGGCTCTGGGTCCCGGGGCGGGCGGCCTGCTGCTCGACGCCGGTGTCGGTCAGCCGGTCCAGCTCGTCGTGCTGGGCGGGTACTGCCTCGTGGCCTCCGCGCTCGTCGCGCCCGTCACGCGGCGTCTGCGAGCCCGCGGCACCGCCGCCCTCGAGTCCTGAGGGCCGCCGCGCAGGCTCCGCTGTTCTCCACCACCCGCGTCACCGAGCCTGTCCGGGCCGTCCTCGCCCTCCGCCTCGCCACATCGGCGTGGGGTCGGAGAACGAGAACGCTCACCGTCTTCCGGACCGGGCCCGGAAGACGCCCGTCAACGCGTCCGCGACGGACCCGCGGAACGCCTCGTCGCCCGGGGGCGACCCCGGTGAAGAGTGGACCTACAGCTCGAACCTCGGCCACGGCGCGGGCATCGATCCAGGTGGTGGCGCGCAGGGGGCGGGTGCCTCCGGTTCCGCCGGCGGCGGGACGCTCGCACAGCGCGTCGGGCCAGGGGAGCATCGTGGTCCCGCCCGCGAGCAGGACGAGCGGGGCGTCGTCGTCGCCGAACGACTCGATGCCCGGGTTGATCCCCCGGGCGTCGACGGCGGTCATCGGATCACCGCGGGACGTCGTAGGTCAGGTGCGTCGCGGTCGAGGTCGCGGTCACGCCGCGCTGCACCAGCCCGCGTGGCGCTCCGCCGGTGAACAGCGGCGTCCCGGCCCCCAGTACGACGGGCGCGAGGTGCAGCGTCAGCGCGTCGACCAGCCCGGCGTCGAGTGCCGAGCCGATCGTGGCACCGCCGCCCATGAGGACGACATCGAGTTCCTTGCCGCTGTCCCGGGACGCCGCCTCGGCGCGCTCGCGCGCGGTGGTGACGGCGTCGGGCAGTCCGCTGGTGACGAACGTCCAGTCGAGGTCGGTGAGCCGCACCGATTTCGGCGGTGAGCTCGTCACGACGACGAACGCGGGTTCGCCGACCTCGCCGGCGCCGTAGCCGGTCCTGTCGTCCCAGCCGTTCGGCCCGTCGACGACGTCGAAGAGACGGCGGCCGAGGACGACGGCGCCCGAGCGGGCGGTGGCCTCGCGCAGGATCCGGCGGTCGTCGGGGTCCTCGGAGAACGCCCAGGTGTGCAGGGCCTCGCCACCGGTGCCCATGCCGTTGTCCAAGCCGGGGTCGGGCCCGGTGACGAAACCGTCGAGGGAGATCGAGATGTCGGCGATGATTCGGGTCATGCCGGGGCAGACCCGATCCACTGCCCGAACTCATCGCTCAGGCGTGAGGCTCGGCTCCTCCCCGGCCGCGCCGACGCCCGGCAACGCGCCACTTGGAGCCACGAGGTCCGGGCACTTCGGGTGGTCTCGTCGGCCGGGCCGACAGGACCACCCGGTGTGGAACCAGGCCGTGATCACGGGACCGGTGGCGAAGGGGAGGGCCAGGGCGACGCCACCGGCCCGCCGGGGGTGAGGTCGGCGACCGCGGCGGCGGTGACGGTGCCGAGGGTCCGGCCGGGGTGGGGATTCGGTGCACCTCGCGGGGCCTGCGATTCGCGGAGCCGTTCGCTTGTTCCGGAGGAGGAATCCACTCGTGCACCGCGTGGCGCATGACGAAGTGAGCGGTCGGGAACCGGTCATCGGACCTCGCCCTCCGGTACGTCACCGCGCCACACGGCCGGCCGAGCACGGCCGGCCCGGCCTCTCCATCAGCGCGTGCCTGTCGCCGCAGTGCCGTAGGCGTACAGGACGATGGCGCCGGCCACGCAGGCGAGGATCATCCAGGAGGCGAGGCGCGTCCGTCTCCCTCTGCGCCCGGGACGTCTCGGCTTCTCGGACCGCTTGGTGCGGCCGGAAGCCGCCGGGGCGGGCGGCGCGGCGTCGGCGGCGGTCTCGGCGAGCAGACGACGGCAGGCCGTGGCGAGTTCGCCGGTGCCGGATCGGAGCGGTACGACGGTCTGCGAACGCGCCGGAGCGGTGGTGCCGCCGTCGAGGATGCGGCCCGCGCGGAGCAGGATCTCTCCCTCGCGGCCCGCGGGGGCCAGGCTGATCCAGCGCTGCACGTGTTCGCCCCGGATGACCACCTCCCCGGCTCGGCCCCGGTACACGGTGTGCCGGCGCCAGAGCATGTCCGCTAACTGCGTGGCGGTTTCCTTCAGTTGGGCGCTCAAGGCCCGTCCCCCCTCGGAGCCGTACGGTTGATCGAACGGGGATCGTACTCCAGCGTCTTCGCTTCGCCCTGGGCGGCCCGGGGTAGCGCGGCGGTGAGGGCCGGAATGCCGCCGGACAGGGATGCGCAGGAGCTCCCGTGTCGCCCCCTCCACGGCGGTGGCCCGGACGAACGCGCCTTCGCCGGGGGCTGCCCCGCGTGTCGGACCGCGGCTGTCGTCCTGGCCGGTGCGTGGGAGAGGATCGGAGGCGGCCTGGCCCATCGAGCAGTCAAGAGGTAACCGTGGTTGGCACGACACGGACGTTCGAACTCTTCCGGTTCGCGGATACGGTGCAGAGCGTCACCGCCGAAGTGAGATGCGGCGAACCTCCGACGATGGGCGACGAGCGGTACTACGCAGCCGAGATCGTTCTGAAGAGCGACTTCGTCACCGGGCGGGTCGATCTGTGGGTGTCGCTTGAGGATCTGGACGAATGGGAGCGGTGTCTCGACACTCTTCAGGCTGAGGAGGGGGTCGAGTGGCCGGCCGGCGGCCGCGGTGCCTGGCTGGCCGTGCTTCCCGAGGACCCCGTGGAGGTGACCGTGCACGACTCGCCGTCCACGCAGATTGCTGTGCGTGTGCCGATCGACGTCGCCTCGGACTGGCTGGAGGAGAACCGGCTGCGCTTGGACCACGTCCGGAAGGCTGTCGCACCCGCCTCGTAAGGCCCCCGGGGGGTGACGATCCGCGTATGGTCGGAGTGGTCACGGCATCGCGACCGCCCCCGGACAGGCCCGTCCACCGGGCTGAGCCCGTGCTGCCTCGGCAAGCCGGTGGGCGCGCCGCGCGCGTGGCCTGCCCGCTACGGGCGCAGTTCCAGGTCGATGTGCGGGGACAGTGCGCGGAGGAAGTCGAGGGCGTCGAAGGCTTCGCCGGCGGAGACGACTCCGACCGTTCCGGTCCGCCCGGCGAGGATGCGGTCGATCGCTTCCACCGCGAGCGGCGCGGTGACGGCGTAGATGTCCCGGCCCTTCGCGACAGCACGCCGTTCCCGGCCACCGGAGCGTACGACGGCGTCGACGAGGAAGGTCTGTGCGGACCGCCCGCGCTCGTCGGCCGCGGCCGGCGCCGGAGTGTCGGGGGCCGACACGTCTCCGGCTGCCTCGACCGTCATGTGGGTGCGCACTTCGGGGATGGGCAGGTGACTGGGAATGGTGACGACGTCGGCCATCGTGAACTCCGCGACGACGGCCCGGGGGCCCATCGGGTCGGGGAAGGGCCACTCCAGGGTCGACGGGGCGTCCTGGTGGTACTCGACACGCCCGTTGGTGTAACGGACTCCCCGACCGCCCCGCCGCTGCCGGGAGATCGCTCCCGCGGTACGCGTCCCGGCGGTGGGATGCCAACCGCTCAGCCCGTATGCGACGTGTGCCTCGTCGGCCTCCGTCCAGTCGCCCATCGCGGCGGTGATCAACAGGTCGCCGAGGCCGCCGTAGAAGGCCATCGCCGGGACGACGGTCGTTCCCGCGGCGCGGGCGCGGTCCGTGAAGTGTGTGAACGTGTCGATGTTGGCCTCGATCTCGGCCGCCACGTCCACGTACGGGATTCCGGCGCGCAGTGCCGCCTCGATCACGGGGGCGGCCGTCGCGGCGAAGGGCCCGGCACAGTTGATCACGGCTACCGCGCCGGCCAGCGCGCGGTCGAGTGAGGCCGGGTCGTCCACCGATGCCGGACGGACATCCGAACCGGGTCCGAGCGCCGTTGCCAACGTTTCCAGCTTTCCGGCGTCGCGGCCGGAGAGAACCGGGGCGAACCCGCGGTCCCGCAGTTGTGCCACCACGAAACGCCCGGTGTGCCCGTACGCGCCGTACACGGTGATCATGGGCTCCGCTGTCATGGATGTTTCCTTTGCTCGAATGATCCGCTCGGATCCGCCACGATCATCCTGACGGGGGCAGGCACCCCACACGAGTGTCCGGAACGACATGACGCATACAATTCCGGACGTGAACACAGTCGCGCTGGCCGTCACCGACGGAATGCTGCACTTCGAACTGTCCGTCGCGTACGAGGTCTTCGGCTCCGCCCCGGCCGGCGTGGCAGGTCCCTGGTACGACCTCGTCGTCTGCGGACCGGACACCGTGCGGGCCGGCCGGTTCGGGCTGGAGCCCGACCACGGCCTCGACCGGCTCCCGAGCGCCGACACCGTGATCGTCCCGGGCTGGGCCGACATCGACGAGGAGCCACCCGCCGACCTGGTCGACGCGGTGCGCGCGGCCCACGAGGCGGGCGCGCGCGTCGCCTCCCTCTGCACGGGCGCGTTCGTGTTGGCCGCCGCCGGTCTGCTCGACGGGCTGCGCGCGACCACGCACTGGGCGCACACCCGAGTTCTGGCCACCCGCTACCCCCGGGTGACGGTGGACCCGGACGTCCTCTACGTGGACAACGGCAGCGTGCTCACCTCCGCCGGCAAAGCCGCGGCCATGGACCTGTGCCTGCACCTCGTCCGCCTCGACCACGGCTCGTCGACCACCAACGCTGTCGCCCGCCGCCTGGTCGTGCCGCCGCACCGGGACGGCGGCCAGGCCCAGTTCGTCACCACCCCGGTACCCGCCCCGGACAACCACCCGCTCGCCGAGCTGTTCCCCTGGGTGCTCGAACGGTTGGACCAGCCGTTGACCGTGGAGGACCTGGCTCGTCGGGCACGGGTGAGTTCACGCACCCTCGGCCGCCACTTCAGGTCGGTGACCGGTACCACCCCGCTGCAGTGGCTGCTGACGCAGCGGATCCGCCACGCCCAGGAGTTGCTGGAGACCACCGACGACAGTGTCGACACCATCGCGGCGGCCACCGGCATGGGCACCGCCACAACGTTGCGCCGGCACTTCAACCGCACGGTCGGCGTGCCTCCGGACACCTACCGCCGCACATTCCGTTCGAGGGCACGCTCCGACCACGACGACAGCGAGCAGTACCCCTCCTGAGCCGTCGCCAGGAGCGCCACCGGCACCGTCGGAAGCGGCCGATCGCCGTCGGCGGCGGCGTCGAAGTCGGCCGGTGCACCGGACGCTCGACGACGGCGCCTCCGACCTCACCACCCGTCTCCGTCACACCGTCACGCTCCTGCGTGGCGGCGACTCGCGTCCCGGCACGCTGCGGCACCTCCCCGGCTGCCGCTTCTGCCCCGCGATTGCTGCCACTGCTCACCCTCTCCGCCCGCGTGAGCATGGACACAGGAAAGCGATACGGAACCGGCACCCGGACCCGAGTTGACACCATGGCAGGCGGCTGCCATCACGAGCGACGTCCGCCACCCGGAGGGCAGCCACCTGAAGTGGCTGGTCGATCCGGCGCCGGCGGCCCGGCTCCTCGGTGAACTCGCCGCGCTCACGGTCCGGCCCCCCGACGGTGGCCACGACCGGACGACCCCCGTGGAAAGGACCTTCGTGCTCCTCCTCGTACCGGTGGTGTTCCTCGCCGCCCTCGCATTGATCGTCTTCTGCCTGCTCCAGTGCCTCAGGGTCGTCCTCCCGGGAAACGGGAGCCGGTCCGGATGGCGCCGTGCGGTCGTCGCCGCCACCTATGCCTGCGCGGCCATGACCACGGCCTCGTACTCGTGGGGGGCCATGGACCTGATATCGACCGTGGCCGTGGCGCAGGACGGCGGGGCGGACTCGGCCCCGTTCCCCTCCGACCACCCGTGCAGGTCCCAGTTGAAGGGGGCGGTGGACTACGACGTCCACTTCCTCACCCTGCGCACGGTGTGCGTCATGGAGGACGGAGGGCTCAGAACAGTGGACGACGTGCCGCAGCGGGTCCGGGAGACGGCAGCGGTATCGGCTGCCTGCACCGCCGTACTGGCCGTGGCCGCGGCGGCCGTCGGAATCCCGCGGACGCGCCCCCCTGCCGGCGGGCGCCATCGGTGACCTGAGCCGGAGATCCTCCGGCGGTACGCGGCGACTTTGTCGATGAACAGCGGATCCGTGGACGACGCGAAGGTCCACGACCGGTGCGGAGCGCCAGGGCGAACGCGCGGTGGTCGAGCCGCCGGGTGCTGGTTCCCGATGGGGGTGCGGGGCCGGTGGCGGTCGTAGCGGATGTTCCGGACGCCGAGAGCCTCACGGCGTCGGTCTTCTGACGTCCAGGTGCGGGCGTACAGGAACTCCTCGGAGATGATCCGGTTGTAGCGCTCCACCTTCCCGTTGTGCCGTGGCGTGTAAGGCGTGATCCGCCGGTGCCGCGAGCCGAGCAGCACCCGCGGGAGGGCTTCGGCGCGGTGGCAGGCTCCGTTGTCGGTGACGATCCGCTCGATGCGGGTGATGCCGTGGGTCACGAACCACGCACGGGTGCGGTGCATGAACGCGGTCGCAGTAGCCGCTCTCTCGTCAGGCGACGCTTCGGTGTGGATGAGTGGGGAGTAACCGTCGACCGCGGAGCGCAGGTCGACCCACTTCGGCGCGCACGCGCGAGAGGTGCCCGTCTCAGCGGCCACGTGTGCGATGGGGCGGGTGGGTCGTGTGTCGAAAGCGGATCCTGAGCTGTGGGTGATCGTTGTCCCTGGGCCGGGGAGATCTCACGGACGAGCAGGGGGCGGTGCCGGAACCGTTGTCGCCGAAGGGGACGAGGGCGGGGCGACCTGCGGAAGGAACCGCCGGGCGGCGTGTTCACCGAGCCCGGTGATCACGGGCTCGGACGCTCGCGCGGCGGGTTCACCACCAAGCTGCACCCGGCCGTCGAACAGGGCCGGAAACCCATGTCCATCGTCGACTACCGCGAGCGTCACGCGGTCGAGTGCGGAACCAACCGTCTCAAGAGCCACCGCGCTGTCGCCACACGCTACGACAAGCTCGCCGTCCGCTACGAGACGACCGTTCCCGTCGCTGCCGTCAACGGGTGGCTGTGCCCCTCCGCCGTCATGCGGGGACACAGGTGGCCGGTTCGACCAGCTCCGCCGCCGATCGCCCAGCGATCCACTGCCGAAACGCCTGAAGCGTGACTTCGGCTGCTTCCACTACCGGCGAGGGGTCTCCTGCACGCTGAGCACCGCCCCGTCCTTCATTACGGCAGTCACCACCCGCTCGTCCACGACGGAGCCGTCCATGAGGTGGCGCTCCAGGAACCGGTGCACTTCGGGGGTGATGCTGGTGACGTCCTCGATCTGGATCGACAAGCCAGGCCGGCTACCGCCTGCGCCACGCAGGAGTTCCCGCAGCGTCTCAAGGTCGAGAATCGCTCCGTCTGTCGTCACCAGCGCGAAGGACTCGTGGTGTGCGCCCAGGAAGGCGTCGAGGCTTTCGGCCTTTCCGTCCCTCAGCCAGGCGGCCAGATGGTCGTGATGCCGGGTCAAGAAGTTTCTATTCACTCTTCAACTGTGCCAGTTGATTCCTGCCGGCGGGTGGGGAGCGATGTGCGCCCTGGCGCACGAGGGTCGATGCGGCACCAGGGCACTCCTGGCACCCACCCTGGACGCCAGGCCTTTCTGTCACCTCGTGGCGAGTGTGAGAGTTTTCGCGACGTCGCGGATGGCGATGGTCGCGATGCCGCTCCTGCGTTCGGCGGTGGAGGCGAGAATCATGCCGTCCATGACTGCCGCGACACGCTCGACCGGGGCCTGCGAGTGGGCACACACGTCGAGAAGCTCGCGCAGTTGGCGGTCCACGTGCTCGCGCAGCCGAGCGAGGTACAGCGAGAGCGGCTCGCTCTCGTGGGCACAGGCGATGACCCGTGCGATCGTCCCGGCCGGCGTCCCGTCGTCGAGCCGAGGGCCGTAGTACGACCTCAGCAAGAGGGTCGCTGCCTCCTGGGCTTCGGTCGGCTGGTCGCGGGCCCCGTCACCGACACGGTGGGGCGCCGTCGCCACGGGCGGCCCGGTGGGCTGGACCGTACCGCTGCCGGCGTTCGCCGTGCTCGGGCTCGTATTCGCCTGGCGCCGCGCGGCGCCCCGGCCCGGAATCCGTCCAAGCCGCTCGCCGAGACCCAGCCCGTCCACTGGGCGAAGCCGGTCCCCGACACGGAGACAGGCATCGCACCGGCCCTCGTCAATTGCTCCGACAGGGCCGGCGAGGGCCGATTCGCACGCGTGTGGGTTCGGGGGAAGGCTGCGCCGATCGACTTTCGATACACGGCCCGAGGCAGTGTTCGACCGGCCGCCGACGACCTTCGAGGGACAGCGGCGCGTTGCGATGAACCGTCCGCGTCAGCGTGCGCCAGGACGCATCGCAGCCGCGGTGTCCGCCGCAACGGCCAGCGCGTCGGTGGGCGGCCGGTCGAGCAGTCCCACGAGGTCGGGGCTGGAGCTGCCGAGGAACCCATGGCGGACACTGGTGGCGATCGAGGCGAGCATCGGCGGCTGGAACGGCAGCAGCGCGTCGTCCGCGAGGAGGCGGGCGCGGTACTCGCCGAGCCCGATCGTCCGGTGGGCGACGTCGAGACGTTCGGCGACGTCGCCGGCGGTGATCGGGGCGCCGACCAGGTCGTAGGTCTTGGCGACGTGCGCGGTCGGGTGGCCGGCAACGACGGCTGCGGCTGCGGCCAGGTCCGCCCGAGCCACCGCGGAGAGAGCGCCATCGCCGAAAGCTGACTCCAGGCCGTCGGGCGTCCACGTCAACAACGCTCCGAAGAGCTCGGCGTAGAGCCCGTTGCGGAAGATCGTCCACCCGAGGCCGCCGGCCTTGACCAGATCCTCGGTGGCGCGGTGGGCGAGCGCGAACCCGAGGTGATCCCCGGTGCCGGTCAGGCTGGTGTAGATCACGTGCGCGACGCCGTCGCGGACCGCAGCGTCGAGGAGGGCCCGGTGACGAGCGATGACCTGGTCGTCCTCGGCATATCCGGCCGAGACCAGGACCAGCGTCGAGACACCGGTGAGGTCCAGGCTGGTGGGGTCGTCGAAGTCCAGGTGACGCTGCCCGTCGGAGGGTGTTCGGCTGCCCCCCAGGGCGGGCACCCTCCGGTCGGCCAGCTCCTGGAGCGTGAGGGAGGCGAGCTGTCCGTTCGCGCCGGTCACCATGATCATTGGGGTTCGGTCTCCTACCGTGGTTCTCTTCAGTGACTACGGCGATCCTGAACCGACCGCGGTCGGCCCACAAGGAGGCAGTCTCATGTCAGTGAGGCACACCGATGTAACCGCTGGACCCGCGGAGCTGGAACCGTGCGGGCAGCCGGACCACCCCGACTGCGGGATCCGCGACGTGCTCGACCGCGTGGGCGACAAGTGGTCGGTCCTCGTGATCGTCGAGCTTGCAAACGGGGCCCGGCGCTTCCGGCAACTTCAGCGCGCCATCGATGGAATCTCCCAGCGCATGCTGACACTGACCGTCCGCCGGCTGGAACGCGACGGGCTGGTCCTTCGGACCGTCTACCCAACCGTGCCCGCCCAGGTCGACTACCGACTCACCGAGACCGGCGCAAGCCTGACCCACCTCGTCAAGGCACTGGCCGACTGGTCACTCGAGCACCGGGACACCATCGCCCGTGCCCGCCAGGCTTACGACGCGCAGCATCCCGGCAACGAGATCCGGTGACCGTCGGCGCCGACGACGTCGTGACCCGCAACAGCCAGGGGGCGTCAAGTCCCTTCTCTCTCGGTCGGTGATCGCCCGTTCGTGGTGCCGGTCGCGTCCGCTCGCGACAACGCCGCCGGCACCGCCTTGCTCGTCCAGACGGCGCCCCGGGCCGGCGAGTTGCGCGGCCGGGCGGGGCGCCACCGGCCCGCCCCGCGCGGTGTGTCCGTCGGTGACGTCAGGAACTCCCGACGGGTTGCTCGGTCCAGATGGTCTTGCCGCCGGGGGTGTAGCGGCTGCCCCAGCGGTGGGCGAGCTGGGCGACGAGGAACAGACCGCGGCCACCCTCGTCGGAGAGCCGGGCGCGCCGCATGTACGGCTGGGACTGACTGGGATCGGAGACCTCGCAGACGAGCCGGTGGTCTTTGATCAACCGCAGTCCGACGGGACCGCCGGCGTGGCGGACGGCGTTGGTGACCAGTTCGCTGATGATGAGTTCGGTGGCGAAGCCCAGCTCGTCCAGACCCCAGTCGGCCAGTTGCGCGGAGACCAGGGATCGGGCGTGTGCGACGAGGCTGGGGTCGGCGGGCAGTTGCCAGAAGGCCGTGTGGTCGGCCGGCACCCGGTCCACGCGGGCCATGAGCAGGGCGAGGTCCTCCTCCCGGTCGTGTTCCCGCAGGCGGGCCAGGAGGCGGTGCCCGACATCGCCCAGTGGCCGGTCGGTGCCTGCCGCGGTCCGCGCGCCTTCGCGGGTCCGTTCCAGGTCCCGTTCGGTGCTCCGCGTCATCGCGGTGAGCGGTCCGCTGTGGAAGGCGAGGACGTCGCCCGGCCGCAGGAGCAGTTCCACCGGTTCGAAGGGCTCGGTCCCGCCCCCCAGTGGGGGTCCGGGGTGGAGTTCGACGTCGTCCGCGACACGGTCGTGCCCCCTGACCACGATGGGGCCGGAATGGCCCGCACTGGCGATGAGGCACTGGCCGGTGACCGGGTCGTAGGTGGCGTACAGGCAGGTCGCTCCGTGCAGGGAGCCGACGGTTGACGCCGCCCGGTGCCCCTCGTCCTCGCCGATGCGGGTCACCAGGTCGTCCAGATGGCTCAGCAGTTCATCGGGGGGCGGATCCAGATCGGCCAGGGTCTGCACCGCCGACCGCAGGCGGCCCATCGCCCCGGCGGCGTTCACCCCGCGCCCGGCCACCTTGCCCACCACGAAGGCCACCCGGACACCGGAGAGCCGGATCACGTCGTACCAGCTGCCGCCGGTCCCGGCCGCGGTACCGGCCGGCGCGTACGTCCCCGCGGTCTCCGCCGCGGTCAGACGTACCACCGGAGGCGGCAGCAGACTGCGCTGCAAGGCCTCGGCCGTGCGCCGCTCCCGGGTGTAGCGCCGGGCGTTGTCCAGGCCCAGGGCCAGCCGGGAGCCGATCTCCTCGGCCAGGGCGGCATCGCCCCGGTCGAACGGAACGCGGTCCCCGGTGCGCCACAGCGGAACGGCGCCCAGTACGGTCCCGCGCGCCCGCAGCGGGAGGGCCAGGAAGGAGGTCGCGGCCTCGGGCAGGGTCAGCCGGGACCGCTGCGGATCCCGCGCCGCCGCCCTGCGCAGACCGCTCAGGTCCGGCATGATGCCGACCGACCCCCGGCACAGGTGCTCCCGCTCGACGTTCCCGATCGAGAACCGCTCCCCCAGGGCATAGACCTCTCCCGGCCACAGCCCCTCTCCGGCCGCCACCGCCACACGCCGCAGCGAGGTGTCCGCGGTCAGTTCCCCGGGCTCCTCCCCCGCCAGCACCTCCTCGGTGAGGTCGACCGCGCCCAGATCGGCGAACACCGGCACCAGCAGGTCGACCAGTTCCTCGGCGTTGCGCGCCACGTCCAGCGAGCCACCGACGCGCACCGCCGCCGCGTGCAGCAGGTCCAGCCGCTGCTGTGCGCGCGGACTGGAGGCCAGCACGCCGCCTCCGGCCAGTGCCACCCGCATCCCCAGCTCGTCCTCGAGCTCGGCTCCCACCGCGGGCACCAGCCAGACGAGGAAGTGCGCCTCGCCCCCTCCGGTGAGCGCGAACACGCTCACGTCCACGTCCACCCGGCCGCCGCCGGCCCGCCGCAGCACCGCGCGTCCGCTGCTGCGGCGCCCGTGCTCGGTCCCCTCGGTCAACTCCGCCCACGCCGACGGATCCTCGAGGAAGGACTTCAGTTCCCTGCCGCGGAGCTCTCCGGCCGAGCCGCCCAGCAACTCCGGCACGGGCCGCGTGCACGTCATCACCGCACCGGCGGCGTCCAGCACCAGTTCGGCGGGCTGTCCCCAGCTCGCCGACCCGGTCCCGAGGAGACCGCCATGGTCGGTCACAACGCCTCCCACCTCGACGCCGTCACAGTGCCCCGCACCTTCCAGGAGAGAGCTTCGGCACGCTCGCCGCAACTCGGCCGCGTCGTGCTCGCACCACTGCGCGGTGGGCTTCCGTCCGTGGTCCGGTCCGCTTCCCGGACCGCGCCCGTGCCGCGGCGGGTCTCGCCGGGGCCTGCCCAGGGGCAGCGCCCTCAGCCACGCGGAGCGTCGACCTGCTCCCCCACCGCTGGAGGCCGTGTCTGCCGGGGGAGCTCCCCGACACGTTCGAGTGCCTCGCCGGTCAGCACCTCGTGAGGCGGGCCGTCCCCGACCGGCCGGCCGGCGTGGAGCAGCAGACAGTGGTCGGCCCGTCCGGCGGCCGCCAGGTCGTGGGTGACGTGTACGACCGTGGCGCCCTCCGCCGCCGCCTCGCCGAGGACCTCGGTGATCAACCGCTGGGCTTCCGGGTCGAGGCCGGCGGTCGGTTCGTCGAGCAGCAGGAGGTCGGCTTCCTGCGCGAGCCCTTGGGCCACGAGCGCACGTTGCCGCTGTCCTCCGGAGAGTTCACCGAGCCGCCGCTCCGCGAGTTCGCCGATGCCGAGGCGGTCCATGCACGCCTCGACCACCGACCGGTCGCGCGAGGACATGCGCCCGAGCAGTCCGAGGCGTTCCCATCTGCCCATCGTGACGGTGTCGCGCACCGTGACCGGCAGCGCGTCGGAGACGGTGCTGCGCTGTGCCACGAGGGCGGGGCGGGTGGAGGTGCGGTGGGTCACCGTCCCGGCCCGGACGGGGATCACGCCCGCCAGCACGCCGAGGAGCGTGGACTTGCCCGATCCGTTCGGTCCCACGACGGCGGTGGTGGCCGATCCCGGTATCCGCGCGCTGAACCGGGACAGGACCGTTCGTCCCGCGTAACCGGCCGACACCTCGTCAAGTGTCACCTGCTGTTTCACCTGGGCATCTCTCCCGCATGGAATTGTAATGACAACGGTTTTCATTATAGGTTCATGTGTCATGGAGTGGTTGACCGGCCCCTTCGAGGTGGCCTTCGTGCAGCGCGCCCTGTGGGGCGGCGTCCTGGTGTCGCTGGTCTGTGCCCTGGCCGGCACCTGGGTGGTGCTGCGCGGCATGGCCTTCCTGGGCGACGCGATGTCACACGGCATGCTGCCGGGAGTCGCGGTCGCCTCGCTGCTGGGAGGGAACCTCCTGGTCGGTGCGGCCGTGAGCGCGGCCGCCATGGCGCTGGGGGTCACCGCCCTCGGCCGCGCCCCCCGGCTGTCGCACGACACGGGCATCGGCCTGCTCTTCGTGGGGATGCTCGCCCTGGGCGTGATCATCGTTTCGCGCTCCCAGTCGTTCGCCGTCGACCTGACCGGGTTCCTCTTCGGTGACGTGCTCGCGGTGCGCGAGAGCGACCTCGTTCACCTCGCCGTGGCCCTGGTGATCGCCCTGGTCGTCTCCGCGGTGGGGTACCGGCCGTTCGTCGCCCTGGCCTTCGACGAACGCAAGGCCCACACCCTGGGCCTGCGCCCCCGCCTCGCGCACACCGCGCTGCTGGGGCTGCTGACGCTGGCCATCGTCGCCTCGTTCCACGTGGTGGGGACGCTGCTGGTCTTCGGCCTGCTGATCGCTCCCCCGGCGACGGTCCTGCCCTGGGCCCGGCGCATTCCGTCGATCATGGTCGGCGCCGCCTGCCTGGGTACGAGCGCGACGTTCCTCGGCCTGCTGCTGCCCTGGCACCTGGGCACCGCTGCCGGAGCGACGATCGCCGCGGTCGCGGTCGCGCAGTTCCTGCTCTCCCATCTCGCCGCCGGCCTCCGGGCCCGCCTGCCCGGCCCCGCACAGCCCTCCCCCACCAACTCCTGAACGCCCTCGTCCCCGTGAACGGAGTGCAAGCGCCCGTCATGAAACACGTCAAGACCCGCGCGGCGGTCGCCCTCGGCGCGGCCGTGCTGCTGGCCGGCTGTCAGAACGGCCCGGACCGCGCCGAGTCCGCCGAGGCCGAACCGTCCGCGTCCGCCGTACCCCATGGTCACGTCGGAGGAGCCGAGGAGACCGCCGAACAGCAACCGCGCCTGGTGCTGGCGGACACCCGCACCGGCGAGATCGGCGTCCTGGACCTCGTGACCGAGGACGTCACCCGCGTGGGACGGGTCGAGGGCGTGCGGGACATCGCCGGCGACGGCCGGTTCGCCTACCTGGGCACCGCCGGCGGGGCCCACGTCGTCGACAGCGGGGCCTGGACGGTGGACCACGGTGACCACGCGCACTACTACCGCTCGAAGATCCGCGATGTCGGGGAGATCGGCGGGGGGCGGCCGGAGCACGTCCACAGCGACACCGCCCTCACCGCGATCACCTTCGACGGCGGCGCTCGACTGTTCGACCGCACCGCGCTGGAGAACGGCAGCGTCGGCGAGGGACGCCCCGTCACCGGCCGCCCCGGGAAGGGGCCGGTCGTCCCCTACCGGGAGCACCTGCTGGTCGCGGGAACGGGCGCCGCACAGGACACCGTCGAGGCGCGCGACCGCGAGGGAGAGCCGGTGGCGTCCGTCGCCGAGCGGTGCCCACAGGTGCGCGGCACGGCCGTGACCCGCCGCGGTGTCGTCTTCGGCTGCTCCGACGGCGCCCTGCTCGTCACCGAGGAGGACGGCGAGTTCGCCGGGAAGAAGATCCCCTACGGGCACCCCGTGGACGCCGAAGACCGGGCCGTCGCGTTCGACCACCGGCCCGGCGGCACCACCCTCGTCGCCACGGCCGGCGACGACGCGGTGTGGGTGCTCGACATCACCGAGCGGACCTGGAAGAAGGTGGAGACCGGTCCCGTCGTCGCCGCCAACACCGCGGGCGAGGGCACGCCGCTGCTCGCCCTCACCGAGGACGGCACCCTGAGCGCGTACGACCTCGCCACCGGGAAGCGGACCGCGAGCACCGAGCTGCTGGCCGGGGCGTCGCCGGAGCAGATCGCCTCGGCGGTCGTCGAGGTCGACACCGGCCGCGCCTACGTCAACGACGTCGCGGCACGGAAGGTCCACGAGATCGACTACAACGACGACCTGCGACGGGCCCGCACCCTCGCCGTGGACTTCGCCCCCACCCTGATGGTGGAGACCGGACGGTGAGGGCCGGTGTCCCGGCGGCCCGGCGCCGTGCCGCGGCGGTCCTGCTCACCGCCCTGGCCTGCGTCCTGCCGCTCCTCGGCGGCTGCTCCACCGGTGGCGACGGCGACCGCCCCGGCGTGGTGGTCACCACCAACATCCTCGGCGACATCACCCGCAACGTCATCGGCGACGAGGCCGAGGTGACGGTGCTGATGGAGGCGGGCGCCGACCCGCACTCCTTCGGCGTCTCCGCCCCGCAGGCGGCCTTGGTCGAACGGGCCGACCTGGTGGTGTACAACGGGCTCGGACTGGAGGAGAACGTCCTGCGGCACGTGGACGCCGCCCGCGAGGCGGGCACCGCCACCTTCGCCGTCGCAGAGGCCGTCGATCCCCTCCCCTACACCTCGGACGACAGCGCCGGACGGCCCGACCCCCACTTCTGGACCGACCCCCACCGGGTCCGCACCGCGGTCGGCCTCATCGCCGAACAGGTCGTGGAGAACGTCGACGGCATCGACGCCGCCGCGGTACGGAAGAGCGCCGACCGGTACGGGGCGAAGGTCGATGACCTCGCCTCCTGGATGCGACAGCGCTTCGAGGCGATCCCCGAGGACAGGCGCAGCCTGGTGACCAACCACCACGTCTTCGGATACCTGGCCCAGCGGTTCGGCTTCCGCGTCATCGGCGCCGTGATACCCAGCGGCACCACCCTGGCCTCCCCCAGCGCCTCCGACCTGGAGTCCCTGGCCACCGCGGTCCGGGAGGCGAAGGTCCGCGCGATCTTCGCCGACTCCTCCCGGCCCGACCGGCTGGCCCGCGTCCTCCGGCGCGAGAGCGGCCTGGACGTCGAGGTCGTCCCGCTGTTCTCCGAATCCCTCACCGAGGAGGGCGGGGGAGCCCCCACCTACCTGGACATGATGCGGGCCAACACCACGGCGATAGCCGACGGCCTGGGCAACGACCGACCCGCAGACCGACCCACACAGCCCCCGTCCACGGACGGACCGCAAGAGAGAAAGAACACGACATGAGAGACACGGCACGCCCCCGGAAGGCCGCGGGCATCGCCCTCCTCCTGGCCGCCTCCCTCGCGCTCACCGCGTGCGGCGGACAGCAGACCCAGGAGACCGGGTCCTCCGCGAAGAAGTCCGACGCGAGGTCCGGCGCCCCGACCCCGGCGGTCACGGACCCCGTCGTCACCACCTACGACGGCGGCCTCTACGTCCTGGACGGCGAAACCCTCGAAATCGCCGAGGACATACCCCTGCCGGGCTTCAACCGGATCAACCCGGCCGGCGACGACCGCCATGTGATGATCTCCACCAGCGACGGATTCCGCGTCCTGGACGCGGCCGGCGGCAAGCTCACGGACATCGAGTTCCAGGGGGCCAAGCCCGGCCATGTGGTCCACCACGCCGGCAGGACCGTGCTGTTCACCGACGGCACCGGCGAGGTCACCGCCTTCGACCCCGACGACCTCGCCGGCGGGAAGCCGAAGACCACCACCTACACCGCCCCCTCCCCCCACCACGGCGTCGCCGTCGAACTGGCCAACGGCCACCTGGTCACCACCCTGGGCACCGAGGAGGAGAGGACCGGCATCACCGTCCTCGACGAGAACCGCGAGGAGATCACCCGCAACGAGGAGTGCCCCGGCGTCCACGGCGAGGCCACCGCGAAGGACGAGGCCGTCGTCATCGGCTGCGAGGACGGCGTCCTGATCCACCGGGGCGGCACCATCACCAAGGTGGACAGCCCCACCGAGTACGGCCGCATCGGCAACCAGGCCGGATCCGAGGACTCCCCCATCGTCCTGGGCGACTACAAGAAGGACGCCGACGCCGAACTGGAGCGCCCCGAGCAGGTCTCCCTGATCGACACCCGCACCGGCGAGCTCCGCCTGGTCGACCTCGGCACCAGCTACACCTTCCGCTCCCTGGCCCGCGGCCCGCACGGCGAGGCCCTCGTCCTGGGCACCGACGGAGAGATCCACGTCATCGACCCCGAAGAGGGGAAGGTCACCCGGACCATCCCCGTCATGGACCAGTGGCGCGAACCGCTGGAGTGGCAGCGGCCCCGCCCCGCGATCTTCGTCCGCGACCACACCGCCTACGTCTCCGACCCCGCCACCCGCAGGCTCCACGCGATCGACATCGAGTCCGGTGAGCAACGCGCCTCGGTGACCCTGCCCAAGGCGCCCAACGAGCTCAGCGGTGTGAGGCACTGACTCCCCGCCGGGCCCGGCACGCGGCCGTGCCGGGCCCGGTGCGCGGGCCCCTTCGCGCCCGACTCGTTCCACGGCCCCCGGCGCCCGCCCCGGACTCGGCCGGCCGGCCGACCCCGACCCGGTGGAACCACACCCCGACACCGCTCGCCGCGGTTGCCGTCGGGACGGCCTGGCTTCGAGACGCCAGGTCTTTCGACTTTCTGAGGACAAAATATGGACGGCCAGAGCGAAAGTCCTTACCGTCTTGGTCGCAACCACTCCCTCAGGTACAGCGCGACCCGCAACCCCTGGGCCGCAGATGCCCGCCTTCGCCGTTGGTCCGAGGTCGAAGGCCGGATCACCCCTGACCGGGCGTCCGCAGTCCGTGCCCCGAGCGCCAGGAGGAAGAGTGAGTCAACAGCCGCACCGTCGGTTTCGCAGACATGCTGCGGGGCTGGCACTCGCCGCAGTCGTCGTCGGAAGCTGGACCCCCGCCGCCGCCCAGTCGGCCGCCCGGAGCGCCGCGGACATCCCGCCGCAGGAACCCGGAGTGACGCTGCGCGTCTTCGATGTGCAAGCGCCCTTGAGGGAAATCTGCGAGCTGAAGGGGGGTCAGACGCCCAACGTCGACAAGCTGATGCCCACTGTCGACTGGACGACGGACGCGGACTTCGGCATGGCCGACAACTTCGTCTCCCACGTCATCGGAAACCTCCGGATCCCCCAGGACGGTACGTATGCCTTCCGTCTGATCAGCGACGACGGCTCACGCCTGCACATCGGTGACCGGAGGGTCATCGACCACGACGGCCTGCACGGCGCCGAACCCAAGGACGGCAGCGTCCATCTGACCTCCGGCCCGCACCCGCTGCGCATCGAGCACTTCGAGGCGGGCGGCGGCCAGCAGCTCACCCTCCAGTGGAAGCCGCCCGGCGCCACGGACTTCACCCTCGTGCCCAACTCGGCGCTCAGCACCGACGCCGGAGTCGTACGCGTCACCGCGCCCGGCCGCAAGGAGTGCGTCGGCGGTCAGGACGGTCCGGGCGACGGCCTGCCGCTGTCCGGCGTCCACCCGAACTACACCCTCACCGACCTGCGTCCCGCCGGCTTCGAACCCAAGGTCTCCGCCATGGACTGGCTGCCGGACGGCAGACTGGCCGTGTCCACCTGGGGAGAGAGCGAGACCACCGACGGAGAGGTCCACCTCCTGGACAACGTCACCGGGGACACCGGCCCGGAGAAGGTCACGGTCAAGAAGATCGCCTCGGGGCTCAGGGAGCCCATGGGCATCAAGTACGTCGACGGCAAGCTGTACGTCTCGGAGAAGCACCAGCTGACCGAGTTGAACGACCACGACGGCGACGACGTCGTCGACGAGAAGAGGAAGATCGCCTCCTGGCCCTACGGCGGCAACTTCCACGAGTTCGCCTTCGGCCTGCTCTACGACAAGGGCAGCTTCTACCTGAACCTGTCGGTCTCCATCGACTACGGCGGCGCCACGACCGACCCGCAACCGGCCGAGGGCGGCCGCGGCACGACCATCAAGGTCGACAGGGCGACCGGCGAGGTCTCCTACCTCGCCGGAGGTCTGCGCACCCCCAACGGCATCGGCTGGGGCCCGGACAAGGGCATCTTCGTCACCGACAACCAGGGCGGCTGGCTGCCCTCCTCGAAGCTGGTGCACATCAAGCAGGACCGCTTCTTCAACCACTACACGCGGTACCGGGACGGCACGGGCGAGGACGCCTCCTTCCGGCCCGGCCCCTTCGACGACCGCCCGGTGACCAAGCCGGTCCTGTGGCTGCCGCAGAACGAGATCGCCAACTCGCCCAGCACACCGCTCATGTTGACGAAGGGGCCCTTCGCCGGGCAGATGATCTTCGGCGACGTCACCTACGGCGGACTGCAGCGCGCGAGCCTGGAGAAGGTCGACGGCGAGTACCAGGGCGCCGTCTTCCGCCACACCCAGGGCCTGGAGGCGGGCGTCAACCGCGTCAGCATCGGTCCCGACGGCGCGATCTACGCCGGCGGCCTCGGCGCCGACGGCAACTGGGGCCAGGAGGGCAAACTCCGCTTCGGCCTCCAGAAGCTGACCCCGAACGGCACCAACGCCTTCGACATCCACTCGATGCGCGCCACGCGCAACGGCTTCGTCCTCCGGTACACCCAGCCCCTCTCCCAGGAGACCGTCGACAAGCTCGCCCAGAGCTACCGGGTCCGCCAGTGGCGCTACTCGCCCACGCCCGAGTACGGCGGCCCGAAGATCGACGAGGAGCCGCTGACCGTGTCCCGCGCCGTCGTCTCGGACGACCGCAAGCAGGTCCGGTTGGAGATCCCCGGGCTCAGGACCGACCGCGTGGTGCACATCCGCTCCCCGCGTCCCTTCACCGCGGACAACGGCGAGTCCCTGTGGAGCACCGAGGCCTGGTACACCCTCAACGCGATCCCCGGCAAGGAGGCGCCCGTCACCGCCTACGAGGCGGAGGAGGCCAAGCTCGGCGGCGGCGCCGGCATCAACAAGGACCACCAGGGCTACTCCGGCGGCGGCTTCGTCGACCGCTACGGCACTCCCGGAGCCACCACCACCTTCCGCGTCGACATCGCCAAGAAGGGCACGTACGACGTGGGGCTGCGCTACGCCAACGGCCCGCACCCCTTCCACGGCGACAAGAGGATCAGCCTCTACGTCAACGGGGACAAGGTCCGCCGGACGGTGCTGCCGCCGACCGCCGGCTGGGACACCTGGGCGACGCGGAGCGAGAGGCTGACGTTGCGCAAGGGCGTCAACACCATCGCCTACCGGTACGACGACGGCGACGACGGCCATGTCAACCTCGACATGATCCACATCAACCGTCCCGGTGAACGCATCGACCTGTTCGACGGCGGCAGTCTGTCGCAGTGGCAGCACACCGACGGCCGCGCGGTCGAATGGCCCCGGACCGAAGGGGGCTCCATCGAGGTGTGCTGCGGGGACATCCGCACCAAGCGGAACTTCGGCGACCACAGACTGCACGTCGAGTTCCAAGTCCCCGAGCTCCCCGACGACGTCACCGGGCAGGACCGCGGCAACAGCGGTGTCTACCTCCAGAACCGCTACGAGATCCAGATCCTCGACTCCTACGGGGTGCCCACCCTCGCCGACAACGAGGCCGGCGCCATCTACCGCCAGAAGGCGGCCGACACCAACGCGTCGTCACCACCCGGGACCTGGCAGTCCTACGACATCGTCTTCCGGGCCGCGCGCTACGACAGCGCCGGAGGGATGACCGAGAAGGCTCGGATCACGGTGGTGTGGAACGGCAGGACGGTCCACGACGACGTGGCCGTCGACGGGCCGACCGGCGGTGGCATCGCCGAAGGCCCGGCCACCGGACCGATCAGGCTCCAGGACCACGGCAACGAGGTCCGCTACCGCAACGTGTGGGTCGAACCACTGAGCTGATCGACCACACGCCACGGCCCGATCGCGCACGGGACGGTCGCCCCGTCGGGCCGTCCCGTGCGCGGAGCGTGTCCGGTGCTTCCCCCGCTCCGGTGGGGTCCACCCGCTCCTCCCCCGACTCCCCGCCCGGTCGCCGACCTCGCCCGAGGTGCCGGCACTCGCCTTCTCCACCGGGTCGACCGGCAACGGTTGCGCTCCACCGGGTCGGTGCCCGGTCCGCGGGTCCGGCTCAACGAGCCGGTGCGGATCCCGACGTCGGATCACCGGCCCGGTGGCCCCGGGGAACCGCAGACCGCCTGGACCGTCGATGCCGGCTTCCGGCAGGTCGATGAGCCGGCCCCGGACATCGCCGGGCACCGGGTCGGGATGCCCGCCCTACCGCCGCGAGCCCCTACGCGCGCTCAGGCTTGCGTGCCTCGACGAGGGTCCTGGAGGAGTGGGCGACGAAGGGGCCCTCGGCCTCGATCTTCCCGTGCAGCTCGCGCAGGCGGCTGCGGTACCGCTCGACGGTGAAGCCGGGCACCGCCCAGATCACCTTGCGGAGGAAGTAGATCACGGCGCCGACGTCGAAGAACTCCATCCTCAGCCGTTCCGCGCGCACGTCGACGATCTCCAGGCCGGCGGCCTTCGCCGCCGCGGTCTCGTCGTCAGGGTGGCGCTTCCGGCGCGCCTCGGGCTGCGGCCCCAGGAAGTGCTCCACCAGCTCCCACCCGCTGGCGGGCCCGACGTGCTGGGCGAAGTACGTCCCGCCCGGTCGCAGCACTCGCGCGATCTCGGACCACCACACCGTCACGGGGTGCCGGCTGGTCACCAGGTCGAATGCCTCGTCGGCGAACGGCAGGGGCGGCTCGTCCGGGGCGGCGACGACCACCGCCCCGCGCGGGTGCAGCAGCCTGGTCGCCTTGGCTGCGTTCGGCGGCCAGGACTCCGTCGCGGCCATCGCCGGCGGCAGCTTCTCCGCCCCGGCCAGGACCTCACCGCCACCGGTCTGGATGTCGAGCGCCGCCGACACCACCGCCGGCCGCCGACTCATCGCCCGCTGATAGCCCCACGACGGGCGTTCCTCGGTCGCCCGGCCGTCCAGCCAGGAGAAGTCCCAGCCTGCCACGGAAGCCGACTCGGCTTCGGCGACAAGCTCATCGAAAGTGCGTGGCATGGCCACATCATTACGCCCGGCCCGCCCGAACGCACACGGTATTGCGCCGTGGGCCCGCGCACGACGAGGGCCGGGGACTCCTCCCCGGCCCTCGCCCCGCCCTTCGATGTTCACCGGCGCGTCGCCACGCGCCGCGTCACGGCAGGGTCCATGTCTGGTTGGGGCCGGTGTGGCAGGTCCACAGGTGGACGGGGGTGCCGTCGTTCCAGGTGGAGCCGGACGCGTCGAGGCACTTGCCGGACTGGGGGTTGCGGACGGTGCCGTCGGGCTGGGGCGCCCAACGCTGGGCCCCGGTACCGTTGCAGCTCCACAACTGGACCCGGGTGCCGTCGGCGGTACCGCCACCGGAGACGTCCAGACACTTGCCCAGGGCCCTGAGGGTGCCGTCGCCGGGAAGGGTCCACTGCTGGGCCCCGGTACCGTTGCAGCTCCAGATCTGGACCCGGGTGCCGTCGGCGGTGCCACCACCGTCGACGTCCAGACACTTGCCGTTCACCCCCCGCACCTCACCCGAACGCGGTCCGGGAGCGGATTCGGAGTCCTTGACGCGGATGTTGCGGAAGGACACCGTGTCACCGTCGCCGTGGTTCTGGAGGCCGATGTGGCCCTGCGCGAGACTGCGCGCCGGGTCGGTGTTGGTGAAGTCGTTGATCCGGCGACCGTTGAGGAACACCTCCAGGCGCTCGCCGGTGACGCGGATCTCGTAGGTGTTCCACTCGCCGGGCGGGTTGAGCGCGGCGTCGCGCGCGGCGATGTCCGCGGACTGGAACCCGTAGACGGCGCCCGTGGTGCGGTCGGGCGTGTCGGTGGCGTCGATCTGGATCTCGTAGCCGTTGTTCACCGCCGACCACGGGTCGTCGGAGGCCGGGAAGCCCACGAAGACGCCGGAGTTGTCGTCACCGTCCGCCCTCCAGTCGAGTTTGAGCGAGTAGTCGCCCGTGAACTCCTCGGCCGAGTACCACAGCATGCCGAGTCCTCCGTGGGACGTGAGCGTGCCGTCGGCGAGGGTGAACCCGCCGGGGCCGGCCTGCTCCCACCCCGCCGTGTCCGAGCCGTCGAACAGGGGCTCGTAGCCGGTCTCCGGGCGGCAGTCGGCCTCCGTCGTCCCGGCCGCCCAGCGGATGCCGCCGAGGAGGTGTCGGCGGAAGGCCTGCTCACCGTAGGACTCGTCGGTGTGACCACCGCCGGTGTAGAAGGCCCGGCCGCCCCGGTAGTCCTTGCACCAGGCGATCGGGTGGTCGCCGGCCATGGAGCCGCCGGAGTAGCTGGACTCGTCGAGGGAGGCCAGGACGTGCGCGTCGACGCGGGGGTTCGTGCGGTAGTTGTACCACTCGTCGGTCCGCTGCCAGGTGTCGCCCAGATGGGCGGTGGCGTCGTGCGCGCGGTCCTCGACCCTGACGGTGGCGGACTGGACGGCCGGGTGGGAGTGGAACAGGGCCCCGGCCAGTCCCTCGTAGAAGGGCCAGTCGTACTCCGTGTCGGCCGCCGCGTGGATGCCCACGTAGCCCCCGCCGTCTCCGATGTACTGCTCGAAGGCCGTCTGCTGGGCACCGTTCAGCACGTCTCCCGTGGTCGACAGGAAGACGACCGCCTCGTACCGGGCGAGGTTGTCGGTGGTGAAGGCCTGCGCGTCCTCGGTCGCGTCCACGGTGAAGCCGTGGGTCGCGCCGAGGTCGCGCAGTGCCGCGACGCCGTCGTCGATGGACGAGTGGCGGTAGCCCGCCGTCTTGGAGAAGACGAGGATCTCGTACGCGGGGTCGGCCGCCACCTGGGTGCGCGCGGTCGTGGGGCGCGTCGTGGAGGAGCGGTCCGCGGGCTCCGCCAGTGCCGTCGCCTGCGGCGCCGTGAGCAGCAGGACTCCGGTGAGCAGGGCCAGTGCGGTTCTCGGTCGGTTGCGCATGTGCGTCGTCCTCTCCTCCTGCTACGGCAGGGTCCATGTCTGGTTGGGGCCGGTGTGACAGGTCCACAGGTGGACGGGGGTGCCGTCGTTCCAGGTGGAGCCGGACGCGTCGAGGCACTTGCCGGACTGGGGGTTGCGGACGGTGCCGTCGGGCTGGGGCGCCCAACGCTGGGCCCCGGTACCGTTGCAGCTCCACAACTGGACCCGGGTGCCGTCGGCGGTACCGCCACCGGAGACGTCCAGACACTTGCCCAGGGCCCTGAGGGTGCCGTCGCCGGGAAGGGTCCACTGCTGGGCCCCGGTACCGTTGCAGCTCCACAACTGGACCCGGGTGCCGTCGGCGGTGCCACCACCGTCGACGTCCAGGCACTTGCCGTTCACCCCCCGCACCTCACCCGAACGGGCGGAGGTGGTGAAGGCGAACTCGTCGACGTCGAACAGGGAGCCACTGCCGCCCTTGAAGACGAGGTGGAGGCTGGTGGAACCACTCGGTCCGCCGTCGAGCGGAGCGGTGACGTCCTGGAAGACCTCCCAGCCGCCGGTCACCGGCACGGTCGCCGTGCCGAGCAGCGTGCCGCTCGGGGATCCGGCGCGCACCTCGATCGTACCGCCGGTCCCGGCCGAGGAGACACGGGCGGTGAACGCGGTCACGTTGCCGAGCGCGTACGGCCGGAACGCGATCCAGTCGCCGTTGTCGATGTGGCCGACCGTCCTGCCGCCGTGTGCGGGGGCGTGGTCGACCACCTGAACCCCGGACGCGTCCCCGTAGTGCTCGGCCTGCCGGTGGGACGGCTGGGTGATGTGCTGGTCGTGCGTGGTGAGCGCCGGTTGGCCGCCTCCGCCCTCGTCGGTGTACTCGGCGTCGATCACTCCGAAGATGTTGGCGTTCGGGTCGTGCTCGCCGTCCGCCAGCGTCTGCAGCGTGCCGGAGCAGCCGGTCGTCGAGGTCTGCGGGTGTCCGTGGTTGTCGTGTCCCACGATGAAGCTGACCTTGACCCTGGAGCAGTCGATCGTGCCGTCCTCGGGATCGTCGACCGTCACCTTGAACGGGATCGCCGCGCCGAAGTCGTGGATGCTGCCGTCCACCGGCAGGTCCAGCGTCACGGTGGGCGCGGTGTTGCCGACGGTGATCGGCACCGACGCCGTCCCGGACCTGCCGGTCGAGTCGGTCACCGTCAGCGTCGCCGTGTACCGGCCGTTGGCGTGGTAGGTGTGGGAGGGGTCGGCCGCCGTCGAGGTGCCGCCGTCACCGAACGTCCAGGAGTAGTCGAGGGCGTCGCCGTCCGCGTCGGAGCTGCCCGCGGAGGAGAACGACACGGTCAGCGGTGCCTGGCCGGAGGTCACGTCCGCCCTCGCCTGCGCCACGGGCGCCCGGCCCCCGGTGACGTGTTCGATCCGGTACAGCGCGGAGTTCTCGTCGCCGTTGAAGTACCCGGTGCCGTAGTCGAGCACGTAGAGGGCGCCGTCCGGGCCGAACGCCATGTCCATCACCTGGGTTCCGCTCCAGGGGAAGGGGTTGATGCCCTGTACGGTGCCGTCGCTTCCGCTCTCGATGCGCTTGATCCAGCGCCGTCCGAACTCGCCGGCGAAGAAGTCGCCGTCGTACTCCGGGGGGAAGGCGACCTCGGAGGCGGACGAGGCGTCGTACCGGTAGACGGGGCCGCCCATGGGGGACTCCGAGCCGTTGCCGAACTCCGGTACCGAGCCGCCGTCGTAGGGGATCCAGGCGGGCTGGGCGGGCGGCAGGTCGGTCAGGCCGGTGTTGTTCGGCGAGGTGTTCCTCGGCGCCGAGCAGTCGAACGCGGAGCCCGAGGCGCCGGTGGCGAAGTCGTGGTCCACGTACGCGTCGTTGTCGCCGGTGCAGTACGGCCAGCCGAAGTTGCCCGCCCGGGTGATCCGGTTGAACTCGACCTGTCCCGCGGGCCCCCGGGCGGCGCTGTCGGTGCCGGCGTCGGGGCCGTAGTCGCCCAGGTAGACGATGCCCGTGGCCCGGTCGACGCTCATCCGGAAGGGGTTGCGGAACCCCATGGCGTAGATCTCCGGCCGGGTCCTGGCGGTGCCCGGTGGGAAGAGGTTGCCCTCGGGGATCGAGTACGAGCCGTCGTCCGCGACCTTGATGCGCAGCACCTTGCCGCGCAGGTCGTCGGTGTTGCCGGAGGTCCGCTGGGCGTCGTAGGCGGGGTTGCGGTTCGCCCGCTCGTCGATGGGGGTGTAGCCGTCGGAGGCGAAGGGGTTGGTGTCGTCGCCGGTGGACAGGTACAGGTTGCCCTCGGCGTCGAAGTCGATGTCGCCGCCGACGTGGCAGCAGGTGCCGCGGGACGCGGGGACGTCGAGGATCTCCTTCTCGCTGCCGAGGTCGAGCGTGCCGTCGTTCCTCAACACGAATCGGGAGAGGCGGTTGACCCCGTCGAAGGGGGCGAAGTCCGCCGCCGAACCGTTCGAGGGGGCGTCACCGTCGGGGGTGTCGAGCCGGGGCGCGTAGTAGAGGTAGACGTGGCGGTTGGAGGAGAAGTCGGGGTCCACGGCGACGCCTTGTAGTCCCTCTTCGTCGTGGTGGTAGACCTCGAGCCTGCCGGCCACCCTGGTGGTGCCGGCCGCGTCGGTCAGGCGGAGGGTGCCGTCGCGCGAGGTGTGCAGTACCGAGCGGTCGGGCAGCACCGCCAACGTCATCGGTTCGCCCGTTTCGGCCACGCCCTTGGCGAGCGTGACCTGTTGGAACACCGGGGCCGCGGCCCTGCCGGGGCCGCCGCCCGGTTCCGCGGGGGCGGCCGTCGTCGGTGAGCCGGGCAGGAGGACGCCGACGGCGCATGCCACCGTCGGCACCAACCATCGGAGGAGTCCGCGTCTGAAGGGTCCTGTGGGCACAGATGTCTCCCGGGGTGGGGGTGAGGGCGGACCGCGGACGGTCCACCGGGGAGGGGAGCACGGGCGCGCGCCGTCGAGCCGAGTCACCGGCCACTCAGACATGACCGGTTCATTTCAAGAAAGTTAGCGGCCCTGTTCCGGGTCCGTAACCCCTTTTACTCAAGATCTCGTTACTTTTTCCTCGACATGGACAAAGCTGGGGAGGCTTGCCTGGCAGACGGGGCTCACCGGTCGACCGCCGTGGATCCGCGACATCGAAGCCACGGGACACGAGGGGGCGGGGCACGAGGGGCGGGGCGCCTCCCGCCCCCGGACGGCCTCGCCGCAGCGGAGTGGGTCGGGCTCCACGCGCCGTCCTGGCCAGGCTCGGCGCTCATGGTGGGCCGAACCGGTCGCAGCGCGTTGGACGACGGCGACGCCCGCGCGGACCACGGTGCGCGGCCGGGGAGCCGGTCGCCCCATGACCGGGCCGGTGAAGAAGCTCGTACCGGCTACCGCCTCGGCCCCGCGAAGGCGTAGGCCGCGGTGCCGGCGACCGCGAGGACCAGGGCCGTCCAGGTGCCCGCCGCCGTTCCGGGCGGCAGCAGCATCCAGGTCGCCACCCGCATCGGCGCACTCGTCGGGGGCGGGGCCAGGAACGAGAACGACAGCCAGGCGAACGGCAGCGTCCATGCGTACCGGCCGTCCGAGAGCGCCGCGCCCAGGGCGGCCAGTCCCATCAGGCCCGCGCTGTCCCGGACGACGAACGCGGTGGCGGCCAGGTCCCCGCCCACCGTCCGCACCGCCGGCAGCACCGCGCCGACGATCGCGCCGGCGAGCAGCACGTGCGCCGCCCTGCGGGGCCTCCAGCGGATCGCGGCCGCCCGGTCCAGCGCGAGGTCCTGCCCGCTGAGCCCGATCGAGGCCGCCATCACTCCCGCGGTGAGAACGAGCACGGGCAGCCGCGGATCACCGGGGCCCCCGCCCCCGTTCCGGGCGAGCATCCACCCCGCCACCGCGCTGATCACCACCGCGGCGAGTGACGCGGGCACCCGCCGCGAGCGCGCGTACAGCATCGCCCATCTCACCGGGACGCACCGCCGGTCAGCGCGTCGAGCACGTCTCCCTCACAGGAGAGCGCGGCGGCGCGCATCGCGTTGATCCGCGAGAGCTGCTCGGCCCGCGGCAGCGCCCTGAGGTCCTTCCAGACCTTGCGGGCCTCGGTGTCGATCTCCCGGCGCAGGTCGGCCGGTCCGGTGCCGGGCAGCGGCTTGAGGTCCCCCAGGACCCAACCCGCCGCGACGCTCCGCGCGACGTCCTCTCCCCCGAAGCTGCTCCAGCCGACGGGTGTGCAGCCCGGCACCATGCCGCGGGCGATCAGGGCCCAGGTCAGCTCCTCGCCCTTGGCCGCGCCGACGAGGTCGTCGTCGAAGTCGACGAGCACGGTCGTGTGGGACCACTGCGGCATGGCGCCGTCCGGCAGTACGGCGGTGCTCTCCCGGACCGAGACCGGAGCCCGGCCGCCCAGGGCCCCGTGCAGCAGACGCAGCGCCTCTCTCGCGGGATCCGCGAGGTCGGCGAGTCGTGGCTCGTGCACTTTGGTCACGCACACCGGGCCGTCGCACACCGGCTCCGCGGCGGCCTCGTCGACGACGTACATCCGGCGCGGGTCGGAGGGGAGGACGAGCAGGGCTACCGCGGCGCCCGCCAGAGCGGGCGTCAGGGCCGACAGCCGGGCGCGCGCGGTCGCGGCGGTCAGCAGCGCGAAGCCGGTCGCGGCCAGGCCCAGCAGCCAGATCGTCTGCCCGACGTGCACGGAGGTGGAGAGCGTGACGAGCACGTGGCGCACCTCCTGCACCGCCGGGGACAGCAGGGAGAGGCGGTTCGGCTCCGTGCTCGGGTACCCCTCCCGCGTGACCGTCTCCGTCCGGCCCGGCGACATGTGCAGGAGCGCCGTGAACACGAAGGCGCCCATGGCCAGCGCGGGCGGGGTGAGCACGGACGGCAGGGCCCGCCCGGCCCCCATGCCCAACACGGCGCCCGCGACGAGGGAGAGGGCCCCCACCAGCGAGATCGGCAGCCACCCGAGGTGTGTGTACTCGGTGTTGGCGAGCACCTGGACCGCGCCCACGAGGACGAGGAGCGCAAAGGCCGAGGTCAGTGTGATCGCCGTCGTGCCCGCCGGCGCGGCCGCGCGGTGCCACGCGGGCCTCGGTGTGCTCCTCAGCAGCTCGGACATCTTCGAGCGGTGGTCGCGCAGGCCCTGCAGCGCACCGAGCCCCACGGCGAGCGGCCACAGGTAGGACAGCAGACCGCGGGTCCACAGGGCCATGGACGTCCACTGGGCCGTCCACGCCGTGGTCCCCCTCCACCACGCGGCGTCCACCAGGTACAGGAACCCCAGCGCCGTCGTCAGGACCACGGCACCGGCCCACGGGGCGACGGAGCGCCTCGACTCGATGCGCAGGACGCGGACGCTCACCAGGTGTCCCTTCCCCGGTCGCGCCCCTGCAGCAGCGCCGAGTAGCCGCGCTCCAGCGGGTTGTCGCCCACGTGCTCGGGACCACCCGCCGCGGCCAGCTCGTCCGGGGTGCCCTGGAAGACCAGCCGGCCCTCGACGAAGAGCACCACGTCGGTGCAGGCGGCGCCCACGTCCTCCACCAGATGGGTCGAGACGACCACGCACGTGTCCGTACCCAGCTCCTGCAGCAGCTCGCGAAAGCGCAGCCGCTGCGCCGGGTCCAGACCGACCGTCGGCTCGTCCAACAGCAGGATCGACGGGTCGTTGACGATGGCCTGGGCGATGCCGACCCTGCGCACCATGCCGCCCGACAGGGTCTTCAGCCGCTCGTCGGCGCGGTCCGCCAGGCCCACGCGCTCCACGGCACGCTGCACCGCCGCGGGGATCTCCGCCTTCGGCACCTCCTTCAGCCACGCCATGTACTCGACGAACTCACGCACCGTGAAGCGCTTGTAGTAGCCGAACTCCTGCGGCAGGTAGCCGATCCGACGGCGCAGCGCGCGGTGCTCGCCCATGCCGCCCACGGGCTCGCCGAGCAGCTCCAGGGTGCCCTCGGTGGGGCGCAGGACGGTGGCCAGCGTCCGGATGAGGGTGGTCTTGCCCGCCCCGTTGGGGCCGAGGAGTCCGTGCACGCCGGTGCCCAGTGACAGGTCGAGGCCGTCCACGGCCATCCGTTTCCTGCCGACCCTGACCTTCAGTCCGGTGGCCCGGATCTCCCAGGCGTAGGTCGTCGGCGCGATGTCGGACGCGTTCACCGCGGATGTCACGCGGTGCTCCCTTCCCGTGGTCATCGATGGGCCACCAGCACGGAGTAGGCGCCCCTGCGGGCGGTCACGACACCGATGGCGAGGGTGAGGACCAGCCCCCACACGGGCAGAGCGTCCGTCTGCAGGGCGAAGACCGTACGGCTGGTGGCCAGGGTCGGCGCCACGACCGCGGCGGCCCACACGGCGGTCAGCACGACAGCGGCGCGGGTCACACCGACGGCACCGCCGAGCGCCAGCGTCGCCGCGGTGAGGGCCAGACAGGGCAGCAGCCACTGCGCCACCATCACCCCCGTCACCCATCCGCCCACCAGCAGTGCGGGCACGACCACGCCGAGCACGGACGCGGTGCGCCGCAACACCAGGTGGAGCCCGGCCCTGGGCACCGAGGCCGTCAGTTCGTAGGCCGGGTCCAGACCGCGCGACCAGCACGCCGCGACGCCGAGCACCGGCAGGACCGGCGCGAACAGCAGCACCAGCGACACCTCGCCGGATCCGGTGCCGGCCAGGTCGAGCAGCAGGGCCAGCAGTACCACGCCCACGACCATGGCCGACCAGGGCACCATCGTGGGCGTCAGCCACCGCGACAGCCGCGCCGACCGGTGTCGTCCGCGCGGCATCGTGGCGGTGACCGCCAGCCGGGGCTCAAGGCCGGACCACACGGTGTCGACCAGCGCCGCCACGGCGGGCACCCCGGCACCGACAGCGGCCGACAGTCGGTCACGGCACACCCGGCACACCTCCAGATGGGCCTCCACGGCCCACACCTCGTCGGCGACGAGGTCCGTGCCGCCGCGCGCGTAACTCTCGATGGTCCGCGTCGACGCATGCTCTCCGGTCATGTCAGCGCCCTCCGCATCGCGATCCGGGCCCGGCGGGCACGGGTCTTGACCGTGCCCTCGGGCAGTCCGAGCAGGACCGCGGTCTCCCGGACCGACAGCCCGTCGAGCACCATGGCCTGCAGTACCTGTCTCAACTCCGGTGCGAGGCGCCGCAGCGCGTCCCCGATGTCACCGCCGACGCTCGCCGCGAGCGCCTCCTCCTCGGCGGCGGGCGCCACGTCGGGCACGGCGGCGGCCGGCGGCGGCTCCGCGTGGTGGGCCCTGCGCCGGAACGCGTCGACGAGGCGGCGCGCAGCGATCGTCCACAGCCAACCGACGGCCGTTCCTCCGGCCGCGGTGCCGGCGAACGCGCCCGCCGCGCGCCACACCGCCAAGTAGGTCTCCTGCATGACCTCCGCCACGATCTGTTCGTCCGCACAGCGGCGACGCAGCCGTACCGCCATCCACGGCGACGTACGCCGGTACAGCTCCTCGAACGCGGCACGGTCGCCCTTGGCCACCAGCCGGACGAGACGCTCCTCGTCCGGCTCGTCCGGCTCGTCCGGTGCCTTCCTCACTGCTCCCACGCCTGCTAGACGTCGGACACGGGCGGCGGGTTTTCCCTCGGCTGTGACACTCGCCACACAGGGGAGCGGCTCGGGTGTCGGATGCGTGGGGTGTCGGTCCCGGCCCGGCCGGGACCGCGGAAGAAGCTCCCGCCCCCGACCCACCGGTCCGGCCCCTTTTCACGTTTTCAAGCCGGTGATCGACGAGATCCTGCGGGCCGGCCGGTCGAGGAGCGTGGCGCGGAGGTCTCCCACGGGGAGGGTCCGTTACCGCGTTGCCGGCCGGAGGCCCGAGTTTCTGGTCGAGTCGGCGGGTGCTTGAACGGTATCGGCGATCTCGGACCCGCCGAAGGGCCCTCGCCGGCGGTCGGCGAGGGCCCTTCGCGGGACGCGTCTTGGTGATCAGCAGTTCTCGATCTTCCAGACCGGGTCCCAGTTGAACCAGGACGGGGCGACGCTGTACGCGGTGGAGGAGTGGTAGACGCCACCGGTCGAGTTGTAGAACTTGGCTACGGTGCCGGTGGTCTGGTTGTTGTAGAAGCCGCCGCTGGAGCCCCAGTAGGACAGGGAATAGGTGTTGCAGTAGTACAGGTCGAACACCTTGTACTTACCGCGGGTCGGGTCCCACACGCGAGCGCACAGGGTTCCGTAGGGGCAGCTGTAGGATCCGTTGGTGACGTAGCGGACCCTCTTGGCGGCGGGGCTGATCGACGGTGATGTGGCCGTCGCCCCGAGCTTGTGTTCTGCGCCTGCCGCAGACGTGCGGACGGCCTGCGTGGTGGTGCTCACTGCCCGGTCGTCGGACGGGGCAGCATGGGCCGGTGTGGTGGCCAGGAGGCCGCCGACGACCAGGCTCACCCCCGCGATGAGTCCTGCTACTTTGCGATGTAAGGCCATGCTTGATCCTCCGTGGTGATCGTGGTCGGTCTGCGATCATCGGACCGGCGGGGTGGGAGGCCTTTCGGCTCAGACCGAAGCCTTGGGCAAGGCGGGTGCCGGAAATGGCCGTACGGAACCCACCGTCCGCCTGTCACACAAGCCCGGGGGCGTCGCGGGTAAACATGCGAACCACTCCCGGGTCCGCTCACAAGGCAGAACACCTCATGGGAGGCGATTCAACGCCTCTGCTTTGATCCCCCCTTTTTCGCCCTGTCCCGGAGCAGAGACGAGCCCGATTCTGCGATGGCCGACTCGGCCGGCCGGTGCTTTTAGAGATTCGCACGGCGGGACGGCCGGTGTCATGCGGTGATCGATGAGAACTGCGGCGTGTTCGATAAACTGCTCCCCATGGTTGCAGGTGAGGCGACAGAAAAGCCCGTCGGTACGTGCGTGACGTCATCGACGGAACCCAGCATTCACCAGTTGCGATTGTTCCTGGCATTGAGTGAGGAGTTGCATTTCGGCCATGCCGCGGCACGGTTGTTCATTACGCAATCGGCCCTCAGCCAGCAGATCCGTAATCTCGAGAAGCGTCTTGGAGTGGCGCTTTTCGAGCGCTCCAGCCGGACGGTCGCCCTCACCGCGGCCGGCCGGGCGCTACTGCCCGAGGTCCGGGCGGCCGTCGAGGCGATGGTGCGGCTGCGGCGGGCCGCGACCGCGCAGCGGCGTCACCTCTCCGGCCGGCTACGGGTGGGCACCATCGGCGCGGAGGCGGCCATGCCGCACGCCCGCGCCGTACTCCGGGCGCTGCACCGCCGGCACCCCCACCTGGAGGTGGAGGTCCTCGGCCTGAACTTCGTCGACCAACTGGATGCCCTGTACCGGCGGGAGGCCGACGTGGCCTTCCTGCGGCCGCCGGTTCCCGATGGCATCGAGGTGCACCACCTGGCGACCGAACCCCGAGTGGCCTGCCTGCCCAGTGGTGACCCGCTGACGGCCCGGCCCCGGATCACCCTCGACCAACTCGCCGGATACCCGGTCGTCGACGTCCCCCCTCGGGTGCCGCGGGTGTGGTGGGACTTCTGGGCGGTGGACCCGCGCCCCGACGGCACCCCGGTGCGGTACGGGCCCGTCGCCGCGGACCTGGAAGCCCTGCTGCACACCGTGGCACAGGGCGAGGCCATGGCCTTCCTGCCGGCCGCCGCCCGCGACCTCTTCCGCCGCCCCGGCGTCGACTACGTCGACGTCGACGGCCTGCCGCCGTGCACCTCGGCCCTGGCCTGGGTGGCCGAACACCGCGACAACCCCGCCGTCACCGCCGTACGACAAGCCGCACAGTCGACTCCGCACAACGGCGCCCACCCGTAACCGCCCGCCCCGCCCGGCACAGCCGCGATACCGCCCACGGCAGTCGGCCACAGCCGTCGAACTCGCCGCTACGAACGGTGTGGCGAGGCCCTCCAGCGCCGTCTGCTCGGCGGTGTCGACGGTGGCCTCGGTGGCGTGCCGGGCGACCATACCGTCAGGCATCCCCAACTCACCACGCCCACGTACGGGACAAGCTCTGATCGCCCACGGCACGATCGCCGAGGTGCCGCGGGTCGGCCCTGTGGCAGGCTCGCCCCATGCCCTCCCTGCGCCATACCGTCACGCTCGAGTCGCTGCCCCGCCGATGGGTGGAGGAAATGGTCGCCTCCCTCCACCGACTGCTGGAGGAACTGCACCCGGAGAACGGGATCCTCCACCTCGAGGGCGAGCCCGTCCCCGACGTCCGGCACACCGCGGGACGCCATCTCACTCCCGGTGCCCGGTACGAGGTGGTGTGGAACGAGGACGGGGACGAGGCCGCCGGTGAGGCCGGGGCGCGGAACCGGGAGCAGAGCCAGGCTCCCCCCGGGGTGGACTTCCCGCAGGTGGGGGTGGAGGTCGTGGAGTGGGGCCGCACCGGCAGCACCAGGCTGCGCCTCACCGCCAGTGGTCCGCAGTCGGAGGCGCACGGCGAGGTCACCCTGCACGGCGGGTACCGGCCCGCTTCGCTCACGGCGGAGGGGGAGTTCCGGGGAGACGGCCCGCTCGCCCGCTACCGCCGTGGTGCGTTCAAGGCCGGCCTCGACCTCACTCGCTGGTGGGCCTCCGACGGCCGTTCCCCCGCCCCGCTGACCGTCGGGATCCGTCACCCCCTGCTGCGGGTTCTGGTCCAGGCCACGGTGGATCGGACACGGAACGGTCGCTGGAGGATCACCGTGCTGACCACTTTTCACGGCCGTGGCTGGGCACGTCCGTTGGTGGCCGTTACCTGTCTCTTCGCCCGCGCCCGAATACGCAGCGGGTACCGCACCGGTCTCGACGAGATGGCCGGGAACTGGAACAAGGGAGTGCCCCAGGCCGTGGCCACCAGTCCCGGAAGCCTGCGCGACGAGGCCGTCGCCGGGCTGAGGGCGCGGGACCAGCGATGAGGTTCTCCCACGGTTCTCACCGAACTTCTTCGGCGGCTGCCGAAGGTCGAGCGGGTGGCGGCTCCTGGTGCCCGGAAGTGAGGAGAGGTCGGCGTGGAAGCGCAGGGCGCTCGAGGTCAGACCGGTGCGTCGGGCGAAGACACCGATCGGCATCAGTTCGGAGTGTGGCACCCCGCCATCGTCGAGCCTCAACCAACTCGAAGGTCGACACCGGCCGGGTGTGCCGACACCCTCGCGGCCCGCACCTGTGCCGCCGTCCGGTCGCCGTGGCCGTCGATGTGTCACGAGCCGTCCGGGAACCACGGCGTCGGCATCCGGGGCGGGGCGGCCGGCCGGTCGTGTGGCCGTCCGTCGGGTGCGGTGGGTGCGGTGGGTGCGGTCGTCACGTCCGGGGGGCCCTTCGACCGTCGCCGTCCGGGCATCGCGCGCCGAAGGCGGCCGACATCTCCCTCAGGGTGTCGGCGACCGCCCGGGCGCCGGGCGCGCCCGGTTCGATGAGGGTGTAGTGGCCCGTGCCGGGCAGCACGACGGTCCTCAGGTCACGGTGAACGGACGCGTAGTCCGCGAACTGGGTGAGCGGGACCTCCTCGTCGACGGCTCCGTACAGCAGCACGGTGGGGACGCCGGTCGTGCCCGCCTCGCGCACCAGGGTGAGGGGGTCGACCGACGGCAGCCGCTGCTCGAACAGCTCCTCCCCGCCGAGGAGTTGCAGGGCGGCACCGTCGCTGAGGTCGTCGCGGCGGGTGGCGGCGAGGTCCGTGATCGGGGCGAGCGCCAGCACGGCGGTGGGCAGATCGCGGGTGTGCCAGCGCGAGCCGGGGGGCAGCAGCCCGCGAGCCGCGCACCACAGGGCGAGGTGGCCGCCCGAACAGTGCCCCGCCAGGACGTACGGTCGTCCCCGCGGCAGGGTGTCCACGATCCGCGCGATGTCGTCGAACGTCTCCGGGTAGCCACCGGCGCCGCCGGATCGGCGGAAGCCCGGGAGCAGGACGTCGAAGCCCTGCTGCGCGAGGTACGCCGCGAAGGGGGTCAGGTGCATCCGGTCGTAGCGCCAGTAGCCGCCGTGCAGCAGGATCACCAGCGGGGCGTCGGGATCTTCGGCGGGCCAGGCGTCGTAGGCCTGGTGGGGGTGGCCCCCGTAGGAGCCGTGCGCCGGTGCCAGCACCGGTTTCAGGCTCAGGACCCGTTTCTCCTCCTCGGCCGCGAAGGCGGACATCGGCCTAGACGCCACCGCGCACCTCCCACAGTTCGGGGAAGACCGGGCGGGCCGCGCGCCGCTCGAGCCAGGCGAGCCCGGTGGATCCGGCGCTGCCGCTCTTGGTGCCCATGGCGCGGCGTACGACCATGACGTGGTCGAAGCGCCAGCGCTCGACGAGTTCGGCGATGTCGGTGAGCAGTTCGCCGAGGGTGAGCAGCGGGTCGTGCCGTGGACCGGCGTAGACCTGCCGCCAGGCCTCGACCACATCCGGGTCGCAGGTGTGGGGTGTGGTCACGTCCCGCTTCCGGACGTGTTCGGGGACGGGCAGGCCCCGCCGGTGCAGGAAGCGCAGCACCTCGTCGTAGAGGGACGGTTCGCGGTAGGTCTCGCCGAGCGCCTCGTGGACGGCGGCGTCGCCCCGGTGCAGGTCGAGCATTCCGGCCGACTTGTCGCCCAGCAGGAACTCCATGTGCCGGTACATGGCCGACTGGAAGCCGGACGCCTCGCCGAACGCGGCCCGGAAACCGTTGAACCGGGCGGGTGTCAGGGCGGCGAGCGGTGCCCAGGCCGCGTTGAGGGCGGTCAGGGCGCGGCGGCTGCGTACCAGTGCGTCCCCGGCGGCGTCCAGGTCGTCCTTGGCGAGGGCCGTCCTCGCGGTGCGCCACTCGTGGACGATCAGGGTGAACCACAGCTCCATCACCTGGGTGGTGACGAGGAAGCCCATCTCGTCCGGGGCCTCGGTGAGGGGGTGCTGCAGCGTGTTGAGGACGGACGCGTGCACGTAGGTGTCGTAGGGGCTCGCGCCCGGGAAGGGCCGGGTCGGCGGGTCGAGGTCGTCGGCGTCGGGCGGGGCGGGGGCTGACGTGTCGTCGTTCATGGCATCTCCTGGTGCTGCCGTCGGCCGGGAGTGCGGCCGGACGAACCGGGCGGGGGCCACCGGTCGTGCGGTGCGGGGAAGCGGTGCCGTGAGCGGCTCTCTCACACGCCGAGGTGGACGCCGCCGGAGGCGTCGATCCACTGGCCGGTCACCCAGCGGGCGTCGTCGCTCGCCACGAAGGAGACGACGTCGGCGATGTCCGCGGGGGCGCCGAGCCGGCCGAACACGGAGGCCTCCGAGTACTTCCGGCGGATCTCCGGGACGCTCAGCGTGGGGTTGATCTCCGTCTCGGTGTAGCCGGGCGCGACGCTGTTCACGGTGATGCCCCGGGGGCCCAGCTCCTGCGCGAGGGAGAGGGTGAGGTAGTCCAGGGCGGCCTTGGTCATGGTGTAGGCGACGATCGGGGGGAAGGCGACGCGGGTGGCCACCGAGGAGACGTTCACGATCCTGCCGCCGTCGCGCAGCCGGTCCAGCCCGCGCTGGACGATGAAGAACGGCGCCTTGGTGTTGACGGCGAACACCCGGTCGTAGTCCGCCTCGGTGACGTCCGCGATCCGGCGCGGGAGGGTGATGCCGGCGTTGTTGACGAGGATGTCCACGCCGGGCCGCGCGTCCTGCTCGGCCAGGGCGCGGTCGAAGGCCTCCCAGAGGGTGTCGGCGTCGCCGGGTACGCCGAGTTCGGCGTGGACGGGGAAGGCCCGGCCGCCGTCGGCCTCGATCTCCTCGACCGTGCGCTCGGCCGCCGTCCGGTCGTGCCCGTAGTGGACCGCCACGAGGGCGCCCTCCCGGCCCAGACGTCGGGCGACGGCCCGACCGATGCCGCGGCTGCCTCCGGTGACCAGGACGGTCTTGCCCTCGTGCGGCAGGGTGGTGGTCAACGTCTTCTCCTTCGGGTGGGGTGGGGGCCGGACCGGGAGCGCGACGGGTGTGCGCCGGGTCAGGCGTCGAAGTCGAGGGTGAGTTCGGTGTCGAGCGGCCGGGCCCGGCACACGAGCGTGTAGCCCGCGGCCAGTTCCTCGGCGTGGAGGGCGTGCTGGGGACCTGCCGTCACCCGGCCGGACAGGACCCGGGCGCGGCAGCTGCCGCACACCCCCTCACGGCAGGCGTGGGGCACGTCGGGGTGGGTGCGCAGCAGCGCGTCCAGGATCGAGGCGTCCTCGGGTCCGGCGGCCGCCAGGCGGCGGTGGCCGCCGAGCAGCGCGGTGACGCGGGTCCGGTGCGCGGCGGCCGTCGGCCGGGGCGGCGCGCTCCGCGGTGGGGGGCCCGCGGGGGTGAAGGCTTCCGAGCGGATCCGGGCCGGGTCGGCGCCCCACGCCGTGAGCGCCCGGCGCACCGCGTCGACCATGCCGGGCGGGCCGCACAGGGCGAACGTGGTGCCGGGGTCGGGGTGGGCGTCGACCGCGGTGAGCAGGCGCGGCAGCTTCGCGTCGTCGATCCGCCCGTCCGACAGCCCGCTGCCGTGCTCTTCCCGGGTGAGGACGTACAGGGCGGTGAAGCGGTCGACGAACGAGTCCTTCAACTCGGACAGTTCGTCGGCGAGCAGCGCGTCGGCGGCCGTCGGGACCGAGTGGATCAGGGAGACGCGGCAGGCGGAGTCCTCGCGCAGGGCGGCGGCGGCCATGACGGCCAGCGGTGTGACGCCGGAGCCGCCCGCGATCAGGACGTGGTGACCGCCGGGCCGCCCGGACAGGGCGAACGTGCCCGTGGGCGGGGAGAGTTCCAGGGTGTCGCCCGGCGACAGGTTGGCGGCGGCGTGGGCCCCGAAGCCGTCGGGGGCGCCGCGGCGGATCACCAGGCGCAGCGCGGCCGGGTCGGCCGGCGGGGGGCACACCGAGTAGCTGCGGCGCAGTTCCCCACCGGCCCGGCGGTGCCGGACGACGACGTGCTCGCCGGGTCGGTGGGCGAAGACGTCGCGCAGGGCGTCGGGCACCTCGAGGGTGACCGCGACCGCGTCCCCGGTGAGGTGTCGGACCTCGACGACCGCGAGCCGGTACCGGCCGGTGCGCCGTCCCGCGGCCCGGGGTCGGTCGGGGTGTTCCGGACGGGGGTCCGTGGGCGTGTCGCCGGTCGTGGCGGCGGTGTTCACGGTCGGCCTCACAACGCGCTCAGGTGGGGGAACAGCTCGTGGCATGCCGTGCACCGCAGCACGGACTGGCAGCGGGACGGCCCGAAGGGGCTGTGCGGCCGGGTGGCCCGGGAGCCGCAGTGCGGGCAGGGCACCGCGATCGGTGCGACGGGGACCGGACCGTTCGCCGGCGCGGGTACGGGCGGGGCGATGCCGTGGGCGGCGAGCTTCTCCCGGCCGGCCGCCGTGACGCGGTCCGTCGTCCACGGCGGGGACAGCACCTGCCGGACCCGCCCCTCGGGGTGGCCGCTGGCGGCGAGGGCGTCCCGGATCGCGGAGACGATGGCGGGCAGCGCCGGGCAGCCCAGGTAGGTCGGGGTGATCTCCACTTCGAGCACTCCGTCGGCGGCCGGGGCGACGGAGCGGATCACGCCGAGGTCGCCGAGGCCGATCATCGGCAGCTCCGGATCGGGCAGTGCCTCCACCAGGGCCCGGACCTCCGCCACCGCGCGGGCGGGGCGCGGGGGTGGGACGGGTCGTGGCGCCGAGGGGGTCGGGCCGTTCACCAGCGGCCTCCCGGGAACCGGCGGTGCACCGACTGCATCTCGGCGATCAGCGGTCCGAACTCCTCGGTGTGCAGGCCCGCCCGGCCGCCCCGGAGCTGCTGGCTCGGGGTCGGCACGGTCAGACCCGCGCGGGTCACGACCTCGCTCACGCGCCGCTCCCACGCCGGGCGCAGCGGGGCCGGCGAGGGCACCGTGCCCGCCGCCGCGAGGTGACGCACCACCTCGTCCTCGTCGAACAGTTCGGCGGTGTAGGGCCACACCCGCTCCAGGCCCCGTTGCATCCGGCGGGAGCTCTCGGGGGTGCCGAGCCCCAGCCGCAGCGTCCAGTTGTCGGCGTGCATCCGGTGGAAGGCCACCTCCCTGGCGGCCCGCTCCCCGAACGCGGCCGGCCGGGCGTCCGCGCTGCCGGCCAGGGCCTCGTAGTACAGGGCCGCGTAGTGGGTGTAGGCCAGTTGGCGGGCGACGGTCACCGCGAAGTCGCCGCCGGGCAGCTCCGTCAGCAGGGCGTTGGTGAACTCCCGGTCGGAGCGGGTGAAGGCGAACTCGTCCTCGGAACGTCCGGTGCCGTCGACGCGTCCGCTGAGGGTGAACAGCGTGCGGGCGTGGCCGATCAGGTCCAGGGCGATGTTGGACAGGGCCATGTCCTCCTCGATGGTCGGCGCCCGCGTGATCCACTGGCACAGCCGCTGTCCGAGGACGAGGGCGTCGTCGCCCAGGCGCAACAGGTGCACGGCGAGGCGGGCGTCGACGCGGGCGGTCCCGGCGGTCGGGGCCGGGTCAGTCGAGGTGGTCACCGTCGGGGCCTTTCTCGGTCAGTGGCGCGAAGTGCTCCGGGTACCGGTAGGGCTTGTGGCGGGCGCCGGCGAAGAACGGGTCGCGTTCGTCCGGGGACACCGCGTGCACGGCGTCCGAGCGGACCACCCACAGCGACAGCGGGTCGCCGCGCCGGGTGTACAGGTCACGGGCCCGCAGCAGGGCCGTGTCGGCGTCGGCGGCGCGCACGGACCCCACATGCTGGTGGGCGAGGCCCCGTCGGGGTCTGAGGAAGACCTCCCAGGACGCCGGGGCGCCCTCCCGCCGCCGGCTCATGCGCGCTCACCCGCCTCGTCCCGCGCGGCCTCCGTCGCGGTCGTGTCCGCCGCCGTGTCCGCCGCCGTGTCCGTGGTCGGGGACGGTCCGTCCGCCCCGAAGCGCGCGGCGTACGCGGCGGACGCCTCCCGTACCCAGGCGCCGTCCTCGTGCGCCGCACGCCGGTGTTCGACGCGGTGCCGGGACCAGTGCGCGTCGTCGCCGAGCGCCGCGCGGTAGACGTCCCAGTCGACGGGGGTGAAGTCGTAGTGCCCGCGTTCCTCGTTCCAGCGGATCGCCGGATCCGGGAGGGTGAGTCCGAGGCGCTCGGCCTGGGGGACACAGCCGTCGACGAAGCGTTGGCGCAGCTCGTCGTTGGTGTGGCGCTTGATGCCCCAGGCCATGGCGCGGCGGGAGACCGCGGCGCCCAGCGCGGCGGTGCGGGCGTCGGCGCCGCCCGCCGCGGTGTCGGGCGGCCCGAACATCAGCGCCACGGCCGGCAACCACCAGCGGTTCACCGCGTCCTGGGCCATCGCCTTCTGCTCCGGCGTGCCCTCGCACAGGGCGCGCAGGAGGTCGTACCCCTGCCGTACGTGGAAGGCCTCCTCCTGGCAGACGCGGCGCATCGCCCGGGCGTACGGCCCGTAGGAGGTGCGGCACAGGGGAGCCTGGTTGACGACGGCGGCGCCGTCCGTCAGCCAGGCGATGGCGCCGGTGTCCGCCCACGTCGGCGCGGGGCGGTCGAACGTCGCCGAGGCCCGCTGCCGGCCCCGGTGCAGGGCGTCGAGCAGTTCGGCGCGGTCCACGCCCAGCGTCTCGGCGGCGGAGTAGAGGTACATCCCGTGCCCGGCCTCGTCCTGGACCTTGGCGATGAGCACCGACTTGCGGTGCAGGGAGGGGGCCCGGGTGAGCCAGGCGCCCTCCGGTTGCATGCCGATGATCTCGGAGTGGGCGTGCTGCGCCATCTGCCGGAGCACCATCCGACGGTAGCCGTCGGGCATCCAGTCGCGGGGCTCGATGGTCTCCCCCGCGGCGATGAGGCCGTCGAAGTGCGCGAGCAGCTCGTCCTGCGCGGCGGGCGCGGTGGGTGCGGTGGCGGGCGGCCGTGCGCTCATGCGCCGCCTCCGCGGCCGGTCTCCGCCACGGGGGATCCGGACCGGCCCTCGGACCGGACGCGTGGCCTGGACACTGGCATCACTCCTTCGGCATTCCTCGGGCTTCGGCACGCCCGACGCGTCGCGGCACCCGTCCCGCCGGGCGGGTGGCGCGCTCTCCGTCTCGGAAAGAGGCGCCGCACGGGGCCCCGCTATCCCCGCGCCGGGCAGTGCGGGCGCGTGACAAAGGTCACCCGGTCCGCGGGGATTGCCGTCCGCCGCGCGGGCCTCTTGTTCGGGTGACACGGGACCCACGAGATCCGCTCGGCGGCCACGCGCCGCGGCGAAAGGGGAAGGCATGAGCACCATCAGGGAGTTGCTGGTCGAACTCACCGGTACCGCGGAGTTCGCCGACGCCGAGCGGGTCGGTGACGACGTCGACCTCGCCGCGAGCGGCATCGACTCCGGCGACCTGGTGCGTCTCGTCCTGCTCGTCGAGCAGCGGCTCGGCGTGGAGATCACCGCCGACGCCATGGAGGAGCTGCACACGATCGCCGACTACGAGCGGTTCGTGGCCGAGCGTTCCGCCGCCGGCGCCGGCGGTGCGTGATGTGGCTGGCACAGCTGCTGGAACGCAACCGACAGTGCCGGCCCGACCGGTTGGCACTGGTCGACGAGCGGCGCCGGCTCACCTGGTCGCAGTTCCACGACCGTACGCTCGAACTGGCGCGGGGACTGGCCGATCTGGGCATCGAGCGCGGCGACCGCGTCGCGGTGCTGTCCAAGGACCGCGTCGAGGTCCTGGAGACCTACTTCGCGCTCGCCCGGCTCGGCGCGCTGTTCGTCCCGCTGAACCACAGCCTGGCCGTGCCCGAGGTCGCCGGCATCGTCGAACGCGTCGGAGCGGTGGCCGTCCTCGGTGAGTCGGAGCTGCTGGACCGGCACCCCGAGCTGCCGGCGCCGGTGCGGATCAGGATGGCGCTGGACACGCCGGCGTTCGAGGCCCTGGGCTCCCTGGCCGCCGAGCGTGCCCTGCCCGAGGTGGCCGACACCGACCCGATCGCCGTGCTGCACACCTCGGCGACCACCGGACGGGCCAAGGGCGTCACGGTCGACAGCGCCTCGTTCCGTGCCATCGCCCTGGGCTGGCTGGTGATGGCGCGGCCCACCGACGACATCGTCATGGTCAACTGCTGCCCCCTGTACCACGGCAGCATGGTGGTGTCCCTGACCTACCTGGCCGCCGGCGCCACCGTCGTGCTCATGCCCGGCTTCACCCCGCAGCGGGCGCTGGCCGCGGTGGAGGAACACCGCGCCACCCACATGTGGCTGGTCCCGCAGATGCTCCGCTTCATGCTCCGGGCCAAGGGCGCCGCGCGCGCCGACCTGTCCTCGCTGCGGGAGGTCCTCTACGGCGCCGCCCCCATGCCCCTGGACGTGTACGCCGAGGCCGTGGAGCGCCTCGGCTGCGGCTTCCGGCAGGTCTACGGCATGACGGAGGTCGGCGGGCCCTTCGTCACCCTCGGCCCCGACGAGCACCCGGCCCCCGGGGACGTCACCGCCCGCATCCCCTGCGGACGTGTCGTTCCCGGCATGTCCGCCCGCGCGGTCGACGAGGCCGGGCGGGAGATGCCCCGCGGCGAGATCGGCGAGATCGTCGTGCGCGGACCGGGCGTGATGCAGGGCTACTGGAACGACCCCGAGGCCACGCGCGAGATCGTCCTCGACGGCTGGATCAGGACCGGCGACCTGGGCTTCGTCGACGGAGCGGGCCGCATCCACCTCGTGGACCGCACCAAGGACGTCATCATCCGGGCGGGCCAGAACGTGTACCCCTCGGAGATCGAGCGCGCCCTCGTGTCCCACCCGGCGGTCCGGGACGCCGCGGTCGTCGGCACGCCCGACGACGACTACGGCGAGGTGCCGCTGGCGTACGTCGTCGCCGAGCCGGGCACGCGGGCCGCGGACCTGCTCGCCCACGTCGGGCAGCGGCTCGCGCCCTACAAGCGTCCGCGGCGGGTGGAGTTCATCGAGCAGGTGCCCCGCAACCCCGCCGGGAAGATCGTCAAGAAGCTGCTGCGGGCCTGACGGGTGGGCCCGCGTCGACACCCGGCTCCGGCGGCCGGCCGTCGTGCGGGGGCGTCCCCCGGCGCGGCGGCCGGCTCGTACGCCGAGGTGGCCGCCCGGCTGCACCCGCAGCGACCCGCGTGGGCGTCGGCCGGGCTCGGGCTGGGCCTCGCCGCCGTCTCGGACCCTCGGGCCGTCCCCGCCGGGCCCGACGAGGAGGCCGCGGCCGCGACGATGCCGCCGCGGCGCCGGTCGGAGTTCCTGGCCGGCCGGCTCGCGGCGCGGCGCGCGCTGCGCGCGGTGGGGCTGGAGTGCGGGCAGATCCCGCGGGCGGGCCGCCTGCCGAGGTTCCCGCCGGGTCGGGTGGCGTCGATCGCGCACAGCGCGGGCGTCGCGGTGGCCGTGGCCGCCTCGTCGGGCCGGGGCCTCCCGCTCGGCTGCGACCTGGAACTGCGCCCCCTGCCCGCCGAGGCGGCACGGCTGGTGCTGCGCGACGACGAGGAGGCGTTGTTGGGCCCTCTCCCGCCCGGTACGGCGCCGTACTCCGTGACCTCGTTGTTCTCGGCGAAGGAGGCCGCGTGGAAGGCCCTGCACACCGGGCCGCGGGCGCTGCCGGACGGCCTGCTGAGGAGCCTGCGCGACCTGCGGGCGCACTCGCTCGTCCGGGGACTTCGGATCGAGGCGCGGACCGACCCGGCGCTCGCCGTGCGCGTCGAGGTGGTGGCGGTCGGCGCGGGCGTGTTCAGTACGGTCCTCGGCTGGGCCGGTCGCTGACCGCCGGCCGCCGCGACCCCCACGGACCCCGCGGTTCCCGCCCCGTGGTCGACGCACGGGGCGGGGGCCGTCGGCGTGTCACGCGCGTGCGTTGACCAGGACCGCCATGTTGCCCGCCGGGTGGCGGTTGTCGTGGATGAGCTGGTGCGCCAGGCCGATCTCCTCGAAGCCGAACGTCCGCGACAGGCACGGGTCGACGAAGCCCTGCTCGATCAGTCGGGTCACCTCGCGGGCCTCGCGGGCACCGGCCACGTGCGACCCCTGCAGCCGCTTCTGCCGCATCCACAGGAAGCGCAGGTCCACGTCTCCGTTGTAGCCGGTGGTGCCGCCGCAGATGACGACCATGCCCCCGTTGGCGCACAGGTACACGGACGTGGGGATGGTGTCGGCGCCGGAGTGTTCCAGCACGATGCGCGGGCTGCGGCGCTCGCCGAGCACCTCCCAGAAGCGCCGCCCGAAGGCGCGCGCACCGGCCAGCCAACGGGCCATCGCCGCCTCGTCGGAGGTGTCCGGCATCCTGCCCCAGTGGTCGAACTCGCGCCGGTCGATCCATCCCCGGGCGCCGAGCCCCACACAGAACTCGCCGCGCTCCTCGCTGGAGACGACCGCGACGGGGATGCCGCCGACGTGCCGCACGAGCTGGATGGCGATGCTGCCCAGGCCGCCGGCCCCGCCCCAGATCAGCACCGGGTCGCCCGGCCGGACCGTGTGCGGTTCCCAGCCGAAGAGCTGGCGGTAGGCGGTGGCCGCCGTCGCCATGTAGCAGGCGGACTCCGCCCAGGACAGGCGGGCGGGCTTGGGGTGGCACATGTAGTCGTCGACGACCGCGAACTGCGCGAAGGAGCCGTAGTTCTCCTCGTACCCCCACACGCGCTGGGTGGTGGAGAAGGCCGGGTCGGCGCCGAGGCGGATGTCCTCGGCCGTCTCGTCCCACCGGCTGGCCAGCACGACGACCTCGTCGCCCGGCCGGACGTCCCGCACCCCCTCGCCGACGGCCCACACGATGCCGGACAGGTCGGAGCCGCCGATGTGGAAGTCCTCGGTGGCGCCGGCCTTCCGCCGGGCGGCGATCACGTCGAGCGGATGTCCCAGGGCCGCCCAGACGTTGTTGTAGTTGACTCCGGCCGCCATCACCTTGACGAGCACCTGTCCGCGCCCGACGGGAGGCACGTCGACCACTTCGGTGCGGAAGGCGTCGATGGGCCGCCCGTAGCGTTCGCGGCGGATCAGCGAGGCGTACATCTTCTTCGGCACGGTGCCCATCTCGGGCGCGTCACCGAGTTCGTAGAGGTCCTGGGTGGCGGTCGCGGTCACATGGGGCTCCTGGGCGGTCGGGTCCCGTTCGGGACGGGGAGGCGGACGGGGGCGGGCCGGTCGGACGGGGGCGGGCCGGTCGGACGGTCGGGCGCCTCGCGCAGCGCCTCGGCGACCGTGGCGCCGATCAGCGCGATGGGCTCGGGTTCGGTCATCTCGTAGTGCCCGCACGGCACTCGGTGGTCGTGCAGGGTCCCCTCGACGTGGGGCCGCCAGCTCTCGGCCTTGTCGGGCAGCACGGCCGGGTCGCCGGGGAAGTCGGTGGTCTCCTCCCGGGCGGCGCTGAAGAACAGCACGTCCCCGCGGAAGACGCCGGGCGCGAACCGAGGGGCGATGCGCAGGTTGTTGCGCATGACCGCGGCGATGGCCTCGGCCTCGGCCCGGGTGACCGGCGAACTCGTCGGATCGGCCGTCAGGCCGGCGTCGATGCGGGCGAGGACGGTCGCCACGTCCGGCACGTCGGCCGTTCCCCCCTCGACGGGCAGGCCGGCCACCCTCGTCAACAGGGACGCCACCTGACGTTCGATCGCCGCGGCGTCGTACTCCACACCGTGCGGCTGGGGAGCGTCCAGCATGGCCAGCAGCTCCACCCGCTCGCCCCGCTCCTGCAGGGCGCAGGCCATCGCGTGCGCCACGAAACCGCCGTAGGACCAGCCCAGCAGCCGGTAGGGGCCGTGCGGTTGCACCTCGCGGACGAGGGCGAGGTAGGAGGCGACCATGGACGCCGCGTCCGGCGCGGGCGGCCGGGTGCCGTCGAGGCCGGCGGCCTGGATGCCGTAGACCGGCTGGTCTCCGCCGAGGTGGGGCAGCAGTCCCGTGTAGCGCCAGGACACGCCCGCCCCGGGATGGACGCAGAACAGGGGTGCGGCGTCGCCCTGGGGCCGCAGCGGCAGGAGCGGGGCCAGGGCGTTCCCGCCGCCGGGCTGCCGCACCCCGGTGCCGTCGGCCGCCGCCAGGAGTCCGGCCACGGTGGGTGTGGCCAGCAGGGCCGCGGCGGGCACGTCGAGCACGCCGGCCCGGCGCAGCCGGCCCACCAGCAGGACGGCGCGCATCGAGTCGCCGCCCAGGTCGAAGAAGTTGTCGTGGACGCCGATGCCGCCGATGCCGAGGGTCTCCTCCCACAGGCGGGTCACGGCCCGTTCGCGTTCGGTGCGTGGGGGCACGTGTTCGGTCGTCAGGCGGGGCCGGGGGTCGAGGGCCGGCTCGGCGTCCGCCGCGTCCCCGGCGTCCGGCGCGTCCCCGGTGTCCGTGCGGGCGCCGGGGGCGTCGATCCAGTGGCGGTGCCGTTCGAAGGCGTAAGGGGGCAGCGGCGCGCGCCTCGGCGCGCCCGGCACCTCGGGGAGCGCGGTGTCCACGCCCGCGCTCCACAGCCGGCCCAGCGCCTCGGCCAGGACGAACCCGTCGTCGGCGTCGGCCTTGGCGTGCCGCATGGTGGTCACCGTCACCGGCGCGTGCTCCGCGAGCTGGGCGGCGGCCAGCTTGGTCAGGGTGTCGCCCGGCCCGATCTCCACCAGGACGGGACGGCGCTCCCACAGGGCGGTGACGCCGTCGGCGAACCGCACGGTGCCGCGGGTGTGGTCGATCCAGTGCCGCACCGAGGTCGCCTGCGCGTCGGTGATCCAGGTGCCGGTGACGTTGGTGACGAACGGGATCCGCGGCGGGCGCAGGGTGACGCCGCGCAGGTGCTTCTCGTACGTCTCCAGCACCGGGTCCAGGACGTGGGAGTGGGCGGCGACCGGTATGCGCAGCCGACGGAACGGGACGTCCCGCCGGGCGAGTTCGGCCTCGAAGCGTGTGACGGCGTCGTCGTGCCCGGCGACGGTACAGGCGGCGGGGCCGTTCACCGCGGCGAGGGACAACTCCTCGTCGAGCAGCGGCAGCACCTCCTCGGCGGACGCCGCCACCCCGACGGTCGCCCCGCCCGCGGAGCCGATGAGCCGGATGCGTTCGGCGACCAGGGGCAGCATCTCGTCGAGGTCGATCACCCCGGCCAGGCAGGCGGCCGTGTACTCGCCGAGCGAGTGGCCGATGAGCGCGTCCGGCCGCACCCCCGCCGCCATGAGGGTGCGGGCGAGGGCGTACTCGGTGACCACCAGGGCGAGGAACGTGCTCGTGCTGTCGGTCTGCCGCCGCTCGAACAGGACGTCGCGCAGGTCGGCGCCGAGGACGGGCCGCAGGATGCGCGCGCACGCGTCGACGGTGTCGCGGTAGACCTCGTGCTCGCGGTGGAGCCCCGCGCCCATGCCGGGGTACTGGGTGCCGCCGCCCGGCAGCAGGAACGCCACCCGTACGGGCTCGTCCGGCAGGGGCGGCGTGCCGGGCACGGCGCCGCGCAGCGCGGACAGGGCCTCCTCGCGGGAGGCGGCGGTCACGGCCAGGCGGTGGCGCAGCGCGGGCCGATCGGCGCGCAGGGAGTGCGCGACGTCGTCCAGGCGCGCCTCCGGCCGCCTTTCGAGGTGGCGGGCCAGGGCCTCGGCCTGGCCGCGCAGGGCACCGGCCGTGCGCGCGGACAGCGGCAGCACCAGGCGGCGGCCGTCCGCGGGCGGGCGGGGCGGGGCGGGCGCGACGGGCGGCGCCTCCTCCAGGATGACGTGGGCGTTGGTGCCGCCGATGCCGAAGGCGCTGACCGCGGCCCGCCGGGGGTGCCCGCCCGCCGGCCAGTCCTCCAGGGTGGTGGGCACCCGGAACGGGCCGGCGGCGAAGTCGATGTGCGGGTTGGGCCTCTCGAAGTGCAGGCTCGGCGGGATCTGCCGGTGTTCCAGGGCCAGGACGGCCTTGACGAGCCCGGCGATGCCGGCGGCCGCTCCGAGGTGGCCGATGTTGGTCTTCACGGAGCCGAGGGCGCAGTAGCCGCGGCGCCGCGTGGACTGCCGGAAGGCCTCGGTGAGCGCGGCGACCTCGATCGGGTCCCCCAGGCGCGTGGCGGTGCCGTGCGCCTCGACCAGGCCGATGGTGTCGGCGTCGATCATCGCCTGGGCCTGCGCCGCGAGGATCACCTCGGTCTGGCCGGCGGCGCTGGGCGCGCTGAAGCCCACCTTGCGGCGTCCGTCGTTGTTGACGGCGCTGCCCCGGACGACGGCGCGGACGCGGTCGCCGTCGGCGAGGGCGTCCTCCAGTCGCTTGAGGACGACGGCGCCGACGCCGTCACCGGAGGAGGTGCCGGCCGCGTCCTCGGCGAACGCCCGGCAGTGTCCGTCGGGCGAGAAGGGGCCGTCGGGCACGTAGCGGTAGCCGAGCAGCGCCGAGGGATTGACGGAGACGGCGGCGGCGAGCGCGGTGTCGCACCGGTGGTCGAGCAGGTCCTGACAGGCGGTGTGCACGGCGACGAGCGCGGTGGAGCAGGCCGTCTGCAGCGACAGGCTCGGGCCGGTCAGCCCCAGTTCGTAGGAGACGCGGGTGGCGAGCGTACCCAGGGAGTTGGCGGTGGCCGCGTGCACGAGTTCCACCGATCCGGGCTGCCCGGCGTACCGCGGATGCACGTGGGTCGGGTAGTAGCGGCTGTCGCCGCTGCCCGCGTACACGCCGAACGCTCCGGTCACGGCGCCGGGACCGAGGCACGCGGCGTCCTCCAGGGCGTGGTACGCCGTCTCCAGCAGCAGCCGCTGCTGGGGGTCGACGACGGCCGCCTCGGCGGGGCTGTAGCCGAAGAACCCGGCGTCGAAGCGGTCGATCCCCTCGACGACCGACGCCATGCGGACCAGCGTGGGGTCGTCGAGGTCGCGCTCAGCTCCGCCGGCGGCCAGGAACTCCTCGTCCGCGACGGGCCGCACCGACTCGCGTCCGGCGGCCAGGTTGTCCCAGAACGCGTCCAGGTCGTCCGCGCCGGGGAAGCGGCCCGCCATGCCGATCACGGCGACGGCCGGCGCCTGCTCGTCCTGCGGTTCGGTGGTCTCAGGCATGGCCTCGGTCCTTCCCGTGCCGTGCGGAGCGGCGGGCGCGGGCCGCGCGCTGCCGCTGGGCTCGTTCCTTGGCGCGGTCCAGGCCGCTCGGCCCGGTCCCGGCGGTCCGCGGTGGTGTCTGCGGGTCCGCCGCCGGCGGGGCGTCCGCGGCCGTGGGGGCCTCCGGTCCGGTCAGGGTCGACAGGTGCCGGGCCAGGTCGCGCACGGTGGGGTGCGCGAACAGGTCGACGACCGACAGGTCGCACCCGAAGGCCCGGTTGACGGCGCTCTGGGCGGACACCAGGAGCAGCGAGTTGCCGCCCAGGTCGAAGAAGTTCTCGTCCGGGCCGACCCGGTCGCGGCCCAGGACCTCGCGCCACAGAGCGGCGAGCCGGCCCTCCAGCGCCCGCAGCCGCTCCCCCGCGTCGTCGAAGGGCGCGGCCGGCCGCTCGGCGCCGCCGGCCGCGCGCAGCACCCAGTGGTCGCCACCGGCGGCCTCGGCGGCGGCCCGGTACAGCGCGCCGAGGTCGGCGCCCTCCTCCAGGGCGACGCGGCCGGCCAGGCGCCGCACCTGCCGGGCCGGTTCGAGGACGTGGCTGCGGACCCAGGGGGCGCCGCGGTCGGCGCCGATCAGCAGATGGGGTTCGTCCAGGGTGCGGGCCAGGTCGAAGGAGCGCAGCGCGGCGGCGGTGTCCAGGACGCGGTAGCCGCGGGCCTCGGTGAGCGGGGCGAGCCGGTAGCCGCTGCTCATGCCCCGCTCGCGCCACATGCTCCAGGCCAGGCTCTGCGCGGGCAGTCCGAGGGCGCGGCGGTGCAGGGCGAGCGCGTCGAGGTAGGCGTTGGCGGCGGCGTAGGCGGTGTTCATGGCGCCGCCGAAGTAGCCGTTCACCGAGGAGAAGGTGACGAAGGAGTCCACCGGGTGGTCCGCGCTCATCCGGTGCAGGGTCCAGGCGCCGCGCACCTTCGCGTCCAGGGCCGTGCGCCAGGCGGCGGGGTCCAGTTCGTCGACGGGGCGTTCGACCAGGGTCCCGGCCAGGTGCAGCACGGACACCAGAGGCACGCCCCAGTGCTCGGCGGCCGCGCGGACGGCGTCCCGCACCTGCCGCTCGTCGGTCACGTCGGCGCACGCGTACCGCACCTCCCCGAGTTCCCGCAGCCGCCGGTGGGCCTCGACGCGGGCGGCCGGGGCCTCTTCGGCGGCCGGGTGTTCCGGCCGGGTGTCCTGCGTCGGCAGCGGGGTCCGGCCGAGGACGAGGAGCCGGGTGCCGGGCGTCCGCAGGAGGTGGGCGGCGAGTTCGGTGCCGACGCCGCCCAGTCCCCCGCTGATCAGGTGGAAGCCGTCGGCGGTGGGCGGCTCGGTGCGGGGGGCCGGCTCGGGCAGGGGCGCCAGCCGGCGCACCAGGCGTCGGCCGTCCCGGTGGGCGACCTCGGTGTCGGCGGGGGTGCCGGCCGTTTCGGCGAGCAGCAGGGGCACGGGGTCCTCCTCGCCTCGCGGGTCGAGGTCCAGGTGGACGCACCGCAGCCCGCCCACCTCCTCCCGCAGCGACTTCAGCACCGCGCCGGCCATGGCGTGCGCCGGGGAGGGCCGGTCCTCGGCGGTGACCGCCTGGGCGCCCGCCGTCACGTACAGCAGGTCGACCGGGCGCGGCCCGCCCGGCCCGGCGGGCCGGTCGGCGAGGGCCCGGGCCAGCGCGATCAGGGAGTCGGTGTCGGTCTCGGCGGCTGTCGGATCGGCGGCCGCCGCGGTGTGCGGCGCGCCGAGGTGCACGATGGCGTCGACCGGCCGTCCGTCGGCTTCGAGGGCCCGCAGCAGCGCCTTGTGGTCGGCCTCCTCGGCGAGGCGGATCCGGTACCGGGCGGCGTCCTGCCGGGTGGGGGAGGCCCCGCCGGTGACCTGGGTGCACAGCCCGCCGTCGGCCCGCAGCGCCCGCGCGAGGTGCTCGGCGAGGTCCCGCGCCCGCGGGTCCTCGCCCGCGAGGACGAGGGTGTGCCGATCGGCCGCCGCCGCGCGCGGGCGGTGGCGCTCGGCCCGCTGCCACACCGGCCGCAGGAACCAGTCGGGCAGGGTGGCGGCCGTCCCCAGCAGCACCTGGGCCCGGCGGACCGCGTCGTCGAAGGCGCCCGCCTCGAAGCTCTTGCGCAGCCTGGTCCGCTGGATCTTGCCGATCTCGGTCTTCGGGACGGCGTCGGCGGCGATCGGCACGAGGAAGGCGGGGCTGACGCCGATCTCCCGGGTCACCTTGCCGGCGATCTCCCGCAGCGCGGTGGCGGGGTCGTGCCCCGGGGCGAGGTGGACGAACAGGGCGAGTTCGTCGGTGGCCGCCGACGGATCGGAGCGCACCGCGCAGGCGGCGGTGAAACTGCGGACGACGCAGGGCAGTTCCTCGACGCAGGCCTCGATCTCGTGGCTGTGGTGGTTGACGCCGTTGACGATGATGACGTCCTTGGCGCGGCCGGTGATGTACAGCTCGCCGTCGCGCAGGAAGGCCAGGTCGCCGGTGTCGAACCAGCCGTCGTCGGTGAACGCCTCGGCGTCGGCCGCCGGGTTGTCGTGGTAGCCCCCGGTCACCGAGGTGCCGCGGACCTGGAGCCGGCCGACGTCGCCCTCGGCGAGCACGGTGTGCCGCTCGTCGACGATCCGCATGGCGAAGCCGGGGTAGGGCAGGCCGCAACTGACGAACGTCTCGTCGGTGCCCGGCGGTTCGGCCGGCAACACGGCGTCGGTGACCACCGAGCAGGTCTCCGACATGCCCCAGCCGGGGTGCATCACGTCCTGCGGCAGTCCGAACGGCTTCAGCGTGTGCAGGAACCGGCGGGCGGCCGCGGCCACCACGACCTCGCCGGCGTTCATCACCAGTCGCATCGGTGTCAGGTCCCACTCCCGGTCCCGGAAGCGGTCGGCCTGCTCGGCCAGCAGCCCGAAGGCGAAGTTGGGCGCCCAGGTGACGGTGACCCGGTGCCGGTGGGCGAGGTCCATCCAGCGCGGCGGGTCCTGGAGGATCCAGGAGGTCGGGGCGTGGATCTGCCGGCACCCCAGGTACACGTCGCGCAGGTGGAACATCACCACGCCGGTGACGTGGTCGAGCGGGATCCAGTTCAGGGAGACGTCCCGCTCCCCGAGCCGGTTCACGGCCGCGGTGGCGGCGGACCGGGTCAGCACGTTGCGGTGGGTCAGGCGCACGGCCTTGGGCAGACCGGTGCTGCCGGACGTCATCAGCATCAGGGCGAGGTCGTCGGGCCGGGCGGCGTACCAGTCGCGGTCCTCGGGCGCCTCCCGCAGCGCGTCGGCCGTCGTCAGCCGCAGCCCCGGCCAGTTCCGGCGGGCCGCCAGGTCGCGCAGGCCGGCCGCCGGCCCCGCCGAGCACACCGTCCAGGGCCGGCCGAGCATCCGCCAGATGCCCTCCAGCTTGGTCAGCGCCGCCGAGGAGGTGGCGTAGGAGGCGGGGACGGTCAGCGGGACGGCGACGAAACCGCCCAGCAGGCAGCCCCACAGCACGGCGAGGAAGTCCTCGGTGGCGTCGCACTGGAGGATCACCCGGTCGCCGGGGCGCAGCCCGGCCCGCCGTAGCCCCGCGAGGACCCGGGAGGCCTCCGTGAGCAGGGACGCGTAGCTGCGCCGCGTCTCGCTGCCGTCGGCGTGCACGTGCACGATGTCGCCGCGGTCGCGTTCGGCCGCGCGGACGAGGGCCCGGGCCCAGTCGGGCACGGTCGGTTCGGCCGGCTCCGGTCCCTCGCTCAGCGCCGGGACGGCTCCGGTCGCCGTGCGGGGGCTGTCGTCCGGGGCCGGTGGGGCGGTGCGGCGAGGGGGGCCGACGTGTCGGTGGCCCGGTTCCTCCGCGGCGGCCTCCACCCCGGCCTCGGCCGTGCGGACGCCGGGGACCCGGGCGAGCCGCCGCCGCCAGGCTTCGGCGGCCGTGCGGTCCACCGGCGGCAGGGCGCGCAGCGCGTCGGTGTCGAGCGCGCCGTCGGCGGTGCGGGGCAGGGCGTTGACCGCCGTGACGCGGACGGCGCCGTGGCCGGCCTCGTCGAGGACCCGCTCGACGCGCTCGGCGGCGTCCGCGCGGCCCGCCACCACGTACAGGTGCGGCGGTTCGCCGTCGGGGCCGGGCAGGGCGACCGCGTCGCGGATGCCGGGGACGGACAGGGCCGCGTCCGCCGGCTCGGCGGCGTCGACCGCGCGGGGCGCGGCCGGGGTGCGCGGGGGCGGCGCCGGGAGGTCCCCGATCCTGCGGTCCGGGTCCGCGCACACCGCGCGCAGCGACTCCCGCAGGGCGCGGGCGAACTCCTCGGCGGTGGAGGCGTCGTACAGGTCCGTGGCGTACTCGACGTGCAGGTCCAGCCCGTCGGGCGTGCCGTCGGCACCGCGCCGTTCGAGGACGTCGACGAAGAGGTCGAACTTGGCGGTGCCGGTGGCGGTGGGCCGCAGCGGCACCTCGCGGTCGTCCAGTCGGAGCACGGCGGGCTCGTTGTTCTGCAGCGCCAGCATGACCTGGAACAGCGGGTGGCGGCCGGGGCGGCGGGGCGGGTTCAGCTCGTCCACCAGCCGGTCGAAGGGCAGGTCCTGGTGGTCCAGTGCCGCCAGGTCGTGCGGGCGCAGCCTGGCGAGCAGGTCCCGGAAGGCGGGATTTCCGGAGGTGTCGGCGCGCAGCACGAGGGTGTTGGCGAACAGTCCGATCAGATCGTCCAGGGCGGGTTCAAAGCGGCCCGCGACGGGGGTGCCGACGACGATGTCCTCGCCGGCTCCGCAGCGGGTGAGCAGGGCGCTCAGCGCGGCGTGCAGCACCATGAAGAGGCTGGCGTCCGCACGTTCGGCCAGGTCCAGCAGGCCCCGGTGGAGCGCGGCGTCCACGGTCTCGGTGACCTGGGCGCCGCCGCCGCGCGGGGCCGCGGGACGGGGCCGGTCGCCGGGCACCGTGCACTCCTCGGGCAGGCCGGCCAGCGCCTCGCTCCAGTGGGCGGTCAGCCGCTCCAGCCGTCCTCCGCCGTCCGGGGCGGGGGCGAGCAGGGCGCGTTGCCAGACGGCGTAGTCGGCGTACTGCGCCGGCAGCGGGGCCCAGGCCGGGGCCCGGCCCGCGCGGCGCGCCGCGTAGGCGGCGGACAGGTCGTCCGCGAGGGGGCGCAGCGACCAGCCGTCGGCCGCGCTGTGGTGCAGCACCAGCAGCAGCGTCCGCTCCGCCCCGGTCCCCAGCAGCCAGGCGGCCAGGGGGCCCTCGCCGGCCAGGTCGAAGCGGTGCCGGGAGGCCGCCGCGACGTGGGCGGCGACCTCGTCGGCCGGGCAGTCCACCCGGCGCAGCCGCGGGCGCGACTCCCCCGGCGGCAGGATCCGCTGACGGGGTACGCCGTCCCGCTCGGCGAACACCGTGCGCAGGCTCTCGTGCCGGTCGGCGAGGTCGCCGAGCGCCGCGTGCAGCGCCTCGGCGTCCACGGTGGGGCCGACCGGCACGACCAGCGGGATGTTGTACGTGGCCGCGGCGGCGTCGAGCCGGTTCAGGAACCACATGCGTTCCTGGGCGTAGGACGGCGGGACGCGCTCCGGGCGGTCGAGGTCACCGAGCGCCGGGCGGTCGGGGGCCGTGCTCGGCCGGTCGGTGATCCGCTGCGCGAGCGCCGCCGGCGTCGGGCCGTCGAACAGGGCGGTGATGGCCACCTCGGCCCCGGTCTCGTGCCGCAGGCGGGCCAGCAGGCGGGTGGCGAGCAGGGAGTCGCCGCCCAGGTCGAAGAAGTCGGCGTCGACGCCCACCGTGTCGCGCGGCAGCCTCAGCACGTCCTCGAACAGGGCGCACAGCAGGGCCTGTCGGGGGGTTCGCGGGCGGGCGCCGGCCGCCGCGGCGGTGAAGTCGGGCGCGGGCAGGGCGTCGGTGTCGAGCTTGCCGTTGGCGGTCAGCGGGAGCGCGTCGACCCCGACGCAGGCCGCGGGGACCATGTGGTCGGGCAGCTGCGCGGCGGCGTGGGCGCGCAGCTCCGCCGGGCTGGGCGGCTCCTGCCCGGCCGACACCGTGTAGGCGACGAGTTGCCGGGCGCCGTTGTCGGCACGGCGCACCACGACGGCGGCCCGGGAGACCCGCGGGTGGGTGGCGAGGACGGCCTCGATCTCGCCGGGTTCGACGCGGAAGCCGCGCAGCTGCACCTGCTGGTCGGCCCGGCCCAGGTATTCGAGGGTGCCGTCGGCGCGGCGCCGTGCCAGGTCGCCGGAACGGTACATCCGGCCGCCGGGCGGGCCGAAGGGGTCGTCGAGGAACCGCTCGGCGGTCGGCCCGGGCCGGTCGAGGTACCCGGCGGCCACGCCCGCGCCGGCCACGTGCATCTCGCCGACGGCGCCCGGCGGCACCGGTCGGCCCGCGGCGTCCAGCAGGTGCACCCGCAGGTCCGCCAGCGGCCTGCCGATGACGCTCGTCCGGCGGGGGTCCACCAGGTCGGCCCGGGTGATGCGGTGGTGGGTGACGTGCACGGTGGTCTCGGTGATGCCGTACATGTTCACCAGCGCCGGGCTTTCGAGACCGTGCCGGTCGGCCCACGGCCGCAGGCGCTCGGGGCGCAGGGCCTCGCCGCCGAAGACGACGTAGCGCAGTGTGCCCGCCGGGTCCGGGCCGCTGCCGGGTGCCTGCTCGCCGTCCGCGTCCATGAGCTGCTCGAAGGCGGACGGCGTCTGGTTGAGCACGGTGACGCCCTCGCGGTGCAGCAGCCGCAGGAAGTCCCGGGGCGAACGGCTGACGGCGTACGGGACGACGACGAGTCGGCCGCCGTGCAGCAGGGCGCCCCAGATCTCCCACACCGAGAAGTCGAAGGCGTAGGAGTGGAACAGCGTCCAGGTGTCGTCCTCGCCGAAGTCGAAGTGCTCGGCCGCGGCGGCGAAGAGGCGGACGACGTTGGCGTGCGGGACGGGCACGCCCTTGGGGCGGCCGGTGGAACCGGAGGTGTGGATGACGTACGCGACGTCCGACGGGCTCGTCGGGCCCGAACGCTCGGTGTCGGTCAACCGGCCCGCCGGGCGGGCGGCGAGGTCGGCCTCGACGGCGGGATCGTCCAGGACGACGGTGGGGACGCCGCCGGTGAGGCGCCGGGCGAGGTCGGTCTCGGTGACGAGCAGGACGGGCGACGCGTCGTCCATGACCAGCCGCAGGCGTTCCGCCGGATGGCCGGGGTCCAGCGGGAGGTAGGCGGCGCCGGTCTTGAGGACGGCCAGCAGGGCGGGCAGCAGCCGCATGCCCCGGTGCAGGGCCAGCGCCACCACCCGGCCCGGGGCGGCGCCCCGCTCGACCAGGAGCCGGGCCAGGCGGTTGGCCTCGGCGTCGAGTTCCGCGTAGGTGAGCCGCTCGCCCTCGTGCGTCACCGCCACGCGCCGCGGCCGGGCCTCGACCTGCCGCTCGAACAGGTCGGTGAGGGTGGCGGCGACCGGGAAGTCCCGCACGGGGGCGTCACGCGGGTGCTCGCCGGGCAGCAGCAGGTCCAGGTCCCCCACGGGGGTGGTGGGCGCGGCCCGCGCCAGTCGGCGCAGGAGGGCCGTGAACCGGTCGCGGTGCAGGGCGAGTTCGTCCTCGTCGTACAGGGCGGGGTTGGCGTCGAAGGCCAGCCACAGCCCGTCGGGCCGGGGCCCGGGCCGCACGGTGATCTGGAGGTCGTCGACGGCGCCGCCGGAGAGGTGGTGCCAGGTGGCCGGGTGGCCGCCGAATTCGAGGGACTCGGTGAACGGGACGATGTTCAGCACCGGCCCGTACAGCCGGCGCCCGGTGCCCAGCAGGTTCAGGTCGCGGCGGATGAACTCGCCCCGGTACCGCTGGTGCCGACGCAGCTGCCGGACTTCGTCGGCGACCGCCCGGACCAGGTCGGCGACGGCGGCACCGGGGTCGGCGGCCACGCGCAGCGGCAGGACGTCGGAGGCGGTGCCCGGGGTGCGCAGGGCGGCGCTGCCCGACCGGCTCATCGTGGCCATGCCCAGCACCAGGTCGTCGGCGCCGGTCATGCGGTGCAGGTAGACGACGGCAGCGGCGGCCAGCAGGTCGGCGCGTGTGACGTCGAGCCGGGCGGCCGTGTCCGACAGGGCCCGCGCGTCGGCGCTCTCCAGTTCCACGGTGCGGCGCAGGAACGGGGCGACGGGGGCGGCGGTGCGGCGCGTGAGCCGTGCGGGCTCCGGCAGTCCGGCCAGCCGCCGCGACCAGTACGCCCGGTCGCGGGCGCAGCGCTCGGAGGCGAGGTAGGCCGCCTCCTCGGTCTGCAACCGGCTCACGGGCGCGAAGCCGGCCGGAGCGGGTTCGCGCCCCTCGACCAGCGCGTTGTAGGTGTCGGCGAGGCGGCGGCCGAGGAGCTTGTAGCCGTAGCCGTCGAGCAGGATGTGATGGGCCCTCAGCAGCCAGAGGTGCCGGTCGGGGGCGAGGGTGAGCAGGGTGTGCGAGAACAGCGGCCCCTCGGCCGGGTCCGTCGGCGTCGCGAGGTCCGTGCGGATCCACTCCCGGGCGGCGGCCTCGGGGTCGTCGGCGTCGCCGACGTCGATCCGCCGCAGCGTCCAGTCGTCCGCGTCCGGCGCCCGGTGGCAGCGGGGGCCGTCGTCCGTGTCGAGGAAACGCAGGGCGAAGGTGTCGGCCTCGGCCACGGTCCGGCGCAGGGCCGTCTCGAACAGGCCGGTGTCGAGGGCGCCGTGGATCTCCACCGCCTCTGCGGTGTTGTACGCGGCGCTGTCGGACGCGAGCCGCCCGGCGTACCAGAGCCCCTCCTGGGCTCCGGACAGTGGCCGGTGATCGTCCTCGCGGAGTGACTCCTCGTGGAGTGACATGGCACAACCCTCACGTGGCAAGTCGTGGCGTCCCGGCCGGGACGGCCCGGTCGGGCGGACGGGGGTGCGGCCTCGGCCCACGGAGCGGGGAAGGGCGGTCGCACGCCGAAAGCGTGGGGTCGGCACGGCCCCACCGCCGGTCCTGCAGATGCCCCAAGAGTGCGCCGGGGCGGCGAAACCGATCAAGCCCGAACCGGGCCACCGCCGGGAATTCAGGTATTTCCCTGGAGAACGCGAGAGCAGGGATAGCGCCGACGCCGACGGACTTCAGGGAATTCCCGCGACTTTCGCCCGGTCCGCTGTGACAGGTGGATTCGCCGGCCCATGACGTTGCACTCTCGAACGGGCGGCGGGCATTGAGGGCCCGGCGGTGACGGCACGTCACCGATCCCCGATACGGAAAAGAGAGCGACGGAAAGAGGACTGGCGACATGCACCGTGCGTTGTGTCCGGTCGAGACGCTGTACGTCGGGCAACGGAGCAGAGCGGTGCTCTCCTGCACCCTGCGCGGGCAGGTCGACACCGGGGCGCTGGCCGCGGCGTTCGACGCCGTCACGCGGGCCCACCCGACGCTGCGCACGCGCATCGAGCCGGACGGTCGGGGCTACGCGCTGCGCCTCCTCACCGAGGACGAACGGCCCCGGCTGGTCACCCGCACCGGCGGCGAGGAGGCCTACGCGGCGGAGTTGAACGCTCCCCTGCCGGTCGGGGGCCCGCTCAGCCGCGCGGTCCTGGTGAGCGCGCCGGAGGGCGACCGCCACCTGTTCGTCCTCGTCGTGGACCACACGATCACGGACGGGCACAGCGGCATCGCCGTGCACAACGCCCTGTGGGACCACTACCGGGCCCTGGTCGAGGGCGGCGCGGACGAGGGGAGGACGGCCGCGACCGGCCCGGCCGCCGACACCCTCGAAGACGACGCGGACTCTCCCGACTGGCCGCGCCCCGTCAGCCGGCTGCTGCCCGACACCGACCCGGCGGCCACCGCCGCCTACCTGGAGCGGCGCATCGAGGAGGCGCGGCGGCGCCCCGTCCGGCTCGTGCCCTACGACGTGCCGCGTCCGGCCGGCACCGACACCCCGCCGGGGGTGGAACCGGCCGGTGACGGACACATCGAGGTGTGTCGACTGACCCTCGACGAGGAGCGCACCGCCCGGCTGCGGCGAACCGCGCGGGGGGCGGGCCTGTCCGTGCACTCCCTCGTCGCCGCCTCGCTGCTCGCGACGGCACGGCGTCGCATGGAGGGCGACGGTCCCCTCACGCTCGGCTGTCTGTCCCCCGTGGACCTGCGGTCCCGACTGTCCCCACCGCTGCCCGCTTCGGTCATGGTGCCGGCCGTCACCACCCATCTGCAGACCGTCGACGTCGCCACGGACAGCGACCCGGCCGTGCTGGCGCGTGCCGTCCACACCCGGTTGCGCGACTTCGTCGCCGGCGAGGACCGGTACCACGAGATGCGGATCACGCCGGAGATCCCTCGGAACCCGGCCCTGCAACTGGCCACCGTGATCGCCACGAACATGGGCGTCGTCCCCGGCCCCCGACTGCCGGCCGGACTGCACGCCGTCGACGTCCGGCTGGTACCCGCCCGTGAGAACTACTTCCCGCAGGCGGGCCGCAGTCCCGTCATGGCGTGCGTCGTCTCCTTCGAGGGGCGGCTCGCCATCGAGTTCCCGCACTTCACCGCCTGCTTCAGCCCTTCCTTCATGCGGGCCTTCCGCGACGACGTCCGCACCGGGCTCCTCGCCTTCACGGACGTCACCGAGCCCCTGCCCGCGCCCGCGAACGCTCGGTGAGGACGGCCACCCCGGCCCACCGCGCCCGACCGCACCGGCTGCCATAAGGAGCACTCCCCCACATGAGCACCGTCAGCCACATCCCCACTCCCCTCGTGCTGCTGCCCCGGGCCCAGGCGGGCGACGAGCAGGCGATGAACCACCTGCTGACCGGAATCACCCCGTACGTCGCCCGCCTCTGTCGATCCGTCACCCACGACGACGGCGCCGACGCCACCCAGGAGGCCCTCCTCGCCGTCTACCGCGGTCTGCACACCCTGCGCGAGCCGGCCGCGTTCTACGGCTGGGTGCGCGCGGTGACGCTCCGCGAGGCCGTCCGCACCGCGAAACGCGCGGGGGACGCGGGAACCTGTGTGCAGGTCGACTCGGGCCAGGAGGCGGATCCACTGGACACCGTGCACATCAGCGACGTGCTGGAACGACTCTCCACCTCCCACCGGCAGGTGCTCACCCTGCGCGCCTACGGGCTCAACGAGGAGGAGATGGCGCAGGTCCTCTCCCTGCCGATCGGGACGGTCCGGTCCCGTCTGCACCGGGCCCGCCGCCGATTCCGGGAGGCCTGGTTGCCCTCGACCGCCTGAGGCCCGGGCGGCCGTCGACGGTACGCGTCGGCGGCCGCCTCGGCGGGGGTGGCGGGTCGCACCGAGCGGCTACTCCACGAAATCCGACAGGACGCGCGGTGGCCACTGCCCCTCGGCGAACAGGCCCAACCCGTGGGCGCGCGCCACGAGCGCGGGACGGTTGGGGGCGTCGAATCTGCGCAGCAGCCGTCCCACGCGGTATTCGACCCCCTGACGGCTCATGTAGAGGCGACCGGCCAACTGCACCGTGGACGCGCCGCCCGCCACTCCTTCGAGTACGCGTGCGTCGATTTCGCTGAGCGTCCTTCGGTCATCGCATTCCGCCGGATCGACGTTCCCGGTGTGGCGGAGCAGGATGACCAGTCCGGCCGGACCGTCCGGGCCGGCGACCGCTATGGCCGTGAGGTTCGCGGAGAAGGTCCGGCCGGCGTCGTCCCGGCCGGTCACCCGCTCCGTGAATCGGTTCGACCGGCCTTCGGCCAGGTCGGCGAACCGATTCCGCAGGTTCGCGGGCGACCGTGCGAGGAGGAGGTCGCAGAGGTCACGGCCGCAGATCCTGCCCGGGCTCAGGCCGAACGCCTCGGCGAATTCCGCCTCCACGGCGGTGACGGTGGTGTCCCGGGTGGACGCGTGGGCCGTGTAGGTGCGACGCCGGCGGCCGTCACGGGCGTCCCGCGGCACGGCCGGGACGGCGGAGTCGACGGCTGCCCTTCGGGGGTCGGGAGAGGAGAGGGCAGAGCGAGAGGCTGCGGTGCTGCTCGTGGTGACCACGGACGTAGCGTCTTTCTGTGTGCGCGGGGGGTGGGATCGCGTCACGACCGTCGGACAACGTTGTCGGTGCTTTTCGTTCCTCAGGTCGTCCGCCCGGGTCCTCAAGGGCCACCACTGTGTCTGCGCGGATCGTCGGGGCGACCGCCGCGACCGTGGAAGCGTCCGTCGACGCCCGCGGAAGCGACTGCCGCGACCATCCGTGTGAGCAACCTCCGTAACGAGCCCGAACGGGCGCGAGGGGACACGGAAACCTCCGGAGACGAGGGGCAAGGTCACGTCGGGTCTACGCTTCGCAGGCTAAAGCCGGGCAACGCCCGTGGCAAGGGTTTGCCTGACAGGCCGGCAAAATGCCAACGCTCGTTGTCCAGGAATTTCTCCGGAAGACCGCAACCGACCTCCGGGAAGCCGCGAAGACAACGGGCAGGGAAAAGCGGCAAATGGCATGAATGTTTCTTGATTGCAAGTGTGTTGCCCGAACTGCCGATGCTTCGTAAAGTATGGACAACTTCCGCACACTGCCCGCGACGCACGTGGAAGGAAGCGGACTCACGGTGGCCTCAGGGGATCAGAGGGTGGGAATGCTCGAGCAGCCGCACTTCGGGCGACGGCTGAGGAGGCTCAGGCTCGAACGAGGGTTGAGCCAGGCGGCGGTCGTCGGCGAGGGCATGTCGACGGGGTACCTGTCACGGCTGGAGTCCGGTGAACGCCGACCCACCCCACGCGCCGTCGCCTACCTCGCCCAGCGGCTCGACGTCGACGTGTCCGCGCTGAGCGAGCCGTCGGGCCACGGTTCCCTCCGTCACGCGCTCGCCGCCGCGTCCTCGGCGCCGCCCGGCACGGACAGCACCGTCGACCTGCTCCGCGCCCTGCAGGACGACGAGCACGCCGAACCCGCCGACCGCTGGCACGCGCTGTGGCTGCTCAGCCGCATCGACGACAGCAACGGCGACTACGAGAAGGAGCGCGGCCGGCTCCGTGAACTCATCGAACTGAGCGAGTCCCTGGCGGCACCGGAACTGCGGGCGAGGACGAACGTCCAGTACGCGCGCTGCCTTCGGGCCCTGGGCGACCTGCGCACGGCGGAGCCGGCCGCCATGACCGCGCTGGCGATCGCCCGCGAGGAGGACCTGCAGACGGCCGACATCATGGCCGCGCTCGTGGTGTTGATCGGCGTCGAGGCCGAACTGGGCCGGCTCGACGCGGCCGGCCGGCACGTCCACGAACTGGAGCGGGACCTGCTTCCCGCGGCCACGGCCCCTCAGGCGGCCGAGGCCCTGTGGACCGCCTCCCTGGTCAGTCACCGCCAAGGGGACCACGCCACCGCCCAGAACCACCTGGAGACGGCGTTGAACCTGCTCGAAGGCCGGGACGATCCGGCCTTGTGGACCCGCCTGCGCACCGCCGCGGCCGCCACCGCGCTCGAGATGTCACCACCTCGGCTGGAGGCGGCCCAACGCTGGCTGGACGAGGCCGGGCCGATCATCGAACTGACCGGTACACCGTTACGGGCGCAGGAGTTGCACGCGTTGCGCGCCCACCTCGCCTTCCACCGGGGGGAACTGGACGAGGCCCGGACACTGTGCCGCGCCCTGCTGTCCGACGACGACCTGCGGCTGCCCTACCGGGACCGGACCCGGCTGCTCGTCCTCGAAGGGCGACTGAGCATCCTGGACGGGCGCGTCGACGAGGGCATCACGGCCCTGGAACAACTCGGCCACCAGGCCACGGACGCCAGGAACCTGGACCTGGCGGCCCACGTCTGGCAGTCCCTGGCGACGGCGCTGGCCCAGGTGCGCGCACCGGCGGCGCGCGACGCGGTGGGATCCGCCCGCGGCCGTCCGTGACCGCTCGCGCCCCGACGCGTGCGTCCCGGCGCGATCGTGGCCGGTCGCCCACCCGGCCGCAGCCACGCTCCGCGCAGTGCCGGGCCCCGGGCGGGTGAGGCCCCGGGGCCCGGCGTTGGTCGACTGCCGGCCGCCGGCCGCTCTGTGGTCGCGGTGGCGCCGTTGTGCGACAGGCGTCCGGTGCGGCGGGCGGTGCACAGCCGGCGGTGGGCACGACCCTGGTGACGACGGCGCAGCCGTGGGGTCCGGGACCGCCGACGGGACCTTCGCCCCGGAGGGAGCCGGCGGCGGGGCGACACCTCGTACGACTGCCCCGACGATCGGCGACCTCGGGACCGAGCCGGGGCGGGGGTCGCCCGGCCTCGCCGAGCGTGAGGGCGCGGCTCACCCCGAGGCCGGGGTGAGCACCACGAAGTCCGCGTTCGACGGGTCGAGGCAGACGGCCAGACGGCCGACGCCCTCCGCGTCCTCCGGTCCCATCTGCACGTCGCCGCCGTTCTCGCCGACCTTGGCGACCGCGGCGTCGCAGTCGAGGACGTCGAAGACCGGGTGCCAGTAGGGTCGCCCGTTCGCCAGGGCGAGGTCCTCGGAGCGCAGCTCCATGATGCCGCCCTGCATGCGCTCCTCGGGCGACCCGGCGGGCGTGATGAGGGAGTACGTGCCTTCGCCACCCGGCAGTTCCATGTCGCTGAACCGCCAGCCGAAGACGCCCCCGTAGAACTCCTTCGCCGCCGCGGCGTCGCTCGTGTACAGCTCGGTCCAGGACAGCGAGCCCGGCCGACCCATCAGCTCGACGCCCGTGTCCTCCCCCGGCTGCCAGGCGGCGAACTGGCCGCCCGACGGATCGCTGTACTGCGCCGCCCGGCCCCATTCTCCGAGGTCCATCGGCGCCACGCGCACGGTGCCGCCCGCGCGCTCGACGGCCCGGGTCGTGGCGTCCGCGTCGGTGACGCAGTAGTAGATCATCCAGGCCGAGCGCGCGCCCTCCTCGGTGAGCTTGCCGAGTCCGGCGACGGTCTTGCCGTCCTTCCGGAAAATCCCGCCTTCCATGTCCTCCCCCTCCCCCATGGACTCGTACTCCCAACCGAGCACCGCGCCGTAGAAAGCAGCGGTGGCCCGGACGTCGGGGGTGCCCAGGTCGAGCCAGCCGGGGGAGCCGGGGACGAGGTCAGTAGTGATCACGGCGATTCCCTTCCGCGGGTCCTGTACGACCTCAGCGTGACATCCGACACCCACACTCGCCCGTCGGCCCGATCGTTTGGGGGGCCGGAGTCGCGCTCCCCCGCCCCCTCCGAACGCCCAGGTCACGCTCCCAGGGACGTCGGACAGGTCGCCGGGACAGCCTCGGCGCGGCTGCATACTGCCGAAAGCGGTGGTCAGCGCATCGCCTGGGGTATCGAATGCCCGCCGTCCGCCCCTCGGCAGGAGGGGCGGACGGCGGGGGTGTCACAGGGCGTTGAGGGTGGCCTCCAGGCTGTCGGCGTAGAGCCGGGCGCCGGAGATCTTGGGGTGGAAGGACTTCCCGGAGGTCGGAAAGTTGTCGGCCTTGGAGTGGCCGGTCACCACGAGCGCGTTGACGGTCTCCGGATCGCCGCAAGCTGCCTTGCCGGCGAACTCGTCCCGCGGGTCGGAGAACACCGCGTTCGTCGCGTACAGGCTGTTCGCCTGGCTGACGGCCGCTCTCATCTCGTCCGCCAGCAGGTCCGCCACGCTGTTGAGCCAGATCGTCTCGCCGGCCTCCAGCCCGGGAACGCACATGCCGTTGCCGTCAAGCAGCCGCGGGTATCCCATCAGCACGATCCGGGCGTTCGGAGCCCTCCGGTGGATCTCCTGAAGGGTGCGGACGAGGCGTGGCCGGACGGTGTCGCGGGCCCACTGCGGTGCCCACACCCCGAGTTCCGGCGTGCTGGTGTCCGGGATCGCCTTCCCGGTGTCGGGGTCCACCGCTTGTAGGGGCGTGTCGTAGCACTTGACCCCGACAACGCAGCGGGTGATGACGTCGGCGAAGCGCATGTCGTTGCCGCCGATCGAGAGAGTGACCAGAGTGGTGTGCTGGTCGAGATAGCCCTGCTCGATCTGGCTCGGTTCGCCGTTCTGCCCGAATCCGATGATGTTGTAGTGTCTCGCACCCGAGCAGGCGACGAACTGGTAATCCAGGGAAGGACTCATGTTGTCGGCCATCTCGCCGATCGAGAGCGAGTGGCCGGGCAGCGTGGCCTGCCGTGACCACGCCTTCGTCGACCGGTGGCAGGCGTTGCGAGTCTCCGGCCGGGTCGAGCTGTCGTAGTCGGTCTCGGGGTAGTAGTCGTCGCCCGCGCCTTCGGTCGCTGCTTCGCCCGAGGAGTAGGAGTCGCCCATGGCCACGATCTGGTTGGTCGGTGCGCCGTCGAGCGGCTCGAAGCCGACGGCGTCCCAGGCCACGTCCTCCGTGCCGTTGCCGTCCCGCTCCGGATTCGCCCCGAGGCCGCTCTGCCGGGTGACGTTGGACAGCGACACCGAGGGTATGCCGGTGAAGTTGAACGCCCCCAGGGACACCCACTTGTTCCGCATGACGCGCTGTGGCTTGACCCGCTCCGGGCTGGTCGAGTCTGTGCCCCGCACTACGTAGCGGGCTTGGCGGGTGTGAGCACCGTGGTCGGGCAGGTGCACCCACACGCGCATCCAGCCGCGCCGTTCGCCGCCGAGCGTCCAGGTGCCGGTGGTCGCGAGCCGTTCGGCGGTCCGGGTGCCCTCCAGGTAGGTGTGCGAGAACCAGAAGTGGTTGTCGTAGCCTGCCCCGATCTGATGCAGGTCGATCCGGCCCGACGGTGTGTCGAAGTCCAGGGTGAAGTTCCCGGAGGACGTGGACGCGCCGCAGGTCCGGTTCGAGGAACCGGTGGGTGTCACACCGTTCGGGACGTCGTCGACGATCAGGGTCCCGGCCGGCAGTTCCGGCGTGCAGCGCGGCGGATAGTTGTTGGCGTCCGGCTGCTCCGCGTACGTTCGGTTGAAGCGGTGCAGCGCGAAGCCGCACTCGGCTTTCCCGCCGCAGTCCTTCCATACGGCCGGCTGGTGGAACCAGCACTTCAAGTACAGGGCATCGGACGATTCGCCGGGCAGCATGCAGGGACCGCCGCCGGTGTTGTTGGTCGCGTCCTCCGAGATCTTTTCGGGGGCACAGTCGTTGCTGCTGTCGCAGAACAGGTCGATCGGGGGCTTGGACGTGGTCCGGTACACCTCGTTGATCCACCACGCGGCGCGGTAGCCGGGCTGGAACTCACCGGGGGCGATCTGCGCCGAGAGTGGCCTGGCCGCCCAGCCGATGACCTTCTCCTGGTACGGCCAGTCCTGCGGATGCGCGGCGTGGCTGTAGTCGTCCTGGCGGTTGATCGTCTCCAGGAAGGTGGTGCGGTTCTCTTTCCACAGGGGGTTGGCCGGGTTGTTGGTCCAGCCCACGCCCCACTTCCCGGAGTACTCCGAGGCGTGTGCCTGTGGGTAGTAGCCACTGTTGTAGGCCCAGAGCGCGTAGAACCAGTTCTCGATGTGGCTCGCGTCGCCGTCGTTGATGATCAGCCCGTCGGCGCGGGTCTGGTTCCACTTCTCGGCCAGGATGTTGACGCCCGCCGCGATGTTCGCGGTGTAGTCGAGGGCCACGGCTCGCTGCTGGGTCTCGGTCAGCGTGGGCTGGCCCTTGCCGGGCAGCCGCATCCCGTCGGTGACCTGGGTGACACCGTAGCCGCAGTCGGCCTCCGGCCAGTCGATCGCCCACGGGTCGTACTGCTCGCCGGAGGACGAGTACCGGATGCCGTAGTAGTTCCCGATCAGCGGGTTCGCCGAGACACCGGGGATGGCATACCGGGTCGCCTGCCACATGTTGGACTCCTGCGCCGTGATGCCGAGCATCACCTGCGCCGGGATGTGCCAGTTCTCGCCGCTACCGGACAGTGGCACCAGGGGGAACAGGTTCTGTGGCCGGTACGCCGGCATGTCCGTGTTCTTCCACCCGGCGGGGCGCGAGACGTGGGCGTTGAGATTGCCGACCACTGCCTGGTCCACGGCCCACTCGATCTGCCGCGGTGTCGGCTGGTACGCCTGGAGCTTCACATCGCCGCGCGGGACGGAGCATGTGCGGTCCTCTTCGACCGGCGACGCGGCCGACGACATGTCCGCGGACTTCGCCGGTCCGGGCAGGGAGGGGCTGGCGTCGATGGAGGTCTGCTGTGCCTTGGCGCTGCCGACACGCTCATCCGGCATGGCGTCGAGCACCACGCTCTTGCCGGTACTCAGTGCCTTCAAGGTGATCCGCGCCGGACGCGCGGAGAGGGCGTCCTCAGCGGAAATGCGGGAATCCTTGCCGTCCGCCCAGGCTGTGGTCAGAGCGGCACGTCCGTGGCTGGACACACGCGCGTCCTTGGGGATCCCACCCGGATTGCGCACCGAACCGGGGAGCCTCCTGCCCTTCTCGGTGTCGGCCTCGCCGGTGACGAACACCGACCCGTCGGCCGCGCGGGCAAGGTCGAAAGAGGTCAGCGCGCCTGTCGCCAGCCGCTGCGCCCGGTTGGTGCCCTTCGGCGTGCGGAGCTGGGCGGCGGTCACGCGTGAGACTGTGGCCTGGTCGTCATCCTGCTCCGTCCGCCGGCCGCCGGGCAGCCGGTCGATGAAGGTGACGCCGCCGTCGGAGTCCGGCTTCAACCGGAACGGCACGCCGTGGGTGCGTGCGACCTCCCGCACGGTCTCACCCTCGACCCGCACGATCCGGTTCCCCCGAGCGGCGACGATCCGGCCGTCGACCGGCACCGCCGAAGTGACCTGTCCGGCCAGCTCCGCCTTCTCCGCCGCTCCGTTCACGCTGTCGACCGTGATCAGCCGCGTCTCGGAGACGTCCGAGGAGAGCTCGTCGGTGAACTGCGAGAAGACCGCTTCCTCACCGGTTCCGCACCCGGGTGAGAAATAGCCCAGGGTGGCCTGGAAGGGCAGCTTGCGGACAGAGCCGGTGTCCAGGTCCACGATCGCGGTGAAGGCGCCGCGGGTCATCAGGGACGGCTCGTTGGTAAAAGTGCGGGGCGCGTAGGCCACGGCCGCGTACCGCCCGGACTCCGTCAGACACGCGTTGCCGATCCAGGTGTCCGTCTCGAAGCCCGCCTCGGACAGCGAGGCGGCCGTCCGCCACCTGTAGCCTTCCTTCTCCTCGGCGACCATCACATGGAAGCCGGTTCCGTCGCCGGAAACCGTCAAGGCCCGGTCGGCGGAGTCGGCGAAGTCCTCGCCGAGCACCGCGGCACGGCGGTCGGCGGCCACCACCGAGGGCTTGAACTTCGGCTGCTCACCGGTGGGGACACTGTCGTCCGTCAGCGCGGCCTCCGTCTCGGCGGACCAGCCGTCGGCCGCATGAGGGGGCGGCGTTTCGGCCGATGCCTGCGGCATCGCCAGGCCGGCCGCCACCGCCAGAGCGGCGGCCAGGGCCGCAGATGTGCGCAGGCGTCCGAGTCTGCTGCGTCTCAACTTCCCTGTCCTTACGTGGTTGGCGAGGCACATCCGGGCCGGACGTGCGTCCGCCCCCGAAAGCCGGCGGACGCACCCGGACACGGCTCACGGAGGACGGGGTTCGCAGGGGGATCGTCACGACAGGAAGAGTCGGGCCGGATGATCGTGATCGTCTGGCCCGACTCTTCCGGGTGACCACGGCGTCTGCGTCAACCGAGGGCTCGGCAGCGGCAGGAGCCGGGGGCGGAGCGAGCGACCGGCGGGCCCGGCGAACACGGGCGTGCCCGTCGCGAGCCGCCCGGCGCCTCTACCACCTGACGCAGCCGTAGATCTGCCCGGTGGACTCGTGGTAGCGCGGCCACGACATGGCGTCGCGGGTCCTGGGGCCGTACACGCCGTCGGAGGCGACACCGATCCTGCTCTGGACGTTCTTGAGAGCCGCGAGGGTCTTGTCGCCGAACACCCCATCCACCACGATGTCCCGGCCGTAGCAGTACCTCAGGGACCGCTGAATGGCGCTCACCTCACCGCCGCGTGCGCCATGGCGCACGAAACAGTCACCGGTGTAGATGGGTTCGAACTCGAAGGGCACGTGGATCAGGTAAGCGTCGCCCTTGGGCACAGTGATCGATTGATCACACTCCCACGAGGCAGCGGCGCTCGGCGTCGCCGCGACACCGCCCAAGAGACCGACGACCATGGCAGCCACCAGGCCGACCGACTTGACGGGTCTCATCCTGCTTCTTGGCATGTTTGTCCCCCTTGAAGGCCCCCGTGAGGGAGTCATCCGGTTTCGGAAGAAACGAACCGACCGCAAAACACGCACTGTGATTTCGCGGTCACAAGACAACCACTTGACCTACGCATCGGTCAATCAACGGCGGACAAGCGGAAATTGACGTTTGGTCAGCTTCTTCGGCAGCCAACAGCCCGACTCCCTTGACGAACCCCACAGGGGCACCCTCCACAGAGCCGAAAGCCCCAACACTGGTGGTCGCACCCGTCGCCTGGGCCCGCACCTCATCGGTGTCCCCGATAGGACCGGTACCGATCACGGCAGTCCTACCGGCGGTATCGAATACGCCGTCCAGGCCGACCGGCTCGGTGGGGGCGTAGTGGCGCGCCCCCATCTTGTACGGCCCCGTCGGGTCCGGTCAGGTGGCGGTGAGCGGGGTTCCCGGCACCGGTGGACGACGGTCATGCCCGACCGGCGGGAGCGCGGGGCGTGGGACGCCCGGAAGGGGGTTCGCGATCGGCGTGGCGACGGGCGAGGGGGAGGGTGAGGGCGATGAGGGCGGCGCACGTCAGGTAGCCGCCGCTCACCCCAAGAGGCCGGATCAGCAGCCCGACGGCCACCGCGCCCACGCCCGTACCCGCGTCGTAGGCCATGTTCCAGGCCGTGCCGGCCATCCCGTTTCCCCGCGGGCCCGCCCGATGGAACATGACGACGAGGGTGTCGTTCTGCAGGGCGCCGAAGCCGGTGCCGTAGACGGCCGCCGCCACCACGACCAGTGCGGCCGCGTACCCGGAGGAGCCGGAGGGGAGAGCGAATCCGGCCACGCCCAGGACACACGCCAGGAGGCTGGGCAGGAGCAGCCGCCCCGCGCCGAAGCGGTCGCTCCACACCCCGGCGGCCCAGCGTCCGGCGATGACGGCCGCCGAGAGGGCGAACAGGGCCGCGGAGGCGACGGGTGCCCCGCTCGCGGTGAGCGGCAGGAACGACGTCACCCCGCCGAGCGCGCAGGCGGAGGTGATCAGCATGGCCCACGGAGCGGCCAGTGGGCGCAGCCGTCCGGCGGGGCGGAGTCCGGCGGGCGCGTCCACCGCGTCCACCGGACGGGCCGAGGGCGGGGTGGCGGAGGGCACCCGCAGGGCGACGGCCAGGGGTACGGCGAGGAGGCTGAGGAGCCCCGTCACGGCGAAGACGGGCGGGAAACCCACGTGTGCGGCGCTCCAGACGCCCAGCGGGAGGCAGACGACCTGCGGGAGCCCGACGGCGACCCCGTACCGGCCGACGGCCCGGCCGCGCTGCCCGGCCGGGACGAGTTCGGCGACCAGGGCACTGCCCGCGACGGCCACCATACCGAAGCCGACACCGCGTACGGCGGAGACGGCGAGGACCCACCCGAGGTCGGAGGAGAGCGCGTAGGCGAAGGTGGGCAGCCCCAGCAGGGCGGCGCCCGCGGCCAGGAGCGTGCGCAGGCCGAACCGGCGCAGCAGCCCGGCCATGAACAGTTGGACACCCACGGTGGCGGCCATGGTGACCCCGGTGGCCGCTCCCACCCCGCCCAGGGCGGTGCCGCCCTGGGCGGACCAGGCGGGGACCACGGACAGCAGTGGCGCGTAGTTCGAGAACGTGCCCAGCGTGGCGACGAGCAGGAGGCGGAAGTCCCGCCCGCCGATCCCCTGGGTGGGGGCAGGGGGCGGGATGGTCCGGTCGGAGCGGCGGAAGGTGGGGAATGCCATGTCCACCGGTGTACGCGTTCGAAGCCGTCGCGGCCAACGAGTCCTTCCGCCCGGACCTCCGGTCGGCACGATGGGCGCATGGAGCCCGGCTCGGGGAGGAGCCGCTCGCTCACTCCCCCGACGGTTTCTGTCCCGCGTCCCCCGCCCGGGGCGAGAGGCGAACGGCGGACCCGGCAGGTGGACGCCGAGGGCCGTGCCCGAGGTCAGTGTCGCGACCGTGACCGGCCGGTCAGGGCGGACGCCACCGCGTCGAGGCTCACCGCCAGGTGGCCACCGGCGTGCTGTCGGGTCCAGGCCCGCTGCTCGGGGGAGTAACGCCGGGGCACCGCCTCGACCAGCATGATCAGGTACAGGTAGCAGCGGTACAGGTGCAGGCGCAGGCGTACGGAGTCGGTGAACGTCACCCCGCCTCCGGCTGCCGCGTATCCGGTCAGGAAGGCGTCGTCCCGCTCGATGTCACCGAACAGGGCGAGAGAGACGAACTCGGCGACCGGGTCGCCCCAGAACATCCGTTCCGCGTCGATCACTCCGCCGAGGGTCCTGGCTCCCGGAGCTCCGTCGAGCAACAGGTTCCCCTGCCACAGGTCGAAGTGGACCAGGGCGGGACGGGTCACGTCGGTCAGCACGTCCCCGGCGGCGGCGAGCGCGTCCCGCACCCACGCCACGGGCCGGGGCAGCCGCACACCGTAGCGCACCGCGTCGTCCAGGACGGCGTCGACCATGGTCGTGAAGGTACGCCTCCAGTCGGCGGCCGGTGGGCCGAACGGCCGGGCGGGATAGCCGAATCCCGGGCCCGTCGCGGTGTGCAGCCGGGCGACGACCCCGCCCAGCTCCTCGCGCAGCCGCTTCCGTTCGCCGGGTGTCAGGGAAGCGTCGGCCTCGTGCCACGGGACTCCGGGACACTCGGTCATGACGAGCCCCGACACGACGGGCGGCTCGCCGCCGGTCTCCACGTGGACCAACCGGGGCGCCGGCACACCCGGCATGTCCCGCACCGCGCTGTAGTACTCGGTCTCGCCGCGCAGGAGATCGTGCTCGTACCGCAGCGTCGACCCGCCGCCCGCGGAGAGCGGCCGCTTCACGACCCATCTCCGGCCGTCCCGCAGCACCACGCGCAGCAGGGAGTTGTACGTGCCTCCGGCCAGTGGCACGCACTCCACCACGTCCGCGGGCGTGACCGAGACCGCCGCGAGCACGGCGGCGGTCTCCGGATCGAGGTCCTCGGGGTTCATGCGTGCTCCTCTGTCGAAGGCACCGGCGCGGCTCGTGCCGCGCCGTCCGGTGGGGGTGTCCCCTCAGGGCGATTGTGGGGTGGGCCGCCGCCGATCGGGAGCCCTGCGCCCGGTCCGGCCGCCCGGATCGTTGCCCGCGCCCCCGGCTCAGGCCAGGCCGGGCCGGGCCGGGCCCAACCCGCGTCGACGGCTCCGAGGCCGCCACCGCGGACCCGGAGCCGACCACCGCCAAGTGCCGCGGCGCCATCCGGTCGGCTGCTTCACGGGGGGTGGATTCACGCCATCGGACCCTCGTTTTTCAGGCTCTTTCAGGCTGAAAACGTTGCGTTGGCACTGCGATCGACTTTGCAAGGCTAATGTGTTTTTGACCATCTGTTGACCAACGCTTGGTCTGGACAAGAGGTACGGACTGTTCGGAGGGAGTGCATGTTCCGAGGTGCGACGGCCTGGAGCGCGGTTGTGTTCCTCGCCGCTGCCTTGTTCCCCCTTCGGTTCTCTCTCGACTCTCCGTTCGCATTCGCGCACACCATCCGTTACGCCGAGGCCAAAGCTCCGCAGCCGGGGACCACGGCGGACGGGCGGGGGCTGCGCGATGAGACCGTGGTCCCGCGCTCGTGTGACGACCTCGGAGCGCCGGACGGCCCGCTCCACCCCCGCGGCCGGCACCGGATCCCGGTCTCCGTGTCCCCGGCACCCGGACGTGCGCTCCTCACCCAGGACCCGATGGCCGTCCACGAGTCGGCCGTGTCCGGCGCCGCACACCTCCGTCCCCCCACCCCACCGGCCGACCTCATACCGGCCGCCCCTCGGGGCTTCCGCTGCTGACAGCAGAAGCGGGGTCTTCCCCTCTTCTGCCGTGCAAGCCCGACGCGCCCCCATGACGCGCCAGGAGGAATCACCACATGCTGCCCTTCGTCGACCACGCCCGCATGTTCGGACGACACCCGGAGGAGTTCGCCGCACACGCTCACGGACAGTCCCCCCAGGTGCTGTTCATCACCTGCGCCGACTCCCGGGTCGTACCGGCTCTGATCACCGGCGCCCGCCCCGGTGAGCTGTTCGAGCTGCGCACCGCGGGCAACATCGTGCCGCCCCACACCTTCGAACGTCCCACCAGTGAGGCGGCCACCATCGAGTACGCGGTGGAGGTACTCGGCGTGAAGGACATCGTCGTCTGCGGTCATTCGCACTGCGGCGCGGTGGGCGCCCTGGTCCGCGGCGACGACCTGGACGCCGTGCCGGCCGTGCGTGACTGGCTCCACCACGCCACCCCCAGCCCGAAGGGAGCGGCAGAGGATCCGGCCGTCGCCGAAGGGGTGCAGAACCACGTGCTGACCCAACTGCTGCGCCTTCGCTCCTACCCGTGTGTGGCCGCGAAGCTCGACAGCGGCGAGCTGGACCTGCACGCCTGGTACTACGAGGTGCACACCGGAGCGGTCCTGGCGCACCGTCCGCGAACCGACACCTTCGCGGCGCTGTGAGGGCGGGCGCGATGGAGATGACCAAGCCAACCCCCACAGCCCGTTTCCCCTATCTGAAGCAGGATTTCGCCGCCTCCCTGGTGGTTTTCCTGGTCGCGCTCCCGCTCTGCCTCGGCGTGGCGGTCGCCTCCGGGGTTCCGGCGGAGCTCGGCTTGGTGACCGGGATCGTCGGCGGCATCGTCACCGGACTCATGCCGGGCAGCAGCCTCCAGGTGTCCGGCCCCGCCGCGGGCCTGACCGTGCTGGTCTTCGGGGCCGTCAGCCAGTTCGGACTGCCCGCGCTCGGCGTGATCGTGCTGGCGACCGGACTGTTCCAACTCGGCATGGGCGCCCTCGGACTCGGTCGCTGGTTCCGGGCGATCTCCATCTCCGTCGTCGAGGGCATGCTCGCCGGTATCGGTCTCGTCATCATCGCCGGCCAGCTGTACGCGGCGTTGGGCATCGAGGCGCCGGAGAGCGGCATCGGCAAGATCGTGGGCCTGCCGGAGGCGCTCGTCGACACCCTCGGCAGCGCCACGGCGCTTCCCTCGCTCGCGATCGGGGCGGGCACGGTCGCCGTCGTCGTGCTGTGGAAACGGATGCCGAAGAAGGTGCGGGCCGTACCGGGCGCCCTCGCCGCGGTGCTGTTGGCCACCTTCGCCTCGATCGCGTTCTCCCTGCCGGTCGCCACGGTGGAGGTGCGGGGCCTGCTCGGTGTGATCCAGCCGCCCGGGATGGAGGCCTTCGGTGGGTTGGGCGACCCGGCGCTCATCGGCGCCATCGTCGCCTTCGTCCTGATCGCCTCGGCGGAGAGCCTGTTCAGCGCGGCGGCCGTGGACCGGCTGCACGACGGCCCGCGTACCCAGTACAACAAGGAACTGATCGCCCAGGGCGCGGGCAACACGGTGTGCGGCGTACTCGGCGCGCTGCCGATGACCGCGGTGATCGTGCGCAGCTCCGCCAACGTCCAGGCCGGTGCGAGGACCAAGGCCTCGCGGGTGCTGCACGGTGTGTGGCTGCTGCTGTTCGCGGCGCTGCTGCCCGCCGCCCTGGCTCTGATCCCGATTCCCGCCCTCGCCGGCATCCTCGTGCACGCCGGCTGGAAACTGATTCCCTTCCACCAGGTCGCCACCTTGTGGCGGGGGAACCGGGGCGAGGCGCTGATCCTCGTGACCACGGCCGTGTCGATCGTCGCGGTGAACATGTTCGAGGGCGTGCTGATCGGTCTGGCCCTGTCGGTCGCCAAGACCGCTTGGGAGGCCTCACACGTCAGGCTCGAGATCGTCGACGATGGCACCGGCCCCATCCAGGCGCACCTGTCGGGCAACGCCACCTTCCTGCGGCTGCCGAAGATCCTCGACAGCCTGGAGGCGCTCCCCCAGGACCGGCCGATCGAACTGGACCTGTCCGGGCTGAGCCACGTGGACCACGCCTGCCGTACGGCACTGGAGAACTGGGCCGAACGACACACCACGGCCGGCACCGACCCGGTGCGGGTCCTGGTGGCCTGACCGCCGGAACACGGCCGCGCGGCCCGCCGGCCCGGGGCACGGTGGAGGTCCCGGACCGGTGGCGTGCGACGCGGCGGCGTCACAGTGCTGCCGGGGCGCTCCCGCCCACACGGGGGTGCCCCGGCAGCGGGCCGCGCGGGGCGGTTGGTTCGCGAGGTGGCCAACGGCCATGCCGTGGGCAGGCCACAACCGGCCGAGGCGGGCACGGGCACCAAAAGCGACGGCGAGGAAGTACCGGATGGTGTGGAGCGCATCGGCGTCACGGGCCGCCGGGACTCCGTGGTGCCCGACCGGGTCGCAGTGACAACGCGGGACGCGGTGGCTCGGCGCAGGCGGTGGGCGGCCTCTTCCCCGTGACGCCGGCCGGGATCCTTGGGCGTGACGCCGACGCGCCGTGCCGATCCGGTGCCGACGCTTCCTCCGACGATCATCCGTAATCCCACGTTCTGGACAGACTCCAACCGGTTCGTGAGATGCATGAGATCGTTGCGGCGCCCGCACCGGTCGCGCGGTCTTGCCACGAGGGGGCCTGTGCCGCCGTGCGGGACCGTCGGCCCTTCACGTCGGCGGCCGAACTCCACCTCGTGGGAAAGTCCCGGAAATGACCGCTCCCGCCGCCGGCCCCGCCCGGGCACGGCTTCAGTCCCCGTCCCAGTCCCCCGCCGAGGCCGCGCCCGTCAACTCACGGTCCCGCGTCCTGGTCGCCAGCCTCATCGGCACGACGATCGAGTTCTACGACTTCTACATCTACGCAACCGCCGCGGTCCTGGTCTTCCCGACGCTCTTCTTCCCGAGCAGCGATGCGACCACGGCCCTGCTCTCCTCCTTCGCGGTCTTCGGCGCGGCGATGATCGCCCGCCCGATCGGTGCGATCGTCTTCGGCCACCTCGGTGATCGCCTCGGCCGCAAGGGCACCCTGGTGGCCTCGCTGCTCACCATGGGCATCGCCACCTTCCTGATCGGCGTCCTGCCCACCTACGCGCAGGCCGGCTGGATCGCCACGGCACTGCTGGTGCTGATGCGACTCGCCCAGGGCTTCGCGCTCGGCGGCGAGTGGAGCGGCGCGGCCCTGGTCGCCACCGAGAACGCACCCGCCGGGAAGCGCGCGCTGTGGGGCACGTTCCCGCAGCTCGGAGCTCCGTTCGGGTTCATCATCGGCAACGGCCTCTTCCTGATCATCGGCGCGCTGCTGCCCTCCGAGGCGGGCGCCGACCCCTCGCAGCCCTCCGACGCCTTCCTGAGTTGGGGGTGGCGGATCCCGTTCCTGTTCTCGGCCGTCATGGTCGCGATCGGTCTGTGGGTGCGGATGCGCCTGGTCGAGTCGCAGGTCTTCGCGAAGACGCAGGAGACCGGCAAGGTTCGCAAGCTGCCGCTGGCCACCGTCTTCCGCCACCACTGGAGGCAACTGCTCCTCGGCACCTTCGCGATGCTGGCGACGTACGTCCTCTTCTACCTGATGACGACGTTCTCGCTGAGCTACGGCCGCACCGCCGAGGACGCGGACGTCCCGGGCCTCGGCTACGGCTACACCACCTTCGTCCTGATGATGATCTTCGGCGTGCTGTTCTTCGCCGCGTTCACCCTGGTCTCCGGCCCGCTCGCGGACAGGTACGGCCGCCGCAAGACCCTCGCCTGGGTCACCGCCGGCATCGTCGTCTTCGGCCTGGTCTGGGTACCGCTGATCGGCCTGGGCACGCTCGGCGTGGTCCTGTGGCTGGTCCTGGGCTTCACCCTGATGGGCATGACGTTCGGCCCGATGGGCGCTCTGCTCCCGGAGCTCTTCCCGACCAGTGTCCGCTACACCGGCTCCGGCATCTCCTACAACGTCAGCTCCATCCTCGGCGCGGCCGTCGCCCCCTTCGTCGCGGTCGCCCTCTGGGAGGCCGGTGACGGCTCCCCGTGGCTGGTCGGCGTCTACCTCTCCGTGATGGCCGTCCTCACCCTGACCGCTCTCCTCCTCGGCAAGGAGACGAAGGACCTCGCCCTGGACGAGGGCGAGGTCCCGGAGCCCCACGCCCGTACCGAGGCCCCGTCCGCCTGACCCGGACCGGACCCGGTGACCATCCGGTGCCCGCGGCCGGAACGGGCCGCGGGCACCGTCGCGTCCCGGGCCGGGCGGGCAACGTACCGCCCACCGCCCAACGGGGTCCCCGCCCCCGGCCCGGCGCGGCGGCACGCCGCCGAGAGGGCCTCCTCCGCGCTCCGCCGCGCCGCGGGGTCAGTCCTCCACGTGGGTCACCCGCACCGGGTCGAAGGCGACCCGGGTACGCGCGCCGCCCGCCCAGACGACCTCGACGCCGCCGGCGTCGGCGGTCGTCTCGGTGACGGCCTCCGCCAGGGGGACGGGGTTCGGCCCGGCGGTGAGAACGGCCAGGCAGGCGTACGGTGAGGCGCCGTCCGCCGCGCCGGTGAGGCGCGGCACCCGGGCCCAGCGTGTCCAGGCGGTGCCCTGCGGGGCGCGCACCGTCTCCGGTGCGGGGTCCCAGCCGTGCAGGGGGTGCAGCGCCGAGACCAGGTCCTCCTCCGGCCCGGTGGCCCAGCCGGTGTGCGTGACGCGGGCCCCGGCCGGTGCGCCGGTCACCCGGTGCACCCGCAGTTCGTACGGCCCCCGCGCCACCGTCACGCTCTCCACCCGCAGCCCCGGCACCATCGGCGGCCCGCCCGCGAACACCGGCCGATGCCAGGAGGCCGCCCATCCCCAACCGGCACCGCCGCCCGCTCCCAGGGGATGGATGCGACGCCGCACGCTGCGGCGGCCGTCCACCTCGACCGACAGGTGGTTGTCGGCGACGTTGCCGGGGGCCGTCGGGCCGGTGCGGGTCGAGTAGGCCTGGCGCCCGTAGTGCGGATCCTCCTCGGCCGCCGCCTCTCCCTCGTGCGGCCGCACGTGGTCGCTGCCGTGGTTGTGCAGCCGTACGATCCCGTCGCCGCGCGTCGACTGCACCAGCAGCCCGGGCACCGGCAGGGCGAGGACCCGGTCGGCCTCCTCCACCGGCGCGGCCCGCTCCACCTCCGTCCACAGCGGATGGTCCGCCGGTGCCAGCAGCGACACGAACGCCTTCGACGCCCAGTACGGGGAGGCGGGACCGGAGTACGACTGCAGCGTCGCCTCGTGCGGGCCGTACCAGCCCGGGCTCAGCAGTCCGTCCCCGGTCAGTGCCCCGCGGTCGAGGAAGTGGCGCAGACCGCCGCTGGCCAGGCGACGGGAGGCGCCCGGCGTCAGCGGCGTGTGCCCGGTCAGCGCGCCCAGCCCGACGGCCGCCGAGGCCGCGAAGCGGTAGGTCAGCGACCGGCCGAAGTGCAGCGGCGCCCCGTCCGCGCCGAACGTCGACGCGAACCCCTCCAGGTGGGCGCGGAGCCGGGCACCGTACCGGGCGCCGAGCTCGTCGTCCCCGGCCAGGTGGGCGTCGAGCACCGGGTACAGGTGCAGGGCCCAGCCGTTGTAGTGGTCGAAGGCGCGACCGTCCCCGTCGGAGTACCAGCCCTCGCCCAGGTACCAGCCCTCCATCAACTCCAGCGCCCGTTCCCGTGCCGCGGCGGTCTCGGCGTCGCCGCGGCCCACGGACTCCAGGAAACCGGCCACCGTGTACGGGAACAGGTACCAGTTGTTCGGCGCGGGGGTGTGCCGCAGCGCCCCGCGCAGCCACTGCTCGGCCCGGTCCCGCACGTCCTCGTCGAGGTTCTCCCACAGCCAGGGCGCGGTCAGCCGCAGGCCGAGCGCGACCGAGGCCGACTCCACCATCGGCTGGCCCTGCACGTCGTGGTCGAGGATCAGCGGCCAGGATTCGGTGTCGTCGCGGCCGGGCGTGCGGGTGCCCGCGGCCAGGCCCCGCGCGTAGCGTTCCAGCCGGCCGTGCGGATCGTCGCCGCCGGCACCCGCCACCCGGAACGCGGCCGCGAGGAAGGTGCGGGCGTAGCCCTCCAGGCCGTCGGAGCGCACCCCGGAACGGGAGGGTCGGCCCGGCAGGTCGAGCAGGGCGTCGCCCGGGGTGCTCCAGCGCCAGGCCGCTGTCAGCAGCCCGTCCGCCACCGCTTCCCAGTGGGCTCGGGTGTAACCGGTGTACGGGCTCGACACCCGGTCCTCGGCGGGCAGGTCGAACGGGATGCTCATGCGATGAAGGCCAGCCTTTCGCGTCGTACGGGGTAGAGGAAGCCGGAGCCGGATGCCCAGCGGGTGGTCTCGGCCAGGGCGAGGTCGGCCAGCCGGCGCCACTCGTTGCCCTGGGACCCGGCGAGGTGCGGGGTGATCAGCGCGTTCTCGCAGTCCCACAGCGGGTGGTGCGGCGGCAGCACCTCGGGATCGGTGACGTCGAGCACCGCTCGGATGCGGCCCGCCAGGACGGCGTCGGTGAGCGCCTCCTGGTCGACGACCGCGCCGCGCGAGGTGTTGATCAGTACGGCGCCGTGCGGCATCGCGTCGATCAGGGAACGGTCGACCAGGCCGCGCGTGGTCGGCAGCAGCGGGGTGTGCACGCTGACGGTGTCGCAGCGCGCGAACAGCTCCGGCAGCTCCACGCGCCGGACGCCGAGACCGGCCGCGGCGGCGTCGTCGACGTACGGGTCGTGCAGCAGGACCTCGACGTCGTGCGGGCGCAGCAGTTCGATCACCCGGCGGCCGATCAGGGAGGCGGACAGGATGCCGACGGTGCGGTGGTAGTTGCCGACACCGCGCGGGGTGCGCAGCCAGTCCCCGCGGTCCCGGGAGGCGCGGTACTCGCGGGCCCGCTCCAGCACCCGCTTGCCGGTGAGCAGGATCATGCCGAGCGTGTACTCGGCCACCGGCACGGCGTTGGCCGCGGCGGCGGAGGACACCTCGATGCCGCGCTCCCAGCAGGCGTCGGTGACATGGCCGCGGACGCTGCCCGCGGTGTGCACCACGGCCCGCAGTCTCGGGGCCGCGTGCAGCACGGAGGCGTCCAGGGGCGGACAGCCCCAGCCGGTGATCAGCAGATCGACGTCGGCGAGCACGGAGCGGGCCCGCTCGGTGGTCAGGTCGTCCAGCACCGGGGGCGGGGCGAGTTCGCAGACCGTGCCGAACGCGCGGAGCGTCTCGGGGTCGAGGACGGCCGCGGCGGCGTCCGGGGACATGGCCAGGGCGGCACGCGGACGGAAGCCGGGGCCGGGTGTTGCCTCACTCATGGGGAAGGAGGGACTCCTCACTCGGTCGGGCCACCGGGTCGGGGCCCGGGACTACTTGACGGATCCCGCCGTCAGGCCGCTGCGCCAGAAGCGCTGGAGCAGGACGAAGGCGAGGATCAGCGGCAGGACGGCGAGCAGCGAGCCCATGATCACCACGGGGTAGTACTCCGGCGAGACCGACGCCGAGCTGTTCCACGCGTACAGACCGAGGCTGACCGGGTACAGATCCTGGTCGGACAGCATCACCATGGGCAGGAAGAAGTTGTTCCAGATCGCGGTGAGCTGGAACAGGAAGACGGTGACCAGACCGGGCCCGAGCATGCGCAACGCCACCCGGACGTAGGCGGTCAGCTCGCCGGCGCCGTCCACGCGCGCCGCCTCCAGCACCTCGTCGGGGACGTAGCCCCGGCTGAAGATCCGGCCGAGGTAGACCCCGAACGGGTTGAACAGGACCGGGATGAACACCGCCCAGAAGGTGTTGACCAGACCGGCGCCCGAGGCCATCAGGTACAGCGGCAGCGCGAGCACGGTCTGCGGGACCATGACCGCCGCCAGTACCAGGCCGAACAGCTTCTCCTTGTGCCGGAAGGCGTACTTGTCGAAGGCGTAGCCGCAGGCCACGCTGATCAGCGCGCCGACGGCGGCACCCACCACGGCGTACAGCAGGCTGTTGGCGTACCAGCGCCCGTACTGACCGCCGTCCATGGCGAACAGGTCGCCGAGGTTGGACGGGAACGAGAAGTCGCTCGGCGACAGCAGGTCGCTGCCGAACAGCGCGTCGCGGCTCTTGGCGGCGGCGAGCACCAGCCACAGCACGGGCAGCAACGTGTACAGGACGGACAGGGCGACGACGGCGTTGACCGTCGTGCGGCCGAGCAGGCGGGGGCACGGCAGGGCGCTGCCGGTGGCGCTCATCGGGCCTCCTCGGCGGCGTCGGCGCGGCTGGTGAAGCGGGTGACGCCGTAGGACAGGGCGATGGTGAAGACCAGCAGGACGACCGAGGCGGCCGCCGCCAGGCTGTAGTTGTTGCGGGTGAACGCCGCGTCGTAGATGTACATGCTGGGTGAGAACCGGGAGCTGATCATGGGTGAGGACTGGCTGAGCAGCATCGGCTCGGTGAACAGCTGGAGCGCCCAGATCAGGGTGAACATCGCGACCATGACGATCGAGGCGCGCACCAGCGGGGTCTTGACCTGGAGCGCCGTGCGCACCGGGCCCGCGCCGTCCACGACGGACGCCTCGATCACCTCGCGGGGCACGGCCTGCAGGGCGGCGTAGAAGATCATCGTGTTGTAGCCGAGGTTGCTCCACAGCGCGATGTTCACGATGGAGGGCAGGACGGTGTGCACGCCCAGGAAGTCGAGGGTGATGTCGGCGCGGGCGAACAGGTCGATGACCGGGCTGATGCCGGGCGTGTACAGGTACAGCCAGATCAGGGCGGCGATGATGCCGGGGACGGCGTGCGGCAGGAACAGGCCGAGCTGGGCCCAGGAGCGCAGCCTGACCACGCCGGAGTCCAGCAGCAGGGCGAGGGCGAGCGCGCCGACGACCATGAGCGGTATGTAGAAGAGGCAGTACAGGGCGACGGTGCCGAGTCCGCCGAGGAACGTGGGGTCGGTGAGGACGGCGGCGTAGCCGCGCAGTCCGACGAAGACCGTGCGCTCGGGGCCGAAGCCGAGGCCGGGCTGGTCGTCGCTGTAGAAGCTCAGCCGGACGGCCGTGCCGACGGGGATCAGGAAGACGGTGACCAGCAGGGCGAAGAACGGCGCCATCAGCACACCGCAGGCGGTCGCCCGACGGCGCCGGGCCGCCCTGCGGGCGCGCACGGAGGAGGGCGCCGGGGTGGGGGCGACCGCGTTCGGCGTGCCGGCCGGCCCCCGGGGCCGGATGGTCGTGGTCATGGGGTTTCACCTGCCTTTCGGCGGCTCAGGTGCTGTGCTGGGTGGTGGACAGGCCCAGGGCCCTGAGGTCGGGCATGGTGCCCTCCTGTGCCGTGCGCATGGAGTCGACGAGGCTGCCCTGACCGGCGCCGACGCGGGCGAAGGAGTCCTGCATGATCTTCTGTGTGGCGCTCATCCGCGGGCCCCACACCCAGCCTTCGCGGATCCTCTCCGCCTCCTGCTCGAAGAGCCGGTAGACGTCCTGGCCGCCGTAGTAGGAGCGGTCGAACGCCTCGCGCCCCACGGCGACCAGGTCCGGAGCGGCCGGGTACTGGCTGCTGGTGCCGCTGGAGAGCCGGGCGCGCAGGGCGTCGGGGTGGGAGACCTGCCACTCGATGAACTCCATGGCGGCCTCGGGGTGCCGGCTGTCCTTGGTGACGGCGAAGGTGGAGCCGCCGTGCGTCCCGACGGCCGGGCTGCCGGTGTCCCACTGCGGCAGTGGGGCGATCCGCCACCGACCCCTCTGTCCGGGTCTCGCGTTCATCTGCGCGCCCGCGTCCCAGGCGCCGCTGAGACGGGTCAGCACCAGGCCGTCGCCGATCTGGGCGTCGGCCTGCCTGCTCTCGACGGCGTTCACGAACACGTCGTCGCGGTCGATCAGTTCCTGCCAGTACCGCGCGACGCGCCGGGTGGGCGCGTCGGCGAGGGAGACGTTCCAGGCACCGCGGGAGGTGTCGAACCAGTGGGCGCCCGCCTGCCAGGCGTACGCGGCGAACTGCGTCATGCCGTCCGTCGGGAACAGCGCCAGCCGCCGGTCGGGCGCCTTGCGGTGCACGCTGCGGGCCAGTTCGGCGAACTCCTCCCAGGTCCGCGGGACCGTCAGTCCGTAGTGGTCGAACAGGTCGACGCGGTAGTGCATCACCATGGGTTCGACGTCCAGCGGCACGCTGAACACCCGTCCCTCGAAGGTGGTCAGTCCGAGCGCCTGCGGCAGCAGTCTGCGGCGCAGACCGTCACCGACGAGGTCGGTGACGTCCCGGGCCACGCCGTCGATGGCGTACCCCGGCACCTGCGGGTACTCGATCGTGGCCACGTCCGGGGCGTTGCCGGCCCGGGCCGCGTTGCTGAGCTTGGCGTAGCCGCCCTGCCCTCCGGAGGGGATCTGCTGGAAGTCGACCTGGATGCGGTCGTGCGTGCCGTTGAACGCGTCGACCACTTCCCGGCTGCCGCGCAGGGCGGACCAGAAGGTGATGCGCGTGGTCCTGCCCGTGCCGCGCCGCCGGGCTCCGTCTCCCCCACTGCAGGCGCTCACGGCTCCTGTCAGGGGGACGGTGGCCAGCGCGGCGAGCGCGGACCGACGACTGTGCCGACCGGGCATGGCGCCTCCCGTGGCTTCCGCGTGTCCGGGACACGCTCGGTGGGGACACCGGAATCCTCGCCACCCGGGCCGAAGCGGTCAATAGACCGATCAGAAGAAAATAAAACGTTCAAACGCTCATCCGGTTGGCCGGTCCACCGCACGGGTCGAGCCGCGCACCGACAGCCGCGGCAGCAGTTCCACCCGCCGCACGGCCGTCCCGCGGGAATCCGTCAGCCGACGCAGCAGCAGGTCGGCGGCCACCCGCCCCACCTCTCCCTTGGGCGGTGAGACGGCGGTCAGCGGCGGCGTGCCGAGGCCGGCCACCACATCGTCGTACGCCACCACCGAGCAGTCCTGCGGCACCCCGACCGCTTCCTCCGCCAGCCGCTGCACGATCATCAGCGCGTCCACATCGCCGTGCAGCACCATCGCGGTCGCCCCCACCTTGCGCAGCAGCGCCGACGGTTCGGCCGTCTCGTCCGCCGCGTACGGCCCCTCGTCGCCCGCCTCCGGCGAACTCAGCATCCACGCCCACTCCTCCACCAGCGGATGCGCGGCGGCGATCTGTGCGAAGGCGGCCCGCAGCGTGCGCGCGGTCGGGCTGTCGTCCCGCGTGGCGAACACGATGCGCCGGTGGCCGAGCCCCACCAGGTGCTCCACGGCGAGATGGGCGCCGTACCAGTGGTCCGAGCACACCGAGTCCAGGGCGTGCAGCGCGCTGCCCGGCCGCGGGCGCCGTTCCATCAGCACCGTCGGCACGTCCAGCCCGGCGAGCCACCCGTAGTCGCCCTCCTCGTCCGCGCGGCCGCGCCACCGGGGCGCCAGCAGCAGACCCCGCGCGCCGTCCGCGAGGGCCCGCTCCACCAGCGGGCGCTCGGCACCGGCCACTTGCGGGGCGATGTGCAGCGCGAAGCGCAGACCGGCCTCCTCCAGCACCGTGCGGGCGCCGTGCAGGGTCTCGGTCAGGTACGTGTGGCGCTCCGGCACCACCACGGCCACCCGGTCCCCGTCCGCCACGTCGCCCGCGGGCACCTCGGGGACCGGCACCGTGGAGCGCACGATGCCGTGTCCCCGGCGCAGCTTGCCCTCCCGGGTCAACTCCTCCACGTCCCGGCGCACCGTCACCACGGAGACCTGCAGCTCGTCGGCGAGGTCGCGCACCCGTGCGGTGCCGCGCGCCCGGACCGCGGCCAGAATCCGCTGACGCCTGAGATCGACCGGCTCCCGCATCAGGCCCTCCCGGACGGCCGATGTTCGTTTGAACGCTTTCCGCATCATCATACGATCGCCACATCGGAGGGCACGGTGGCGGGCAGGACGGCAAGCACTTCGGGGCAGGTGGTGCGAACCTTCCGCCGGTCAGCGTGGTTCCCGAGCACCTTTACGGAGAACCGAGTTCGCAGGTGGGAGTCCCACCACGGGCGAGTGACGGGAGGAGGGCCCTCCCGCGGCCACGTGGTTCGTCACCGGCGCCTGCCGAGGACCGGCCGCCACGGCAGTTCGTTCCCGGCGGCGCCACGGGCCCGAGGACCGTCGGCCGGACGGGCCGCCCGACGGTCCGGGGTCGGTTCCGTGACCGCGATCCGTCACGCCGGTTCGACCGGGAACCACAGTTCGCAGGTCGCGGTGGTGAAGTCGTCCGAGCGTTCGAGGACCGCGACGATCGAGGGCCCCGGCCGCAGGCGCCAGGGGTTGGAGGGGAACCACTCGGTCGCGGTCGCGGCCCAGGCCGCCTGCATGGCCTGTGGATGCGGCCCGGCGGTGCGGAAGACCGCCCACCTGCCGGCCGGTGCCTCGATGGTGTCGAGGTCGTCGGGGGCCGACGTGTCCCGGGAGACGGCGACCCCGTGCAGATAGGTCAGCTCGCTGCCCTCCGTGCCGTCGGGATCGAGGTCGTCGCAGACCTGCAGCAGGCCCCCCGGTTCGGTGTCGCCGAGGGCCTTCAACCGGAGGTGCTCCTGCTGCGACAGCGCGGCGACATGCCGCTGGATGTGCGGGTTGACGCCCTGGTGGACGAGCGGAACCCGGGCCGCGTGTCCGACCAACCGGAACGCGGGGCGGTCGACGAGGCGGGTGTCCATGGGAGTGCTCCCTTCGACGGTCAGGCGGAACCTGAGCCGCGGTTGTGTGCGCAGCGGGCCCCCGTCCCGACGCACGTCACCGGGGCCGGCGCCGTGGACCGCCCGGAAAGCACGTCCGAAGGCTTCGGTCGAGCCGTATCCGTGCCGGACGGCGATGCTCAACAACTCCTCCTCGCCCCGGACGACGTCGGCGGCGGCGACGGTCATGCGGCGCCGGCGTACGTACTCCGACAGCGGCATGTCGGCCAGCGACGAGAACATCCGGCGCAGGTGGTACTCGGTCGTGCCGAGTTCCCCGGCCAGTCCGTCGACGTCGAGCTCCTCGACGAGGTGCTCCTCGACGAGATCGACAAGCCGGTTGAGTGCCGAGATCACGGGGCCTCCTTTCGACGTCGACTCTGCCGGAAGCACCCCCGGCCGTACCCGATCGTTGCGGTCCGATCCGATCATCGCCCGCACGGCCCGTGAAGCCGGCGGAAAGGGTGCGGCCCTCGTCCGTGGCGAGGGCGGCCGAGAAGACGCGCGTGCGGCCGTCCCCGCGCCCCACGATTCCCCGATACGGCCGAGTGAACGGGGCGGGTATGCGTGCGGACCTCGGGGACGGGACGGCGGTGGCGGTGCGCCTGGCGGGAGGTGCGCCGCTGCGGGACGTGCCGGTTGTCACCGACCCCGGTGACTGGCTCGCGTTGGACGCGGGCGTGCGGGAGGTGGCCCGGTACCACCGGTCGCGGCCCCTGCCGGAGTGGGAGCACACCGCCCCGCTGCCCGCCGACCGGCTGTTGGAGCGTACCGGGCCCGAGCGGCCACGACACCTCCGGGTCGCCGCGTTCCGGCTCCTCGACGCGCGCGGCGGGGTCGTGGCGTTGCGAGCGGCGGTCGGGCTGTTGGAGGACCTGGACGGCAGTCGCAGGAACCGCCGCGACCTGCGAAGGCGCCGGATCACGAGGTGTGACGGAAGGCCCCACGCCCTCCACGGCACCGTTCCCCCTCGCGGCGCTCCGACTCCGGTTCCGTCCGTGCTCCACCCAAAGCCCTCGGCCGTCACCCCTGGGAGGCGGCCTCCCGGATCAGCGGCTCGAACTCCCGCCGCACGTAGGCGTCGAACGGCTCCGTCAACGCACCGTCGATCACCCGCCTCACCCGGTGCCCGGCCGCGAAGTCCTTGATCGCCGCGCGGGAGTCCGGCCCCACGCCCCCACCGATGATCAGCACCCCGAACTCCTCGGTCGCCAACAGCTTCCGGGCCTCCTCGTCGGTGCTCACGCCCTCGGCGTCAAAGCCGTCCGCCCGCAGCGTGGCCAGCACCTCCGTCACCCTGGCGGGTGTCCTTCCCAGCACCAGTGTCCTCATGGCCGTTCCTCTCCGGTACGTCGGCATCGACGCATCCGAGCCTAGGAAGTCAACCGGGCTTGAGGTCAACCCCGGCTCCCGCCCCGCCCCGGCAGCCACCCGGTCCGCCCGGCGGGCCAGGCGCCCCGGTCACCGCGGTCGGGCCACGGAGGCCACACTGCGCCGAGGGGTGGCGGGCCGTCGTTCCCCACGGCCCGTGACGGCCCGTGCTGCCCGGTCCCGGCACTCGCCGAGGCGATAGAGGTGGAAGCGCGAGCCGGCGCGATGGGGTGGAAACGGCTCGGGGGCGAGGGTGCGCAGGTGGACCGCGTCCTCGAACGAGGATGCGAGGGAACCGTGGACGACGCGGGCGCTGGTCTCGATCACCACCAGGCACGGCACGCGGCCGCGGGACCGCTGGATGTTCCCGAGGATCTCGGGAACCGGGGGCGAGGTACGGGTCAGGTCGAGACCGTCCGGGGTGAAGGCCGGTCCCCAGGAGGGCTCCACGACGTAGACGTCGCGCTCGCTGCGGGCGGGAAGCGCGTCGAGCAGATCACGGTAGTCCGCCAGACGGAGATCGACAGCGGAGCCGACACGGTCCAGGTTGTGCCGGCCGGCCTCGTGGACGATCGGGTCGAGTTCGGAGGCGTACGCGGGACGGCCCAGGCGTCGGCCGAGATGGTGGCCGAAGTTCCCGGAACCGCAGAACAGGTCGACGACCATCGCTTCGCCGTCGGTCCCGGGGGCGGCGGCCTCGATTTCGGCGACGGCGTCGGCGACGGCCACGGGATGGGGGTCCTTGGTGCACTCGACAGCGGTGCGGCCCAGGATGCGGAGCCCTCGGGCTTCCATCTCGGGCGCGGGGATGCCGTAGAGGGACAACCCTTCGGGGCGGCCGCACATGAGCCGGCCCGCTTCGCGGAGTTGGTCCGAGGTCAGGAACCGGTCGCGCAGCGGGCCGAGCAGCCGGTTCCTGAGGGCGAAGTAGGCCGCGCGGTCGGGTTGGGAGGTGTTCAATCCGTCTCCGGGTGTCGGGAAGGTCCCGTCGCCTGTCGCGCGACAGGCGCGGTACGGGTCGCAGTGGTCGGCCGGTCCGCTCCTTCTCGACGGGACCGGGCCCGTTGGGGTGTCATTCGCCGCACCGAGGGGGGACGATCCTGGCCAGCACCGCGTGGATCGGCTCGCCGTCGAGCAGTCCCCGCAGTTCCTCGACGCCGTGCCGCCTCCGTGCCGGGGTGAGCGAGACGTGGCTTTCGATCCGTTCGTTGAACGTTCTCCGGAACACGGCGTAGAGCTCGTCGTCCTCCCGTACGCGGCCGGCGATCTCCACGAGGACCGCGGTTCCGGCGAAGTCGTCCTCGGGCACCCGGTGGTGCGGCAGGACGTCCGCGAACCGGCCGGCGTTCCGGCCGAAGAGCGTGCCGTCGAGTCGGCGCAGGGTGTGGACGTGCGCGTAGTGCTGTTCGTGGATCCCCAACGGTAGCTGTCCGAGAGCCATCGCCTCGTGGAGCGCGGTGAGTCCCGGGGCGATCAGGTAATCGGGCGTGCTCGCCACCGCTCGCAGCAGGTCGCGCTGTCGCAGGAGACGGAAGTCGGCCCGCCGGCCGGCGACCGAGACCGTCCGCTCGCGGCGCCCGCCGAAGGGGCCGCCGCAGACCAGGACGCGCGGGAACCGGGGCCAGTCGCGCAACAGGTCGGGGATCCAGCGGTGGAGCAGGCGCAGGTAGTCGTTGTTGACGTCGAAGTCCAGGAGGAAGTTCCTGAATCCGCCGACGTTGATCAGCAGGTCGTGCTCCGGTTCGGCGTCGCGCGGGGTGTTCTCCAGTCCTTCGAGGTCGATGATCGGGCCGGTCCGGTGGATCGCGGGCCCGCCGCCGAGAGCGGCGAACTCGGCCGCGCGCTCGGGGACGCCCGGGAAGTTCTGCACCACGCTGTGCGTGGCGAGCAGGTGGGCCGCGACGATGCGCTCATGCGGCGAGAGGGCGGCCAGGTGCCGGTCTGCCGCGGCATAGGAGGAGCGCGGCATGCTCGCGCACAGGTCGCGGATCCGGGCCAACGGCCGTGTGAGTCGCCAGAAGCCGAACAGGCTGTCCACCATGACCACCGGCCGCCGCGCCACGACGGACCGCAGGGCGAGGTCGGCGTCCATGACCGAGACCACCCGGGCGCCGGTCTTCACCAGGTCGTCGACCGACTCCGCCCCGGCTCCCTGGCGCATCCCGTCGATCTCCCGGATGGTGTCGAAGGCGTCCGGGTTGCGCCGCGCGAACGTCGCCGCCACGCCGCTGCCGACGAACACCCGCTCGTGGCCGGAGAGCAGCCGGGAGACCGCGACGAGTTCGGCGACCGGGCCGAAACCGCAGTTCTGGGCCCCCATCACGATGCGCATGTCAGTCTTCCGCGCCGGGGCGGTCCGAAGGCACCGTGCCGGACGGGGCCGTGAACACCTTGACGAGCTGCTTGGCGAACTCGACCGGGTACCTCGCGTAGCCGACGTGGCCGCCGGGGAACAGCACCCGTTCACGACCGAGTCGCTCCGCGAGGGCGACCGCGGGCCGGTGGACGGTGTGGGTGCGCGAGTCGCGACCGCCTGCCACGACGACCCGGTCCGCCACCGCCGCGAGCGCGGTGAGGTCGGGTACGAAACGCGTGGCCGGCCTGACGGTGTGGGCCAGGAAGAACGCGGTGTTGTCGTGTTCCTCGGGCAGCGTCGGCGCGGGTTCGTCTCCGAACACGTGCCGGAGCTCGCGCAGGGCCGCCGCCACTCCCTCGCGGCGGAACGTCTCGTGGACGTCGTCGAAGAACGCCAGGTGGTCCTCGGAGTCCGGCAGCAGTCCCATCGCGGGCGGTTCGTGGGCGACCGTCAGGCGGACCCGGTCCCGGTCGCGAACCGCGAGTTCGAGTGCGACGAGCCCACCCGAGCAACTTCCGAAGACGTGCGCGGACTCGTCGGGCCCGGTGAGGTGACCGAGCAGACGGTACGCGTCGTCGGCGTGCTCCTCGATCCGCTGGTCCCTCGGCGGGCCGTCGAGAGGGCTGCGCGAATTGCCGCGCGGGTCGTACGTGATGACGCGGTGGTCCGCGGCCAGGGCGGCGGCCAGGCGTTTGAAGACGGCAGCGTCGGAGTTGCCGCCCGCGATGAGCAGCACGGGCGGTCCTTCCCCGCGCACCTCGAAGTGGAGCCTCGCACCCGGTACCGCGAGTGTGCCGCTCTCGTGTGGACCCATCACAACTCCAGGATTCGAAGCCGGCGCGGCGCCTCGGGGGCCCGGGGGATCGCCCGCGTGGGGAGGAGCGCGCGGAAGCCCGTGTCCCGCCTGCCACGCGCACGGTCCACTGACTCACACCCGTGTCCCGGACGGCAAGAGGCGGACCGAGGAAGCGGGGGTGTCACCCGGCGCGGTCTTCACGAGGGCGGTGCACAGGGCTTCGCGTGCTTCCACCGCCGCTCCTGCGCGCTCGTCTCGCGAACGGGCGTGTCGGGCATCATCCCCATCACGCCGCTCACCGCGAAGGAGACCGCCTCATGTCCGCCATGAGATCACGGGCACGCTCGGCAGTCCTGGCAACCGCCGTCACCGTGCTCTGCGCCGGTACACCGGTCGCCGGACCCGCCCACGCGGAACCACTGGCGCTGCTGCAGTGCCAGGGAACCGAGTCCGTCGCCTACAGTCCGGGGATCACCTTCCAGCCGCAGGACATCGACATCACCACCGACGGGCGTCTCGACTCGTGTGTCGACGGCGCGGGGGAGGTGACGAGCGGGGCGTACGGGGAACGGTTCACCCTCCACGCGGGCTGCAACGACCTCCTCGACGGATTCCAGGGCCTTCGGACCTTCACGTGGAGCACCGGCGACACCAGCGTCGTCGAAGCCGGCGGCAGCAGCACCGCGGTCGCCGGGCAGGTCGTCACCACGCTCACCGGGACCGTCGTCCAGGGCCGTTTCCAGGGCCGCACGGCGACCCAGGTCATCACGCTTCCGCAGCCGGGGCTTCTGCTGTGTCTGACCACCGGTGTCACGGGCGCGACCGGGGTGACGACGCTCACCATCGTCTGAAGCCGCCCGTGCGGCGGTCACCGGCCGCGGCGTCCGCCGCACGGGTCCGGGACGCGAGCGGCCCGCCGCCCGAGCCTTCCCGCCACCAGAACGTCCCCTCGACCCAACGAGGAGAGCCGGTTGCCGAACATCGACGACGTGCGGAGGATCCTCTCCGAGCTGGGAATCGAACAGGAACTCCTGCGCGAGGACGCGCTCCTGCGCGCCCACCTCGGACTCGACTCCGTCGACATCACACAGTTGGAGATCGAGTTCTCCGAACGACTCGGCACCCGCGTCGACCTCTGGGGCGAGCACGACCACACCCTGCGACAACTCGCCGACGCCTTGGACGGGAACGGACGGCCGAGCCCACGGACGTCGACGCTCTACCGGAGCCGCGGCTGGTGGCGCCCGGACCTGCTGGACGAACTGGTCCTGGACGCCCGCGTGCGCCGGGTCCACCGTGAGGCGCTCGTCGGCGACGGTCGGGTCCTCACCAGGGCCGAACTGGACGCCGCGGTGTCGGGCTGTGCCGCCCGGTTGGCGCACCGCGGAACGCGCCCCGGCGAGAACGTGCTCGTACAGCTCCCCAACCAGCCCCAGTTCGTCGTCCTCGTGCTCGCCCTGATGCGAATCGGCGCACGCCCGGTCCTCGCTCCGCCGGCGCTGCGCGACCACGAACTCGCCCCCGTGCTGTCCTCACTACGGCCGGCAGCGATGGCCGTGCCCGCCCGGCAACGCCGCTTCGACCACCTCCGGTTCGCCGAGAGGCTCCGCGAACGCCATCCGTTCGTGCGGAACCTGCTGGTCTCCGGCGGGGTCGACCCGGCCCGCGGCCATCTGGACCTCGACGAGTTCACCTCGTCCGAAGGGACGCTCCCCGCGGCGGACGACCACCGACGTCCCTCGGACGTCGCCCTGTTCCTGCTGTCGAGCGGCACCACCGGCGCGCCCAAACCCATCCCCCGTACACACGAGGCGTTCGGCCATGTCGTCCGCACCTCGGCGGCGGTGTCGGCGCTGACCCCGGACTCGGTCTACCTCGCGGCCATGCCTGTGGCGCACAGCTTCGGCTTCGGCCATCCCGGAATCCTCGGCGCACTCGCCCACGGGGGGAAGGTCGTGCTCGGCGAATCCGGCGACCCCGCCGGCGCGATGGCGTTGATCGAGCGGGAGCGCGTCACGCACTGCGCGCTCACCCCCGCGGTCGCCCGCCAGTGGCTCACCGCACGTGCCGCCTCGCACGGGCTCGACCTGTCGAGTCTGGAGGTGTTGCAGGTCGGTGGAGCCCGCCTGGACGAGGAGACGGCCAGGCGGCTCGGCGACGCCTTCGACTGCCGGATCCAGCAGGTGTACGGAGCGAGCGAGGGACTGCTGAACTTCTCCCGGCTCGACGACCCCCTCGACGTGGTGTTCACCACCCAGGGGCGGCCCGTCTCGCCGGGTGACGAAACCCGTGTGGTGGACGGCCGGGACCGCCCCGTCGCCGACGGAGAGACGGGCGAGCTCCTGGCCCGGGGGCCCGGCGTCATCACGGCCTACCACGGCGACACGGACACCGCCTCGTTCACCTCCGACGGCTTCTACCGCACCGGTGACCTGGTCCGCCGCCACCCCTCGGGCAACTTCGTGGTCATCGGACGCGTCAAGGACGTGATCAACCGCGGGGGCGAGAAGATCCCGGCGGGCGAACTGGAAGCACTGGTCCAGAAGCATCCCGGCGTGCGCGCCGCCGCCGCCGTCCCGATGCCCCACCCCGTCCTGGGCGAAACGGTCTGCCTGTACGTCGTCGACGGCGGGGACGGTGGGGACGGCTCTCCGACGCTGCGGGAGATCCGGCGTTTCCTCGAAGACGGTGGACTGGCCCCCTTCAAACTGCCCGAACGCGTCGTCAGGGTGTCGGCGCTGCCCCTGACCGGAACCGGCAAGATCGACAAGGCGCGGCTGCGCGAGGACGTCGCGACCCGGGTGGCGGCCGAGCACGACGGCCGTTGCCCCGGTTGAGGCCCGGCACCACTTCGGATGGCATCGGACGGTTGAGGACGGCAGCGGGCGTGACAAAGGATCCGCCGGCCCTTCGGGCGGACGAAGGCACGTCCGCCCCGCCTGCCCCGGTGGCGGCGGTGCCGGGCCGGTCTCCCTCACGTCGACGAGTCCCCTGCCCGCCGGTACGGGTCCTCTCCGACGTCTCGCCCCTCGGCCCGCCGCGCCCGGACCCGTACCGCCCGCCTCCACAGCAGCAGGGCCGCGCACGCGGTCGCGCACCCGGCGGCCGCGGCCGGCAGCGCGGTGTCGGCGGCGGCTTCGGCACCCACGGCACGGTGGCCGTGTCCGGTGACGGAGCCGGCGAGGGCGACGCCGAGACCGGCTGCGACGGTGATGACGGTTTTGGTGACGCCGGAGGCTTCACCGGCGCGTTCCGGGCGGATGACGCCTTGGGTGGCGATGAGGGTGAGGGCGTTGGCGAGCCCGAGGACGGCACCGCAGAAGGTGGCGGCGATCAGGTGGGCGGTGATGTCGGAGGCGAGAGCGGTTCCGAGCAGGCCGAGGGCGCCACCGCCGAGGCAGGCGGCCATCGTGGGGACGGCTCCGCTGGTGGGGACGCGTCCGGCAAGGGGTCCGGCGACGGCCATGGCGAGGGCGGGTAGGAGGAAGGCCGTGCCGGCGGCCACGGCGGAGAAGCCCCACCGGCCTTGCAGGGAGAGCGGGACGACGAACAGGAACACCACGGTCGCGGTGTTGGCCACGGCGCCGGTGAGGGTCAGGGCGACGTAGGGCCCGTTGCGGAACAGAGCGAGCCCGACCAGGGGGTGCGGCGCGCGGCGCTCGATGCGGATGAACGCACCGAGCAGCGTCGCGCACAGCAGCGCGCCGAGGGCCGACTCGGTCCAGGCCGCGCCGTGCCGGACGTGGTCGAGGAGGACCGCGAGTGCGGCGAGTGCGCCGGTGGCGGTGAGCAGGCCGCGCCGGTCGATGTGGCGGGCCGCGGTGGTGTCGCGGCCCTCGGTGGTGTGTGAGGCCCACAGGGCGCCGAGCGCGCAGAGGGGGACGTTGAGCCAGAAGACGGCCCGCCAGGAGATGGTTTCGGTGAGGGCACCGCCGACGAAGGGGCCGCAGACGGTGGCGATGCCACCGACACCGAGGGCGAGGCCGGTGGCCCGACCGCGCAGGTGTCCGGGGTGGACGTTGGTGAGCAGGGACAGCCCCACCGGCATGATCACGGCGGCTCCGACGCCTTGGGCGACGCGTGCGGCGACCAGCATGGGCAGGCTCGTGGCGAGCGCGCACACCAGGGAGGCGGCGCCGAAGAGGGACAGCCCCAGGACGAGGAGCCTGTGGCGACCGAGGAGGTCGCCGAGGCGGCCGGCGCCGAGCATGAGGGCGCCGGTGGACAGCAGGTAGGCGCTCACCACCCATTGCACTCCGTCCCCTTGTGCGCCGAGGTCGGCACCGATGCGGGGAAGCGCGAAAATGAGGGCGAAGGCGTCCAGTTGAACGCAGAACACCCCCATCGACATGGCGAGCAGCACCCGGGTGCGCAGGTGCGGTCGTGCGGTCATGTGGGCGTCTCCTGGCCGTGTGACGACGGTCCCGCGCCGCAACGCGGGTGGGGGCGGGATCGTGAGGGGGGAGGGCAGCGGAGCACGCGGGAAGCCGCAGCAGTGGCGGGGCTGCCGGGACGGACGCCGGGCGGGGCGTCGGGAGAGCGGGGGCCGCTACGGGCCCACATCGCCTGACCGCTCAAAACCGCCGCCCGAACACCGGGGGCGGGAGCGCTTTCACGATAGGCGGCGCGCCGATGGCCTGCCAACCACCCCCTGTCTCAAAGGCCGGGTACTCGCGGGGGCGCCCCGTGACGGAGCGGTGTGCTCCACGACAGCCCTGTGCTGTCGAGCGCCTCCCGGAACACCGGTGGGCCGACCCCGGCGGGGGATCCGGCGGACCCCGCGCCGGCTGCGACGTTCCGCGGTGGTCGGCCGTTCTGTCGAGCGGTGGGTGTCCACCGTCGACGAGCGTGTCGTCAGACGTCGACTCGGGGCTGTGCGGGGCCGAGGTGGCGCACGGTGGTCTGCTCGGCGTGCCGGGCGAGCAGGTCCCGCAGTTCGTTCGCGGCGGCCTCGAGGAGGTGGCCGTCGCGGGTGGCGTGGAGGGTTTCGAGGACGAAGGCGACACGCGTGGAGTCCTCGGTGACGCGGGTGCGGTGGGCGTCGCGGTGGTTCCAGTGGCGGGTCAGGACGCCGAGGGCGTCCGCGTAGACGATCTCGCCGGGCTTGGGGTGTTCGATGGTGTCGGGTTCGCCGAGCGGGGTGAAGGTCTCGGTGCCGTCCGCGTGGCGGATGTCGATCCCTCCGGTGACGTGGTCGAGGTCGAAGGCGCCGGCGGGCAGGCCGTGGCGGACGGAGACAACGTTGTAGGAGTCGACGGCCGGGTTGATGCGCGGCAGGCTCCCCTTCTTCGCGAGGCGGCGGCCGAGCGCGTCGACACTGGGGCGGACGCGGCGGGGGTTGGTGCCGAAGGAGCGGTAGGCGGTGTGCCACGCCTCGACGCGCGGGTCGCTCTCGTCGGCCGGCCGCCAGGCACCGTCGGCGAGTCGCTGCTCCAGTTCCCCGAGGGCGGCGGTCGTGTCGGGCCAGGGTTCGTGGCCGCGCAGGCCGGTGGCGGTGACCACGGCGATGAGGGTGTCGGGGAAGGCGTCCGCGACGGCGGGAGCGAGGCGGAGGGCGGTCATGAGCGGTGTTCCGTTCGTGTGTCGGGGCGGGGCGGGGCGGGGTGGGTCGGGGGCCGGGGACGGGGACGGAGGCGTGGTCGTCGAAGACGGTGAACAGGACGTTCGGGTCGTGCTCGACCGCCTTCCGGCCGGGGTTGGGGCGGGCGGGGTGGATCAGGAGGCCGAAGTCGTGCCCCTCGGCGATCCGGGTCCGCCGTTCGGCTTCGTCCGGGTCGGCGTCCCAGGGCTGGATGATCACGCGGGTCTCCTTGCGGCGGTGCGGCGGAGGAGGAGTCAGGTGAGGGCGAGGAGGCCGACGGCGACGGCGGCGGTGCCCAGGCCGACGAACTGGCCGCGGTGGATGCGCTCGGCGAGCACGCCGCGGGCGAGCAGGACGGTGCCGGCCGGGTAGAGGGCGGTGATCACGGCGACGACGGCGAGGTCCCCGCTGCGGGCGGCGAGCAGGAACAGCAGGTTCGCCACCGAGTCCAACACGCCCGCGGCGGCCGACATCGCGTACGCGGGCCTCTCGGAGCCCAGCTTGCGGTACATCAGTCCGGCCGCGGTCAGGGTGACGGCCGAGGAGACGGCCCGGCCGATGATCAGCGGGGCCACGCCGCTGTCGGAGGGTGCCTGGTGGAGGAAGACCAGTTGGAGGGCGATGGCGGCGCCCGCGCCGAAGGCCGACAGCAGCGCGCCGCGGGAGGGTCGTGCCGGTCCGTCGCCGTGGCCGGCGCTGACCAGTACGACCGCGACCAGGGCGAGCGGCAGCCCGATCAGTCCGGCGGCTCCGAGGTGCTCCCCTTGGAGCAGGCCCACGGCAACGGGAAGCATGGCGGAGACCAGCGCGGTGACGGGCGAGAGCACGTTCATCGGGCCGATCGCCAGAGTCCGGTAGAGCAGGGCGAACGCCGCGGCCGACGCGCCACCCGACGCGGCGCCCCAGACGAGAGCGCCGGTGTCGAAGGAGGCTCCGAGGAAAGGCCACAGCAGCAGCTCGACCGCGAGCGAGGCCGGGGCCGCGACCATCACCGTGCGCAACACGTGGGCCCTGCGGGCGCCGAGGCCGCCGAGGAAGTCGGCACATCCGTAGGCGAGGGAGCTGCCCAGGGCCAGCAGCAGAGCGATCACGGTACGTACATCCCTTACTATTCACTGGAACGACTGAACCGTACATCAGACCGACCGAAGCCTGTCAACCGAACGACCGAGCAGTACATCAAAATGGTCCACTCGCAAGGAGGACGATCAGATGGCCGAGGCAGAGGAAGCCCTGCGGACGCTCGCGCACAACGTCAGGGCGGCCCGCAACCGCGCCGGCCTCTCCCTGGACGAACTCGGCCGACGCGCCAAGGTCAGCAAGGGTGCCCTGGTCGGGCTGGAGAAGGCCCAGGGCAACCCCAACTTCGCCACCCTGATCCGGCTGGCCGACACCCTCGGCGTCTCCGTCTCCGCCCTGTTGGAAGGCCCGACCGAGGGCCGCGTCCGCGTCGTGACCACCGACGCCGTGATGCCGCTGTGGACCGGGAGCCGGGGCAGTGAGGCACGGCTTCTGCTGACGACCTCGGGCCCGGCTCCGGTCGAGGTCTGGCGTTGGAAACTCGAACCCGGCGAGGAGTACCCCAGCCACCCCCACCAGGCCGGAGTCGTCGAAACCCTCAGCGTCACCGCCGGACGGATGATCCTCGTCGTCGACGGGATCGAGCACCCCGTCGAAGCCGGCCAGACCGCCACCTTCGACGGCGACGTCCCCCACGCCTACCGCGGGGCCGGCACCGCAACCTGTCACGTGATCATGACCGTCCACATCCCGCCGGGCCCCACTCCCAGCACCTGACCCGCGCGGACGGCAACACCACCGTGACCGGGCCCCGGACGGACCGGGCCACCTCCTCGCCCCCATCGTCCCCGTCGCCGTCGAACCGCCACGTCGCCGACCGCCCACGGTCCGCCCGGCGGACCGCGGGGCCGGCGGACAAAGGATCACCGTCCCGTTCACGGAGCGGGGCGCTCCGACGGACGACGAGCGGACGCGACCGGCGCCGACCGGAAGGCGGGGCCGACCGGAGCGCGGTGAGCGTGACCCCACCTCGTGTCGGGCCGTCAGCACGCTACCGGTCCGCACCCGCGTCGGACACATCACCGCCCGGATGAAGAACCGCAGGCTCCCCCGCGGCTGTCGGCAACACGGCGGCGGCCTCCACCGCCTGGTCCGAGTCGTCGCCCACCTGCCCGACCTGGCCCTCGCCGCGCGACCGGCAAAAGGCCGGAAAGGAGTTCCGGCTGCCTGCCCACAACCTCCTGGAACACGCTTTGGCGACAGTAGGGGAAGGGCGATCACGCCACCCGCTCGTCAGGGGATCGCAGAGCAGACCACCATGCCCAACAGGTGCTTTGGTATGACATTGGCCATTATCCACCCGCAAAGAGGCCGTAGCTCCACACGAAAGTCCTGCACGAAGACCGAAGTCCACCAACTCGCCGAGAAAAGCGAATCCTTCGGCCATACTCGATCCCACACCCTGAGGGCAGGGCACCACCCTCGACTCGAAAGTCCGCACAGCCCGAAACACTCACCCATGAGGAGTACACGGTCGTGACACGGCTTCGAAAAATCAGAACCGCGCTTGCTCTTGCCTCCGCCTGCGCCGCCATCGTGGCGTTCCCCAGCCAGGCCGGAGCCACAGCGGACCAAGTCCGACAGCCCACCGACGCCCAGACCGCAGCGGCTGCCGCCTCGTGCAGCACCGGCTATGTGTGCTTCTGGACCGGCCTTGACTACACCGGCTCGAAGTGCACCTGGCTCGACGGCGATCCCGACTGGTACAGCGGTAGCATCAGGTGTTCCTGGGCAGCGAACGGCACCCCGGCCCGTTCCGTGTACAACGCTGGGACAAGCACGCGCTGGACCGGCGTCGCATACTACGCTGGCGCCAACTACGTCAGTCGTGTCGGCTGCACGCCGCAAGGTCGGGGCGGCAACTTCACTCAACCGCGCGCTCTACGCTCACACCGGTGGATCAGCACGAGCTGTGGCTGACGCCTCGCCCCGATCAGTCCGATCCCCGGCGGGCGACTCGGATAGGAAGCCGCCCGGGCCGAGGCTCCCACCGAACGACAGGAGAAGCCGGAACCTCGGCCCGTCACGGGCGTCCGCCACTTTCCACCGCACGGCTCAAGTTGTTCAGAGGTCATGTTTCAAGTCGGATTTTCGGCCCACGCCTCATGCCGTGATGATCACGGTGCGAGGCGTGGGGACTTTCCGTTCCGCGCTTGACCGCACCGCACCCGACCGAGGTACGCCCGTGTTCGGGGAGCGACATGTTGTCGACCACCCCTGCCTCGGGCCGGATCGCCTCGCGATCCGAATGAGAATGTCCGCGACGTGAGACTCGACCGGGTAGGTGGTCCCGCGGGCCGCTCGCGACGGATGGCCGTGCCGTGCCGCCGCGCCTCCTCATCCGATGGTGACGACACGCGCCCAGGGCGGTGGGGTGTCCGGGGTGTAGTCGGAGTTCTCCTCGTCCACGGCACGAGCGGCTCGGGGCAGGAGACCGACGACGGTGCGGCAGGGCGGCTGTACGGAGGGCCACGGCGTCTGGCCATCCGTCAAAGCGACAATCACGTCCGGGCGGGGCCGGGAGCGGAGTGCCCGAGCGAAGCCGGAGCGCAGATCCGTCCCCCCACCACCGACCAGTTCGATGCTCTCGGCCCGGCAGAGCGGGACGGCGACCCCGGCCGCCGCGTCGCAGGAGATCACCGAGACCAAGTCTCGCCGTCCGCCCACCGCCCGCGAGATCGCCGCCACCTCCAGCAACGCGCTGCCCAGCTCGGCGTCACTTACCGACCCAGAGGTGTCGATCACGACGCAGACCCGAGGCGGCGTACGGCGCAGACTCGGCAGCAGCACCCCGGGTACGCCGGCCGAGCGCCGGGATGGGCGCCGATAGCTGTGGTCCTCGCCCGCCCCTGACGCACTCGCCGCCGAGCGGACCGCCGCTCCCAACAACTGCCGCCACGGCTGCGACGGATGGAACGCCTCGTCCGCCCATCGGCGCCACCCCTCCGGCGCGTCGCCCGGTCGGCCTCTGATCCCCTCCGCGACTCGGAGGCGGACCGCGTCCCGCTGTTGTCTGCTCAGCCCGTATGCCCCGCCGGGTCCCAGTTCCCACGGCCGGTCCTGCCCGTCGGCACCACTGCCGCAGTCCAACCAGGCCAGGTCCGCGGCGACCCCTGACATCGACGCCGTCCGCAGGTACTCCTCCATCAGCAGTCCGTCAGGCAGCCGCAACAGCGACGGCAGCGCCGCCCCGGCGGGCAAGGACAGGCCATCGCCGTAGATGTCGTCGTTGATTTCGAAGTCGGCGGCAATGTTCCGCCGCAGCCGCTCGCCCGGCCCGTGCTCCCGGTGTTCCCGCGCATACCTCTCGCTCCGCCCATGGTGGTCCCGGAGCAGGTGGGAGACTTCGTGCACCCAGACGCCCGCCAACTCCTCCACCGGGGTGCGGTCCACGAAGCCGGGAGAGACGTAGCAGCGCCAGTGCGCGTCCACCGCCATCGTCGGCACCGACCGGTCCTCCACCACGTGCAGCGCGAAGAGCGCATCGGCCAGGTAGGGACGGACCTTCACCGCGTGCAGCCGGGCGGTCAGCAGTTTCTCCATATCCATTGGGGGCCCGGACCGGTCGGCCTGTCCGCCGGAACCGGCCGGCGGCCCGGGCACGGTGACCCGCACCGGACGCGACAACGCGGGCCAGGACACCGGGCGCGGCAGCGGGCGCTTCGCGGTCCCTGTCATCGGCACGTCCCCGTCGCACGCCCGGCTTCGGCCGCCGCCGTTGCCCGCTCCACCGACCGATCCGCCCGCCGGGCGAGACCGACCACCCCGGCCAGCCGCTCCACCGCCTCCGGCACCTCCCAGTCGTCGCGCCGCAACGCGGCCAGCGCCGTCGCCGGGGCGACCAGCAGGTCCGGGGCGCCGGTTTCCAGCGCTCGGACCAGTACCGCCCAGCCCGCCTCCCATCGCTCCCGTTCCGGCCGCGCCCCTACGGCGGCCACCACCGCCTCCAGCGCCGCCTGACGCAGATCGCCCCGCTTCGGCAGCTCGGCGGAGACCGGCTCGGCCAGCAGCGACTCCGGATCCGGCAGATCCATCCGTTCCAGGTGGGCGAGGAGTTCGAGCCCCGGCCCGTCCCCCACCGCGCCCCGTACCAGCAGCGCCAACACCTCCCGGGAGACGGAGGCCGCCCTACCGAAAGCCAGCAGGGTCAACGCGGCCTCCCAGCTCCGGGGCGAGGGCCAGGCACCGCCGCGCCGCGTCTCGGTGCCCGGCAGCCGGTGGATCAGTGTCGGTCGGGCTTCCAGGAAGCCGCACACCGCGCGCCGGGCGAAAGCCACCGCCTCCGGCAACCGTTCCGACACCAGCCGGGGCAGCTCCGCCCGGGGCCAGACCCCGCCCAGTCCGCGCACCACCACCTCCCGGTCGTGCGCCCAGTGCAGATGCACGAACCGGTTGGCCAAAGGCGGGCTCAGCTCCCACCCGTCCGCCGCCGACGCGCGGGGATTGGCCGCGGCTACGATCCGAACTCTCGACGGCAATTGCAGCGCACCGACCCTTCGTTCCAGGACGACCCGGAGCAGTGCGGCTTGGACCGCGGGGGTAGCGGTGGAAAGCTCGTCCAGAAAGAGCAGTCCCCGCCCGGCCCGCACGAGTTCCACCGCCCACTGCGGCGGCGCCATCGGCACCCCCCGCACCGCCGGGTCGTCGCCTACGACGGGTAGCCCGGAGAAGTCGGACGGCTCGTGGACACTGGCGATCACGGTCGTCAGCGGCAGGTCGAGGGAGGTGGCGAGCTGCGTCAGGGCCGCGGTCTTGCCTATGCCCGGTTCGCCCCAGAGCAACACGGGCAGGTCGGCCGCGACGGCCAGGGTGAGCGCTTCGAGCTTTTCGTCGGGGCGTGGTTCGGTGGTGGTCGTCCGCAGGAGGGCCAGGAGGTCGTCGGCGAGGGCGAGTCGGGTACCGGTTCCGGGCGTGCCGGCGGCCGGGGTCGAGGTGGACTGAGGGGCACTGGAGAACATGGGCATCACCTGGGGTGGGATCAAGGGAACGGGACGGCTCGTCCCGGGTGTCGTGGGGCATGCGGCGCGGAACGGGGCGGGAGACTCGGAGGAGGACGGCCGGTCAGCGAGTCAGGCCGGTGCGGGGCCGGGCCCGGCTGCTTCGCTTGCGGCGCGTCGCGGGAGGCGTGAGGCGGTCGTTGCGGGGGCGGTGGCCCGCCTTCGCGTGCCCCCCACCCGAGGCGTTTCCGCCCCCCACCGCGCCGGCACCGGGGCGCACGGCGGCCAGCCCCGAGCGGAAGAGCCCGTGATCGACACGGCGGGCCGCGGCCGACTCCAGCTCTTCCCGGAGCGGCCCGTCGCGCAGGACCGCACCGGGGCCGAGCAGCCTCTCGACCACGGCCAGCGCCCCGGCGACATCGCCGTGGCGGAGCCGCTCCCGGACCGCAGGCAGTGCCTCCGGGGTGCGGTGCGCGGCGTCGATCGCCCGTAGACAGGGCAGCGCCGGTCCGCCGAGCGCCACCAGGAGCCCTTCCCGCCGCAGTTGGTCCGGATCGTGATCGACCGCCGTCAGCACCCCGCCTCGCAGCGCGATCCGGTGGACCTCGCCCCGACACTCCACCCGATGCGGATCGCCGGGCTCGTGACCGGGGCCGGCCACCGGTGCCGAGTCGGGAGCCGTCAGTGCCGCGGCGACGAGCGGATGCAGCCGCTCGGTCGCGACCAATCCGGCCCGCAGCAGTTCCAGATCCGGAAGGATCCGGGCCGCCGCCTCTGGCAACACCGGAAGCGCCGCAACCTCCTGCGGCGGCAGTGCCTCCCGCAGCGGCCGGAACGTCGGGGCATGGCTGTCATCGGGGGCGACGAGTTCGAACACGGCACGGCTCCGTGCACCGAGCCGCACGGTGAAGGCCCCGCGAGGACGCTCTTCCGCTCGCAACAGCAGCTCCGCCTCGGCGGCCCAACTCGCCGTCGCCCACGGGGAGTCGTGAACGGTGGGTTGATCGGGTCGGTCCGGCAGGTCTGGCCGGCCAGGTGCGTGGGGCCGGTCGGCCGGCGCCGTGGACGGTGCCCCGTCTGCACCGCACCGCACCGCCAGTTCGCCGCTCCGCCCGGCATCCCAGAGGTGCCGGTGCAGGTCGAGTCGGAAACGCCGATCGGCATGCGGGTGCGGGTGCTGCCCGGGGGGACCGCCCCCGGCCCTCTCCCACAGGGCCAGGGAGATCCGCTGCCCGGCGTCCGCCCAGGCCGGCGGTGTCCGCGCCACCAGCTGTAGCGGCGCGGCGCCGGAACCCCGGTAACGGGCCAGGGAGACGGTGAGGCCAGGCCGGAGCCGCCCGTCGGGGGCGATCCGAGGCATGTGCCACCGAAGCAGATCAGGCGCCAACCGGCGCAGGTCCGCACGGAGGTGGGTGACGAACTCGGTGCCGTGGCGGTCGCGCACGGCGCGCAAATCGAGATCGACGTCGATCCGGGCGGCGGCGCAGGCCCCCGCCCAGTCACCGACCGCACGCCGTGCGGTCGCGGTCTCGATCATGGACGGTGGCACGGCGTACTCGCGCACGCGCTGCCACATCAACAGGCGGGGCGGAATCTCGTTCGCGAAGTGAGATGCCATCAGCACTCACCTTGCGCAAACGATTCCCCCAATCCGTACGAGGAGAAGTTGTTCATCACCGGTATCGTAACCACACCGTTGGCGATTCGTCAGTCCGTTCGGGCCGTCCGTCGACCTCCCTCCGACACACCGCGACGCCCGAAACCGCGCGACGAGTACCGTCGTCGCCGCCTGGCACGGGCCCGTGCGGACTCGGGCGCCGCTTCGGCTCCGTCGGGGCCGGCGGGAACGGTGACGTTGGGCCGGCCTTCGACGACCCACCGGTGCGAAAACGTCATTCGCCCGGAACCGGAAGGCGGGCACCGGCGAACCAGTCGAGATGTTCGCCATGTGGTCCGGTGAACGCGACCGGACGCTCATCGAGGCCGAGGACGAACGTGGTGCGGCCGGTCGGGGGTGGCTCAGGCAGGAGGTCCCGCACCGCGGGGAGCACGTCGGGCGCCTCGTTGGAGATCCAGCGGCACGGAAGGCCCCGCATCGTCCGCGTGAACCGCGCGCGTGCCTCAGGTGAGAGGTAGGCCAGAACCGCGCTGTGGAAGACCACGGGCGTGGCCCCCTCGGGAGCTTGGGCCACCAGTCGGCCCACTGTCTCGTTCAGGTCTCCGCGGACCAGGTGCGCCGGCTCGGCGCGGGCCACTTCGAGGGCGCCGCGCAGTCGCTCCAGGCGCTCGGTCTGCTCCGGCCAGACCAGGCTCTCCAGCCAGCCGGCGTCCTCGGGATCCGAGGGGTCGAGCGGATTGAGGTCGACTCCGGCCCGCCGGACGACCTCGGGCAACCGACGCGGTATCGGCACCGGGCCAGTGGTACGGCAGGGCAGGGTGATCGGGCTGTCCGTCGGTCCGAACGGTTCACCCTCGTCATAGCGGTAGCGGTACCGGTCCGGGTGGAGGCAGAGCCCGGCCGAGGCTCCGACCTCGATGAGCGCCAGCGGCTGCGGCAGCGCCGCGAGCAGCGGCAGCAAGGTGGCGCACCGCGCGCTCTCGTTCGTCTGCGTCAGCCGCGACAACACGAGGGAACTCACCCGGTCCCAGTGGGCGATCACCCACGCGCGGAATCCGTCGGACGAGTCGACGGGCGCGCCCAGATGCCGTGCGGCGGCCAGCAGGAGGTTGGGCTGACGCTTGATCGGCGGAAGCTCGCGCAGTAGCGCCAGGAGCCTCTCGTCCTCGGCCACCCCCAGGCTCAACGTCTCGTAGCGGGGTGAACGCCCCCTCGCCTGGCGCTCGGCGAAGAGTCGGTATTCGTCCGCGATCGTCCGCGACTCGACGTCCGGGTCCGGATCGGTGCTCACATGCCTGCTCATCACTGCCCTCCCACCCGAGGATCATGCTCCTGTCCGGTGCGGGGAAGAAGCCGCGGCGCATGGGTGTCCGGAAGGTCACACGGGCGCGTCGCCGACCTGTCGGGACAGCACGACCGGGCACTGTCCGGGCGGTCACGGCGGGCCGGGCAGAGCCGGTTTTCGGTCCTGGGCCGTCGTTTTCCGGACGGAACAAGATCCAGATCTTCAGACGGGCCCACACCGGTCGATAAGGTCGTGAAACGTCTCCGCCCTCATCGCGCGGTACGGCTGAGTACACCGCTCACGTTCAGAACTTCATGGCACCCCCGCGCCCGGCGACCGGTGGCCGGCGTGCCCGGCTTCTCACAGGTCACCTCCACGGTCACGGTGTCGTTCTCGGGAATCTCGATGGGGGTCACCCAGTGATAGTCCTGGTTCCGGAAGGTCTCCAGCGCGATCGTGGTGATCTTTCGGTCGCCGAAGGTGATCGTCAACACCCCTTCGTCCCCCTGGAAGTTGGCGACGACGATATCCGTGATCCCGAAGACGCTGTTGTCGGGCACCCGGTAGGTGCCGGTCCTGGTCGCCCCTCCGGGCGTCTGCAGATCGATGGTCGCCGAGCTCTGCCGGCCGGCACCGCCCGAGACACCGGCACCGCCCGAGGTTCCGGCGTCGGCCGCCGACCCGTCACCGCCCGATCCGGGCGTCGCACCCGGCTCCCGGCCGCCGGGGCGGGCGTCCAGGCCGCCGCCGGGTCCGGTGTCCGGGGCCTGTCCGCCCGGCTGACCGGCGGGCGTGGGACGCGGCTGGACCGCCTCGTTGACCGCCTCCTCGGCGGCGCTGCGCACCGCCGGGCGGACCAGCGCGAACCACGCGAGCAACAGCGCCAGCAGCGCGGCGAGCACCACGAGCAGCCACCTGGGGAAGATCGGGATCTGGACGAACTCCGCGTCCAACGGTGCCCGGACGGCGGTCGCGTCCCGGCCCACCGTCTCCTGGTCACCGGTTTCGGCGGTGTCCACGGTGAACGGCCACACCACCGGGGCGCCGAACCACACCGGCTTGCCCGTACGGACCCGCAGCCCGACCTCCGTCGACTCGCCGGGCTCCGGTTTCGGCTCCGCCGGGCTGAAGGCGAACCCCAACTCCTCGCCCGCCTGGCCGGGGGTGAAGCCCACCCGCACGGGGGAGTTGCCCTGGTTGCGCACCGTCAGCCGGTAGCGGCCCCGCAGCCAACCGCGTCGGCGCCTCGGAACCAGCTCCGCGCGCAGTTCCCGGAACTCCTCGATGTGCACGGTGGTTTCGAGGACCCGCACCGACTCGGGGTGCTCGGTCGGCAGGACCCGCACTCCGAGGGGCACCTCGCCGGCCCGGACCTCCGGAGAGCGCGGCGGCTCCAGGCGGATCGTCACCGTCTCCGAGGTGCCGGGATAGAGGGAGACCCGCGGGGGGTCCACGGTGGTCCAGGGAGCGCAGTCCCCGACGACCTCCAGGTTGTACGCCTCGACGATGTCGCTGTCGTTGCGGACCGTCACACCGGTCGTGGCCGTGTCGCCCGGTGCCACTGTCACCGCCGGGATGTCGACGTCGGGCGCACCGGGGCCGGAAGAGGCTTGGGAAGGCGTCACGCCACCACGGTAGGACCGTGCCCGGAGGCTCGACGAGGAGCGCGAGGGCAACACCCGGGCAGTCGTAGTGCCCGGAGCGCGACATCCGACTCCGTTGTGATGGAGCGCGTCGACGGCATCCCGTCACCTTCGCGGGCAACATACGGGCGGTCGTGCCACCCCCGCTTCGCCCCATGGACCCAGGACTTACGAGATAGGTAACCCGCCATGCTCTGCTCAGACAAAGGCAGTTCGGTCACGTCCGCCACCACGCCGCCACGTGTGCCCGCCCAGCCCCGGTCCACGCGCCGGGCCTCCCGCTCCGACCACCCGGGCCGGGTGACCGTGGCCGTCTACGCCGCCGATCCGGTCCTGCGCGTCGGCATCGTCCAGCAGTTGCGCCCGCGCCCCGAGGTCGATCTGCTCGACGACACCGACGCGGAGCAGGCGCAGGCATCGCTGGTGGTCGTGGACGGCGTCGACGACGGTGTGGCCGCCCTGCTGCACCGGCTGCGACACAACACCGCCGGTCGCACGGGCCTGGTGGTCGGCACGCTCGGGCCCGGCGCGCTGCAACGCGTCATCGAGTGCGGCGTCGCGGCGGTGCTGCGGCGTACCGAGGCCGACCAGGACCGGCTTCTCCACCTGGTCCTGGCGATAGCCAACGGTGAGGGCGTGCTGCCCGGCGATCTGCTCGGCGAGCTGCTCACGCACGTGAGCGGCCTCCAGCGCTCGGCGCTCGACCCGCGGGGCCTGTCCCTGTCCACGCTGACCACGCGCGAGGCGGACATGCTGCGCCTGGTGTCGGAGGGCCTGAACACAGCGGAGATCGCCCGCAAGACCGCGTACTCCGAACGGACCGTCAAGAACGTGCTGAACGAGATCACCACGCGGCTGCAACTGCGCAATCGGGCCCACGCGGTCGGTTACGCGCTCCGCAACGGGCTGATCTGACGACGGCCGGGCCCCCGGCGCTGCCCGAAAGCGCACCACGCGCTTCCCCCGGATACGCCCCCGCCGCCCTGCCGCGCCGCACGCGGACGTCGGAGAGTGGCGGAGGCACATCCGGATGCCGCACCAACCTGCGAGGGGGGCTGTGATGGGAACCGCCGGCCCCGGCGGGCGGAACCGCCTGGTCAGGCTCGGCACGTCGTTGCTGCTGGTGGTCCCGTTGCTCACGGTGACGGCGGCCTCCGAGCAGAGCGGCGCCGAGCCCCGGCCGCGGGCGGCCGACGCCGCGGAGACCCGGATCGCGTACGCCGGTACCCGGCACCGCAGTCTCGGCCGGGTCGCCACCGACACCTCCAGCACGCCGCTGTTCGGCGCGGGCCCCGCCCACTTCGACGTCCAGCCGTCCGCCCTCGGCGACACGCTGGTGTTCGCGAGCCGCCGTGACGAGAAGGACCCGCAGGTCTACCTGCGGTCCGCCGACGGTTCGGTCCGCCGCCTCACCGACGGCCGGGACGCGGCGCACCCCCGGCTGACGCCGGACGGGCAGGCCGTGGTGTTCGACTCCGCCGAGCCCGGCGGCCCGGGCGGCCAAACCCAGCGCGACCTGTGGCTGGTGCGCACCGACGGCACCGGCCTGACGCGACTCACCGACACGCCCTCGGACGAGGAGCATCCGACGGTCTCCCCGGACGGGCGGCGCCTGGCGTACTCCGGCGACGGCGTCCCGTCGGCCGGACCGCAGATCTACGTCCGGCCCCTGACCGGCGGCGCCGCCTCCCGGATCACCGACCCCGCGAACGGCGCGGCCACCGAGCCGGTGTGGAACCCGGTCGACGACCCCGCGCACCGGGACCTGATCGCGTACACCGCCACCGCCGCCGGACAGGACGACCCCCAGCTGCGGGTGACGGACGGGCGCACCGACGGGCCGCTGCTCGGGGGTGCGCGGGAGCGGTGGCGGGCCCACGGGGCAGCGTGGCTGCCCGACGGGGACGAGGTGCTGTTCCTGAGCCCCGAGATCACCTGCGAGTGCGAGGGCGACTGGGACCACGTGTTCCGGGCGCCCGTGCACTCCGCCGAGGTCCCCTCGCTGGTGCTCAGCGAGGACCGGGAGGTCCTCTCGCCCACCTGGCTCGGCCCGCTCGACGGCGGTGGCGCGGTGGTGGAGCGCGTCTCGGCGGCCGGCCCGAACACGGTGACGCTGCAGGACGTCCGGACGGACGGGGCCGACCCCCGCGACCTGGGGCTGACGATCCTGAGGGAGGACCCGAGGGCCGACGACCCCGGGCCCGGGTCCACCGAGGACCCGCTGTTCCGGCCCGCGCCCGGGTACGACCCGTGGACCGTGCGGCAGAACTACACGCCCGACGGCCGCCGGATCGTGGTGACCCGCTTCGAGGACGGCCCCGACGGCCGCCGGATCCAACGGATCTGGACGGTGGACGCCGACGGCTCCAACGCGGCACCCATGCCGCTCGCGGGACGCGGCCCGGCGGACTGGGACACCGATCCGACGTTCTCCCCGGACGGCGAGTACCTCGCCTTCACCCGGACCTCGCCGGGCGGTGTCGGGCGTCCCGGCCGCGTCCTGATCGCGGACGTCGGGACCGGCGAGATCCGCGGCGAGATCGTCCCGCCGGACGGGCAGGGCACCGGCGGCGACGCTCAGCCCGTCTGGTCCCCCGACGGCACCACCCTGGCCTTCACCCGCAACCACGTGATCAACGGGAACGGCGGCAACAAGCACGTCTGGACCGTGCCCGTGGACGACCTGGGCCGGCAGCGCGATCTGAGCGCAGCGGTCTGCCCGGGCGAGTGCGAGGTCATCGACGACAGCCCGGCGTTCTCGCCGGACGGGCGCGGCATCGTCTTCAACCGCCAGAACGGCGGCGGCCGGGCCGACGAGCGCAAGGGCCTCCTGCTGACGTCCCCGACGGGCGAGGACTGCCGGGTGCTGTTGCCCGACGCCGCCCGCGACCTCCCCGGCGCCTGCCGGCGGGAGCTGCCGGACACCTCGGCCACCGGCCCGTTCCAGCCGCGTGACGCCGCCTGGACGGCCGACGGCACCGGTTTGGTGTTCAGCTCCCGCGCCGGCCTTCCGGCCCACAGTCCCGAGAAGCTGAGCCTGCTGGACACCGCGTCCGGCGCCCTCACCCCGATCACCGCCGGTCTGCCGGGCCGGCAGAAGGAGCCCAGCGTCCAGCGGTCCGTGGATCTCGCGGTCCGCGCGCCCGGCACCGCCGGGGAGGTCACCGTCGGCCGCTCCACCACGGTCCGCGTCGAGGTCGTGAACAACGGCCCGGCCGCCTCCCCCGGCACCCGGCTGACCGTCGCTCCGCCGCCCGGCGTGCGGATCACCCGGATGGCGTGGCCCGGGGGCACCTGCGACGCCGCGTCCCTCCAGTGCGACGTCGGCGTGGTGCCGCCCGGCACCACCGTCCCGGTGGACGTCACCCTCACCGGGGTCGTCCCCGGTGTGGCACCGGTCGACTGGTCGGTCACCGGGGCCGTCCTGGATCCCAGGCCCGGCGACAACGCCGGCCGGACCCTGGTGCCGGTGCGCGAGGCCCCGCCGCCCCCGACGACCCCGTCCCCGACGACCCCGGCACCGTCCACCCCGCCGCCGACGGCCCCGCCCCCGCCGGCCACCCCTCCGTCCACAGCTCCGCCGCCCACCGTGCCCCCGGCGCCGGACGAGCCCGAGGCCGGCCCCGGAGTGCGCGTCACGGCCCAGCCCGACCCCGGCTACGTCGGCGGGCGCGTCGTGGTGACGTACACCGTGCGCAACGGCCGCGAGGCGCTGGCGACCGGGCTGCGGCTGCGCATCGGCCTGCCCGCCGGGATCCCGAACAACGGGCCGCCGCCGGGCTGCGACCGCTCCTGGGTGTGCGCGCTGCCGGACCTGGACCCGGGCGAGAGCACCGTCGTCCGGGTGGTCCTCAGCCCCGACAGGGCACTGACCGGCCGTGTCACCGGCGACCTCACCACCACCGGGACGGACGCCGACCGACGCGACAACACCGCCCGGCAGCGGCTGCGCGTTCTCCAGCCGCGCATCGTCGCGGTGCCGCCGATCGGCAAGCCCGGCTTCGTCACCTCGGTGCGCGGCCGGGACTTCCCGCCGGGAGTGCCGGTGCGGTTCACCTGGAAGCCGGGGATCACCGCCGCGGCGGCACCGACCGTGCCGGAGCCGGACGGCACGTTCATCGGTCAACTCCTCATCCTCCCCAAGGACCAGACCGGACCGCGCACCATCACCGCCGCCGGTCCCGGGTTCTCGGCGGTGACGACCGACTTCCTGGTGGTCAGCGGCACCGTGCAGCCGCCCGACGGGGTGACCCGCCGGTGATCCACGAGGTGGACGAGGGACTGCGCCGCCTGCTCGGCGAGTCCGGCCTGGAGGCGTCGGGCGTCGAGGTGGTCTTCGACGCCCCCACCCGGGACTGGGCGGCGCGCCGCAGCGCCCCGACGGTCTGCGTCTTCCTGTACGACATCCGCGAGGACGCCACCCGGCGCGGCAGCGGCGCCGGGGAGGTGTACGACGCGGACGGGCGGCTCGTGGCACGGCGTACCCCGCCCCGCTGGTTCGAACTGACGTACCTGGTCACGGCCTGGGCGAACCGCCCGCAGGACGAGCACCGGCTGCTCTCGCAGGTGCTCGCCTGCCTGGTGGCCGGCGACGTCCTGCCCGCGCGGCTGCTCACCGGCACGCTCGCCGAACTCGGCCTGACCGTGGACCTGGAGACCGTGGGGGCGGGGGACGACGGACCGGCCGCCTCCGATGTGTGGTCGGCGCTCGGCGGGGAGCTGAAGGCGTCGCTCGGGGTGCGGGTGCGGGCGCCGCTGGCCGGGGTGAGCACGGCCGTCGCGCCGCCGGTCACCGAGGGGCTCGTCGTCCGCTCCGCCACCCGGCGCGAGGGCGGCGAGGCGGTGGCGGGGCGCCGGCTGCGCTACCCGGAGACGATCGACCCGGGCCCGGACGGCTTCGCCGCTCCGCGTGGGCGGCCGCCCGCCCCCGCCCGGCGCCGCCGCCGGGGAGACCGCCAGCCGTGACGCACACCGTCGAACCCACTGCCGAACCCACCGCCCGGACCGCCGCGCGGACCGACGCCCGGACCGACGTCGAAGCCGCCGCGCAGGCGGGCGCCGCAGCCGTCTCCGCCGGCGCGGAGCACCTGTGGACGCGGCTCCGTCTGGTCGAGGAGCGGGTGCGGCACGCGGTGGCGGTCCGCCGCGCCGCCGACCCCGATCCCGACGACCCGTACCGGGGCCAGTACCTCACCCCCGAGGCGGTCGCCCGCATCCTGGACGAGCCGGGCGGCCTCGGCCTGCCCGCCCACGAGCCCCGGCACCCGCCGGCCGGTTCCGTCCTCGGCGGCCTCGCCGCACGGTTCGGACTGTCCCCGCTGGACCTGGACCTGCTCCTGGTCGCGGTGGCACCGGACCTGGACCCGCGGTTCGAGCGGCTCTACGGCTACCTCAACGACGATCTGACGCGCCGCCGGCCCACGGTCGGGCTCGCCCTGGAGCTGTGCGGACTCGCCGGGGCGTCCCCCGCCCGGTTCCGGCTCGCCCCCGGAGCGCCGCTGACCGCGGGCGGTCTGGTGGAGGTCACCGAGCCGGACCGGCCGCCGCTCTCCCGCGTCCTGGTGGTCCCGGACCGGGTCACCGGGCATCTGCTGGGCGACGCGCGACCCGACGCCCGGCTCGCCGAGGTGCTCGGCGAGGCCCACGAGGACCCGACCGCCGAGGCGGCGGAGGTCCGCCGGGCGGCGGCCGCGGCCGGGGCCGGGACCGGGGCCGGGGCCGGCCTCGTCCATCTGCGCGGCCGGGGCGGCGACGCCGCGGGGCTGGCCACCGCCGCCCTGCGCGCGGCCGGGCTGCCCCCGCTCGTCCTGGACGCGGCGGCGCTCGCCCGGCGCTCCGACGACGTACCGGAGCTGGCGCGGGTGGCCGCCCTCGAAGCCCGCCTGACCGGTGCCGGGGTCGTCCTCGGTCCCTTGGAGGCGCTGCCCGCCCGACCCGCCGAACGAGCCCGGACGTTGGCGGCGCTGTGCGGGGCGCTGCGGGGGATCCCCCTGTTGACGCACGGCACCGCCGGCTGGGATCCGGCGTGGGCGGCCGACAGCCCCGTCGTCCTGACCGTGTCGGCGCCTCCCCCCGGGCGGCAGGCCGCGCGCTGGCGGCACGCCCTGGAGCGGGCCGCCGGCGACGGCTCCGCGCCCGGCGACACCGAGGCGCTCGCCCGGTCGGTGGCCGCGCACCGTCTGGATTCGGGCCGGTTGCGCCGCGCCGCCGACGTGGCGACCCGCACCGCCGCCCTGGAGGGCCGCCCGGTGGGCCCCGACGACCTGCGGGCCGCCGTACGGGCCCAGAACGGCGCCGGGCTCGACCGCCTCGCCCGCCGGATCGAGCCCGGCGTCGGCTGGGACGACCTGGTGCTCCCGCCGACCACCCACCGGCGGCTGCGCGAACTCGCGCTGCGCGCCCGCCACCGCGAGCAGGTGCTCGGACAGTGGGGGATGCGGCCCGGCGGCGGGCGGGGTCGCGGCGTGATCGCGCTGTTCGCGGGCGAGTCGGGCACCGGCAAGACCATGTCCGCCGAGGTCGTCGCGGCGGACCTGGGCATGGACCTGTACGTGGTGGACCTGTCCACGGTCGTCGACAAGTACGTCGGGGAGACCGAGAAGAACCTGGAGCGGATCTTCACCGAGGCGTCGGCGGTCAACGCGGTGCTGCTCTTCGACGAGGCCGACGCGATCTTCGGCAAGCGCTCGGAGGTGAAGGACGCCCACGACCGGCACGCCAACATCGAGTCGGCGTACCTGCTGCAGCGCATGGAGTCGTTCGACGGGATCGCGGTGCTGACCACCAACCTGCGGGCCAACCTGGACGAGGCGTTCACCCGCCGCCTGGACGTGGTGGCGGACTTCCCCGTGCCCGACGCCGGCCGGCGCCTGGCCCTGTGGGAGCGGTGCCTGGGCGAGCGGCTGCCCCGGGACGGTGACGTGGACCTCGCCTTCTGCGCGGACCGCTTCGAACTCGCCGGCGGCTCCATCCGCGCCTGCGCGGTCACCGCGGCCTACCTGGCGGCGGAGGCCGACGGGCCGCTGACCATGCGGCAGGTGGTGACGGCGGTGGCGCAGGAGTACCGCAAGCTGGGCCGGCTGGTCCTGGAGGGCGAGTTCGGGCCGTGGCTGGCGGTCGCGGCCGAGGCGTGAGGGGTGGGCCGGCAGGCTGCGGCCCGCGTGCGCGACCGCACGCCGGACAGGCCGGTCCCGAACCGGGTCCCCGTCTCCGGACGTGCCGGCCCGCCCCGCTCGTGATCAGTATGCCTGGTACGGCGAGGGCACGAGGAATGCCCTCGGGTCTTCCCTTCCGGCCCTCTCGTCGTGTCCGGCCGGGACGACACGCTGGGCGGGCGGCGCTGCCCCCTGCCCGCGCACCGCGAGCACTGTCGAGCCGCCGGAAGGAGCGACCTTGCGAGCCCGTGCCTCGACCTCGGACACCGAAACCCGGAAGCCCAAGCCGCCCGCTCGGACGGGCGTACCGGCGGCGCCGATGACGCGCGACGGCGGCGCGGAGGCCGTCGTCCTCGCGTCTTTGCAGCGCACCGTCGGCAACGCGGTTGCCGCGCGGATGCTCCAGCGGGCCCGGAGCTCCGGGAGTGCCGGTCGGGGGCAGGAGCAGGAGAGCGGGGCGTCCGTCCAGCGCTCCTCGGTCCACGATGTTCTCCGCAGGCCCGGCAGCCCGTTGGACGGGCCGGTGCGGCAGGAGATGGAGAGCCGGCTCGGCGCCGACTTCAGCGATGTGCGCGTGCACACGGACAGCGCCGCCCGCGCGTCCGCCGCGGAGGTGGGCGCCCGCGCGTACACCTCGGGCAGTCACATCGTGCTCGGTGACGGCGGCGGCGACCGGCACACCCTGGCCCACGAGCTGACCCATGTGATCCAGCAGCGCCGAGGGCCGGTCGCGGGCACCGACAACGGGACCGGGCTCCGGATCTCCGACCCCGGGGACCGCTTCGAACGCGAAGCCGAGACGAACGCCACCCGCGCGCTCGCGGGCCCGGCACCGTCCGCCGGACACACCTCGGAACACCCGGTGGGAAAGGATCACGCCGACGGTGCCGCTGCGCTGCAGCGCCATATCGTCGAAATCAAGAAGGGCACCCCCGGCACGGCCGAAACACAGTTGTTCGAGGCCTTCTTCACCGCTGTCGACAGGGCGGTCCAGTGGGCCTACGACTACGTCACCACCGCCCCGCAGCTGGGCCCGTTGAAGGACTACGACGGCTACACGAAGCGTTGGGTCGAGGTCTGGCAGAAGTTCCACGCCGAAGGCAGGAGCGGCGGCATCTCCAAGGAATTCGGCTACGCGATCGAATCCATCGCCCAGGCCCGCCTGGAAGGCGAAGGAGCACCTGCCCTGCCTGGGAACGCGCGCTTCGCCACACAGGTGACCTACGGCTCCACCCGGCCGGACTACGTCTTGTACTCGCAGGGGCAACCCATCGGGGCCGTGGACATCACCGCCACCGCCAGCACCGGTCACGTCCTGGACAAGACCAGCTGGGACGCGTTGTTCCCGCAGTTCGGCGAGTCCGTCTACCCCTCGCTCGATCCCGTCGTCATCGCCGGCATGAAACTGGCCCACGACAACACCGCACGGCTCACCCAGCAACAAGCCGACCAGTTGAAGCAGCAGGCCGCGGCGAACCGCGCCATGTGGGAGGAGAACTGGGGGCAGATGGGCGCCTCCTTCATGGCGGACATGCAGCGTCAGGGCATCGTGAACGCCGCGGGCCAGGTGAAAGGCGGCGGCGATCCGATCGTCCGGGCGACCCAGCGCCGCACCGCGGTCTTCTCCTGGATGACCGAGAAACTGGGCGTGGACCAGGCCACCGCGGAGAGCAACGCCACGGTCATGCTGCTCACGTTCAACCGGAGCTGGCCCGAATCGTTCTCCTGCAACGACTCCACGGCGAGCGTCTCCCGTGGCGAGGCGTTCCTGACCTCGGTGTACCCGGAGTGGAAACAGCGCCAAGGGGTCTGACGGCACGTCCGGCCGGCCCTCGTCCCCGTCTCCCGCCGGGCGGCGGCCGGGACGTCCATGCCCGCACGGGCACCGCGGGGGCAAGGGCGAGTGCCGCCCGGACCGTCGGGGCGGGTGGCCGGGAAGGCAGCGGTCCTGCCCCCGGGCAGGTCCGCCGGTCCCTGCCGCCGTGGCGGACCGCCGCGCAGACTCGCTCTGGACACAGCCGACCGACCCGCAAGGACCCGAAGGAGCGAGCATGCCGACGTACCTCACCCCGGGCGTGTACGTGGAGGAGGTGCAGTCCGGTGCCCGGCCGATCGAAGGGGTCGGTACCGCCGTCGCCGCGTTCGTCGGGTTCGCCGAGAAGGGCCCGTTCCACGCGCCGACGCTGGTCACCGGCTGGGACCAGTACACCCAGCACTTCGGCGGCTTCACCGAGGGCACCTACCTGGCCCACGCGGTCTACGGGTACTTCGCCAACGGCGGCGGCGCCGCGTACGTGGTGCGGATCGGCGGCGCCGCCGAGGACGCCTCCGCCCCGGCGGCGGCCGACGACGCCCGGCGGCGGGCGGCCGGAGCGGGGGAGCCGGTGGAGCTGGGCGGTTTCCTGGTCGCGGCCCGGCCGGGTGTCTCCGGGGTGACGGTGGAGATCGCCGACGCGGACGGCGAGAGTCCGCCGCAGGACCGCTTCAAGGTCCTGGTCCGGCGGGGCGAGCAGGTGGCGGAGACGTACGAGGTCTCGACCCGCAGGAACGTCAGGGCATACCTGGTCAACCAGACCCGCTCCTCCGAGCTGATCGAGGTCGCCGAGCAGCAGGGCGCCACCCCGGGCAGGCCCGCCAACCAGATCGTGGCGCTGCCCGACGCGCCGGCCGTGCCCGCCGCGCCCGGCGCCGGCGAGGTGTCCCGCCTCGACCCGGCCGAGTACGTCGGCGACGCCGCGGCCCGCACCGGGTTCGGCGGTCTGGAGACCATCGACGAGATCACCATGGTCGCGGTGCCGGACCTGATGAGCGCCCACCAGCGCGGCGACATCGACGCCGAGGGCGTGCGCACCGTGCAGCTCGCCGTGATCTCGCACTGCGAGCAGATGGGCGACCGGGTGGCCGTCCTGGACACCCCGCCCGGGCTCTCCGCCCAGCAGGTGCGCACCTGGCGCAACGACGAGGCCGGCTACGACTCCCGGTACGCCGGCCTCTACTACCCGTGGATCCGCGTCTTCGACCCGGCCGCCGGACGCAACACCACCGTCCCGCCCAGCGGCCACATCGCCGGTGTGTGGGCGCGCAGCGACGCCGAGCGCGGCGTGCACAAGGCGCCCGCCAACGAAGTGATCCGCGGCGCGGTGGACCTGGAGTCCCGGCTCAGCAAGGGCGAGCAGGACCTGCTGAACCCGATCGGCGTGAACTGCGTACGGGCCTTCCCCGGCCGGGGCATCCGGGTGTGGGGCGCCCGCACCCTCTCCTCCGACCCGGCCTGGCGCTATCTGAACGTGCGCCGCCTGTTCAACTACCTGGAGGAGTCGATCCTGCTGGGCACCCAGTGGGTGGTCTTCGAGCCGAACGACGACCGGCTCTGGTCGAGCATCCGGCGCAACGTCACCGCGTTCCTCACCGAGGAGTGGCGCCGGGGCGCGCTGTTCGGCCGCACCGCCCAGGAGGCGTTCTACGTGAAGTGCGACCGCGACAACAACCCGCAGGAGTCCATCGACCAGGGCCGGGTCATCTGCGAGATCGGTGTCTCGCCGGTCAAGCCCGCGGAGTTCGTGGTGTTCCGGCTGGCCCAGTTCTCCGACAGCACCAGCCTGATCGACGAGTGACCCGCGGGTCCGCAAGGGGAAGGTGACAGAAAGTCATGGCAACGGGCGATGCTCTTTCCACCCATGTCTTCGGCGTGCAGCTCGGTGGCTACCTGGTCGAGTCGGTCCAGGAGATCAGCGGGCTGACCGTCGAGGAGGACGTGGTCGAGGTCCACCAGGTCAACAACGGCAAGCAGATCATCCGCAAGCAGCCCGGCGCCCGGAAGGCGGGCGAGATCACGATCACCCGGGGGCTCGACCAGAGCAGCGAGTTCACCAACTGGATCAAGGAGACCCTGAACAACGGGGCCGTCAACACCGCGCGCCAGAACCTCACCATCGAGATCATGGACAGTGAGGGCACCACGGTCCGCCGTATCCAGCTGATGCAGGGCTGGGCCTCCAAGTGGGAGGGCCCGTCCCTGAAGGCGGGCGAGTCGTCCGCGGCCACCGAGACCGTCACCATCGTGTTCGAGGAGATCGTCGTCGAATGAGGCGTCGTACGGTGACGGCGGGCAACCTGGAGGAGATCCTCCAGGCCACGGCGCCCGCCCCGGCGGACGGGCGGACGGCGGCACCCCCGGCCGCCGCCCCGCCACCGGCACGGGAGGACCACGGTCTGCGCACCGAGTTCGAGTTCGAGCTGCCGCGCGGATACGTGGACGAGGCGGGCACGGTGCACCGCCACGGCGCGATGCGCCTGGCCACCGCCCGCGACGAGTTGCGGCCCCAGATCGACCTGCGGGTCAAGGAGAACCCGGCGTACCTGAGCGTGGTGCTGCTGAGCCAGGTGATCACCCGGATCGGCGCGATCACCGATGTGCACGCCGGGATCGTGGAACGGATGTACGCCACCGACGTCGCCTTCCTCCAGGACTTCTACCGCCGCGTCAACAGCGAGGGCCACACCCGCGCGGCGGTGACCTGCCCCCACTGCGAGGGCGGCTTCGAGGTCGACCTCTCGGGTGGGCGCCTGGGGGAATCGTGACGTACGCCCTCCCCCGGCTCCGGGAGGAGATCGCGTACATCGCCTACCACTTCCACTGGCAACGCGAGGAGATCCTCGACCTGACCCACGGTGAGCGACAGCAGTGGGTGGCCGAGATCGCCCGCATCAACACCCGTATCAACGAAAGCGGTTGAACGCATGGCATGGTGGGACAGGCTGCGCCGCCGGGCCACCGGAACGGGCGGTCCGTCCGGCAGGGGCGGCCCGGACCGGAGCGCGCCCGACGCCCCGGGGGCCTCCGTACCCGGCGACTGGGACGGCGGCTGGCGCCGCACCGCGCCGCCGGAGCTCACCGTGGCCCGCGCCCCGCTCGGCGTCAGCGACGGCCTCGCCTTCCGCGCGGGGCTCACCGCCTGGCAGAACCCGTCGTTCGACACCGGCCTCGGCCACGCCCTGCTGCCCACCGCCCCGACCGGCCTGGTGCGCGGCGTCACCCACCCGGCCGCGCCGCGCCCCGCCCACACCGGCGGGGGGCCACTGCTGCTGCGAGCGCTGCGCCCGCAGGGGGTGGACGACCCGCGGGACGGCACACCGGGCGCCGGCGTCCCGGGCGGCCCGGCCCGGCCGTCGGCCGCTCCGACCGCGGACGCGGGCTCCGGCCGGAAGCCGGCGGTGCCGCGTCCCGGCGACAACGGTGCCGCGGCGGAAGACCGTTCGGGCGGTGTCCCCCGGACCCGTGATCTCCCGTCCACGGGTCTCCCCGCCGTGCTCTCCCCCTCCCCTTCCCTCTCCCCTTCTCCTTCCCCTTCCCCCTCCCCTTCCCTCTCTTCTTCCTCCTCCCCCGTCCAACGGACCGCGGAGCCGGGTACCGGCCCGGTCGTGCTCCCCGCCGGTGCCGGTCCCCGACCGGCCGCTTCGGAGATTCCACTGGTGCGACGGGTGTCCGTGCTCCCGAGCGCAACCGCAGCCGCCGACCGGGCGGTGCCCCGGCCCGCCTCCGGTCCGTCCGCCTCGAAGACGCCCTCCGGCACACCCGGACCGGCCTCCGGGCGTGCGTCCCGGCCGCCGACCGGCCCCGAAGGCCCCACGCCCTCCGAGCCGGCCGGGACGCACGCCCCGACGGCGGCGGAGCCGCGGTCCGCTCGGGACGGCGGGCGGCCAGGGGCCTCCCGCGCCTCCGGCTCCGAGGTGCCCCGTCCGACCGTCCGGCTCCGCCCGGCGGGGCCTTCGCTGACCATCGCCCGGCACCCGGCCGGACCGGCGCGCCGCGTCTTCGCCCTGCGGCCCGCCACCGTCCCGGCGTCCGACAACGACACCTCCCCCGACGCGCCCGACCCCACCTCCGGCACGACCGCACCGGGTGGGGCGGGGGCACGCTCCACCACCTCCGCACAGCGCGCCGCCCCACGCGCGGATGGCCGCGCGCCCCTCGGTGCCCCATCGAGCGAACTCCCCTCCACCGCCGTGCCGTCGCCAAAGGCCGCTCCCGCCCCGCGTTCCGCGCCCGGCGACGGATCCGCGTCCGGTCCTGCTCTACCGGTCGTCCAACGCCACGCGGAGGGCACGACCGGCGCCCCCGGCCCGTACGACGGCGACGCGGGACGAGCGGCCCACGGCGCCCCGGCCGGCCCCGCCGCGTCGGCCGACGCACCGCGCCGGATCCCCGGCCCCGCCGGGGCACGCGCTCGCGGTGGTCTGGGCGCGCCGCTGTCCGCGCTGCCGCCGAGCGCCGACCTGCCCGGTTCCACCGCGTCCGACGCCCGCGTCCCCCGTACGGTGCCCGGCCCGAGCCTCCGGCGCGCTCCGGCGCCGCCGCCCACGACGGATCGCGGCCGGACGTCCGGCGGGGTCGCTCCGCGTACCGCCCCCCTCGCGCCGGGAGGGGGCGGAGCGGACGCGTCGCTGCTGGGGGTGGGTGACGGTCGGCTCCGCCCCGCGGGCCACTCCCCCACCGGGGGCACCGCACCACCCGGTCCCGCGGGCCACGGAAACGGACCCGCCACGCCGCTGGTGACGCCGTCCCCGGCCACCGTGCCCCACCGCCCGGCACCGGAAGGCGCCGCGGACACGGACGGCGGGAAAGGCCCGGAGAGCACGGACGGCAGGAAAGCCCCGGAAGGCCCGGCGGGGAGCCCACGACGCCCCGGGACGGAGTCCGGCGGGCCGGACTCCGGGGGTCACCGGCTCCCGGGCGCCGCCGCGCCGGGCCCGGTCGTCGTCGCACGGGCCACGGCCGGAGGCACCGAAGACGCCCCCTCCCCCGGCCCAGCCGACCCACGCCCGCGCCCGCGCCCGCTCACCGTGCCCCGCCCCAGAGCACACTCCGCCCCGACGGCGCCGCGCACCCTCTCACTGCTCGCCGCGCGCCCGCTCACCCCGAGCACCCGGGCCCCGGAAGGGGTGGCACCGCACGCCGCCGCCCGCTTTGACGACCGTCCCGTGGTGGCGGTGCGCCGGCTCGGCGCACCGGACGCCCCCGCGGGCGGCCCCGCGGGCGGCCCCGTGCCGTCCGCGAGGACGTCCGCGCGCCCCCGCCCCGGACCGGAGGTCCCGGGCGTACGGGAGACGGGCTCCCCGGCCCCGGGGCGGCACGTCCCGGTCGTCCGGCCCGAGCCACCCCGCCCGGTGGCGGCCGGGGCGGCCACCCCGGCCGCCGCCGTACCGGCGCGTCCCCTGCCCACGACCGTCCCGCAGGCGCCGGCGCTCACAAGCCGTCCGCCGGCCGCGCCGGCACCGGTGGGGAACGTTCCCGTGGTCCGGCCGAGGTCCGGCGCGCCGGGCCCCGGACCGGCGGCGAACGGCGGGGCCGGCCGGGCGGCACCCCCGATCCAGCGCGACAGCGCCGGCACCGGCGGCGCCGCCGTGTCCACGGGCGCGCCGGCCAAGGAGGTGCCGGTGCGCGACCGGACGCGGTCGGTCTCCGCGTCGTCCGGCCCGGCGTCGTCCGGCCCGGCGTCGCCCGCCCCCGGCAGGGGCGCCGCCCGGTACGCCGAGACGCCACAGGACCCCGGCCTCGACCTGGACGACCTGGCGCGCCGCCTGCTCGACCCGATGGCCCGGCTGCTCCGCACCGAGCTGCGGCGCGGCCGGGAACGCACGGGCCGCCCCCACGACGGACGCCGCTGAGGGCACGGAACGGAGAACGGACGGATGACGGACAGCATCTTCGCGACGAGCGTGTTCTTCCGGCTCGCGATCGGCGGCAACGACCTGGGCGCCTTCCACACCTGCTCCGGCATGGGCGCCGAGGTCGAGGTGGAGAGCTACGCCGAAGGCGGCAACAACGGCTTCACCTGGAACCTGCCCGGACGCGTGACCTGGACGAACATCACGCTCACCCGTCCGGTCACCGCCGATACGGCGAAGATCGGCCGCTGGCTCGACGAGACGCTGCGGCGGGTGGAGCCCAAGGACGGCGAGATCGTGGCGCTGAAGCCGGACCTGACCCGGATCATCAGCTGGCAGGTGTTCGGGATCGTCCCGGTGCGCTGGCAGGGACCGTCCTTCGACCCCGCCGACTCCCAGGCCGCGGTGGAGACCCTGGAGATCGCCCACGAGGGGCTGCGGCCTTCCTGACACACGCCCACGAACAATTCCCCGGACGCGTCCTCTCTCGGAAAGGTGGTTCCCGGCATGCCCCCAGCGGTCCGCGCCAGTCGGGCCAGGGCCCAGCTGACCCTGAAGGAGCCCCCGGCCTCGGTCGGCGCGAGGCCCGGCGGGGTGATCGCACGGCTCGACCTCCAGTTCAACCCCTCCTCCCTGGAGCTGCGCAAGACCACCGAGTGGCGGCGCACCCCGTCCCGGATGGCGGGGCAGTCGGCGCTGCCCGAGTTCGTCGGCAGCGGCCCGCGCGAGCTGAGCCTCGAAGTCTTCCTGGACGCCACCGCCACCCACGACGACTCCGTGGAACAGGCGGTGGAGAAGCTGATGAAGGCGTGCGTGCCGACCCCCGTCAGCCTGGGGCGCAAGAAGCCGGCCAGCCCGTGGGTGCGGTTCGAGTGGGGCACCGCGCGGACCACCTCGTTCGACGGGGTGCTGTCGAGCCTGTCGGTGACCTACACCCTGTTCGACGTGGACGGCAGGCCGCTGCGGGCCACCTGCGCGCTGTCGATCGAGGAGGCGAGCGTCGACCCGGCGGGCCAGAACCCGACGTCCGGCGCGCGCACCGCCCGCAGCACGCACACCGTGGTGGCGGGCGACAGCCTGGCCCTGCTGGCCTGGCGGGAGTACGGCGACGCGACGGCCTGGCGGGTGATCGCGGAGGCGAACGGAATCGACGACCCGATGGCCCTCGTGCCCGGTACCGAACTGGTGGTGCCGGGGCTGCGGGACTCGGCCGGTGAGGAGGAGCGGTGAGCAAAGCCGAGACGCGGGGCGGCCGGTCGTTCGCGGCGGACCCCGTCGTGGAGACTCCCGCCGAACTTCCGCGGGTCTGGGCCACCCAACTGGTGAGCTGCGTGGTGGACGAGAACGTGGGCCTGCCCGACGCGGCACAGCTCACCTTCCGCGATCCCGACCACGAGTTCCTGAAGGCGACCGGCGTCACCATCGGCACCCCGCTGCGGGTGTCGGTGGTGACCGTGAACGGGCGGGCCCGCGAACGGCTGTTCAACGGCGAGGTGACGGCCCTGGAGGTGGACCGGGACCGCACCGGCTCGTTCACGGTGGTGCGCGCCTACTCCAGGGCGCACCGCCTCCAGCGGGGCCGCAAGGTGGTGGCGTACCGGAACATGACCGCGGCCGCGATCGTCCGCAAGGTGGCCGCGGGGGCCGGGCTGGCCTGCGGCACCGTGGAGGCCGCGCCGATCACCTACCGCCAGCTCTCGCAGGCGAACGTCTCCGACTGGGACTTCCTGCAGTACCTCGCGGGCGAGAGCGGCGCGCAGGTACGCGTCGACGACAAGGGGCTGCTCCAGTTCACCCGGCCGCGGGAGGCCTCCGGCGCGCCCGCGCCGTCGACCCCGGCCACCCGCAGTCCGATGGTGCTGGAGTACGGGCGGAACCTGCTGGCACTGCGGGCCTCGCTCTCGGCCGCGGACGGGGCGGCGTCGGTGGAGGTGCGCGGCTGGGACGTCACCACGAAGAGGCCGCTGGTGGCCCGGCATCCGTCGGTGACCAGCCAGACGGTGGAGCCGGGCCTGAGCCCGGCGTTGAGCGCCCGGTTCGGCGCGTCGGCGAAACTGACCGTCACGGACACCCCGTACCGCACCCAGGCCGAGACGGCGGCCGTCGCGGACGCGACGGCCGCCCGGGTCGGCGCGGGCTTCGCCGAGTTGGAGGCGGTGGCCGAGGGCGATCCCCTGCTGCGGGCGGGCAGACCCGTGGCGCTCGGCAACGTCGGTCAGGCGTTCTCGGGCCGCTACACGGCCACGGCGGTGCAGCACGTCCTGGAGCCGCACGGCGGGTACCGGACGACGGTGTGGGTCAGCGCCAGCCCGGACCGCTCCCTGACGGGCCTGGTGACCGGCGCCAACGCGCCGGACCGCGGCCCGCGCATGCCGGGCCTGGCGATCGGCGTGGTGACGGACGTACGCGAGCCGGGCGGCGCCGAGCGCGGCGCGGTGCGGCTGAAGTTCCCCTGGCTGGACGACAGCTACGTCACCGACTGGGTGCGCACCGTGCAGTGGGGCGGCAAGGGGGGCGGGGGCGTGGTGAGTCCGGAGGTCAACGACGAGGTCCTGGTCGGGTTCGAACAGGGCCTGCTGGACAGCCCGTACGTCATCGGCGGGCTCTACAACGGCGTGGACCGGCCGTCGCCCCACGACGTCCCGCTGGTCGACACCACCAGCGGGCAGGTCAACCGCCGTTCCGTGGTGTCGCGTTCGGGGCACCGGGTGGAGCTGTTGGACGCGAAGGCGCCGGGCCCGTCCGGACTGCGGCTGAGGACCGGTGACGAACGCCTCGAAGTGCGCCTGGACGACCGGCGGGACCGGATCGAGCTGACGGTGTACGCCGGTCGGGGTCGCCCCCTCACCTCCGTCCTGCTCGACAAGGACGGCATCACGCTGGACGCGCGGGCGGGCAACGTGACCGTGCGGGGCCGACAGGTGGACATCGACGGCACGGACGGGGTGACGGTCGGCGGCCGGTCGGTGCGGCTCACCGGCCGGTCGGACGTCACCGTCGACGGCGGCCTGCTGGGCGTCCTCAAGGCCCGGCTCATCCGGATCAACTAAGGAGCACCACATGCCAGCCGCAGCCCGTACCGGTGATCCCACCAGCCACGGCGGTCTGATCACCACCCCGCCGCCCGGCGCCGCCGCGGCGGTGGCCCGGGTGCTGATCGGCGGCCGTCCCGCCGCCGTCGTCGGCAGCCTGCACACCTGCCCGATGCCACCGCACGCGGCCCTGGGGCCGGCCAATGTGGTGCTGCCCGACCCGGCCGCGCTCGCCACGGGCACGGTCCTCATCGGCGGGGTGCCGGCCGCGCGGGCGGGCGACCGCACGGCGTGCTCCGGGACCATCCTGACCGGTGCCCCGAACGTCCTGATCGGGGGCGTGTGATGAGCGAGCGGTTCATCGGCCGGGGCTGGGCGTTCCCGCTGCGGGTCGGGCCGACCGGCGGGATCGGCATGGTCGAGAAGGAGCGGGAGATCGAGGAGGCGATCCGCCTGGTGCTCGGCACCGCGCCCGGCGAGCGCCCCATGCGTCCCGAGTTCGGCTGCGGCATCCACGACCACGTCTTCGCCCCCGGCGACGGCGCCACCGCCGGACGCGTCGCGCAGCAGGTGCGCGAGGCCCTGGAGCGGTGGGAGCCGCGCATCGCGGTGGACGAGGTGGTGATCGCCTTCGACGCCGTCGAGGACGGCACCCTCTACATCGACGTGCACTACACCGTGCGTTCCACCAACGACCGGCGCAACCTGGTCTTCCCCTTCTACACGATCCCCTCCGACGAGGGGGCCGAGGGACGGGGCGCCGACTGATGTCCCTGCCCTCCCCCAACCTGGACGACCGGCGGTTCCAGCAACTCGTCGACGAGGCGAAGCGGTACGTGCAGCAGCGCGCCCCGGAGTGGACCGACCACAACGTCTCCGACCCGGGCGTCACCCTGATCGAGACGTTCGCCTACCTCGTGGACCAGCTGCTGTACCGGCTGAACCGGGTCCCGGACAAGAACTACGTCGCGTTCCTCGACCTGCTGGGCATCCGCCTGTTCCCGCCGGCCGCGGCCGTGGCCGAGGTGGACTTCTGGTTGTCGGCGCCGCAGCCCGACACGGTCGAGCTGCCCGCGGGCACCGAAGTGGCCACCGCACGCGGCGAGACCGACGACGCCGTGGTCTTCACGACCACGGACGTGCTGCACATCGTGCCCAGCGAGTTGACGCGTCTGGTGACCGCGTTCCGCAGCGGTGAGCAGACCGACCGGACCGGGACGCTCGCCGAGGGCCGCGACGTGCCCTGCTTCCAGGCGACACCGGAGCCGGGCGACGCGCTGCTGTTCGGCCTGCCGACGGCGGTGCCCCGCTGCGTCGTCGCGGTGCGCCTGGACAGCCGCGTGGAGGGCGTCGGCGTGGACCCGCGCCAGCCCCCGCTCGTGTGGGAGGCCTGGGACGGCGGCGGTTGGCAGGTGTGCGAGGTCGGCACGGACACCACCGGTGGACTCAACCGGCCCGGCGAGGTCGTCGTGCACGTACCGGCCGGTCACACGGCGTCCGTGGTCGGCGGGACGCGGGCCGGCTGGCTGCGCTGCCGCGTCACCGACGCGGAGCCGGGCCAGCCGTTCTACTCGGAGTCCCCGACGGTCCGCGAGGCGACGGTGTTCACCGTGGGCGGCACCATGTCCGTCGAGCACGCCGAGACCGTGACCGACGTGCCGCTCGGCACCTCGGAGGGGGTCGCGGGGCAGACGTTCCGGATCGGCCGCCCGCCGGTCCTCCTCGACGGCGAGCCCCCCGTGGTGGAGGTGTCCTCGGCCGAGGGATGGCAGCGCTGGGAGGTGGTGGAGCACTTCGGCCGCTCCGGGCCCGCCGACCGGCACGTCCGCGTGGACGCCACCACCGGCGAGTTCGGCTTCCCTCCCACGCTGCGCGAACCGGACGGCACGCTGCGGCAGTGCGGTGCCGTGCCGCCCAAGGGGGCCCGGGTGCGGGTGGCCCGCTACCGCACCGGCGGCGGCCCGGCGGGCAACGTCGCCCGCGGGGCGATCTCCGTGCTGCGCAGCTCCGTTCCGTACGTCGCGCGGGTCGTCAACCGGGAGGCGGCGCGCGGCGGCGTCGCCGGCGAGACCGTCGCCAACGCCAAGTTGCGGGCGCCGGACGCGCTGCGGATGCAGGAGCGCGCGGTGACCGCCGAGGACTACGAGATCATCGGTCGCCAGGCCGCCCCCTCGGTGCGCCGGGTCCGCTGCCTGCCCGCCGCGGACGGCGCGGGCGCGGTACGGGTCCTGGTGGTGCCGGACGCGGTCGCCGACGAGGGCGACCGGCTCCGCTTCGAACAGCTGATCCCCTCCGACCAGGTGCTCCGGGCGATCACCGCGAGCCTCGACGAGCGGCGCCTGATCGGCACCCGCCTCGTGGTGGAGCCACCGGTCTACCAGGGCGTCACCGTGGTGGCCCGGCTCACGGCGGCACCGGGCGACACCGACCGGGTGCGCGACGCGGCGCTCACCGCGCTGTACCGGTACCTCGATCCGCTGCACGGCGGTCCGGACGGCACCGGGTGGCCGTTCGGACGGCCGGTGCAGTACGGGGAGGTGTTCGGCGTGCTGCAGCGCGCCGGCGGCGACGCGCTGGTGGAGGACGTCCGGCTGTTCCCCGCCGACCCGATCACCGGGCGGCGCGGCGCGCCGGCCGACCGCGTCGACGTGGCCGTGGGCGCGCTGGTCTTCTCCTACCAACACCAGGTGGTCGTCACGGCCGCCGAGCCGGGAGGACGGGGATGAGCCGCGCCGCCGTACCCGATCTGCCGAGCAGGCACCCGATCGGCGAGCAGTTGCCCGGCCTGTACGCCGACGACGACCTGGCGCAGCGGTTCACCGCCGGGCTCGACACCGTTCTCGCACCGGTCTTCGCGACTCTCGACAACCTGCCCGCCTACCTCGATCCCCGGGTGGCCCCGGTCGACTTCCTGGCCTGGCTGGCGTCGTGGGTGGGGGCCGTCGACGACCCGCAGTGGCCCGTGGAGTCGCGCCGCGAGGCGATCGTCCGCGCGGTGGAGTTGCACCGGTGGCGCGGTACCCGGCGCGGTCTGGTCGAGGGCCTGCGGTTGGCGCTCGGCGTGCACGCCGAGGTGACCGGGGACGGCGGCGCGGCGTGGTCGAGCACCGCCGGTGCCGACCTCCCGCCGGAACCCCCCGCCGAGGTCCTGGTCCGGGTGTGGCCGGGCCGCGGGACGCGGGTGGACCCGGACCGGGTCCGCGAGATCGTCCGGGCCATGTGCCCGGTGCACACCGTCTGTCGGGTGGAGTTCCTGCCCGGCCCGCCCGCCGACGAAGGGAGATGACGTCATGCGCGCGTGCCCCACGTGCGGGGCGTCCAACGACCCGGGGGACGACTTCTGCGGCAACTGCGGCACGTACCTGGGCTGGTCGCACACCCCGCCGGTCCCGAGCACGTCTTCGAAGCCCCCGGCCCCGCCGGACCCCGCCCCGGCGCCCGCGCCGCCCCCGGCGGACGGGCCCGGCCGGGAGGAGACCGCGCCCCCTCCCCCGCAGGCAGGCCCCGACGACGCCCGCACCGGGCCTCCCGTCCCCGCGCGCCGGCCGACCGCCGACGCCGGGGGGAGCGCCGCCGGCGACGAAGCTCCTCCCACCGCGGCGTCGGGACCTTCCGGGTCCGGGCCCGCCGGGCCCGGGGCGGGGGCGCGGCCACCGCGGGCCCGAACCGCGGCGTCACCCTCCACCGCCCCGCGTCCTCCGGCTCCCCGGAACGAGTCCGGCCCCCGGCCCCCGGCCGTCCCCGCCGGCGAGGCACCGGCGCCGGACCCCGTACTGCCCGTACGCCCCGCGAAGCCGGTGGCCCCGCGCCCCGTCGTACGGTCCGCGGCGGTGCCGGACGTGGCGGCGGGGGCGCCCTGCCCCACCTGCGGCACGCCCAACCCGCCGGACCGCCGGTTCTGCCGGCGCTGCGCGACCGTGCTGGTCCCCACCGCCGCGCCCGCCGCGCTGCCGTGGTGGCGGACCCTGTGGCCGCCCCGCCGCCGGGTGCGGGCGCACTCGGGCCGGGCGGTGCGGCTGCTGGTGATCCTGACCGTGGTGGTGGCTCTGTGCGCGGGCGGTTTCCTGCTGCTGCCGGCCGGACGCGCCCTGCTCGAGGACACCCGGGACAAACTGAGCGGGGCCAAGCCCGTGACCCCGGCGGCCACCGAGGCGAGCGCCGAGGTATCCGGGCACCCGGCGACGAACACCACGGACGGGTTGAGCAACCGCTACTGGGGCGCGCCCGCGCCGGGCGCCTCCATCACCTACACCTTCCGCGAACCGTTCCGGTTGGTCGACCTGATCGTCACCAACGGCGCGTCCACGTCTCCGGAGGACTACGCCCGCCAGGCACGCGCGCTCCGCCTGGAGATGGAGGTGACGACACAGGACGGCACGGAACACCACGAGGAACTCGTCCTCAGCGACAAACCGGGCCCACAGACGATCCCCACCGGGATCAGCGACGTGAAGACGGTGCGCCTGGTCCTGCGCTCGGCCGTCGGCCTGACCACGGGCCGTCATCTGGCCCTGGGCGAGGTGGAGTTCTTCCGGAGAGGCTGATCCGGCACCCGGTCGGCAAGGCCGAGAGCGGGCGCACCCCGCGTCACGGACGCCGGCTTCGCCGTGCGTGTCAGGCCGACGCCCCGACGGCCGAGCCCGACCGGGCCGCCTGTCGTGCGACGCGGCGGCGGCGCGTCGGCAGGCCGAGGGTCGGGTGGGCGACGCCCCAGGCGGCGCCCTTGCAGACGAGCTCCTTGTAGACGGCGGCGAGCCGCCCGGTCAGGGCCGCGCCGACGGCTCGGTCGTCGGCGGTGACGTACTGGATCAGGCCTTCCTTGCGGCCCAGCGAGACGCACTGGTTGAAATAGCGGATCGGCACGTTCGGGAGCTTTCCGCCGGTCAGGCGCGCCGCGATGGCGTCGGCGGCCTGCCACGCGGTGGGAAGGCCCGAGGCGCACGACATCCGCAGCGGCTTGTCGCCCGGACCCATCGCCAGGGCCGCGTCGCCGACGGCGTACACGTCCGGGTGCGAGACCGAGCGCATGGTCACGTCGACCACGATCCGGCCCGTGTCGGTGACTTCCAGGGTGGTGGCCCGCGCGATCGGGTGGACCGCGAAGCCGGTGGTCCACACGGTGACCGCGGCCGGGACGACCCTGCCGTCGGCGGTGGTGACGCGGTCGGCCTCGACGCCGGTGACGGTGGTGTGCTCGTACACGGTCACACCGAGCTTGCCGAAGACCTTCCGCAGGTGCCCACGGCCCTTGTCCGAGAGCCGGTCGCCGAGGGCGTCGCGAGCGGCGAGGGCGACCGCGAGGTCCGGGCGGGCCTCGGCGATCTCGGTCGCGGCCTCCAGCCCGGTGAGACCACCGCCGACGACGACCACGGGCTGCCCGGCGTCCAGACCGGCCAGCCGCTCGCGCAGGCGGAGCGCCCCGGACCGGCTCGCGATCTCGTAGGCGTGCTCGGCGACGCCGGGCACGCCCTGGTCGTTCCAACCGCTGCCGAGGGCGTACACGAGGGTGTCGTACCCCACCTCCTCGGCGTCGCCGTCCGCGTCGACGACGGCGACGGTCCCGCGGTCGACATCGACACCGGTGACCTCGGCGGTCCTCGGTTCGACGCCGGTGCCCGCGAACATCTCGCCGAGGGACCGGGACCTCAGGTCCTGACCGACCGCGAGTTGGTGCGTCCGGACGCGCTCGACGAAGTCGGGCTCGGCGTTGACGAGGGTGATGGCGACGTCGTCGCGGTGCAGCCGCCTGGCGAGGCGGCCGGCCACGGTGGCTCCGGTGTAGCCGGCGCCGAGAACGGTGATGCGGTGCTGCATTTTCCTGCTCCTGTCTGCGGGGGCCCGTCGCTCGTCCCGAGCGGTTTCGCCCCTTGAACCGGGCAGCGCGCCGTTTCCTGACAGGAACGCTCTGTGAGGCGGCTCACAGTGGGCTCGGAAGCGCCTCACACCGAGGTCAGAAGACGCGGAACAGGGGTTCCCCGTGATCGGCGGACGCCCACGCCTCGGTCGCGCGTTCGAGCTTGTCGGGGTTGGCCTGGTTGCGGAGCGCGGCGATGCCCTCGGGGGTGATCTCCAGGCACATGACACCGACGACCCGGCCGTCGACGACCGCCACGACGGCGGGGCCGCCGTTGGCGGTCGCGACGTGGATCTCGGGTGAACCGCCGACCAGGGCGCGCTTGGACCGTGCGGGCTTGAGCAGGCCCCGCATGAACTTGGCGACCGCGAGGGCACCCTCGACCGGCTTGGGACGGGCCGGGATCTTCCCGCCGCCGTCGCCGATCGAGACGGCGTCGGCGGTGAGCAGCCGCACGAGCGGCTCGATCTTCCCACTGGTGGCGGCCGCCAGGAACTCGTCGACGATCCGCCGGGCGGCGGCCTCGTCGGTCTCGGTGCGGGCCTTGCCGTCCGTGATGTGCTTCCTGGCGCGGTGGAGGAGCTGCTGGCTGGCGGCCTCGGTGAGGTCGAGGATCTCGGCGATCTCCCGGTGCGGGTAGTCGAAGGCCTCCCGCAGCACGTACACCGCCCGCTCGTTGGGGGACAGCCGCTCCATGAGGGTGAGGACGGCGTACGAGACCGACTCGCGCTGTTCGGCGGTGTCGGCCGGGCCGAGCATCGGGTCCCCGTCGAGCAGCGGTTCGGGGAGCCACTGGCCCACGTAGGTCTCGCGCCGCGCGCGGGCCGAGGCGAGCTGATTGAGGCACAGGTTGGTGAGCACCTTCGTCAGCCAGGCCGCGGGGACCTCGATGCGCTCGACGTCGGCGGCCTGCCAGCGCAGGAAGGTCTCCTGCACGGCGTCCTCGGCCTCGCTCGCGGAGCCGAGGAGGCGGTAGGCGATGGCCTCCAGACGGGGCCTGGCGGCCTCGAACCGGTCCACGTCCTTCGGGGTCAGCGGCATGCCCCGGATCCTAACGGGCCCGTGCACGGTCGACGACGAGGCACCGGGGCCGCCGAAGCGGCCGGCGCTCGAACCCCTTCGGGGACCGACGCACGTGTCCGAGCCGTGCCGCGTCGAGGCCATCCGGTCCTCGGCCGGTCGGCACGCGCCCGGCGGTCACGCCGACATGGCCCGCTCACCGTTTTCGGTGCCTTCCGCACAGGCGGCGGCCAGGTCGTCGAGCGACAGGTGCAGGACGTGGGCCAGGGCCGCCACGGTGAAGAAGGCCGGGGTCGGGGCTCGGCCGGTCTCGATCTTGCGGAGGGTTTCGGCGGACACCCCGGCCGCCGCTGCCACGTCGACCATGCTGCGGTCACCGCGGGCCTGGCGGAGCAGGGCCCCGAAGCGCTCTCCACGTCGCCGCTCCTGCGGACTCAAGGGAACTCTCACCATGCCCGTGATACTAATACCGGTATAAGTATTGGGCAGCATCGCACGGCGGGAGTCACGGCACATGGTGGAGATCAAGACCGACACGGCACTGGAGGCGATGCGGGAAGCCGGCCGCGTCGTGGCCCACGCACTCGCGGCCGTCCGCGCGGCGGCGGCTGTGGGCGTCCGCCTGCGCGAGCTCGACGAAGTCGCCCGCACCGTCCTCACCGAGGCCGGGGCACGCTCCCCGTTCCTGGGCTACCGGCCCTCCTTCGCCCCGACCCCCTTCCCCGCCGTGATCTGCGTCTCCGTGAACGACGCCATCTCGCACGGCATCCCCGACGACTGTCGCCTGCGCGACGGCGACCTGGTCGGCGTCGACTGCGGAGCCGAACTCGACGGCTGGACCGGCGACGCCGCGATCAGCTTCACCGTCGGCACCCCCCGCCCCGCCGACCTCGAACTCGTCGCCGCCACCCAGCGGGCCCTGGACGCCGGCATCGCCGCCGCCACCGTCGGCCGTCGCATCGGCGACATCTCCCATGCCGTCGGCACGGTCGCCCGCAAGGCCGGCTGCGGCATGCCGGCCGACTTCGGCGGCCACGGCATCGGCCGCCGGATGCACGAGGACCCCCACGTCCCCAACCACGGGCGCCCCGGCCGCGGCTTCCCCCTGCGCCCCGGCCTCACCCTCGCCATCGAACCCATGCTCATGGCCGGAGGACGCGACGACTACCGCACCGACCCCGACGGATGGACCCTGCGCACGATCGACGGCAGCCGAGCCGCCCACTTCGAACACACCGTCGCCATCACCGAGGACGGCCCCCGCATCCTCACCCTGCCCTGACCTCGGATCCACCCGTTCCCGGCAAGGGGCGCCCCCGCCGTCCGGCGGGGGTGCCCCTTGCCCGACGGGGTTTCCGTGAAGGACAGTGGCGAGCGTCCGGTCGTGACCATTCGAGCCGTTCCGGCCCACGGTCGCGGACCCTGGACACGCAGAGCGCCCCTCACAGGAAGGACACCCGCGCGTGCGCACTCTCCACGTCGTGACCCATCCGGAGGCGACCCACCACGTCGAGGGAGTCGTCGGCGGATGGCACGATTCGCGGCTGACGCCCGCCGGTGTGCGCGCGGCGGCCTCCATCGCCCGGGCGCTACGGACCCGGATACCGGATGGCGCCGAAGTGGAGCTGTTCTCCTCGGACCTGCGGCGCACCCGGCAGACGGCCGAGGAGATCGCCGAACTGTTCGGCGTGAGGCCGATCCCGGACCGCAGGCTGCGGGAGAAGTCCTACGGGGTGGCGGAGGGAAGGCCGCAGGAATGGCTGGACCGGCGATTCGTCCCCCCACCGGCCACCGGAGAGCGGCTGGAGCACGACGAGGGCGTGGAGGGCGCCGAGACCAAGGCGGCGTGGGTGCGGCGCGTCTACGCGGCCATGGACGAGATCCTGCGGCGCCCGTGCGAACACCAGATCATCGTGACGCACGGCGGCTCTCTGACGTTCGTCGTGGCGGCCTGGATCGGGATGCCGATCGAGTCGCTCGGTCACGTCGGTTTCCGGGCACCGTCCGGCAGCATCACCACGCTGCGCGAGGACGACTTCTTCCACAACCGTCAGGTCGCCGACCTCGGCGACACCCGCCATCTCGACGCCGTCGAAGCCGACTGACCTCCGCTCGGCCCGCGTCGACGGCCCGCCGCCCTGCTGGTCGGCGGCGTTCCCCGGGCGTTCCCCGGACTCCGGCTCGACTTCCGGGTGAGGTCGCGATCCGCGACGACCGAAGAGCGGGCGGACCGCAGGCTCCGTCACGGCCCTCCCCGGTGCCGCCCGGTGACGGACCGTCACCGGACGGCACCGGACGGCACCGGAGGTTCGGCCTCAGTGGTCGAGGACGGCGTCGACCTCCACCTCGACGAGCCAGTCGGGGTCGATGAAGCGTGAGACCTCGACGAAGGTGCACGCGGGACGGACCGACGCGAACCGCTCTCCGTGGGCTTGCGCGGCCTCCTTCCACCGGGTCACGTCGGTGAGCATGACGCGAGTCCGCACGACGTCCTCCAACGACGCCCCCGCTGCGTTCAGCGCGGTCTCCGCGATGTCCAGGCACCTGACCGTCTGGGCACGGACGTCGCCCCGCCCCACGGTCGTGCCGTCGTCCCCGATGGGGGCGGTACCGGAGACCACGACGTAAGCCCCTTTGCGGACCGCCCGCGAAAACCCTATCTGCGGTTCGAGTGGCGACCCAGAACCGACCGTTTGCCGAATAGGTTCCATCGCCTCATGATCCCAGAACGACGTACCCCCGGAACAGCCCCCGGCCGGGACCGCGGCCCCCGCCGGCGCCGCCGGCTCCACCTGCCGGTCCATGGGCCACCCATGCGTCGCCGTTGGACGGTGGGTGATCGCCCCGGCGGGAGCCCGCCGCGTGGTACCGGGTGCCCACCGCCGAGAGCGCCGGCGAGGAGTGGCCGGTGGTTCGAGTCCGCCGAACGACCGCGGTCCGTACCCTGACGGTGTCGAACGGTGTCGGACGGCGGGGCCCGGGGTGGGCGACCGGGCCGAGGACCGGCGTTTTCGAGGAGGGACCGGCATGGCCTTCATGGCCCGCTTCGTCACACACGTCGAGCTGAGCGACGTCGTCACGGACCCTCGGCAGATGTCGGTGTCGGCACGGTTGGAGGCCGAACTCGCGGACGGCCGCAGCCTGACGTTGCTCGACGACCGAGGCTGGTCCTCCGCGCTGCACGGCGGTGGAGAGGATCGGCCGGCCGACATACGCTCGTACACATCGATCGAGGAGATCGAGACGACGGCCCGGATGGTGGTCGGGCCGGACGAGCCGACCGACGGCCGCACGCACGAGGAGGTGGCGGCCGGCCACTGGGCCCGGCTGGCGGAGACTCTCGGCCGGCAGGGGGTGGACGTGGACGCGCGGGAGCTGGGGCGGTTGCCGCACGACGTCGTGCTCGGCGAACGCCTCCGCGCGTGGATCGCCGGGGAGGATCGTCCCTAGCCTCCCGGGCGGGCCGCGGCGCCCCGCCGAGGGCGTCGCCGCGGCGGGTGACCGGCGCGATCACCCGCTGTCCGCCCCTCGCCGCTCGCGCTCGGCCGCCGGGCACGTTGCGCAACGGGCCGAGAGCAACGATTCTTTCTCTTCGGCCGACGACCGTTCCCGACGGTGGCCTCGGCCGAGGAGCGAGCCGTGGCCTCGGCCGGTACTCACACGACGGACACCCGGCTGGAGGGCATCGGTGACCGACACCGCCGGCGGTCCTCCGCTCGACCTCCCGACGCGCCCGGACGCGCCGCCGGAGAGCGGTGGGCGCCCCCGCGTCGGCGGACCCCGGCCCGAGCGGGGAGAAGACGGTCGTCGTGCCCGTCGAGGCCCACCTCGGCCGGAAGGGGCCGAAACCGTGTCCCCTCGGCCCTCCGTGACCGGCCGGCCTCCGCCCACGCCGTCGGCCACCTGACCTCGTCGGAACGCGGAACGCCCACCCCGCCGTGGCCCGGCGCCCCCCTCGCCGCACTCCGCGCGGGCTCCGACGGCCGCGACCGGACGGCCCGTCCCTGACGGACGAGGGGCCGGGAACCACGCCGGCAGCCCCTCGCCCGCCGGGCCGGTGGACCGGTCCAGCGGACCGACCCACCCGGCGGCCCGGCCGGACCGCGAACCGACGACGGCCTCCTCCACGGAGGCGGCCGCCCCTCCCCTCCCCGAAGCAAAGGCCAACGAATGACCTTCACGTCCTACCTGGAACTGCACCGGCGCTACGCCTCGCGGGCAGCCGCGGAGATCGACACCGCCCTCGAAGGGCTCGGGCCGTCGGCGGACAACATCAGGAAGTCGATCGCCGCCCTCCTTCGGCACCAGACGTTCAGCTACCCCCTGGACGTACTGCCCCTGCTGGTCCACGGTGCCGAGACGGGCGATCCCGAACCGGCCCTCCCACTCGCCGCCGTGCACACCCTGTGGTGGACATCGGCGTGCTACTTCGACGACCTGGCCGACGGGAACGGCACGGCCGCCGCGGGACGGATCGGCGCAGGAGAGGCGACGCTCGCCTCCGTCGTCGGCGGACACCTGCTCCCCTTGCGGATCGTCCGATCGCCACGGATACCGGAGCCGGTCCGCGGCGCGCTGGTGGACGAGATCGTGAACTGCGGGATCCTCGCCGCCGAAGGGCAGTTGAGAGACGTGAACGGGACCGCGGAGAGCGCCACCCGCGGCCTGGTCGTCACCGCCTACGAGGGAAAGTCCAGCGCACCCTTCAGCATGATCACGGCAATGGCCGCGATCCTGGCCGGCGCCGAGGCGGGCAGAACGGAGCGGTGGCGAGAGTTCGGCCGTGTCTTCGGTCTGCTGTGGCAACTGTTCAACGACCAGGAGGACATCCTCTCCGGCCGGAACGAGGACCTGCGCAACGGCACCGTCACCTACCTGCTCGCCTGCGCCCTGGAGGAGGCTCCACCGACGGAGCGGGAACGCGTCCTGAAGCTGCACGCCGCGGCGCCGGGCTCCGAGCGGGCCAGGGCGGACCTCGTCCGCGCCCTCCTGGCACCCGACGTCCTCAGCCTATTCGGCGACGACCTCGGAGCGTTCCGGGACGAGGCGCATCGCGTCCTGGACGACCTGGGCGGCCACGGCGCCTGTCCGCCGATACTGCGTCGGCTCGTGGACATGGCCGGTCGGATGCTCCTGTCCCCCGTGCCCCTCCCGGCGGAAGCCGCCGACGGCGACCGGCGGCGCCACGCGGGTCGATCGTCGGTGTGAGTCCTTTGACGGTGGGACGGACGGGAGACCGGCCCGGCCGGCGGGCCGGGGGCCACGGCGTCTCGACCTCGAACTCCGGTGACGTTCCCGGGCGTTGGCCGCCACACAAGACGGAATAGCGTATTCCGCAACCGTACAGAACCTTGCCAGTCCATCAGACGCCACCCTATCCTCACCGAAAGAAAGCGCTTTCCCGGTCTGTGACGATCGTTCCGGTGAAAGCGACCATCGCGACACCTGCCATGACCTCGCACGTGAGCCGCCACCGATACGGCGCGAGGGTTTCACCCGGGATGCCGACGGACCACGGAACGAAAGGGCGTACGCCACGACGAAAACGCACCGCGCCGTCCATCGCGGTTCCCGCGGCGACGACTTCCCCTGACAGGCGGCCGGCCACGCCGCCGGCTCCGGAGGTCGCCCCGCACCGGCGTTGGCGTCACACCGACACCGCCTGACGGCACGACCGGCCGAGCAGGCGGGAACACGACCGCGGTGACCTCGCGGCCGACTCCGAGGCCCCCGGGCTCCGGGCCGCGACGGGAAAGTCGCCACCCCGGTCCCACCGGGAGAACACCCGCTCCCGGGCCGGTCGGTGACCCGTTCGACGACAGGACGGCACCCTCGGCACGCGAATGTCATGATCATGACATAAACCGGCACCACCCGACGTTGGACGACGAAACGAGAGGCGAGAATGAGACGATCAGTCGCACTGCGACTCTACGCGGGGCTGGCCACGATGGCCCTCGCGGCCGCGACCGGCGCGGTCCTGTCGACGCCCGAGGCATCGGCCGCGACCGGCAGCGCCACCGGCTACGCGTCCCAGAACGGCGGGACCACCGGCGGCGAAGGCGGACGAACGGTACGGGCCACCACGGGGACCGCGATCCACGCGGCCCTGTGCGGCCGGGCCGACAGCAGCACCCCGATCACCATCGAGGTCGAGGGGACCATCAACCACGGCAACACCAGCAAGGTCTCGGGCGACAGTTGCGACACCGCGGCCGACAGGATCGAGCTCAAGCAGATCAGCAACGTCACCATCGTGGGTGTCGGCAGCGGTGCCGTCTTCGACCAGCTGGGCATCCACATCCGCGACGCCAGCAACATCATCATCCAGAACGTGACCGTCCGGAACGTCAAGAAGTCGGGCTCGCCCACCTCCAACGGCGGCGACGCCATCGGCATGGAGAGCAACGTCCGCAACGTCTGGGTCGATCACGTCACCCTGGAGGCGTCGGGCGGGGAATCGGAGGGGTTCGACGGCCTCTTCGACATGAAGAACAACACCCAGTACGTGACCCTGTCCTACAGCATCCTGCGCAACTCCGGCCGCGGTGGACTCGTCGGATCCAGCGAGAGCGACCGCTCCAACGGCTTCGTCACGTACCACCACAACCTGTACGAGAACATCGACTCCCGCACCCCCCTGCTGCGCGGCGGCATAGGCCACATGTACAACAACCACTACGTGGGCATCAACGAGTCCGGCATCAACTCCCGGGCCGGCGCCCGCGCCAAGGTGGACAACAACTACTTCGAGGACTCCAAGAACGTCCTGGGCACCTTCTACACCGACGAGGCCGGCTACTGGCAGGTCAGCGGCAACATCTACGACAACGTGACCTGGTCCGGCTCCGGTAGCGACAGCAACCCCGCCGGCCCCGATCCGCGGTCCAACACCACCGTCGACATTCCCTACTCCTACGCCCTCGACGACGCCGCCTGCGTGCCGAGCGTCGTGAGCCGGACGGCGGGGGCCGGCACGGGTCTGCGCGTGTCGAACGGCGACTGCTCGCCGCAGACACCGGCACCGACACCGACCACTCCCGCGCCGGACCCCACCACCCCCACGCCGACGCCGACCCAGCCCGGCGGGACCAACCTCAGCATCGGGGCCGGCTCCGACGGCTCCGGCAAGGCCGACGGGACGAGCTACGGCAACGTACGGGACGGTGAGATGAGCACCTACTGGTCACCGACCGGCTCGACCGGTTCCATCTCGATCAAGTGGGGCTCCGCCACCACGGTGTCCACGATCAACATCCGGGAGGCGGCAGGCTCCGAAGGCACCATCGGGTCCTGGCGGGTCGTCAACCACGACACCGGCGCCGTCCTGACCTCCGGCGACGGGGCGGGTGTCATCACCTTCCCCCGGACCTCACTGCGCAAGATCACCTTCGAGATCACCGGCTCGACCGGCACCCCGAAGGTCGCCGAGTTCGAGACCTACGCCGGGTAGCGGAGGCGGTCCCGCCGCCCGCCCGGGTCCGCCTCCTTCCGGGCCCGTCCGGCAACGGCACCGGGACCGTCGCCCGCCGCAGCCGTCCCCGGGGCGGGGGCCGTCGCACCGACGGCCCCCCCCCGCCGCGACCGGCCCGGCCGGGCCGGTCGCCTCCGGGGATGCTCCTACCGGATGAGAGCGGCGGTGGGCACCCTGGTGAAGGTGAGGGTCTCGTAAGGGGACTCGGCGCCCTTCTCGTACAGCACGCCCACGGTGTCCCGGTCCAGTTGGACCAGGTCGGAGTACGCGGCAGGCCCCGCCGTCAGACGTGGCCCCTCCTGCCAGGTGCTCCCCTGGTCGAAGCTGAGGCGCAGCGTCATCGCCCTGCGGGCCTCCGGATCGGCCGGTCCGGAGAAGACCAGCAGCGGCGGGAGGGGCGGCCGGGGTTCGACCCACAGCACGCCGCCGTGCACCACGGGCCCGGTCAGGTGGGGCTGGGGGCGGTAGGGACTCGACAGGGCCGTGCCGCCCGGCTCCAGACGGGCATCGGCGCGGCTCGCGGTCGAGGTCCCGCTCTGGTTGCGGACGTTGCTGTAGATCACCCCGCTCGGCAGCTCGGCGAGGGCGTTCTCCTCCAACCGCAGGTCCTCGTCCAGCGGCTGGGCCACATAGCCGGTGTGCCAGGTCTCTCCCCCGTCGTCGCTGTACAACGCGTGGGCGCCGGAGCGGTGGGTGCCGGCCGCCGTGCGGTAGCTGTGGTTGGCCGGCACCAGCAGGCGTCCGGGGCGCGGGCCGTGCCGTAGGGCCAGCGCGTGGCCGGGTCCGGTCCCGTACCAGTTCCAGTGTTCCGGCTTGACCTGTTCGGTGATCTCCCGAGGCGGTGAGAAGGTGATGCCGCCGTCGTCGCTGTGCTGGACGAACACCCGGCGGTCGCCCATCACCCCGTGGGCGTTCCGACAACTGAGCAACACGATCCGACCGGTCGCCGGATCGAGGACGGGCGAGGGGTTGCCGATGGTGTCCCGCCCGGCGTCGGCGACCACGCGCAGGGGGCCCCAGGTGCAGCCTCCGTCGAGCGACCGGCGCGCCACCACGTCGATGTCGCCGTCGTCGGCGAGGGAACGGACGCGTCCCTCCGCGAAAGCGACCAGCGCGTCGGGCCCGCCGACCTCGCCACCGCCTCGTGCCTCGATCACGGCCGGAACGCGGAAGCCGCGGTACCCCTCCATGCCGGAGGCGAACGGCACCGACTCGGTGCAGGCATCGGCCGCGGCGGCCGACCGCGCCGGCATCTCCGCGGCGAGGCCGCTCAGCAGCGCCAACAGGACGATTCCCACCGTACGACGAGGAGAGGTGAACACGGCCCCACCTTGGCCGACGGCCACCGCGCCGCGGACGGCGGCGCGCCGTACGCCGGGACGCGGTTGCGCGGCATGGACCAGCCCACGCCGCCAAGTGGCCCACCGGCCGGGGAGGTCGCCCCGGACCGGCCGTGGCCGGGTCGGGCGGACCGCTGCCGGGCGCCATGGTCGAACAGGTGCGCATGGAGTTCCCCGCCCCCACCGGGCCTCCTGCCGCGCGGTCCCTGTCGCCGGACACACGGTGACCGGGGTCCGCCGCCTCGCTCGCCTCGCTCCGGGGCGCGGTCGCCCCGCCGTACGGGGCGACCGCGTCCCGCCGTACGGGTGGTGCCGCGAGCACGGCCGTTGCGGCCTCCGCATCCCCCTGCTGTCCTGCTGGGACCGACAGGGGAACGGCCCCGTCGCCACACGGAGGAACCATGCCCGTGACCAACGCCCCGCCCGCGGGGCACCCGGTCTCCCTCGGCCCCGCGGCGTTCCTTCCGGCACCGTTCACCGGCGCCGCCCGGTGGGGGGCGGCCGAAGCGGCACCCTCCGGCCCCGCGGACGGTCTCGGCATCGCCGACGTCCCCCGCACCACGGCCGCCGAGGACGGGGAACTCGTGCACGGGTTCGGGGAGGCGCTGCGGCGGCGGCGGGAGACGTCGATCGGGTACCCGGTCAACCTCGACCTGGACTACCGCGCCTTCGGCGGTCTGCTGGACGTGCTGTGGAACACCGTGGGAGACCCCGGGCCGGGAGACCCGTTCCGTCCCGACCGACAGCCGTTCGAGCGTCACGTGGTGGGCTTCCTCTCCCGTCTGGCGGGGGGCGATCCGGCCCGCACCTACGGCTACGTCACCAGTGGCGGCACGGAGGGCAACCTCTTCGGCCTGCACGCCGGTCGACAGCGCCTTCCTCGGGCACCCCTCTATCACAGCGCGGCGGCACACCACACGGTCGCCAGGGCCGCCGCGTTGCTGCGCATGGAGGCCGTGGCCGTTCCCACCCGGCGGGACGGGAGCATGGACGTCCGGGCACTGCGGGGCGCCTGCGAGCGGCGCGCCGGGCGGGGAGCCGTCGTGGTCGCCACCGTCGGCACCACCATGCTCGGAGCCATCGACGACCTGCCCGCCGTCCGTGCGGCGACCGAGCCGGCGGGCGAGTGCCACCTGCACGTCGACGGTGCGTTGGGCGCCCTGGTGGCCGCCTTCGCCCCCAACCCGCCCGCGTGGGGCTTCGACGGGGGCGCCGACACCCTCGCCATCAGCGGGCACAAGCTGATCGGCGTGCCCATGCCCTGCGGAGTCGTCCTGGCCCGGGGACACCTGGTGCCCTCTCCCGACGCGACGGGCGAATACCTCGACGCCCGCGACGCCACCCTCGCCTGTTCGCGCAACGCGCTCGCGGCGGTGTTCCTGTGGTACGCCCTCAGACGGTTGGGACGTGTCGGACTGGCCTCCCGCGTCGCCCGCTGTCTGTCCGTCGCCGCGTACGCCGAACACGGCGTCCGTGCCCTCGGGAGGCGCTGCCTGCGCAACCCGGCCTCGCTCACCGTGGTCTTCGACCGCCCCGCGCCCTCCGTCTGCCGCCGATGGCATCTGGCCACCGAGGGGCCCTTCGCACACCTCGTCGCCATGCCGCACGTCACCCACGAGATCGTCGACCGCTTCCTCGGCGATCTGGCGCCGTGACGGAGGGGCCGGCCGGAACGACCGCGGCATGGGCGAGGGCGTGCGCGGGGCTCCCGCCACCACCGCCGTCACCACCGCCGTCACCACCGCCGGGCGTCACCGGGGCGTCACCTCCGTCGCGGACGGGCGGTCAGGCGTCCAGGGGGCGGCTCAGATAGGGCGCCATGAGGCGGCGGAAGCCGGCGGACGGCCCCAGTCCCAGCTCGCTGCGGATCATCCGCCGGAAGATCTCGTAGTGCCGCAGGGCCTCGGCGACGTTGCCCTCCGCCAGGTGGATGTCCACGACACTGCGGTGCGCGCTCTCGCGCAGCGGCTCGGCCTCCACCGCCATCATGGCGGACTCCATGGCGGCGGCGAGCCGGCCGCCGTCGCGCAACCGGTGGGACACGGCCTCCAGCGCGTGCAGCCGGGTCTGGCGGAAGTGCTCCCGGGCGACCAGCAGCCAGCCTTCCGTCCAGTCGGGCAGCAGGTCCTCGCCGAGTCCGACGAGGACCTGCCGCGGCACCGGTTCGATGTCGCGTGACGACACGAGGGACGCGGCGTGCCGCTCGGCCGTGTGCAGGTCGACCCCGACGGTCGGGGCGAGTGCGAGGCAGCTTCCGCCGATGTCGACCAACCGGTGGGGTCCGCTGCTCCGGGACAGTCGCCACAGGGTCGAGCGCAGGCTCGCTCCCGCGCGCTGGACGGGCAGGTCGGGCCAGAGCGTCGAGGCGGCGGACGACCTGGTCACGCCCTCGTGGTGCAGCGCCAGCAGTGCCAGCAGCCGCTGCACGGCGGGGCTGAGGGCCATTCTCCGGGACCGGACCTCCAGACGGAAGCGGCCCAGCAGGGCCAGGTGCGCCTCCCACTCCACCGTCTCGGGGCGGAGCTGCCGCGATGTGAGGACGAAGGAGGATGTCATGGGACCTCTCTTCGGAAGGAACCGATGCCGCCCGGGTTCCGCGGGCCCGTGAGACGGACGGGGTTCCCGCTCTCGGGCGCGTCACACCCCTTCGGTGCCCCCGGCGGAGACGGGGCGGTGACGGGCGCCGCCTAGCGTCCGAAGGGCGGGGCACGCTCGGGCTCGACAGCGCACGTCCGCGCTCCGCCACGACCGAGAACCGTCTCGTCCGGAAAGCGAGAGCACAGATGTTCCGACACACCCGGCAACTGCAGTTCGAGGCGAAGCCGGAGAAGCCCGACCCGGTCTACGCCCACAAGCTCCAGGAACTCGTCGGCGGCGCCTACGGCGAGATGACCGTGATGGCGCAGTACCTGTTCCAGGGCTGGAACTGCCGCGTCAAGGGCAAGTACAAGGACCTGATCATGGACATCGCCACGGAGGAGATCGGCCACGTGGAGATGCTCGCCACCATGGTCGCCCGTCTCCTGGAGGGCGCTCCCGCCACCGCGACCACCAAGGTCGCCACCTCCGACCCCGCCGTCGGTGCCGTGATGGGCGGCATGGACCCGCAGCAGGCGATCATCGCCGGCGGTGCGGCGCTCCCGGCGGACAGCAACGGCTACCCCTGGAACGGTCGCTACGCGGTGGCCAGCGGAAACCTGCTGGCCGACTTCTACGCCAACGTCGCGGCCGAGGCGCAGAGCCGGCTCCAGACCGCGCGCCTGTACAACATGACCGACGACCCCGGCGTGAGGGACATGCTGAAGTTCAACCTCGCCCGGGACACCTACCACCAGAACCTGTGGCTCGCGGCCATCGAGCAGCTCCGCGAGGACGCTCTGGAGGACGTCGTCGTTCCCGGCGGTCTCGCGGACGAGGAGCACCGTGAGCACGCCGCGACACTGTGGCACCTGTCCGACGGCGAGGCCGCCGCCGCGGGCCTGTGGGCCTCCGGGCCGACCCCGGACGGCGAGCACGAGTTCAGCGTGCTCGCCGACGCCCGGCCCCTGGGCGACGAGGCGTCGCCCCCGCCCCCCGACCCCGCTCTCTTCTCCACCTACGACGGCGGCATGGGGCAGCCCCGGGGCCCGGCCCTGGGCACCGAGACGGGTCTCAGGGGCAAGCTCAGGGACACGTTCTCGTCCGACGAGTGAGACCGGCGCGGGCCCCTCCCACCGCGGGACGGGGCTCGCCCGCCCACCCGAGAGGAGGCGGGAGGACCATGAGCGCCCGAGCCCCCGCGCACAGGACGGTTCCGGCGACGGCCCCCCGGCGGCGTCCGCGTCCCGTCACCGTGACGCTCCTGACCCTGTACGTCGCCGCGGCGGCCGTCGGCCTCGGCCTCGGCGGAACGACCGAACGCCTGCTGGGACTGGCCCTGCTCGCCACCATCGCCCTCAGGCTGGCGCCCTACCGCCGCGCGGCACGGTGGCCGGAACGGCCGGAAGGATGCGCCCCACCGGCCGCCGTCCGGGCCCGCGCCACCGGGGACGGGGGTCCGACCGATGCTTGACCCGCGGCAGCACCAGGAAGCGTCCCCCTCCACGTCCCTGCCCACGTCCCTGCCCACGCCCCTGCCCACGCCTCCGTCCGGCCTCCCGGCGCCGGGACCGGCGGCCGGCGCGTCGGACCCCGCCGCCGCGGCCCCGGGCACCGGGGCGGACGAGCGGGGAGCGCGGCGGCACCCCGGCCGGTGGACCGTCGTGGCGATGCTCGGCCCGGCGTTCGTGGTGTCGGTGGCCTACGTCGACCCGGGGAACTTCGCCACCAACATGACCGCGGGCGCCCGGTACGGCCCCTTGCTGCTGTGGGTGATCGCGCTGGCGAACGTGGTGGCGATCTTCGTCCAGTACCTGGCGTGCAAGGTCGGTGTCGCCACCGGTCGCGACCTGCCGGAGTTGTGCCGCGAGCACACCCCCCGGCCGGTGTGCCGGGTGTTGTGGATCCAGGCCGAGCTGGTGGCCATGGCCACCGACCTGGCCGAGTTCGTCGGCGGGGCGGTGGCCCTGTACCTGCTGTTCGGCATTCCCCTGGTGCCGGCGGCGTTCATCGTCGGCGCCGCGTCCCTGCTGCTGGTGGTGCTCGCTCCCGAGGGCAGGCGGCGCTTCGAGATGGTGATCACCGGTTTCCTGCTGGTCATCCTCGCCGGGTTCCTCTACCAGAGTCTGCGGACCGGCTCCTGGAGCGGAACGCTGACCGGCCTGCGGCCGAGGTTCGCCGACACCCAGAGCGTCCTGCTGACCACCGGCATGGTCGGGGCCACGGTGATGCCGCACGTGATCTACCTGCACTCCTCTCTGAGCCGCCGACACGGCCGTACGTCCCCGGAGCGCAAGCGGCTGGTGCTGCGGGCCAACCGCACGGCGATCCTCGTCGCCCTGGGCACCGCCGGCCTGGTCAACGCGACCATGCTCACCGTCGCCGCCGCGGCCTTCCACGGGGGAGGCCCCGCGGGGTCCGCCGCCTACGAGACCCTGGAGCAGTTCCACCACGGCCTGGGCACCGTGATCGGCCCCGGCGCGGCGTTGGCGTTCGCCCTGGCCCTGCTGGCGTCGGGACTGGCCTCGTCGGGCGTGGGCACCTATGCGGGACAGGTCGTCATGCGGGGCTTCCTGCGGCGCCGCGTCCCGCTGACGCTGCGCCGCCTGATCACGATGGGCCCGCCGCTGACCGTGCTCGCCCTGGGCGTCGATCCCACCCGGGCCCTGGTGCTCAGCCAGGTGGTGCTGTCCTTCGGCATCCCCTTCGCGCTGGTCCCCCTGATCGTCTTCACCGCCCGACGGGACGTCATGGGCGACCTGGTGAACCGCTCCGCCACGACCGTCCTGGGCACGGCCGTGGCCTTGGCGATCACCGGCCTCAACCTCTTCCTGGTCCAGGACGTACTCCTCGGCTGAGTCCGACGGGCACCGACCGCTACCGCGCCCGCTGCCGCGCGAGTGCCTGCCCGATGACGCGTGCGCCGTCGGGGAAGGCGCCGGGATTCGGCCCGGAGTAGTTGAGCCGGAGGTAGACCCCGGTCGGTTCGGCGGGGAACCACTCGTCGCCGGGAGCGATGACGACTCCGGCCGCCTCACAGTCCCGGACGAGGCGCGCCGGATCGGTGGTGTCCGGCAGCCGGACCCAGATGTGCAGCCCTCCCTGCGGCACGGATTCGAGGCGGGCGGTGGGCGCGTGTTCCCGGAGCGCGTCGACGAGGAGATCCCGGCGGGCGGCGAGTTGGTGGCGGAGGTTCCGCAGGTGGGTGCGCCAGGCGGGCTGGGTGACGACGTCGAGCGCGGCGGCCTGGAGGACGCCGCTGACGTACAGGGACTCGGCCTGGGCGTCGGCGAGGATGCGCGTCCGGGCCGGACCGCGGGCGACGACTCCGGCGACGCGGACGGCCAGGGAGACGCTCTTGGTCAGGGACCGCAGGTAGACGACGTGCCCGTGGTCGTCCCGAGCGGCGATCGGGACCGGGTCCGCGGCGATGCCGAAGTCGTGTGCCCAGTCGTCCTCGACCAGGAACGCGCCGTGCTCGCGGACGACGTCGAGGACCCGGCCGGCCAGGTCGGGGGTCCATCGGGCGCCGCTGGGGTTGGCGAAGTTCGGCTGGGCGTAGAACACGCGGGCTCCGGTCCGCTCGAACGCCCGTGCCAGCTCGTCGGGGTCGGGGCCGTGCGCTCCGCTGGGGACGGGCACGACCCGCGCCCCCGCCTGCGCGGCGGCCAGGATCGCGCCCCAGTAGGTCGGTGACTCCATCAGCAGCGGGCGGCCCGCGCCGACGAGGGCCCGGAAGGCGGTGTTGAGCCCGCTCTGGCTGCCGGGGAAGACGACGACGTCGCTCGGTGTCGGAGGGGTGAGCCCGACCGGCGTCATGGCGCCGAGTTCGGCCGCGAACCACGACTGAAGCTCCGGCAGTCCCGCGGCCGGCGGCCGGCGGACCGCGGCGTCGCCGCGGGCCGAGCGGGTGAGCGCGGCCCGCACCAGGCGCTCGGGCAGCAGGTCCCGGTCCGGGTAGCCCGAGTGCAGCGCGATCACGTCGTTCGGAGTGGTCCGCAGCGCCGCGGAGAGCCGCGGTACGCGGTTCTGCGGCGACCCGAGTGCCGCGGTCTGCCATCCGTAGTCGTTCGGTCGGGCCACACGGACGGCACGGACGAAGCTCCCCACACCGGGACGGCTCTCCACCACCCCCTGTGCCGCCAGGGCCCGCAGCGCCTTCTGCACCGTGACCGGACTCGCCCCGTACCGCGCGACCAGTGTCCGGGTGGACGGCAGCTTCGCACCCGGCGCGGCCGTCGCGATCCACTCGCGGAGATCGGCGACGATCCGCGAACTGCTATCGTTGGCCATGACACACAACAGTAGCGCTATCCCCGCCGGACCGTCGGCGCTATCCTCATCCCGCACCGGCCTCCGGTGGGGCCTGCTCGGGGTCGCGGCGTTCTCCTTCACCGTCCCGTTCACCCGTGTCGCCGTCGGAGGCGGCGGGATACCGCCGCTGTTCGTCGGCTCCGGTCGGGCGGTGATCGCCGCGTTGCTCGCGGCCGCCGCACTGGCGGTCACGAGGCAGCCACCACCCTGCGGCACCCAGTGGGTCCGCCTGGCGGTCGTCGCCGCCGGCGTGGTCGTCGGCTTTCCCGTGCTGACCTCCTTCGCGCTGACCAACGCCTCGGCCGGCCACGGCGCCGTCGTGATCGCGATCCTGCCGGCCGCGACCGCGGTGACGGCCGCGCTCCGGGGACACGAGCGCCCCCCGGTCCCGTTCTGGGCCATGGCCGCCGTCGGCGCGCTCACCGCGGTCGTGTTCGCCTCGGCGCAAGGGGACGGGCTCGGCGGCCTCCACTGGTCCGATCTGCTTCTGTTCGGTGCCGTCGTCGCGGCCGCGATCGGCTACGCCGAAGGCGGGCTCCTCGCCCGTGAACTCGGCGCCTGGCAGACCGTGTCCTGGGCGCTCGTGCTCTCCGCGCCGCTGACGACCGTCCTCACCGGCGTCTCGATGTCGCAGCGCCCCCCGACCGGCGCCCCGGTCGAGTGGGCGGCGTTCGCCTACCTCGGAGTGGTGAGCATGTTCCTCGGCTTCTTCGCCTGGTACCGCGGGCTCGCGATCGGACCGATGGCGCAGGTCGGTCAGGTTCAGCTCGTCCAACCCGTGATGAGCATCTGCTGGGCCGCGCTGTTCCTGCGCGAGCGACTCACCTGGCCCACCCTCCTGGGCGGTGTCGCCGTGGTCGCCTGCGCCGGCCTCGCCGTGCGCATCCGGTCGGGGCGCGGTACGGGCGCGGGCGCGAAGTGACGCACAGCGGCCCCCCGTTCACCACGGTGCTCACCGCCGCCGCACGGCCCGCGCGGCAGGATCCCGGCCGCGGTACCGGCCCGCGCCGGGATCCGCCCCGATCACCCCCGGCGGGAGCCGGACGCCGACTCGGAGCGACGGCGCTCCCGTCCGCGCCGGCGAGCGCCGCACTCCGTCGAGCCGAGGCACGGCGCCCGTCACCACCGGTCGTCCCGCCCCGGCCCCCTCCCGGGTGACGCGACGTCCCGTTGTCCGCTCCGGTCACCCCGCGGTGGCCAGGCGGCGCCGCAACTCCTCCTCCGAGACGTCCTCCACATGCGTCAGGAACACCCACATGTGCCCGAAGGGATCCTTGAGGATGACGGTACGGTCACCGTGGAACATGTCCTTCGGCGGTTGGAGGATCTCGGCGCCGGCGTCCCGGGCGCGCTCCGCCAGGCTGTCGACGTCCGACACGAAGACATGCAGTGTGACGGGCGTGCCTCCACCGAGCGAGGTCGGCGCGACGAAGGAGGCGGCCTCCGCCTCGTCCACGCTGACGTCGCCCAACATCAGCGTCGACCGTCCGACGGTGATCTCGGCGTGCAGGATCCCGCCGCCCGGAGCGTCGACCCTGAAGTCCTCGCGGGCGCCGAACGCCCGTTGGTAGAAAGCGATCGCCGCGGCGGCATCGTCGACCATGATGTGCGGGATCACGGCATAGCGGTAACGGTCGGGTATCTCGATGTCGGTCGCGTGCTCGGTCATGGCGAACCTCCTCGAAAGGCGCCGCGGGCCGGTTCCCGCGGCTTCACGGGGAAGCTAGAGCTTCAAGCGCGCTTGAGGTCAATCGCGTTCGAGGCACCTTCCGGCGTTCCTCCGGAACCGACGGGCCTTTGCGGACGGGCGACTTCAGGAGTGCCGGCCCCGCCCGGTGACGCCCGGATCGAAGTCGCGAGTCCGACCCCGACGCGTTCCGGAGTCGACTCACCGTCACCCACGTCCGTGGTCCGTGTCACACGCCCTGCCGTAAACCCGTGCACCACCTCCTTCGTCTCACCTGCCGAACGGCCCATCGCACCACTCGGCTACCGACCCATCGGAGCATGCGTGAACCGGACACTCGAACGTGCACTACAGGCCGCATCGGCGACGCTCGCCACCTCGGCCGTCATGGTCGGACTCTCCGCGCCGAACGCGTTCGCCGCCGAGAACACCTGGATCAAGAACCTGTCGAGCGGCGGGTGCGTCACCGCCCGGAGCGACGGGAACGTGATGGCCCTGGGCTGCAATGTCGGCGACCCGGCGCAACTGTGGGACCGGCGGGACGACAGAACCATCCGCAGGGCCCACTCGAACCAGTGCCTCGACAGCAATTCCGCCGGAGACGTCTACTGGCTGGAATGCAACGGCGGAAACCACCAGAAATGGCTGTACGAGGGCAGGAAGGTGAAGAACGTGGCCACCGGCATGTACCTGGCTCAGCGCCCGGGTTACTACTGGGTGGTAACCAACAGTAGCAGCACGGCCAACCGCTCGGACTGGGAATTCTTCGGCGGCTCGTAGCAGCCCCGCGGGCCCGCAGGCCCGATCACCGTGACCGGGTGTGCGGGCCCGGACGCCCGCCGCCCGCCCGGCCCGCTCGAAGGGCCCGGCGGGTCGGCCGCGTCAGGCGTCGGATCACCGACGGGTACGGCACCCGTCCGCTCGCTCACACCGCCTCGTCACACTCGGGGCCGGGATCGAAGGCGCCGAGGAGTGCGCCCACCACGACGAACACGGCCGCGACCAAGGGGGGCATGACCCCTCCCGCGCGGTCGATGTCATCGACGTGGTACCAGGAGACCGCGCCCCACAGCAGAGCGCCGACGTAGACCTGGAGATGGGTGCGCCGTTCACCGAGGACGCGCATCCCGGCCCACAGCACCAGGGGCATGAGGATCCAGGAGGCGAGGACGGTGGCACCGAACTCGTACAGGCCGGACCAGTCGTCCGGATGCTCGGACGGCCGGTCGCGGGCCCAGGCGAACCCGGCGCTCATGGTGAGGTGGCAGACCGCGGTGGCGACGGCGGTGACCACGGCGGCCTTGGTGACGCGTGCGTGTCTCATGATCACCTCCAGGTGAGAGCCCTCAGTAGTTCCGCCACTCGTGGCGGGTGTACTCCAGCACCGCGGGATCCATCAACGTGCTGGCCCGTACCTCCTGGGGGCGGCGGTCCACGGGAAAGACGGTGGCGGCCGCGAGGACGGCGTCGTCCAGGAAGCGCAGGCGCGGGACGTCGTCGGCCAGGCGAAGGGGTGGCGGCGGACGGTCGGCACCGGGAGCGGCCAGGACGAAGCCCCAGTTGCCGAAGCTCGGGACGTCCACCTGGTACTCGGTGGTCGCGTACCCGGCCTCGTCGATCGTGGTGGCGATGGACCAGTACGACTTGGGGGCGAAGAACGGCGAGCCGCCCTGCACCACGACCCGGCTCTCGGGCTTCAGGACGTGGCCCAGCAGGTGGTAGAACTCGACGCTGTACAGCTTGGCCAGCGCGGCGGTGTCCGGATCCGGGAAGTCGATGAGGACCGCGTCGTAGCGCCGGGCGGCGTCCCGCAGCCAGGTGAACGCGTCGGCGTGGACGACGGTGACCCGCGGGTCGCCGAGCGCGTCGTCGTTGAGTTCGAGCAGGGGGGCGAAGCTGCGGGCGAGCCGTGTCATCGCCGGATCGAGATCGACCAGCGTGACCTCGTCGACGTCGTCGTACCGCAACACCTCCCGCAGGGCGAGCGCGTCGCCGCCCCCCAGGATCAGGACGGACGACCGCTTCCCCGACAGGGCCGGGTGGACCAGCGCCTCGTGGTAGCGGTACTCGTCCACGGAGGAGAACTGCAGATCGCCGTTGAGGAAGAGACGGATGTCCGGCTCCCCGGTGAAGGCGGTGGACCGGGTGACGACGATCTCCTGGTACGGCGTGGTCTCGGCGTGGACGATCGGATCGCGGTAGAGCTGCTGGCGCGCGGTGACCTCGATGTCGTCCGCCAGGACGTACACCGTGCCCAGGAGGGCGAGGACGCCGGCGGCCCCGGCCAACAGCGCGGCGCGCACGACACGGCGCGTCTGCCGGCGGAAGATCCACAGGACGACGACGACCCCGGCCACGGCGTTGACCGCCCCGACCACCAGCGCGCCCTTCAACTGGCCGAAGGCGGGCAGGAGCAGCAGGGGGAAGCACAGTCCGCCGACCAGCGCCCCGACGTAGTCCACGGCGAACATGTCGGCCACCGCGCTGCCGGCCTCCTGCCGCCTGACCCGTTGGAGCAACGTCATCAGCAGCGGGATCTCGGCTCCGATGAGCAGGCCGACGACGAACGAGACCACCACCATGGCCGGCATGTACAACCGGAGCCAGGCGAACGCCACGTACAGGACGAGCACCGACAGCCCGCCGACGAGCGCGAGCAGGATCTCCACGAGCGCGAAGGCACCGACCGCGCGGCGCTGCAACGGCTTGGCGGCCAGCGAGCCGACGCCCATGGCGAAGACCATGACGGAGATGACCACGGAGGTCTGCATCACGGAGTTGCCGATGAGGTAACTGCCCAGCGCCGTCAGGGCCAGTTCGTAGACCAGGCCGCAGGCCGCGCAGACGAACACCGCGAGCAGCAGCAGAAAGCGCCTCCACCGCGTACGGGTTGCCCGCGGCGGCCGTGCGGCGTCGGTGACGGCCGGAGCGGTGTGGTCCAGGGCGGAGCTGCTCATGAATGACGCGGTCGGCGGTTCAGGAGACGGCGGCGCCGACCATGAAGGCCGTACCGAGGTACATGGCCGCCTGGACCCAGGCGGCGGGATGGGGACGGTCACCGTTGTCCTCCAGCACGGCGGCGCCCAGCCGGCCGGGGGTCAACAGCCCCACCACGTAGGAGATCACGGTCATCACGGCGACACCGGCGAGGCCGTACAGCAGGGTGCTGAACAGACCGTGATCCAGGCCCAGTTCGGACTCGCTGGCCCGGATGGACTGCTCGATGACCAGGCCGACGGCGATCGTCTGCCCGGCGAGGAGGACCGCGGCGCCGCGGTTGCGCTCCGTCCACACCACGTGGAAGAGCTTTCCGGGCGTGACGAGGTCGAGCGCGATGAAGCCGACCGCCATCACGACGAAGCCGACCAGTCCGTAGAGCAGGGCGATGCCTGCGGACTCGAAGATCTCTGCCACGGGTGTGCCTTTCGGGGACGTCGTCGAGGGGTTCGGACGGTGGAACGGGGCTACTTGCCGGAACCGGGGCCTCCGCCGCGGAAGGCGGCGCTGTCGGGATCCGGCCACACGGATCCGATGCGGGACTTCCAACGGCGGTGGCCGGTGCGGTAGTCCTCGATCTGGATGAGACTGCCGCCCAGGCGCGGAGAGATGGCGACGATGTCGTTCCGGTAGCGCAGGAAGACCATGTCGTCGGCGGTGTGGCGGTCCCGGGCGGAGGTGTGGTCGTCGATCTCGCCCGCGACGCGTGGCGGCGGGTCGCTGCGGTCGACATAGCCCGTGCCGCCGGCGGCGTACTGCCGGCGGATCCAGCCGGACGGCACGTCGTTGCCGTCCTCCGGGTCGGTGGAACACCCCGCCAGCGTCATCGCGGCGAGGAACATCGCGCTGACGCGCCGAACCGTCTTCATCGGGCCTCCAGCCAGGTGTGCGTCGCCACGATCCGGCGGCTCTGCGGGTAGGTGTGCCAGGTGCGCCACCCCAGCCCCGTGCCCTCCCGCTCGACGGTCAACGCGGTGACCGCTTCCGGGGATCCGGGGAAGACGCCGTACAGGGCCCGGGGGTGATCCTCCGACACACTGCGGATCCGTGCCACCCTCGCGCCGAAGTCCTCCGGCGCGCAACGCCGGACGCGTGCGCTGAAACGGTACGTCCAGTCATCGAAGCACCGCTCCGCCGCGGTCGGCAAGCCGCCTTCGACGCCGGGCAGGCACGCGACGGTCTCCCCGACCGGGCCCACGAACACCTGGTGGGACGCGCCCAGGAGTCGAAGCTGCACATGGAACCCGCCGACCGTCAGGTCGCGTACCGCGAGTGCCTCACGGGCCGGATGCCCCAGGGCGAACGAGAGCTGGTCGGCGTCGGTGTCCAGGTACGGCGCCGAGAGCGCTATGCCGCTCATCGTGTGTCACCCGGGCGGCGACCGACCGGCGTTCGCACGGCAAGCTCGGTTTTCAACGGAGGTCCCCCGACTCACGTAAGCGCACAGAGCGCCGCCGAGTATGGCACAAGTGCAAAACGCGCCACTTCGAGGGGCCCCGTCGGCACTTCCGTCGGGGGGGGGGAGCGTCACCGTCCCGCGCGCGGATCGGTGGGAACGTCGCCGGGGGTGGGGTAGTCGGGCAGGACCTGGTCGACGCCGGTGATGGACAGCATGCGCCGGACCGGCCGGCTGGGGGCGATCAGGGCCAACCGCCCGCCGACCGCCCGGACGTCCCGGTGGGCCCGAAGGAGGCGGGTGACTCCGGTGGAGTCCAGGAAGGACACCCCGGACAGGTCCAGCAGCACCGTGGTGACGCCCGTCTCCAGGGCGGGCCGGAGGGTGTCGGTGAGACGGTGGGCGCTGTGGTGATCGAATTCGCCGGTCACGGTCAGCAGGACGCGGCCGACTGCCAGGGACCGGGCCCGTACTTCCATCGTCTGGGACGGTTCGTGCCGGTCGCTCCGGTCGCTGCACATCGTCTCTCCTTCCGGCCGGGCCGGCCCGATGCTCCCCGACCCGTGGTCGGCGGGGCTGCCGAGGTCAGGGGGTCAGGTCCGCTTGGTGGCCGCCGCGCCATTCGACCATCAGGACGGTGGCGTCGTCGTCCAGCTTCCCGGCGTGGTGCTCCAGGACGGCGTGGACCAGGCGGCGCAGGGTCTCGTGCAAGGTGAGGTGGCCGGAGTGGTGGCGCAGCACGAACTCGGTGAACCGATCCAGCCCGAACTCGTCGCCGTTGGTGTCGCGGGCCTCGGTGATGCCGTCGGTGTAGAGCACGATCCGGTCGCCGGGTTGGAGCTGTTCGCGGCAGGTGGTGATCGGCAGCCCCAGATCGGCGCCCATCGGACCGGCCGGAGGGCACCACAGCGGGTGGACCCACCGGCCCGCACGGACGAGCAGCGGCAGGTGGTGGCCGCGGTTGACCCAGCTCAGGTGCCCGGTGGCCAGGTCCAGGTCGGCCAGGATCCCGGTGGCGTAACGGCTGGTGCCGAACTGCTCGATCAGCGTCTCCTCCGTCGACCGGCTGGTCTCGGCCAGGGAGGCGCCCCGGCGGCGGGCGTTGCGACAGGCGGCGACCGCCACGTTGGCGGTGAGTCCGGCGGTGGCATCGTGCCCCATGGCGTCGAAGACCCCCAGATGGAGGGTGGTGCCGGCCACGGCGTAGTCGAAGGCGTCACCGCCGATCTCGTAGGCCGGTTCCGAGACCGCGCCGACGGTGGCGTCGTGGCCGGCGAAGGCCGGCGGCGGGGTGAGGTTCTGCTGCATCTCGGCGGCCACGTTCATCGGCGCGGTGCGCACCAGGCGGGCGTAGGAGTCGCTGAAGGACCGCTTGCTCAGCAGCAGGAGGGCCACCATCGAGGCCAGCGCCCGCAGCACCTCGCGGACCCCCTCGCCGTCGTCGGCGACGTCCGTGCGCAGCACGCCCAGACGTTCCACCCCGTCGGTGATCGGCGCCCACCATCGCCGCAGGCCGGTCCCGCCGGTCCCGCCCGGTTCGGGAACGAGGTCCACCCGCTGGTAGGCGCGGCCCGGCAGCGTGCCGTCGACCACCAGTTCCAGCCCTCCCTCGTGCGCGTCCAGCCCCCGGCCGGTGACCTGCCGCAGCACCGTCTCCTGCAGGTCCACCACGAACACGACCGCATCGTGCAGGCCCGCCGCGGCGGCGTGCCCGGCCACCATCTCCGGCAGCTGCTCCAGTGTCGCGATGTGGCTGTCCTGCATCAGACCGGCGAGCATCCTGCCCATCCGCGCGGCATCGGTCACGGTGTCGTCCTCCTCTCCCGGACCACCGCCGAGGCGGCTCACCCGACGACGGTGACCGGTCTTCTGCCCGCGTACTCCGCCGGCCATCCGGACGACACGCCACGGGAGAGCCGGTCCGCTCCCAAGGGGCCCGGGGGCGGAACACGACGGGCCGTGAGGCCGTCGGACGCCGTCGACAGCGGGCCCGGCACGGCACCGCTCGTCCTCGACGGTCACGCCCTGTGGCCTCGGAGGGGATCGCGCGGGGTGCTCCGACGCGTCGAGGGCGCCCCTGTCGCCAGTGTGCCCCACACCGTCCGTCCCGGCCGCGTTCTCCGCGCACGCGCCGGTCGACGCGCCGCCGACATCCGCCGATCGGGTGGGGTGCGGCCCTCCCGGGAAACGGCAGCCGACTTTTCCACAAGACGATCGGGCACACCGATCGGTCTTCGGTCCGTTCCGCCGGCGGCCGTGCGCGGAAACGCGATCGCGAAACGGCATGGCCCTGTGCCAGGCTGACCGGCGCAGTCGTTTCACCGTGGGACGTGGGAGGTTCGTATGCAGAACGATCAGGTCGGCCCCGAAACCGAGGACGACGTCAAACGGAAGTTCAGGGAAGCGCTGGAGCGCAAGAAACAGACCGGCCAGGAACGCCGGGCGCACGAGGAGAACCGCTCGAAAATCAACGGAACGCGCCGCTCGGCCGACCGGAAGCGGAATTTCCGCCGCAAGGCCGGCTGACACCGGCAGGGCGCCGCGCCCCGGCCACGCCGCAGTGCGCGAGGGTCGCTTCCTCCACCGGATGAGCGGGCTCTGCCCCCCGGCCGGGGCCGCGGCCCCGGCCGGGGGGGCACCACCGGACACCACCGGGGGCACCACCGGGCACGGCCGCCGATGCGCGCGCCTCGACGTGGTCCCCGGACCGACCGAGCACCACAATGGGCGTTATGTCTGTTGTGCGGAGAGGCGCGGAGATCAGGGAGCCCAGCGGGCTGCCCCTGGAGGTGTTCGACCCCGCACCGGTGGGTGTCCTGGTCTGCCGGGGCGAGCAGCACGTCCTGACCTACATGAACGCCGTCTACCGGGACATCTTCGGGGACCGACCGCTGGGCGTGCCCGTCCGCCGGGCCTTCACCGATCTGGAGGAACAGGGGTACCTGGACCTGCTCGACCCGGTGTTCCGCGGCGGGGGGCCGGTCCGGGTGGCCGCCGCGCCCGTCACCGTCCGCTACGCGCACGGCAGAGTCGAACAGCGGTACTTCTCGTTCAGCATGTCGAGGATCGCCTCGGTCGGGGAGGACCCGGGGGTCCTGGTCGTCGCCGCGGAGGTCACCGGAGAGGTCACCGCCGCGCAACAGGCACGGACCCTGGCCGAGGAACGGCGTCGGACCCTGCGGCGCTACCAGAGCCTGGTCGCCACGGCCACCCAGAAGGTGTGGGTGGCCGATCCCGACGGAAGCTTCGTCGAGGGAAGCGAGGAGTGGGAGCGGGCGACGGGGCTGCCCTGGAGGGAGCTCCGCGGCACCGGATGGCTCGACACCGCCCACCCCGACGACCGCGAGTCCCTGGCCGAGGCGTGGTCCCGAGCCGTCGAGGAGGTGCCCGTCCGCTTCGAGCACGTCTACCGGCTGCGAGACCCCGACGGGGCCTACCGGCACTGCCTCCTGCGTGCCGCCCCGGTGCACGACGGCGGAACCGTGCTGGAGTGGATGGGCGCCTGCATCGACATCGAGGAGGAGTGGCAGCGGAAACGGCGCGGCGAACTCCTCTCCCGTGCCGCCGCCGCGGTGACGGAGTCGAGGGACGCGCCGGACGCCTTCGCCGCCCTCAGTCGCGTGGTCGTCCCGGACCTGGTCGACGAGTGCGGCATCTACCTGCTGCCCGACTCCCCCGAGTCACTTGCCGAAGACGCCCCTTTGGTGGTGGAGCGGGTCGCGGCCACCGCCCGCGAGGGGCTTCCGCCCGGTCTGCCACCGCGCCGCAAGGAGCACGTCGATCCCGACCACGCCCTTGCCCGCGCCGCCCGTGAACGGCGACCGATCCACTCCTCCTTTCCGCCGGGCGACGTGCCGGCGGACATCGCCCCACCGGGCGTCCTGCCGTGGCTGGAGCGAACCGGGGCGCACGGCGGGGTGTTCCTGCCCGTCCTGGTCGACGGCGCCGTGGCCGCCGTGGTGGCCGCCTTCGTCTGCGGACACCACGAACCGATCGGTCCGGCGGACCGGACCCTGCTGCGGGAGGTGATCGAGGAGGCCCACGACGCGCTCAGCCACGCGCTGCGGCTGCAGCGCAGCCAACGGATCGCGCTGGCCATGCAGCGCAGTCTGCTCACCGAGCCCCCCGCCCTGCCGCACCTGCGCATCGTGGCCCGCTACCTGCCCAGCTCGTCGGCCGACGAGGTGGGCGGCGACTGGTACGACTCCTTCCGGCTGCCCGGCGGCGCCGTCCTGCTCGTCATCGGCGACGTGGTCGGACACGACCTGCGGGCGGCCGTCGCCATGGGCAGGATGCGCAACATGCTCCGCGCGCTCGCCGTCGACCACGGCGACCTGCCCCCGGGCGAGATCGTGCGGCGCCTGGACACCGTGACGCAGAGCCTCGAACCGGCCGTGGGCACGACCACCTGCGTGATGGCCCGGATCGAGGGCACGGGCGACGCCGAGAACCTGCGGGGACCGTGGCGAGTGACGTACACCGTCGCGGGGCACCCCCCGCCCCTCCTGGTCACGGAGAGCGGCGACACCCGCTTCCTGGAGGGGGCCCTCCACCCCCTGCTCGGCGTCCTGCCCCCGGACGACCTCCGCGACAGCACCACCGAGGACCTGCCGCCCGGCGGCACCCTGCTGCTCTACACCGACGGCCTGGTCGAACGTCGCGGCGAGCCCCTCGACCGCGGACTGGCGCGCCTACGGCGTCACGCCGCCGCGCTCGCCCGCGAGCCCCTCGAGACGCTGTGCGACGAGCTGGTGGCCACCACCACCGCCACCGGGGACGACGACATCGCCCTGATCGCCCTGCGACCGCACGTCCCGTGACCCCTGAGCTTCCTCCGTGGTCGACGGACGGGAGGACCCCACCGAAATCCGTGCCGGTCGAAAGTCGTCCCCTCGACACGGCGGGCCGGTCACTCGAAAGGCCTCGTGCGCCGGCCGACAAACACCATCGACCACAAGGAACAACACACAAGAATACGATCCGCCGACGTCACCCGGCAGAGTGAATCGCTCGCTCCACGGGGGTGGCGGCCGATAATCGCCTTGTCGGCAATCCTCGCGCCCCGCCTTTGGTGAAACGTGTTCCGCCCACAGGTGCGGCGGGCGCGGGCCACGAGGTGCGTGGCCGTGTTCCGCCGTACCGGCCGCCATTTCCGGGGGAACGTCAGTGGGATTCTCTCACCTTGGTCACCGGGCGGTTCCGGCAGCGTGGACGACCGTGCTTCCGTCGTCGATATCGGCGGAATCCCCCGCGCGGTCCACCACCGGGTGAACCGGGTGAAGCCCTGGCCGCCCGGGCCCCGTGGGCGGAAACGTCCTCGTGGACCGAACGGTCACCTCGTTCCGTACCGCTTGTGTTCGGCCGGGTGACACGGTCCATCGTTCACGGCACCGTGCGGCCCGGCATCGACCGGGGGTAGGCCGGGGGAAGGCCGGGGAAAGGGAGCCGTCGTGCCACGGGCACCGTCCGCCGTACGACGGAAGCGGGGTTTCCCGGCCGCGGCGGCCGTCACCGTCCCGGCTCTGGCGGCATCGACGGCCCTGTACGCGGCATCCGAACCGTCGACGGGAGCGGAGGAGAACGCTCCTCCCCCGCTCCTCGCGCGGTGACCGACGCGGGGCGGACACTGCCGCACACGGCCGAGCAGCCACTGCTCCGTGACTGCATACGACGTCGCGGCCGAGGATCCGCTGCCCGCGGCGAGGGACTTCCCCTACGTCCTCGACGACGTGACATGGTCGAGAGAACACGGCTACGGCACGGACCTGCGGCACGAGGTCGCCAAGGTGCGCGAGGAGACCCCAACCAGCGCTACTTCCGCAGCCTGTCGCCCGAGCGCAGAAGGGGCGGGCGGAGGAGTGGGGTCAGTCCACTCGTTCGGTGCGATGCCGGGCCGAGCGCAGTCGAACCTCCGCGGGAAGCGCGTCGAGGCCCGCCGAGACCCGGGCGTGTTCCAGGGGCCCGTCCCGTAGGTCCGCCAGGACCCGGGCGGGAGCCGCGTGAGGAGCCAGCTCCAACGCCACCCGGGCCCACGGCCTGTTGCGGCGACGGTCCAGCGTCACCTTGCCGCGCTCCACGCCCGGCAGGCTCCGGGCCTCGGCGACCACGGCGTCCTCCAGGGCGGGCGCCTCGACGAGGGCGTCGTGGCCGTCGCCGGTGTCGACCCTCACCCGGTCCAGTCGGTGCCGGCGGAGTTGGGCCTGCAGCCACCACAGCGCGAGCAGCAGGAGGACGGCCGGTACGCCGATCGCCACCAGCCACCGCCACCAGCCGGCCTCTCCCCACCAGGCCGGAGAGCCGCGGTCGAGCAGCACCTCTCGCGGTGTACTCCAGGGCCACGCGGACGGCGGGCCGAGGTCCCAGCGCCGCCACAGGTCGAGGCCGCCGGCCAGTACCGCCAATCCCGCCGCCAGCACCAGCAGGCCCAGCAGGGCCAACAGGACTCGGTTCACCACTGCGAGCATCCGCCCATCCCACCCTTCCGTCACTTCTTCGGACGCCGCACGCGGGCCGACAGTCTCATGCCTCGGGCCAGCCCGAGCTGCCGCGCCTGGTCCTCCAGCGCGCGGCTCAGGTCCGCACGCACCTCGTCCAGTGGTCTGAAGTGCGCTCGGGCCTTCGCCTTCACCGCGCGCCGTCCGACGCGCACCCGGACCGACTCCACCCCGGGGACCTCCAGCAGTCGGTCACGCACCATCAGCTTGGCGGCGGACCGGGTCATTCCCGCGTGCAGCCGGACACCGCCGGGGGCGTCGCTGCGCATCGGCAGCAGCCTGCGGAGCCCGGGAGTCAGCGCCAGGAGGACCAGCCACAGGCCCAGCAGGGACGCGAGCACCGCTCCGACGATCACCCACACATCGTCCACCGGGCGGGTGGCCAGTTCGTCGGCGAGTTCGCGTCGCCACCGCGCGGGGGGCCGGCCGACGCTCGCGGCGACCGCTTCGTACAGCGACGCGATCGCGACGACCGTCAGGACCAGGGCCGCCACCGCGGCGGGAACCCGTCGGGCGGACCAGAAGCGCCGGGTGGCTCCGCTTCTTCCGGTGCCGTCCGGCCGATGTGGGGCGGACCGTTCCTCGCCACCGTTCTCCGCCCCGGCCGCCTCCCTCGGGGCCGGCGGCCGGTGGGGCTCCTGGCTCACCGCGTCACCCTCCTGCCGTCGGACGTCCCCACGTGCAACCGCCTCACCTCGACGGTCACCTGTCGGGCCCTCAGACCGGCCAGCTCCCACAGCCGCGAGGAGACCCGGGCGCGCACCGCGCCGCACCGCGCGCCGATGTCGCAGGGGTAGGGAAGGTCGACGATCACCCTCACTCGGGCCTCGCCGTTGGTCCCGTCCCGGTCCGGAGGGCGGCGCACGGTGATCGCCACCTTCGGGTCCGCTCCCCGGCCGGAGGACTGCCGGGGGGTGTCCGGCGCGGTGTCCAGCGCCTCCCGGGCGGCCCGGGAGGCGATCTTGGAGAAGACCCGGTCGGCGATTCTCGTCGCGCCTCGCTCACCCGGCGGCACCCAGGACGCCTCGGCGGTACGGAACTCCTGTGCCACCGGTCACCGCCGTCCGCGGTCGCCGGGGCGGAGGAGTTCTCCCACGTCCAGGTCTCCGTCGAAGAGGCGTCCGACGACGAAACCGACCGCTCCCAGCGCCGCCACCAGCAGGAAGGCGCCGAAACCTCCGAAATACCCGGCGAACCCCAGTGCCATGCCCGAGATCAAGCCGACTGTGCCCATGTTCATGGTGCGTTCTTTCGCTCCGTGTCGTGCCGGGCACGCGGCCCGCGCCGTGCCGTGTTACTGCAGCCGGGGCCTCTCGGGCGACTGCTCCTCCTCGCTCTCCTCGTCGGGAAGGTGGACGTCGTCGACCGCGATGTTGACCTCGACGACCTCCAGGCCGGTCATCCGCTCGATCGAGCCGATCACGTTCTCCCGCACGTCGCTCGCCACGTCGGCGATCGGCACCCCGTACTCGACGACGAGGTCCAGGTCCACCGCCGTCTGGGTCTCACCGACCTCGACCCGCACCCCTCGTGTGACGGGCTTTCCTCCGCCGGGGACACGGTCACGCACCGCGCCGAAGGTACGGGACACCCCGCCGCCCATCGCGTGGACGCCGTCGACCTCACGGGCCGCCATCCCGGCGATCTTCTCCACCACACCGTCGGCGATGGTGGTCCTTCCGCGAACACGCGGATCGCTCGCGCCCCGCCCTTCGCCCAGTTGCCTGCTTCCGCTCCTTCCGGCGGCCTCTCCACCGGCGCCGGGAGAGCCGGAGCGGTTCTGCTGCGAGGTCTCTGTCATCGTCTTCACCCCTCACCCACAGGAAGGATTGATCAGGAATCTTCGACAAGATTAACGCCTTGTGTCGCTTTTTTCCTGATATGCCTGTCTCGCGGAAAGGGATGCACAGCTTCGGAGGAGTCGCCTTCGGGAAACCGGGCGAGAAGGCTCCGCAAGACCACCGGTGGGCCCCGGGCACACCGCGGCCTCCGGGAGAGGAGAGCGGAAAACCGTGGCCACGGACCGATTGCTCCAGTCCGTACGCCGGCAGCTCGCCGTCGGCCGCCTGCTCCCTCTGGGGGAGGCGACCGACGGTGCCTGGCTGGCGGAACGGGCCGCGGCCGGCGTGTTGCGGCAAGCCATGAGGAGGCTGCCGGGAGTGCGGCCGGGCACGGTGCGCGTCACCGTGGCCGATTTCGAAGCCGTCGGGGAACCGGTCGTGCCGCCACCTCCCGGTGCGCTGCCCCCCGGGCCGCTCCGGATCGACGCGGAGTTCGACGCCACGGCCGACGAACCGCTGCCGGCGACCGCCGAGCGCGTGCGCACGGCCCTGGCCGAGGCGGCGGACGGTCTTCTGGGGCTGGTGGTGGCGGCGATCGACCTGCGGATCAGCGGGTTGTCGGAGGGGGCGGTGAACGAGCCGGCCCGGGAGGAGCCTCCGAAGGAGGAGTCCCGCGACGGCGAGCCCCCGGCCGACGGCGGCACCGACGACACCGGTGGCACCGGCGGAGCCTTGGAGGCGGCGGTGCGCAACGCCGCGTCGGCCGTTCCGGGGGTGGTCCGCCTCACCTCCCTGTCGGGGGACGGATCCCGGCCGGTGCGCGTCGGCTCCGCGCGCGGCAAGGCGGGCGGTGTTCCTTCCGGGCACCACGTACACATCCGGCTCGCGGTCTCCGCGGACCACCGCGCGCTCGACGTGGTGCGCCGGGTCCGCGCGGCGGTGGAACCGGTCGTCGCCGACGGAACGCTCGGCCCGGTGTCCGTCACGGTACTGGTGACGGAGGTGGTGGAGGTGACGGGGAGGACGGACACGGCGGCTCGGCAGGCCCCGGCCACCTGACCACAGAACGCGGTGGTCGGCGGGTGCCCGAGGGGAGGCACCCCGCCCGGAAGCCCCGGGCGGGGTGCCGTGGTGGGGTCGCGGACAGTACGGGCGTAGGGTCGTTGGATGGCGAAGTACTTCGACGTGCACCCCGAGAACCCCCAACGGCGCGCCATCGGCAACGTGGTGGAGGACATCCGATCCGGTGCGCTCGTCGCGTACCCGACGGACTCCTGCTTCGCGTTGGGGTGTCGGCTGGGCAACCGTGACGGCATCGACCGGATCCGGTCGATCCGGCACCTGGACGACCGCCACCACTTCACCCTCGTGTGCCGGACCTTCGCGCAACTGAGCCGGTTCGTACGCCTCGACAACGATGTGTTCCGTGCGATCAAGGCGGCGACGCCCGGGAGCTACACCTTCATCCTCCCCGCGACGAAGGAGGTGCCGCGCCGACTGATGCACCCGAAGAAGAAGACGGTCGGAGTCCGGATCCCCGACCACGTCGTCACCCGGGCCCTGCTCGACGAGCTCGGCGAGCCGCTGCTCTCCAGCACCCTGCTCCTGCCCGGCGAGGACGAGCCGATGACCCAGGGATGGGAGATCAAGGAGCGGCTGGACCACGTGGTGGACGCCGTGGTGGACTCGGGCGACTGCGGCACCGAGCCGACCACGGTCGTCGACTTCTCCGGTGGCGAAGCGGAGATCGTACGCCGCGGAGCGGGGGACACCGCGCGGTTCGAGTAGCCGCGCCGGCCCGGCGGCGCCCGGTGCGCCGCCGGGTCAGTGGCCGGCGTGGCCGGAGCCGTCGTGGTGCCCGTCCTGCGGCGGACGGATGGAGGCGCCCGGCACCGTGCCGGAGAACTGCCCGGCCGCCCCCTTCCGGGGGCCCTGGGGCCAGACGAGGACCTGGTACCCGACGGCCACCATGTCCGGCACGGCCCAGGCGCTCTCCTCCGTCACGCTCCGCCCCGGCGCGAGTTCACCGGTGAGGGCACCGTCGTCGTCGACTTTCCTGGCCATGCCGCCCACCTTGACGCCGACCCACTGCAGCTCCACCTCGTCCAGGTCGACGGGGGCGTCACCGGTGTTGGTCAGCTCCACCCGTAACCCCATCGGCTCGCTGCGCCCGCCCGGCAGTCCCTCACGCGCCCGGGTCAGCCGTGCCTCGTCCACCACACCGGCTTCGAGGTCCGTCCGGTCCGCCGGGCGCAGCCGTCCCAGCACGGTCGCCGTCGCCTCCAGGCCGTCGGGCCAGGCGAAGACCTCTCCCACCGCCACCGGCGTCGGCCCGGACGGTTCGGCTCCACCGGAGGCGAGGGAGCCGGAGGGGGTCGGCGGAGCGGTCTCACCACTCGTACTGCACCCGGCCAGCGGCAGGACGCACAAGGAGACCACAGCCGCCACGAGCACGGTTCGACGCATCGACAACACTCCCACAGACGACCCCGTGGACACGGCGAAGCCGACGCTAACCGCCCCGGGCGGCCCTGTACAGACTCCCCGGCGGCTCCCCGCCCGGGGCGGGGAGCGGGCGCCCGTGCGCTCGGCGGTGTTCGGCTCAGGCTCCGCCCGGCCCGCCGGGGGCTCCCGGGGCGACGTTCCCCCGCTGTTCCTCCGTCAGCGCGTCGGCCGCCGTGGCGTGGAGCGGCAGGAGATCCACCAGGCGGGTGAGTTCCATGACGCGTCTGACCTCCGGTTGGAGTCCCACGAGAGCCAGGCGCCGGCCGTCCTCCTCGCGGTGCCGGAAGACCTCCACGAAGGCTCCCAGGGCACTGGAGTCGCAGAAGGCCACATGGGACAGGTCGAGGATCACCAGGGGGAAGCCCTCCACCTCCTCCGACATCAGGTGCCCCAGCAACTGCGGCGAGGTGTGGTAGTCGACGGGCCCCTCGACGGTGACGACGATGTGCCCGTCACCGGTGCGGGACCCGATGGTCAGGGTGGGGCCGCTGGGAGGCATACCGAGGCCGTTCGGAGCGGGAGTGCCTGCGGACTCGTACGGCTGGGAGGTCGGCGGTCGGTTCATGCGCGGCTGTCCGTTCTCCGTTCCGGGGGCGCTGCCGTCGGATCTTCTGCTCTCTCCCGGGCGGGTCGGCCCGGTGGCGTCGGTCCTGCCGTGACCTCCGCCCACACCACCTTGCCCCCTTCGACACGGCGGGTCCCCCAGCGCGTCGCGATGGCGTCGATCAGGAAGATCCCCCGATGTCCGAAGTCCTGGGGCGCGGACCTCATCAGCCGGGGCTCCTCGGGACTGCTGTCCGTGACCTCGAGCATGATCCTGTCCTCGGTCCGCCGCACTTCCATGCGCAGCGGCGTCCTGGCGTGGCGAACGGCATTGGCCACCATCTCGTCCGCTATGAGCATCATGTCGGTCGCCAGGTGGCCGAGGTCCCACGCGTGCATGGTGTCGGCCACGAGCCGGCGCGCGTCCGGAACCGCGTCGGAGACCGGAGGGTAGTCGCGGACCACCGTGTCCTCGTCCCGCCCGGTGCCGGTGGGGCGCTGGACGTAGAGCATGGCGATGTCGTCGTCGTGCCGGCCGCCGGCCGTCAGGATGTCCAGCCAGGAGTCGCAGTCGGCCTCGATCTCCCCGGCCGACTCGGCCAGGAGTTCCCGCAGGTGCCGCATGCCCGTGTCGATCGGGCGCCCCCGGCGTTCGATGAGGCCGTCGGTGTACAGCAGCAGACGGGCACCGGGTGGGAAGGGGGTCTCCCACTCCGGGTACTCCTGCCTGCCGACCCCCAGGGGCGGGCCGATCCCGTCGTCCAGGAAGCTGACCCGGCCGTCCGGGTCGCGCAGGGCCGGTGGCAGATGGCCGGCGACGGCCAGGCGCAGTCGGTCGCGATCCGCGTCCAGCACCCCGTAGGCGCAGGTGGCGATGCGTCCGGGAGCGATGTCGTCCACCAGGACGCTGAGCCGCTCCAGCACCTCACCGGGGGAGAGCCCGAGCAGGGCGTAGGCGCGGCAGGCGGTGCGGATCTGTCCCATGACGGCCGCGGCCCGCACCCCTTTGCCCATGACGTCCCCGACGGCCAGGACGGCTCTTCCGTCGGGCAGGGGGATGAGGTCGATCCAGTCGCCGCCGGCGTCCGTTCCATGGCCGGCGGGCCGGTAGCGCGAGGTGCTCACGATGCCGTCGACCCGGGGCAGGGCGGGCAGCAGGTGGCGCTGGAGTTCCATCGCGGTGTTGCGCTCCTGCCGGTACATCCGAGCGTTCTGCAGCGCCACGGCGGTCTGCGCGGCCACGCCGGTGGCCAGTCGTTCGTGCCGCTCGGTGAACACGCCCGGCTCGGGGTGGCCGAAGAAGAAGCCACCCAGGACCTCGCCTCGGGAGACCACCGGAACGGCCAGGTAGCTGCGGACGGGCAGGTGTCCCTCCGGCATTCCCCGGTGCGGCTCGTTGTGGCCGTAGCGGGGGTCCGCGGTGATGTCGTCGGAGCGCAGGACGCCCAGGCCGCGGAAGGTCGTCTCGAAGACCCGCGTGTTGCGCGGCATGGGGAACCGGTCGAAGGCGGACCGGTCCACGCCGGAGATCACGTACAGCAGGTAGGACTCGCCCGTCTCGCCCAGCACGTTGTAGAAGAAGGCCCCGAAGGCGGCCCCGGTCAGTCGGGTGGCGGCATCGGAGGCGTGCTGCACCAGGGCGTCGAGGTCCAACTCCGCCGCCAGGGCGTTCCCGACCTCCTGCAGGGATTCGACGATCGCCGCCTCGCCCCGCAACTGCTCCTCGCGCCGCTGCAGCTCCCGCTGCGACCGGCGCAGCTCCCTGGTGGCGGAGCTGAGCTCCGCCACCAGGGACTCCAGGTGGGTCGCCTGCTGCTGGACGGACTCCTCCAGTGCTTTGAGCATGGCCTCCGCGGCGACCGCGCGCTCGTGCACCGTCTGCTCCGCGGCCCCGGCCGACGGCGCGCCGCCGAAGGGCAGGAGGGCCGTCCGGGTACTGACGGCGACCGTGCGGAACAGTTCGGCGGTCCGCGCGGGAAGCGGGACGCGGGAGAAGAGGACGACGGCGAAGAGCTCGCCGTCCGGCAGCGGTCCGCCGAACGCCAGGACGGACCGGACGCCGTACTCCTCGACGAACTCCTCGCCCCACAGTTCGCGCGTGTGGGCGCCGTCGGCGACGTGGAGGACCTCGAAGCGGGAGGAGGGCGGCAACACGCCGTCGGAGGCGGTGTCGGGGGTGGCGTCGGGGGTGGCGTCGGGGGCGGGAGCGGCGTCGGCACCGGTGCCGATGAGATCGACGAGCCGGGAGAGCAGCGGAACCCGTCGAGCGGCCTCTCGGGACGGCACTGGCAGGACGAACCGTTCGGAACCGGTGGTCGGGTCCCTCCACCGGGGGTACGAACCGCAGGCCGCGGCCAGGGTGAGACAGCGCGCGCCCGACGGAGGAGGGGTGGCGGCCGGCGGGGCGGGGGCCACCGCGCGGTCCTCGGGCGAGAGGGCGTTCCAGCGCCGTGTCACGAACAGCCTCACCAGGGAGCAGGCCCGACGGCCCTGCCCGTCGGTCATGCTGTCGTACAGGAAGTCGACGACGGCCTGCGCCGCCTCCTCCCACGACCTGGCGCCCCGAGGGGCTTTCCGAAGTTCCGCACCACAGCGCACCATCTCGCTGAGGCTGAAGGCCGACAGGTCGAACCCGACATCCCCCACTGTGCCACTTCCTGACAGGCGATCGCGACGAGAACCCTGGACGCCCGGGTCCACTCTCCATGGAACGTCCACGGCCGTGGCCTTGTGCCCGGCTCCTCGCCTCTTCACACCTCCGACGTGCGATCTTTCCGCCCCCTTCTTCGGCGGCCCGCCACGACCGGCCCCCGCCCGGGGCTCCCGGGCCCGCGCCCGCGGCCGGCCGCGGCGTCTCACCAGGCGGGACGCGCGGTGCCCGGGTCGGGATCAGGGGGCGGAGACGGGGACGAGACGGAAGGTCTGCGCCGGACCCCCGTGGCAGGCCCACTGCTGGAGACCGGCGCCGTCCGCGGTGGACGCGTCCGTCACGTCCAGGCACTTGCCGCTGTGGCGGGCGACGAAGGCGTGGGTGCCGTCGCCGCGGTCGACCGGTCGCCACTGCTGGTTGGCGCCACCGCCCCAGGTCCACAGGTGGACCCGGGCGCCGTCGGCCGTCGCGCCGGTCCCGCCGTCGACGTCCCAGACCAGGGCGGTTCCGCCGCGGCCGACGACGCGGTGGTGGCCGCCGTCGGTGGGCCGAAACCGCCACAGTTGGTTGTCGTTGCCCGCGTGGCACGCCCACTGCTGGAGTACGGTGCCGTCCGAGGTGCCGCCGTCGGTGGTGTCCAGGCACTTGCCGCTGCCGGTGTTCACCACCCGGTACCACGTGGAGGTGTCGATGCCGGTGCCGGTGGCCGGGTCCGCCCAGGTGAAGGTGGCCACGGCGCCGGCCGGCAGGCTGTGGGAGAGGGAGCGTCCGGCGTCGGTGATCGAGAAGGTCCGGGCGGAACTCGCGGTGTTCACCACGTAGGCGGCCCGTGAGCCGTCGGGGTTGCGGAAGACGACGTTCTGCACACCGCCCGGTCCCTGCCCGGTGGAGTCGACGCGGACGGCTCCGGGCTCGACGAACTTCGTGAGGTGGCCGAGGACGTAGTACTCGGCGCCCCGGGTCACGCGGTCGCCGGCGATCTCCACCACTCCGTTGCACCGGGTGCCGCAGTGTCCCTGGTGCGGGCCGCCGTTCTCGTCGAGGGCGAGGTTCCAGGTGACGACGGTCTCCCCGCCGTTGCGCATGTTGCGGACGACGAGGTTCTCCGCGTGCCACCGGAGGGTGTCGGCGAAGGTGCGGCCGACGGGGTCGGAGTCGGTGCCGGAGCACTCGGTGAAGAACACCCGTTCACCGGCCTGGCGGATCCGTGACTGGGCCTCGGGGCTGCCGCCGTAGCAGTGGAAGGCGGCGCCGATGACCCGGTCGATGTCGCGGGTGGCGTCGAGGACCTCCAACGGGTAGTCGGGGCGGTCCCAGTTGTGGTCGTGGGCGAGCACGTTGGTGGGCAGGCCCGCGGCGGTCAGGGTGCGGTCGAGCACCCGGAGGAACGCGGCCTGCTCGGCCGCGGTCATGCTCATGGACGGGTAGTCGGTGGCGAACAGGGGCTCGTTCTGCACCGTCAGGTCGGTGAGGGTGATGCCCTGGGCCTCGTAGGCCCTGATCGCCTTGACCAGGTAGTCGGCGTAGTCCTGACGGTGCTCGGCCTTCAGGCTGCCGCCGTCGAGGGAGGCCGGCTCCTTCATCCACGCGGGCGGCGACCAGGGGCTGCCCATGAAGCGGATGTCCGGGTTGACGGAGACGGCCTGCCTCAGGACCGGCATGATCTCCGGCATGTCGCGGTCGATGCCGAAGTCCCCGCGTGTGTCCTCGTAGGTGGAGTGGTCGGCGTCGGCGTCGAAGTCGGTGCTGCCGAGCGGTTGGCGCAGGTAGTTGAGGCCGATGCCGTTCTCCTCGGAGAACAGCGACTCCATCAGGGCGTCCCGCTCGCCCCGGGGCAGCCGGCGGATCAGGTGCGCGGAGGCCTCCGTCACGGAGGCGCCGGCGCCGGTGAACCGCTGTGCGGTGCCGTCGGCGTCGACGCGGATGTCGACGGCCTCCGGCCGCGCGGTGAAGGGCACCGTGCCGTGGTCGGCGAGTCTGCTGCCTCCGTCGGGGGTGGTGACCCACACGCGTGCGACGGGGTCGGCCGCCCGCGCGGTGTCGGCGGTGGTGGCCGCCAGGCCGGTGCCGGCGAGCAGCAGGGCTCCGAACGCGGCCGCGACGCTTCGGCGGACGGAGCTTCTCCGGCTCGGTCCGGCGGTGTCGGGTGGGATGGTGGGGGGCATCCGTGCGTCTCCTTCTCCGTCGGCTTCTCTTCTTCTCGCGGTGCTCCGCCTCTTTCCGCGGCGCGGTGGGGCGTGGGGGCGTGGGGGTGTGGGGGTGTGGGGCGCGGGCCCCCGACGGCCGTGTCAGTCGGTCGGTCGGTGGGCGCCCCCGAGGTCGACGTCGACGGAGAGCCGCAGGTCGCGGCTGGACCGTCCGACGCGCAGCCGGTACCGGCCGGGCGGTGTCCACCAGCGGTCGCCGTCGGAGTCCCGGACGCGGAGGGCGCGTTCGGGCACGTCCACGACGGCGCGGGCGCGGGCGCCGGCCGCGACCCGGACGGCGGCGAAACCGGCGAGCGTGCGCGCGGGGCGCGACGGGTCGTCCGAAGGCGCCTCCAGATAGACCTGGACGACCTCCCTCCCCTCGCGGGGGCCGGTGTTGGACAGCTCCACGGTCACCCGGACGCCTCCCGACCCGTCCGGGGACGCGGGGACGGCGGTGACGGACTCGTAGGCCCAGGTGGTCCAGCCCAGGCCGTGTCCGAAGGGGAAGGCGGGTGTCCTTCCGGCCCGGTCCCAGGCGCGGTGTCCGATGTGGACGCCCTCGTGGTAGGTCACGATCCCGTCGACCGGCAGGGCGTTCGGCACCGGTACGTCCTCGGCGCGGGCGGGCAGGGTCCACGGGAGGCGGCCGGCGGGTTCGGTACGGCCCAGCAGCACGTCGGCCAGCGCGTGTCCCGCCTCCTGTCCGGGCAGCCAGGCCCACAGCAGCGCGGGCACCTCGCGGGCCCAGGGCAGCAGGACGGGCGCGCCCGCGTTGACCACCGCGACGGTCCGGGGGTTGACGGCTGCCACTCGGCGCACCAGTTCGTCCTGCCGGCCCGGGAGTCGGAGGCCGGCGCGGTCCCAGCCCTCGGACTCGACCTCCTCGTTGGTGCCCACCACGACGACGGCGACGTCGGCCCGTCGGGCCGCGGCGACCGCCTCGGCGATCTCCTCCTCGGGGCCGTGTCCGGGCGGCCGGTGGCGCAGGTGGGCGGTGACGAAGCGGCCGTATCCGTCGGCGTCCACGACGGTGAGGTCGACGGTCACCTCGACGCGGCGCGGTCCGGGCCCGTCGACCGGGAGGTCGACGTCGTGCGTGCGGGGGTGGTGGTGGCTGGAGTCCAGGACCAGGCCGACACCGCGGTCGTCGTCCCCGTGGAACACCGCCTCGCCGTCCACCTCCACCCGGAACCGGCCCACGCACCCGAACTCCAGGCGGTGCGTGCCGGGTTCGGTCAGGGTGACCACGGTGCGCAGCACCACCCGGTGGGTGCCGGGCGGGAAGTCCCCGTAGCCGCCCCAGTCCCCGGTGGTGCGCACCTCGCCGCCGAGTCGCCGTCCGGAGGCGTCCAGGTGGTCCGCTCGGACGCCCGGCCCGCCGCCGTCGGGATCGGTGAGCAGGGCGGCCGGGGCGAAGGGCGCGTGGCGGTGGGAGTCACCGCCACGGTGCACGGTGAGCCGTACGTGCCCGGGCAGGGCGGCACGCAGTCCGTCGGCGAAGGCGACCGTGCGCGCGGCCGGGACGAAGGCGCTTCCGCCGCCCTGGAGGTGGGGGGCGACCGCGTTCGGTCCGATCAGCGCGACCTCGGCGAGGCCGGCCGGGTCCAGCGGCAGCAGTCCGGGGGCGTCGCGCAGCAGGACGGTGCCGTGTGCGGCGGTCTCCCGCAGCAGGGCGAACTCCTCCTCGCTCGGCGTCCCGGACGGTTCGGGGCCGCGCCCGTGGGCCGGGGGCGGCGGTGGGGGAGCGCCGACCTCCCACGGATCGCCGAGCCGCCCGGTGTTCCGTGCCAGCCGCAGCAGCCGCAGCACCTTGTCGTCCACGAGTTCCTCGGGGACCTCGCCCGTCCGTACCGCCGCCACGAGCGCCGCCCCCCACGGACCGTCGGGGCCCGGCATGACCAGGTCGAGACCGCCGAGGGCGGAGGCGGTGGTGGAGCGGGTCGCGGCCCAGTCGCTGACCACGGGGCCGTCGAATCCCCACTCCTCCTTCAGGACCCCGCGCACCAGCCGCCGGTGCTCGCCCATCGGCGCCGACTCCGTCCCGTCGTCCACGCCCGAGTAGGCCGTCATGACGCTCCAGGGTCCGGCCTCGTGGACGACCTGTTCGAACGGGGCCAGGTAGACCTCGCGCAGGGGGCGCTCGTCGATCCTGGCGCGGTAGCGGGTGCGGTCGGTCTCGGAGTCGTTGGCCACGTAGTGCTTGAGGCAGGCGGCCACGCCGGCGCCCTGGAGGCCGCGGACGACGGCGGCGGCCAGGGTCCCGGTGAGCAGGGGGTCCTCCGAGAAGTACTCGAAGTGCCGGCCGGCCACCGGGGTGCGCTGGAGGTTCGCCAGTGGGGCCAGCACCACGTGGACCCCCTTGCGGCGGGCCTCGGCGGCGAAGAGCCTCCCCAGCCGTTCGGCCCGGTCGGGGTCCCAGGTCGCGGCCACGGCGCTGGGGGCCGGGGCGAGGAGGCCGGTGGCGGCGGGGTCCTCGCCGGTGCCGCGCACGCCCTGGGGGCCGTCGGACATCACGATCGGGTGCAGTCCGAGGCGGGGTTCGTCGGGCAGGGTCCACAGGGTCGCCCCGGTCAGCAGCCGGACCTTGGACTCCAGGTCCAGCCTCCGGATCCGGTGGCGGAGTTCGACGTCGTCCGGTGGTGTCCCCTCGCCCCGGGGGGCGGTCGGGGGGTCCTGTACCGGAACGTCGGGTGGCGACAGCGGAGACATGCGCGTCCTTCCGGCCACGGATGTGGCGCGAGGCAGGCGGAACGGAAGCATGAAAGCACACTTACTAAGCACTCAGTAAGTGGTCGGGCGCCTCTTTCCCCACCGGCGCCGGACAGCCGACGGCCACCGTTTCCCCGGCCCGTACACTGCACCGGGTGAGCGCGAAGAAGGCGGGCGGAGCGGGCCGACCCCGCGTCCCCAGGAGCCCTGAGGCCCGACGGCGGCGGGAGGAGGTCCTGGAGACCGCGATGGACACCTTCGCGGCCCGCGGCTACCACAACGCCTCGCTCGCCGAGATCGCCGACCGCGCCGGCATGACCCAGGCCGGCGTACTGCACTACTTCCGCTCCAAGGCGCTGCTGCTCACCAGCGTCCTGGAACTGCGCGACCGAACCGACATCGCACGGCAGGGCCCCGAGCGCCCGCGCGGCCTGGCCTTCCTGCGCCACCTGGTCGACACCGCGCGCCGCAACGCCGAACGCGAGGGCATCGTGCGCCTGTACGCCGTGCTGTCGGCGGAGAGCGTCACCGACGACCATCCCGCCCAGGAGTACTTCCGCGACCGCTACGAGGGCCTGCGCGCCATGGTCGCGGAAGCGCTGCGGGAGGCGCTCGACCTCGGCGAGGCACGGGACGACCTGGACGTCGAGGAATCGGCCAACGCGATCATCGCCGTCATGGACGGCCTGCAGGTCCAGTGGCTGCTCTCGCCGGGGTCCGTGGACATGGCCGCCTCGACCGACCGGGTCGTCTCGGCGCTGTTGGCCGACCTGGCGCGCGAGCGCCCCTGAGGGGCCGGGTGCGCGGTCGACGGGGACGCGCGCGGGCGGCGACGGCCGCGCCCGGTGGGACGGACGGTCGGTTCCCGCCGCCCGTCCCACCGAACCGCCGTCAGTGGCCGCGGGCGATCCACTCCTCCAGGTGGGGTGCCTCGGCCCCGATGGTGGTGCTCTCACCGTGGCCGGTGCGCACCACGGTCTCGGGCGGGAGGGTGAGCAGCCTGCTCCGGATGGACTCGACGATGGTCGGGAAGTCGGAGAAGGAACGCCCCGTGGCGCCGGGCCCGCCGGCGAAGAGGGTGTCACCGGTGAAGACGGTGCCCAGGGCGGGGGCGTGGAGGCAGACCGCGCCGGGGGCGTGGCCGGGGGTGTGCAGCACGGTCAGTTCCACGCCGGCCACGGTGATCACCTGTCCGTCGGACAGCTCGCCGTCGGGGGCGCGGTCGGGGTGGGTCAGCTCCCACAGCGGCCGGTCGGCCGGGTGGAGCAGGACCGGTGCCCCGGTGGCCTCCGCCAGGGCGGGGGCGGCGCCGACGTGGTCGTCGTGGGCGTGGGTGCACACGATCGCGTTCAGCCGGCGGCCGCCGAGCGCCTCGGCGATGGCATCGGCGTCGTGGGCCGCGTCCAGGACGACCGCCTCGTTCTCGTCGCCGACGATCCAGACGTTGTTGTCCACCTCCCAGGTGCCGCCGTCCAGGGAGAAGGTGCCGGAGGTGGTCAGGTGGTCGATGCGGGCGGTGGTCATCGGAACACCACCACCGAACGCAGGACGTCCCCGGCGTGCATCTTCTCGAACGCCTCCTCCACACCGTCCAGTGCGATGGTCTCGGTGACGAAGGCGTCCAGGTCGAGACGGCCCTGCAGGTACAGGTCGATCAGCATCGGGAAGTCGCGGCTCGGCAGGCAGTCGCCGTACCAGCTCGACTTCAGCGCGCCGCCGCGGCCGAAGACGTCCAGCAGGGGCAGTTCCAGCTTCATCTCGGGGGTGGGTACGCCCACCAGGACCACGGTGCCCGCCAGGTCCCGGGCGTAGAACGCCTGCCGGTAGGTCTCCGGCACGCCCACCGCGTCGATGACGACGTCCGCGCCGAACCCGCCGGTCAGCTCCCGCACCGCCTCCACCGGTTCCCGCTCGCGGGAGTTGACGGTGTGGGTGGCGCCCAGCTTCCGCGCGACCTCCAGCTTGCGGTCGTCGATGTCGACGGCGATGACCCGGGAGGCCCCGGCCAGGTTGGCGCCCATCACCGACGCGCCGCCCACGCCGCCGCAGCCGATGACGGCCACCGTGTCACCGCGCCGGACGTTCCCGGTGTTCAGGGCCGCGCCGAGCCCGGCCATCACTCCGCAGCCCAACAGCCCGGCCACCGCCGGGGAGGCGGCGGGGTCCACCTTGGTGCACTGCCCGGCATGGACGAGGGTCTTCTCCGCGAACGCCCCGATGCCCAGGGCGGCGGACAGTTCGGTCCCGTCCTCCAACGTCATCTTCCGGCTCGCGTTGTGGGTGTCGAAGCAGTACCACGGCTTTCCGCGCCGGCAGGCACGGCACGTACCGCACACCGCGCGCCAGTTGAGGATCACGAAGTCGCCGGGCGCCACCTCCGTCACGCCCTCGCCGACCTCCTCCACCACGCCGGCGGCCTCGTGGCCCAGCAGGAACGGGAAGTCGTCCGAGACCCCGCCCTGCCGGTAGTGGTAGTCGGTGTGGCACACCCCGCACGCCTGCACCCGCACCACCGCCTCCCCCGGGCCCGGGTCCGGCACCACCACCGTCTCCACCGTGACCGGCTCGTTCTCCCCGCGGGCGACGACCGCCCTCACCCGGTGCGACATCTTCCGTACGTCCTCTCGTCCGCTGTTCGCTCCACGGGCGGAAAGGCGGGTTCCCGCCGTCCCGCACCGTCCTCCCAGACGTACCCGCAACGGGATCGGTTTCCCCGGACGTGGGAGATCGTCGGTGCGGCGCCGGATCGACGGCAGAACCGCCGGGGGTGCGCGCCCCGGGGAAACGCCTTTTCGCGGCTTCCCGGACCGTCGGACGAGTCGGAGACGTTGCCCCGCGACCGGTCGGTACGGGCGGTGCCTCCGCCGGAGGGCGCGGGACTCCTGGGGGCGGGCATCCACGAGGTGTCCGCCCCTGTTGTGCGCCCGCGCCGTCGACCGAGGCGAACACGCCCCGAACATCGGCACCGACTCTCCACGGAACCACCACCAGGGCCGCGCGGCCGGGGGCACTCCCCGGGCGGGCGGTCGGCGCGCGTGTGGGGGGGGGACGCGATGACGTGCGGCGGCGAGAAACCGCAGGTGGTCACCGGTGCGACCGGCCGACGCCGAGGCCGGCCACGATCTCCGCGGCGTCCGGCCGGCAAAGCGTCCACCACCGTCGCGGCGGTCCCCGCACACCTTTCCCGTACACCGCAACCCAGCGCTTCCGAGTGATCACCCTCTTCCTTCGAAAGGCCTTCGCCGGACAGCCCCCAGTATGGCGGCGTCGACCACACTGGCCGGCAACTCCCTTGTGGAGTATGGGACTTGGCCCGCCCTGCGCTTTTCGAGCCACAGCACCTCACCTCACGTTCCCAGGGATCGCGCGTGCCGGAACCTGCCGCCCCCAGCCCGAACCGAGCGCCCGCGGGACGCCTGCCCCTCGCGGCGTCCCTCGCCTGTCCGGGGGTGGTCGTGGCGGCCGGCCGAACGGGTGACGAGTCGTCCCGGCCCCCGGCCGGGTGTCCGCCGCTCCGGACGGGCGCACCGGAGGAACCCGCAGGAACCCGGAGGAACAAGGCCGCCGGCGCCGGGGTTGGTGCGAGGGCCGGACGGCGTGGGGTTCCCGACCGCGCCGAACCGGCGCGGGGCGGTGGTCGTCCCGCTCGACGGACCCGGAAGGACACACGATGAGGATCGGCATCATCGGCGCGGGCAACATCGGCGGCAACCTGACCCGGCGGCTGACCGCGCTCGGTCACGACGTGTCGGTGGCCAACTCCCGCGGACCCCACACCCTCACGGCGCTCGCCGAGGAGACCGGGGCCACCCCGGTCGCAGCGGCCGAGGCCGCACGCGGAGCGGAGGTCGTGGTGGTCTCCGTCCCGCTGAAGGCCGTGCCGGATCTGCCGTCCGGGCTGCTCGACGGAGCCGCCCCCGGCGTGGTCGTCATCGACACCGGCAACTACTACCCAAAGCAGCGCGACGGCCGGATCGACGCCATCGAGGACGAGGGGACGACCGAGAGCCGCTGGACCGAGCGGCAGATCGGCCACCCGGTCGTCAAGGCGTTCAACGGAACCTACGCGCAGGACATCCTCGACGGTCCGCGTCCCAAGGGGGACCCGGAGCGCATGGCGCTGCCGGTGGCCGGGGACGACGAGGCCGCCAAGCGACGCGTGCGGGACCTGATCGACGAACTCGGTTTCGACACCGTCGACGCCGGCGGCATCGACGACTCCTGGCGTCAGCAGCCCGGCACACCGGTGTACGGGCTGCGGGCCGGCGCCGAAGAGGTCGCCGAGGCCCTCGCGGCGGCCTCTCCCGAAAGGCCCGGGGACTTCCGCGCCTGAGAACCGCCCGCCCGGCACGCCGGCCGGGGCCGGTCGGTATGCCGGGCGGCGGGGCGCTCCCGGAGGGTCTCGGAGCCGGACCACCGTCACCCGAACGGCGGCACCCCGGTGGCCGCCCCCGCGGCGGGAGTCAACCGTGGCAGTCAGGTGACGGCACCTCCGTACCGACGACACGACACCGACGCGGGAGGTCCCCATGCGTCTTCGTACAGCCGCGGCCGCGTGCGCCCTGGCGGCGCTGACCGCGCTGCCACCGGCCGGAGCCGCCCTGGCCCAGACCGACCGGGGGTGCGCCGACTTCGACCTCAGGGAGGAGGCCCAGCGCTTCTTCGAGCAGCAGTCCGGCGACCCGTCCCGCCTGGACGCCGACGGCGACCGACAAGCCTGCGAGAACCTGCCGTCGGCCGGCGGGGGGACGTCCGGCCCCGACGGCACGCCCGGTCCCGGCGACACCTCCGGCACCCACCGGCCGGAGAGCACGCCCGGTCCCGACGGCACCGACGGCACCGACGGCGCGTCGGCCCCGTCGGGGGCCGTCGACGCGGGTGGCGGCGGGACCGCCGGCGATCCGGGCGACACGGCGCCCGCCCTCGCCCTGGCGGCCGGCCTCGGACTGGCCGCCGGTGGCGCGGTCCTCGTCCGCCGCCGGCGCGGGGCGTCCGGCCCCGAGGGGAAGGGGAGCTGACGTTCCCCGCGCCAGGGGCCGGCACCGGCGCCCACGGCACCGGTGGACCTCCCGGCACGGCGGCGACGTCCGTGCGGCCCTGCGGGCCGCCGGCGTCGTCACCGCCTGTTCACTGGCCCTGACCGCCCCCGGCGGCGGGGACGCCGCGACGTCCCGGACCGATGTCGGTCCGTCGTGGTGGGCGGAGACGGGCCGGGACCGGTCCACGTCCGCGCCGACTCGTCGGACGACCGGCGGCACGGGCCCGGTCGCCCCTTCCGGACGGCCGACCGAGGCGGCCGATCCGGTGCGCGTCCGCATCCCGGCCATCGGCGTGGCCGCCCCCGTCGAACCCCTGGGCCTCGACGGGGAGCGGGAGCTGGCGCCGCCGGGGAGCCCCTGGGCCACCGGTTGGTGGCGGGACGGCCCCGAGCCCGGCGAGCCCGGCCCCGCGGTCCTGGTCGGCCACTACGACTCCGGCACCGGCCCGGCCGTCTTCCACCGCCTCGCCGACCTCCGCCCCGGCGACCGGGTGGACGTCGACCGTGCCGACGGGTCGACGGTCTCGTTCACCGTGCGCCGCCTGACCGCCCACCCCCGGGACGACTTCCCCACCGAACGGGTCTACGGAGACACCGGGGGCCGGGCGGCCCTCCGGCTGATCACCTGCGGCGGCTCGTACGACCGCGCGGCGGGCCGCTACACCGAGAACCTGGTCGTCCTCGCGGAGGAGGCGACGGCGGCCCGGGGCCGCTGACCTCCGGGGCCGGAGGGGCCCTGACCACCGACGCCGCGCCGCCGCACGGTCGGCCGCGGCACGACGAAGGCGGCCGTTCCGACGGGAACGGCGGCCGGTACGGACGACGAGACGAAGGAGCACCCGGCCCATGACCACCCCGGACACGGGCGGCGCCCCCGCCGCCCCCGTTCCCCGTCGAAGCGCCCGGGCTTCCTCGGCGAACTGCGCGACGCCCTCAGTCTCCGGGGACTGCTGCTGATCGGTGGCGCGCTGTTGCTCCAACCGGCCTTCGTCCTGTCCTACATCGGCGCCTTCCACTCCCCCGCTCCGCACGAGATCCCGGTGGCCGTGGTCGCGCCGGGCGGTACCGCGGAGCGGGTGGTCGACGAGCTGGACTCCCCGGAGGGCGACCCGGTGAAGGCCCGGACCGCCGGGAGCGAGGCCGAGGCCCGCGCCATGATCATGGAACGGACCGTGGACGCGGCGGTCGTGGTGAACCCCCGGGGCACCACCGACACCCTGCTGGTCGCCTCGGCCGGCGGCCCGGCCGTCTCCTCCACCGCCGGTCGGCTCGCCGAGGACGTCGAGGCGTCCCGGGGGCGGGAGATCACCACCGAGGACATCCTCCCCCCTTCTGGCGCGCCGTCGGCGATCTCATTCCCACCGGCGCGGCCACCACGGCCGTCCGCAACACCGTGTACTTCTCGGGCAATGCCATCACCGGAGCGCTGTGGGTCCTGGTCCTGTACGCCGCGGTCGGCACCCTCGTCGCCCTCCTCGTCTCCGCCCGCGCACGGCACGGCGCGGGCGGCTCCCCCGCCGTCCGTCCCCCCGCGGACGCGTCCGCCCGACCGCCCGGCCCGAGGGCGGGGTGCCGGGGCTCGGTCGCGTCCCGGCCCCCGGGCGTTCGGGGTGACGCGAGGACCCGGCGCCGCGGGGGCACGGTGGGCGCGCGGCGTCGCGGAACGCCCGTTCCCCGGCCGGCGCGGGCCGGTCCCACCGGGGAGCGGCGCAAAAGGCACCCTTGAGGACACGTCGGACGCACTCCTACGGTCGGACCGGCGGGCACCGGCCCGCGTCCAGGGAGGAATCCGATGACCTCTGCCGCGTCCCCTTCCGTCCACCCCTATCCGTTCAACCGCTCCGAGGGACTGGCGTTGGACGACGCCTACCGCTCGGCCCAGCACCGTCCGGGCATGGTCCGCGTCCGGTTGCCGTTCGGCGAACCCGCCTGGCTGGCCACGCGTTACGAGGACGCGCGGCTGGTGCTGGGGGACCGTCGCTTCTCCACCGGGACGGCCCGTGAGCGGGACGCTCCACGGCTGCGGAAGTCCCGCATCGGCGGCGGCATCCTCCAGACGGACCCGCCCGAGCACACGCGGCTGCGCACGCTGGTGGCCAAGGCGTTCACCGCGCGCCGGGTGGAGGACCTGCGTCCGCGCATCCGCGCGCTGGCCGAGGACCTGGTGGACGGCATGGTCGCCGCCGGTCCGCCGGCCGACCTGGTGGAGGACTTCGCGCTGCCGCTGCCGGTCGGGGTGATCTGCGAGCTGCTGGGGGTCCCCGTGGAGGACCGCCCCCGCTTCCGCCGCTGGAGCGACGACCTGCTGTCCACCAGCGGACTGACCGAGCGGGAGTTCCAAAGGAGCTTCGAGGAGCTGCGCGCCTATCTGGCCGACCTGGTCGCGCAGCACCGCGCCCACCCCGCGGACGACCTGATGAGCGCCCTGATCGCGGCCCGTGACGAGCGGGACCGCCTCAACGAGACGGAGCTGATCGACCTGTGCGCGGCCGTCCTGGTCGCCGGGCACGAGACCACCGCCACCCAGATTCCGAACTTCGTCCTCGTGCTGCTGGAGCACCCGCGAGAACTGGCCGAACTGCGGGAGCGCGAGGAGCTGATCCCCGCGGCCGTGGAGGAGCTCATGCGGTACGTGCCGTTGGGCTCGGCCGGGTCCTTCGCCCGCTACGCCACCGAGGACGTACGGGTCGGGGAGGTGCTGGTGCGCGCGGGGGAGCCGGTCCTGGTCGCGATCGGCGCGGCCAACCGGGACGGTTCGCACTTCGAGGCACCCGACGAACTGCGTTTCGACCGTCCTCGGCAACACATCGGCTTCGGGCACGGCGTGCACCACTGCCTGGGCGCCCAACTGGCCCGGGCGGAGCTCCAGGAGGCGCTGCGCGTACTGCTGTTCCGCCTGCCGGGGCTGCGCCTGGCGGGGGATGTGGAGTGGAAGTCCCGCATGTTGGTCCGCGGACCGCGGACCATGCCGATCGGGTGGTGACGATGGACTGGCGCGTCGAAGTGGACCGACGGGTGTGCATCGGCTCGGGCATGTGCGCCGCCCTCGCCCCCGACCTGTTCGTCCTCGAAGGGGCGGCCGCGGAGGTGGTCCGTCCCGAGACCGGCCCCGAGGAGCGGGTGCTCGACGCCGCGGACTCGTGTCCGGTGCTGGCCATCCGGGTGTCCGGTCCCGAGGGGGTGGTCGGACCCCGCCCGTGACGGTGACGGTCCCGCCCGGGGGACGTCCGCCGCCCTCCGGCCCCCGAACGGTGCGGGGGGCCGAGGGCGGACCGCCCGGACGCCTCACACGGTGTGCCCCTGGGCCTCGAGCCACCGGTGGAGCGCGGCCTTGTCGGCGACGCTGATGTGGGTGGGACCGTCGGGGGAGGGTCCCTCGTCCCGGTTGAACCCGGTGTCGGTGACGCGGGCGGTGACCCAGTCGGCCAGCTCCCGCGCGGCCTCGGGCGACAGCCTGCCGCGCTGCCAGTCCTGCCGGGCCCGGGTGGCGGCGCGCTCGTCGTACCGCGCGGTCTCCTCCAACCAGACCGGCACCAACCGTGCGGCGACCCGTTCGTCCTCGGCGGTGGGGGGCGTGCGTGACGCATCGTTCATGCATGGATGTGTGACCGCCGGAGCGGGGGGCCATGCCCGACTCCCCCACACGCACGACGACCGGCCCGACCGGCCGTGTCGCCGACACCCCGAACGGCCCCCTCGGAGCCCCTGCCGAGCCGCCCGGCCGGAGACGGGCCCGGCCCGAAGCCCCGCGGCGAGCGGATCCGCCCCGACGGGCCCCGGGTAGGCTGACGCACGTGCTGCGGGCGACGACGGGCGGGCCGGACCCGACCCGACTCGACGAGGTGCGCCGCCACCTGTCGGCGGACGCGGAGGAGGCGGCCGGGACCACGGCCGGGGGCGGGGCGGCCGGTTGCCGCCTGCGGTTCGGCGGCGGAGCGACGGGCATCGAGCGTCTCGAGGCAGCGCTGGTGGGCGAGGCGTTCTCACCGCACCGGCACGACACCTACGCGATCGGCGTGACGCTCGCCGGGGTGCAGACCTTCCGCTACCGGGGGGAGAAGCGCCACTGTCTGCCGGGCGAGTGGCACGTCCTGCACCCGGACGAGCTCCACGACGGCGTGCCGGGCACCGAGGACGGTTTCGGCTACCGCATCTTCTACCTCGACCCGGCACTGGTGCAGGAGGCGCTCGGCGGGCGGTCGCTGCCCTTCGTGGCCGATCCGGTGGTCCGCGCCCGGGAGATGGACCCCGCCCTCGCCGAGTACCTCCAGGACATCGACGCCCCGCTCTGCGAGGTCGAGGCCGCCGAGATCACCTCGGCGATCGCCGAGGTGCTGCGGAGGCACTCCTCCGCTCCCTCCCGCCCACGGACACGGCTGGACCTCGACGCCGTGTGGCGCGTGCGGGAACTACTGTCCGACGACCCCACGGTCCGGCACCCGGCCGAACTGCTGGAGCACGTGTCCGGGCTCGACCGCTGGTCGGTGGCCCGGCAGTTCCGTGCCGCGTTCGGAACCAGCCCGACGCGGTTCCGCACGATGCGGCAGCTCGACCTCGCCCGACGGGCGATGCGGGAGGGTCGGTCCCCGGCCGAGGCGGCCGCGGTGGCCGGCTTCGCCGACCAGAGCCACCTGACGCGGATGTTCAAGCGCGCGTACGGGCTCACCCCCGCCGCCTGGGCGACGGCCGTCCGAGCGGGGATCAGCGGGCGCCGCGGGCCCGGATCGCCCTGACGACCGCGGCCATGTCCGCTCCGCCGTGCCCCGACTCGACGGTCTCGCCGTACAGGGTGAGACAGGCGTCCAACAGCGGCGAGGCCGCGCCCGCCTCCCGGGCCGCTTCCGCGATCAGGCGGTTGTTCTTCAGCACGTCGGTGGCCGCCGCCTGGACGGTGAAGTCCTCCTCCACCAGTTTGCGGGCCTTCACGCGCGAGACGGAGGAGGCCATCGGTCCCGCGTCCAGCACGTCGGCCAGCAGCCCGAGGTCGAGGCCGTGCCGCTCGGCGAAGGCGAACGCCTCCGCCAGGCCCGTGACCATCGTGATGAGGTACAGGTTGACCGCGAACTTCATCAGCAGCGCCCCGGGTACCGCCCCACAGTCGAAGGTCCCCCGACACATCGGTGCCAGGAGCGGACGCACCCGTTCGATGTCGGCGTCCCGGCCGGCGAGCATGGCCACGAGCTCTCCCGCCTCGGCCGGCCCGCGCGATCCGGAGACCGGCGCCTCGACGTAGGAGCCCCCGGCCGCGACGACGTCGTCGTGGAGCGCCTTCGAGTAGGCGGCGGCGACGGTGCCCATGTGGACGAGGACGCGGCCGGTGACACGACGTGCGAACTCGGCCGTGCCGCGCGCCAGGACCGCGTCGACGGCGACCTCGTCGGCGAGCATCAGCATCACCACGTCGGCCTCCTCGAACACGGCCGCGGGTTCGGCGGCCTCCTCGGCCCCGGCGGCCACCAGCGGCTCGCACCGTTCCCGGGTGCGGTTCCACACCACGGTGGGCACACCGGAACGGACCAGGTTGAGCGCCATGGGGCGCCCCATGACCCCGAGTCCGACGAAGCCCGCCTTCATCTCGTCCCACCTCCGAGCCGCACGTGCCGTGCCGTGCCGTGCCGTGTGATGCCGTGTCTGCCGTACCGGGCGGCGCCCCGGCCGCCTCCCGGCCCGTTTCTAGCCGCTGGGGGCGCGGAGGTCTTGAACGTCTGTGCCGCGCCACCGCTGCCGGCACACGCCGCACGGCGAACACGAGCCCGGTCCCCCGACTTCCGTCGGGGGACCGGGCTCGTGTCGCGGATGGCCCCTTACCGGTTGCCGCCGCTCTCGTGACCGCCCTTGCGACCCGCCTCGGCGGCACGCTCGGGGTCGTTGGCGAAGTTGCCGCCGCTCTCGTGACCGCCCTTGCTGCCGGCCTCCGCCGCGCGCTCGGGGTCGTTGGCGAAGTTGCCGCCGCTCTCGTGACCGCCCTTGCGACCCGCCTCGGCGGCGCGCTCACGGTCGTTGGCGAAGTTGCCGCCACTCTCGTGACCGCCCTTGCTGCCGGCCTCCGCCGCGCGCTCGGGGTCGTTGGCGAAGTTGCCCGGGTTGCCGGAGTTGTTGGACGCAGTCATGACTGCTCCTTTCACTCACGTCGTGCGGTGTCTTACGGAGAGGCGAGTGCCCGACACACAAGGGGCTATTCATCCTTTTCCGGAACAATTGACGTCAACCGCGTCGCAGGGCGTCCCCTGACGGCCCGTCGGCCGGTGTCGCCCACGACCGGCGTGCCCCGGTGCGCCTCAGCCGGGTTGGTCGCTGTCCTTCATGGAACCCCAGCCGTGCCAGCGCTCGACCTCGATCCAGGCGCTGACCCGGCGGCGGTCCCGCCGCGCGTAGTCCTTGCCGAGGTAGTGGCGGGAGAGCCGGTCGATGTCGGCCATCCCCTCGTCGTCACGGAACTCGACGACGCGGCCGACGAGACTCACGTGCGTGTACCAGTCGTCCTCGTCGAGCACGGTGAGGGTCACCCGTGGATCGTTGCGCATGTGCTCCAGACGTTTGCGTCCCTCGTCCATGTTGACCAGCACCCGGCCGTCGTCCCACAGGTACCAGGTGGCGGTGGACACCGGTTGGCCGTCGGATCGCACCGTCGTGATGACGGCCGGGTTGGCCTTCTTCACCATGGCGACCGCCGCTTCGGGAAGGGGTGGTTTCGACATCGTGGCCCTCCTCGGCGCATGTGTACTCGTCGCCCGGTCGGCGCGACGCCGCCCAGCTTCACACACCGCCCCCGCCGACGGCGGGAACGCAGCGCCGCCGGACGCCGGCGTGTGGGTGACGGAACGGCCGGAGGGACGCGTGCCCGCCCGCCCCGCTGGCGAACCGCGGTCCTCCCCGTCCCGCGCCCTCACACCCGCCGTCGGTGCACACGGGCCTCCCAGGGGGAGAGGGTGTACCGGCGTGCCAGGGGTCCGGTGACCGGCACGTTGGCGATCGGGACCTCGGTCCCCTCCCAGCCGTCGGGGAGGTCGACGGTGAGGTCGGCTCCGCTGATGTTGGCCAGGACGAGCAGTTCGGTTCCTGATGCCGTGTCGTGGCGGGTGAAGGCGTAGAGCTGCTCGTGGTCCGGGTGGAGCATGTGGAAGTCGCCGTGGGTGACGGCCGGTTCGGTGTGCCGTAGGTCGATGAGGCGGCGGTAGTGGTGGAAGACCGAATCCGGGTCGGCGAGCTGGTCCTCGGCGTTGATTTCGAGGTGGTTGGGATTGACCGGGATCCAGGGGGTGCCGGTGGTGAATCCCGCGTGGGGCGAGGCGTCCCACTGCACGGGGGTGCGGGCGTTGTCCCGTCCCATCGCCCGCAGGCCCGCCAGGACGCGCTCGGGATCGGCGCCGTCGGCGACCGCGTGGGCGTGGTGGTTGAGGGATTCGATGTCGCGGAAGTCGTCGACGGAGGCGAACGGGGCGTTGGTCATGCCCAACTCCTCGCCCTGGTAGACGTAGGGCGTGCCGCGGTGCAGGTGGAGGACGGTGGCCAGGGCCTTGGCCGAGCGGTCCCGGTGGGCGGGGCCGTCGTCGCCGAAGCGGGAGACGGCCCGCGGCTGGTCGTGGTTGCTCCAGTACAGACTGTTCCAGCCGACCTCCGCCAGCCCGGTCTGCCAGCGCCCCAGGGACGCCTTGAGATCGGTCAGCCGCAGCGGACGGGGGTCGAACTTCCCGCCGGGACCGTGGTCGAGGCCGACGTGTTCGAAGGTGAAGACCATGTCCACCTCCGCGCGGGCGGGGTCGGTGAACAGCCTCGCCTCGTCCACGGTGACTCCGGGCATCTCCCCGACGGTGAGCAGCCGGCGGGGGTGGCCGGCGAAGACCTCGCGGTGCATCTCGGCCAGGAACTCGTGGACGCGGGGGCCGCAGACGTAGTACGGAGAGCCGTCGCCGTAGCGACTTCCTTCGGGGACGTGGCCGTCGGGCAGGGCCGGGTCCTTGGAGATCAGGTTGACGACGTCCATGCGGAAGCCGTCCACGCCCCGGTCCAGCCACCAGCGCATCATCGCGTACACCGCCTGCCGGACCTTGGGGTTCTCCCAGTTGAGGTCGGGCTGTTTGCGGGAGAACAGGTGCAGGTAGTACTCGCCGCTGCCCTCGTCCCACTCCCAGGCCGGGCCCGAGAAGAACGATCCCCAGTTGTTGGGCTCGGCGCCGGGGGTTCCCGGTTCCATGCCGGCGCGGGCGGGGCGCCAGACGTACCAGTCGCGCATCGGGCCGTCCGCGCCGCCGTCGCGGGAGGCGGTGAACCAGGGGTGCTCGTCGGAGGTGTGGTTGACCACCAGGTCCATCACCAGCTTCATGCCGCGCTCGTGGACGGCGGCCAGCAGGCGGTCGAAGTCCTCCAGGGTGCCGTAGAGGGGGTCGATGCCGCAGTAGTCGCTGATGTCGTAGCCGTTGTCGTCGTGGGGGGAGGGGTAGACGGGCGAGAGCCACAGGACGTCGACGCCGAGCCGGGAGAGGTGGTCGAGGCGTTCGATGATGCCTTGCAGGTCACCGATGCCGTCCGCGTCGGAGTCGGCGAAGCTGCGCGGGTAGATCTGGTAGACGACGGCGGACTTCCACCACGGTTCGGAAGCGGTCATGTGACGGAGCCTCGCACGACTTCGAGGATCGCTCGACACCGGGCGGAGGCGTGCCCGGGCGGAGCGGGGCCGACGGCGACCGAGGGACGAGGACACGTCGAGCGCCGGCCCGTGGCCGTCGGACGGACGGCACGGCCCCGCGTCCGGTGTGTCGCCCGGCGGCCCTCTACACCTCCCCGGCGTACGGCGGTTCGGCTCCGGCGCGCGAGCAGGTGACCGCCGCGGCCCGGGCGGCGTACCCCAGGATCCCGGTCCACTCCCGCCGCCCCAACCGAGCCGGCGCCTCGGCCGACAGCAGATCGCGTTCGGACAACGCGTGCAGCAACGCCGCGTTCACCGTGTCACCGGCCCCGATCGTGTCCACGACCTCGGTCCTCTCCCCCGGCACGGAGAACTCGTCCCCGCCTCGGGTGAGGACCGTCATCCCGTTCGCGCCCCGGGTCACCACCACCGCGGCGGGGCCCGCGCCCGCCCACTCCCGCGGGTCGCCCCCGAGCCAGTCGGCGTCCTCCTCGCTCAGCTTCAGCAGCGTCACGTGCCGCAACCAGCCCTCGAACCGCCGGCGGTAGGCGGTCGCGTCCGGGATCAGTCCGGCCCGGATGTTGGGGTCGAGGGCGACGAACCTCCCCCGTTCCGCCTCCCGCCGCATCAGCTCCTCGTACGCGCTCGCGCCCGGCTCCAGCACCAGGGAACACGTGCCGAAGGACAGCGCCCGGGTCTCGGCGGGCAGGTCGGCGGGCGTCCGGAAGAGTCGGTCGGCGGTGCCCTCGACGTAGAAGCGGTACTCCGCCGAGCCGTCCGCGCCGACCGACGCGACGGCCAGGGTGGTGGGCTCCGGGCCGCGTTGGACCGGTCCGGTGTCCACCCCTTCCCGCCGCAGCCGCTCCACCAACGACTCGCCGAAGGCGTCGGTCGAGATCCGGGAGCAGAAGGCGACGTCGGCGCCGAGGCGTCCGAGCGCGACGGCCGTGTTGTACGGACCTCCGCCGCGCGCGGGCAGCAGCGGCGCCAGGGCGTCACCGCGGTTCCGCGGCACCAGGTCGATCAGGGCTTCGCCGGCGACGACGATCACGGTCGGGCGTTCCTTCCGGTGGAAGTGGGACGGGCCGGGGACGGGCTGCGGGAGACGGGGTGGGGCGGCCGTGCCGCGGCCCGGTCGCCGAGTGTCCGCTCCGTCCCGAAGAGGATGCCCGGAACGACGGGCGTAACCTTTCTGCCGCCCGGGCGTTGTCAAGGTATCGCGTGCACAACGATCCGTCCCCCCCACGGATGCGCGACACCGGGACCCGGAGCAGCCCCCCGTGCTCCGGGTCCCGCCACGTTCCGCGGGGTGGCCGGGCGGTGAGTACGGCGACGTTCCACGCGCGGGGAGCGGGCCGGGCCCGTCGTCCTCAGGACGAGATCGCCAGGACGGGGACGCGTCGACGTCCTCGCCCCCGACGAGGCGTCAGCCGAGTGCCTCCGACACCGCCGCGCGCGCCGAGGCGGCGTCGGAGGCGGTGAGCGCGAGGTCCGCGAGGCGCCTGCAGTCGTCGAGCGTGTGGGCGGCCAATGACGCCCGCACCTCCCCCAGCCGGCCGGGGGCCGCCGACAGGCTCGTCACGCCCAATCCCGTCAGGACGAGGGCGAGCGTCGGGTCGGCCGCGGCCTCGCCGCACACCCCGACCGGACGGCCGTGCCGGGCGCCCTCGCGCGCCGTCGTGCCCACCAGGTCCAGCAGGGCCGGTTGCCAGGGGTCCAGCAGTTCGGCGAGGGAGCCGAGGGTCCGGTCGGCCGCGAAGGTGTACTGGGCGAGGTCGTTGGTGCCGATGCTGAGGAAGTCGCACGCCCGCGCCAGCTCTCCGGAGCGCAGGGCCGCCGCGGGCACCTCCACCATGGAACCCGCCACCGGAAGGCCGTGGGCACGCACCCGTGCGGCGAAGTCCGCGGCCTCGCGCGGCAGCGACACCATGGGCGCCATCACCCACACCTCGGCCCCGCTGCCGTCGGCGGCCCGGGCGACGGCGGCCAGTTGGGTCTCCAGCAACCGCGGATCGCGCACGGTGGCCCGCAGTCCACGCACCCCCAGGGCCGGGTTCTGCTCGTCGGCGGCGGTGACGAACGGCAGCGGCTTGTCGGCCCCCGCGTCCAGGGTCCGCACGACGACGCGGCGCCCGGCGAAGGCGGTGAAGACCTCGCGGTAGGCGGCGGTCTGTTCCTCCAGGCCCGGTGCCTCGGCGCGGTCGAGGAAGAGGAACTCGGTGCGGAACAGACCCACGCCCTCGCTGTCGGCCGCCGCCGCGTCCGGGAGTTCACCGAGCCCGCCCAGGTTGACCAGCAGCTTCACCGGCCGGCCGTCGGCGGTGCGGCCGGGCCCGTGGGCCCGTGCCACCCGCTCGCGACGGCGCCTGTCCCCTTCGGCCGCCTCGGCTACGGCCTCGGGACTCGGGTCGGTCCGGACGGTGCCGGCGGCTCCGTCGACGAGCACCTCGCGGCCGTCGGCCAGGTCGGCCGCGCCGGCGCAGCCGACCACGGCGGGCAGCCCGAGCGTCCTGGCCAGGATGGCGGTGTGGCTGGTGGGTCCACCGCGCTCGGTGACCAGGGCCACCACCCGCCGCGGGTCGAGCAGGGCGGTGTCGGCGGGCGCGAGGTCCTCGGCGACCAGGACGTGGGGGTGTCCGGGGTCGGGGAGACCGGGCATGGGCAGGCCCAGCAGTCGGGCGACCGAGCGGTCCCGCAGGTCGTCCAGGTCGGCGACCCGCTCCGCGAAGTAACCGCCGGCCGCCTCCAGTGCGGTGCGGAACTCCCCGAAGGCGACGGCGAGGGCGTGCGCCCCGTCGGTGCCCTCCGCCACCAGCGCCTCGGCCCGGTCGCCCAGTGCGGGGTCGTCGGCCATCAGTGCCTGTGCGGAGAGCACCTCGCTCGCCGTTCCGTCGGTGGCCTCGGCGCGCCGCCTCAGGTCGGTGGCGGTCTCGCGCAGCGCGCGGCGTACCGCCGCGCGCTCGTCCGGGATCCGGTCGGGGGCGACGGTGTGCGGGGCGGGGAGGGCGGGCGGTGCCGCCATGCGGGCGACGGGGCCGACCGCGCTGCCGCCCCCGACCCCGATGCCGATCAGTACCGGTGCCGCCGCGTCCGCGGCGGGAGCCGCCCCGGCGGTCGGCCCGACGATCGGCTCGGCGATCGGCTCGATCGGCTCCGTCACCGCGACTCCTCGGCGTCCAGGTCGCTCGCCAGGAGCCCGGCCAGTTCCTCGACGGCCTCCTCGGCGCCCTCGCCCTCGGCGGTCAGCACCACGGAGTCGCCGTGTCCGGCGCCCAGGGCGAGCACGGAGAGCAGGCTACGGGCGTCGACCGGCGCCTGCCCCTCGCGGGCGATGGTCACCTCGACCGGCCGGCGGGCGGCGGCCTGGACGAACAGCGAGGCCGGGCGGGCGTGCAGTCCGCTGCGGGAGCCTATGACGACGGTGCGCTGGGGCATGGGGATCACTTCCGTTGGGTGGTGGGGAGAACGGCCGGACGCGCGGGGCACGGCGGTGGGCGCCGGCGCGTCCGGCCGGGGTCCGTACGGTCCGGGGCGGGGTCAGGCGGCCACCGGTGCCTTCGACTCGGTCCCGGTGGTCGCGGTCCGCCCGCCGTCCGACGCCTCGCGGCCGCTCTTGAGGAGGACGACCAGGGTGGTGGCGATCACCGTGCCGGCGGCGATCGCCACCAGGTGGAGCAGCGGACCGCCGATCAGCGGCACCACGAAGACGCCGCCGTGCGGAGCGCGCAGAGTGGCGCCGAAGGCCATGGACAGGGCTCCGGTGACCGCGCCGCCGGCCATCACGGACGGGATGACCCGCAGCGGGTCGGCGGCGGCGAAGGGGATGGCGCCCTCGGTGATGAACGAGGCGCCCAGCACCCAGGCCGCCTTGCCGTTCTCCCGCTCGGTCCGGGTGAACAACCTGCCGCGCACCGTCGTGGCCAGCGCCATCGCCAGCGGCGGCACCATGCCGGCGGCCATCACGGCGGCCATCACCTTCAGGCTGCCGTCGTTGGGCGTGGTCAGGCCGCCGACGGCGAAGGCGTAGGCCACCTTGTTGAGGGGGCCGCCCAGGTCGAAGCACATCATCAGGCCGAGCACGGCGCCCAGGACGGCCGCGTTGGAGCCGGACAGACCGCTCAACCAGTCGGTGAGCGCCTTCTGGAGGGCGGCGATCGGCTCGCCGACCACCACGAACATCAGGAAGCCGACGGCCGCCGAGCCCAGGAGCGGGATCACCAGGACGGGCATGATGCCGCGCAGGGTCGCCGGGATCTCGACCCGCTGGATCGCCATCACCACGCCGCCCGCGATCAGACCGGCGACGAGGCCGCCGAGGAAGCCCGCCTCGACGGTGACGGCGACGGCGCCGCCGACGAATCCGGGTACCAGTCCGGGGCGGTCGGCCATGCCGTAGGCGATGTACCCGGCGAGGACGGGCACGAGGAAGCCGAAGGCGGCGCCGCCGACCTGGTTGAGCAGGGCGGCCCAGCTCTCGGTCTCGGTCCACACGAAGTGCTCGGCCACGGACTCCGCGTTCGCGATCTCGTAGCCGCCGAGCGCGAAGGAGAGGGCGATGAGCAGACCGCCCGCGGCGACGAACGGGACCATGTAGCTCACGCCGCTCATCAGGTAGCGGCGCAGCCGGGAACCGAAGCCCTCGCCGGACCCGGGGGTGTGGTCACCGGCTCGGTCGTCGGCGTCGCCGGCGCCGTCCGCGCCGGCGGCGGGTGCGGTCTCGCCGCGGGCCGCCTTGGCCCGTACCTGTTCGATCAGTTCGGCGGGCCGGTTGACGGCGGTCTTCACCCCGACGTCGACGGTGGGCTTGCCCGCGAAGCGGGCCCGTTCCCGCACCTCCACGTCGTGCGCGAGGATCACACCGTCGGCCGCGGCGATCGTCTCCGGGGCCAGCCGGGTGAACCCGGCCGACCCCTGGGTCTCGACGACCACCTCGACACCGGCCTCCCGTCCGGCCCGTTCCAGGGCCTCGGCCGCCATGTAGGTGTGGGCGATGCCGGTCGGGCAGGAGGTGACGGCGACGATCCGGAAGGGTGCGGCGGGGGGTTCGTCCGCCGGCTCCTCCCCGGGCCGCTCCCGCTCCTCCCCCGGCGCCGTCCCGGCGTCGGCGGGCGCCTCCGCGGTGCCCCCTTCACCGGGAGGTCCGGCGGGTGGCTCGTCGCCGCGCACCAGGGCGGCCGCGGCCGCCGCGTCGCCGGCGGCGCGCAGCGTGGCCGTGAAGTCCTCGTCGGCCAGTCGGCGGGCCAGGGCGGAGAGGATCGTCAGGTGGTCGGAGTGCGCTCCGGCCGGTGCGGCGATCAGGAAGACCAGGTCGGCCGGGCGGCCGTCCGGGGCGCCGAAATCGATGCCGGTGCCGCTGCGTCCGAAGGCCAGGGTCGGCTCCGTGACGTGTTCGCTGCGGCAGTGCGGGATGGCGATGCCGCCCTCCAGACCGGTCGGCATCTGCGCCTCGCGCGCGGCCACGTCGGCGAGGAGGCCGTCGAGGTCGGTGACGCGTCCGACCCCGGCCATCCGCTCGGCGAGCGACCGCACGGCCGCTTCCCTGGTGTCGGCGGACAGGTCGAGGTCGACCAGTTCCGCGGTGATCAACTCACTCATCACGCGGCTCCTTGCTCGCGTACCGCCCGGTGGGCGGAGGGGTTCGGGAGGTGGGGGCCCCGGTGGGCCCGCCGGATCGGCGGAAACGGGCGGTGGCGGGGGCTCACGGCGCCGGTTCCGTCAGGGCGCGGTCGAGGGGGACGTCCGCGGTGGTGGTGACCGCCGCCGGGTCCAGGTCGGCCGGGGTCGGCATGGCGCTGCCGGGCAGTTGCACGGCGGCGGCGCCGTGGGCGACGGCCGCCGCGAGCGCTCCGGGCCCGGCGCCCCCGGCGGCCAGGAAGCCCGCCAGTGAGGCGTCGCCCGCGCCGACGTCGCTGCGCACCGCGGCGACCGGGGCGCGACCGAAGTGCGCGCCGTCGTCGTCGACCAGGAGTTGGCCGTCGGCCCCGAGGCTGGCCAGGACCGCCCGGGCACCGCGTTCGCGCAGTTCCTCGGCGGCCTTGACGGCGTCGCCGACCGTGGTCAGGGGACGCCCGACGACCTCGGCGAGTTCCGCCGCGTTCGGCTTGACCACGTCCGGCCGCTCCTCCAGCGCCGCGGCCAGGGCGGCTCCGGAGGTGTCCAGGGCGATCCGTGCTCCGGCCCGGTGGGCGCGGCGGACCAGTTCGGCGTACCACCGGGGCCGCAGCCCGCGCGGGAGGCTGCCGCAGCAGGCGATCCAGTCGACACCGGACGAACGCGTCCGCACGGCCTCCAGCAGCGCCTCGGCCTCGGCGGGGGTGAGTTCGGGGCCGGGGGCGTTGACCTTGGTGAGCGTTCCGTCGGGTTCGACCAGGGTGATGTTGACCCGGGTGGAACCGGCGATCGGGACGCCCACCGCCTCGATGCCGCGTTCGCCGAGCAGTCGGGCGAGCACCTCGCCCTCCGGTCCGCCGAGCGGGACGATCGCGACCGTTCGACGGCCGGCCGCCGCGACGGCACGGGAGACGTTGACGCCCTTGCCGCCGGGATCGACCCGGTCGGCTCCGGCCCGCAGGACCGTGCCGCGCCGGAGGACCGGCAGTTCGTAGGCGCGGTCCAGGCTCGGGTTGGGGGTGACGGTGAGGATCATGCGCGCACCACCCGCGTGCCCCGGCGCTCGATGGCGCGGGCGTCATCGGCGTCCAGTCCGGTGTCGGTGACGAGCAGGTCGACGTCGGAGAGGTCGGCGAAGCGGGCGAAGTGCTCCTGCCCGAACTTGCCGGAGTCGGCGAGCAGGACGACCCGCCGGGCGGCCGCGACGGCGGCGCGTTTGACGGCGGCCTCCGCCAGGTCGGGAGTGGTCAGGCCGCCGTCGGGTGAGAAGCCGTTGGTGGCGAGGAAGAGCACGTCGGCGTTGATCTCGCCGTAGGCGCGCAGGGCCCAGGAGTCCACGGCGGCCCGGGTGCGGTGCCGGACGCGGCCGCCGACGAGGTGGAGCGCGATGCCGGGATGGTCGGCGAGCCGGGCGGCGACGGGCAGCGCGTGGGTGACGACGGTGAGGACGGAGTCCACGGGGATGCCGGCGGCGAAGCGGGCGATGGTGGTGCCCGCGTCGAGGATCACGCTTCCGTCGAGGGGGAGTTCGGCCAGCGCGGCGCGTGCGACGCGTTCCTTCTCGTCGGTGGCGACGGCGTCGCGCTCGACGACGTCGGGCTCGAAGTCGAGGCGGCCGACGGGGATGGCGCCCCCGTGGACACGGCGGACCAGTCCGGCGCGGTCGAGGACCTTCAGATCGCGCCGCACGGTCTCGGCGGTCACCCGGAACTCCTCGGCCAGGGTCGGCACGTCGACCCGTCCGCTCTCGCGGGCCATGCGCAGGATCTCCTGCTGACGCTCCGCTGCATACATGTGGTTTCGTGTCCGTTTCATGCCCGGTCTTGTTGGCGTGCCGCCATGTTAGGGGCGAGTGACCAGGAAGTAAACAGGGACGGGCATTCATTCGGGCAGGAACGGACACCACCGTCACCGCCGTCACCGCCGTCACCGCCGTCACCGCCGAGCGGGAGCGGACCCACCGGAGCCGCACCGGAAGTCCGGCCTCGGGGAACACCGGTACAGCGGTTGACGGTGAGAAGGATCATGGTCGGCTAGCACACCGGTCGGAGGCTCCGCTCGGGTTCGCAGGAAGATCGCCGGGCGGTTCCCGGGCCGGCTACGGTCCGCTTCGTGCCGGTTGAGTCTCCGACTGATGAACAGACCGAGGCGTACAGGAAGTTCGCCGAGGAGCCGGCCCGCCTCATGCTGGAGCGATTCTTCTTCCTGGACGACGTCGACCGCGACCTGATCGCGCTGCGCCGCTCCTCACACCACCAGCTCGGCTTCGCGCTCCGGATGTGCACCGTGCGCTACATCGGCCGGTTCCTCCCGGACGACCCGCTCGATGCGCCGTGGCCGGTGGTCGATCACCTGGTCGCGCGGCTCGACATCGAAGATGCGTCGGTGGTCAAGCGGTACGCCGAGGGCCGAAGACGGCGTACGAGCACGCGTGGGGGATCCGGGACGCCTACGAGTACCAACGGACCCGGTGCTTCTCGGGGACCTGGTGGCGACGCTGAAGACGCCGGAGGGCTCGCGGTTCTCGGAGCTGGGGTTGGTCGAGGAGCACGGCGCGGACCTGGACGTGGCCGCACTGTGGGCGGCGCTGGGGGAAGTCCCCCGCACGCCGCCGTGATGACCACCGCTGTCACGGTGGTCTCGCTGGTGCCCGAGCCGGCCCGCGACGGCGTGGACCCGAACAAGGTGATCACACAGTGGCCGGACATGCTGAAGGTCGCCGGTTCCCTGGTCACCGACCAGGTTCCCGCCTACGGCCTGCTGCGCGTGTTCGGACGCGAGGGGCGCCCTACCCCGCTGGGTGCGGCGTTCGCCGAGTACGGGCGGATCGCCAAGACCGAACACCTGCTGCGCGTGGTCGGCCCGGTCGACGACACCTGCCGGCGGCAGACGAACCGGCAGCTCACCGTGCAAGGGCCCCGTCACAAGCCGGCCCGGGACGGGCGCCACGGCAAGCGCGGCACCATCCACCAGGCACACCGGGACGGAATGGAGGACCAGCTCGGTACGCTCGGCCCGGTCCTCAACACCATCGTGCCGTGGACCACGAAGTACATCGACGCCGCCGGCGCCCTGAGCCCGCTGCGTGACCCGGACGCCCCAGAACTGGACGGAGACGACGGCGGGCAGGAGTGGGTATCGGGGGCCGATCGGATCAGTCCGTGACGGGCAGGCACTCGGCGAGCAGGGCGACGATGTCACGCCAGGCTCGCTGTGCGTGCCGTGGGTGGTAGCCGACGCCGGGAGGCACGGTGTGGTCGACCGGTGGGTGGTGAAAGGCGTGAAGGGCTCCTCCGTAGACCACGAGGCGCCAGTCGACGCCCGCGGCCTGCATCTCTGTGGTGAACGCCTCCCGTTGCGCGGGCGGCATGATCGGGTCTTCCGACCCGACCCCGGCCCATACCGGGCAGCGAATGCGTGCCGCCTCGCCCGGTCGGCCCGTGGTGGTTGCGTTGACTGTCCCGATCGCGCGCAGGTCGACGCCATCACGACCGAGTTCCAGTGCGACTGCGCCCCCGGTGCCGTAGCCGACGGCGGCGATCCGGTCGGGGTCGGCCCGTGATTCGGCACGCAACACGTTGAGCGCGGCGTGGCCGATTCCTCGCATGCGGTCGGGATCGGCGAGCAGCGGCATGCAACGGGCCAACATTTCCTCTGGGTCTTCCAAATAGCGTCCGCCGTGGAGGTCGAAGGCCAGCGCCACGTACCCCAGCTCGGCCAGAGCCTCGGCCCGCCGGCGCTCGACATCGCTGAGCCCCATCCCCTCGGGTCCGATCAGGACTGCGGGCCGGCGCTCGGCATCGGCCGGGAGCGCGAGGTGTCCGATCATTGTCAGGTTGTCGGCCGGGTATTCGACCGTACGGGTCGTGACCGTCGTCATGCGGCTGGACGGTAATGACCGTCGCGCCCGCTCGGGGTGGTGTTCACCGACGGCAGACAGCAGTCCGTCCCGACTACATCACCCGGCCGCGTCGGCCGCCTGCCGTCAAACGATCGAATGACGACAGTTCCGACCGGCGTCCAATGGACCCGGTGTTTCCGGGGCCTGACGGCGACTTGGATCCAATGAGATCCGATGACGACCGACGACAGGGCCGGATGGCACCCAAGGTCCGATGCGTCGGCAGAAGCGGGGGAACAGCGTGGCCAATCTCGTCTGCAAGCGGGTGTCGACCGACCAGCAGTCGACCGCCCGGCAGGATCTCGTCCTCGTCGAGGCCGAGATCGAAGATCCCCTGGTGTTCGAGGAAGAGGCGGGCACCTCCAACCGCCTCCACCCCTCCAGCACCCGAAGTTCGGCGAGCTGCTCACCTACGCGTGGCCGGGCGACACCGTGCGCGTCTCCGAGATGCTCCGCCTTCTGCGCGGCAATCAGCACATCCTCGACGTGCCCGGCAAGATCGCCGACTTCCTCCGCGCAACCGAGCTGGAGCCCGCCGAGCAGGCCGCCTTCGACCAGGGGGTGCCCGTACGGCGCGACCAGGGCGTCCCGGCGGGGGCGTGCTTCAGGGCGTCAGGGCGTCAGGATGTCCAGCTCCCGGAGGGCGCCCACCGTGATCTCACGGGTCAGCCGCTCGGCGCGGACGGCGTCGCCTTCCCGAACCGCCTCGGCGACCCGCACATGGAGGGTGACGGCCGCCGGAGCGGGGTCGTCGAACATCACCCGGTGGTGGGTGCGTCCGGCCAGCACCTCGGCGACGAGGTCGCCCAGCTGCGCGAACATCTCGTTCGCCGAGGCGTTCAGCACGATCCGGTGGAAGGCGACGTCGTGGACGAGGTACTCCTCCAGCCGCCCGCCCCGGGAGGTGGCGACCATGCCGAGGGCACGCTCGGTGAGCTCCGCGCACTGCTCCGGGGTGGCGTTGCGCGCGGCCAGCCCCGCGGCGACGGGCTCGACCGCCGAACGCAGCACGGTGAGGGAACGCAACTGGCGGGGGCGGTCGGAGCCGGCCAGGCGCCACCTGATGACCTGGGGGTCGTAGACGTTCCACTCCGCCGCGGGGCGCACGGTCACACCCACTCGACGGCGGGACTCCACCAGGCGCATCGACTCCAGCACCCGGACCGCCTCGCGCATCACCGGGCGCGACACCCCGAGGCTCTCGGCCAGCTCGTCGGTGCGCAGCACACTTCCGGGCGGATGCTCACCGGCGGTGATGGCGAGCCCGAGGATGTCCAGTACACGGGCGTGCTGCCCCCGGGCCGCTGCGGTCATGGCACCAGCCTACGCAGCCACCCCTCGACTCAAAAGTCAGACTACTTTCCTGGCCTCTCTTGATTTCATCTGACCTTTGAGCTTCAGTGTCGTGTCATGCAGATGTCGACGGAGACAGCGAGGCACCGATGAGCACCCCCCACGTCGTCGTGGTCATGGGCGTGGCGGGCACTGGCAAGACCACGATCGGTCCCCTGCTCGCGGACCGGCTCGGCGTTCCGTACGCGGAGGCCGACGACTTCCACCCCGCCGCCAACATCGCCAAGATGTCGGCCGGCGTCCCCCTGACCGACGAGGACCGCCGGCCCTGGCTGGAGGCCATCGGCGCCTGGGCGCGGAACAGGGAGGGCGGCGGCGGGGTGGTGAGTTGCTCGGCGTTGAAGCGGGAGTACCGGGATCTGCTGCGGGCCGCCGCACCGGAACTGCTCTTCGTCCACCTCACCGGCGATCGACGGCTCATCGAGGAGCGCATGGCACGCCGCCAGGGCCACTTCATGCCCACGGCCCTGTTGGACTCGCAGTTCGCGACGCTCCAGCCGCTGGAAGCGGACGAGAACGGTCTCCCCGTCGACGTCTCCGGCAGCCCGGAGGAGATCACCGAACGGGCCGCCGCGGCCCTTCGCGACCACGGCCGACGGCAGCCGGTTCCGTAGACGCCCCGGGCGGTGCCCGTCCGCTCCTCCGGCGCGCCCCGCTCCCTTCCGTCACGCGCGGGCGCCGCTCCACGGGCCCCGGCCCAGCAGCTCGGCCACCCGGGCGGTGGCGGTACCCAGACCGGTGGGCCCGTGGGAGGTGCGCGGCGGCACGGTCACGGGACGGCGCAGCTCGGCCTCGTCGTAGCGGCGGCAGCCGCGGTGCCAGATGAGGACCCCGGCCAGCCAGCGTTTGAGTTCCTCCACGTGGTCGGTGAGCGCGGCACGGGCCCCGGCGTCGAGGCCCGACTCCTCGCACATCTGCGGCAGTTCGACGGCGACCACGCGCTCGAACTCGCGCATACGGGAGTTCACCAGGTCACCGACGATCTCCAGGGCCTCCGCGACACCGCAGCCGAAGAAGTCCTGCACGACGAGCACGCAGTTGTGGATCTCGCCTTCGAACTCGATCTCCTTGCGGTAGGAGATCAGGTCGTTGAGCAGGGCCGCGTAGTCGCTCGCCGCGTTCTGCATCGCCTGGACCGGCCTGGTCCGGAACACCTCGGGCGGCACCGCCCCGCCGTGGGAGAGCCGGGAGAGGGACATGATGAACTCCGCGCCGAAGGTCTTGCGGCGCATCTCGACGTAGTCCACCGGGTCGGGAACACGGTTCTGCCACTGGTTGGCGAGTTCCCACAGCCAGCTTCCGGTCATCTCCTCGATGGTGCGGCGGAAGGCGCGGCGCGCGTCCGGCGTCATCGGGCTCGCCGAGCGGGCCCACAGGTCCGCCAGGCCCCGCTCCAGCGCGTTCGTCGGGACGGGGGTGGTGTCGGACCCCACCGGCATGAAGTCCTTCAGCCGCTCGGTGAGCGCCTTGGCTCCGACCGCGTCGAAGGTGCGCCCGAAGACGGTGGGGTAGTAGTCGTCCCCGTAGGTGCCCCAGGTGAGCCAGCCCGTGGTCAGGTCGAGTTCCTCCAAGGTGGCGTCCGGGTGGATGGCGGCCGAGCAGAGGGCGAGGTCGAAGGCCCGTAGTTTGTGCTCGTCCCAGATGCCGCAGTCGGAGGTGCCGGGCGGCGCGTCGATCACCCCCGTGCGGCGCGCCCACCCCACGACGCGCTCGCGGGCGGCGTCCAGGTGAGGGCTGAGTCGGGTGGTGTACGGCATGCGCAGCTCCGGGATCCGTACCGGTCCCACCTCCTGGTACGGCGGGTGCGTGTGGCGCCCGATCCGGGCCGGCGCCGTGGCCGCCAGCGAGGCGGCGATGCGGGCCGCGGAGGTGCCGAGGCCGGTGGGCCCGCCGGGCAGGCCGGTGCCCGCCGGACGGCCCGTGCCGCCGTCGTTCATGTAGCGGCTGGAGCGCATGTGCCACTCGTGGCCGCCGGACTGCCAGTCCTGGAGCCCCTTGACGTACGCCAACACGTCCGCGCAGGACCTCGGGTCCAGACCGTGCTCGGCGAACAGCGGCGGCAGTTCGGTGAGGGCGGTGTGCTCGAACTGGTGCAGCCGGGAGGTGATCAGGTCGTTGACGGCGTCGGCCGCCTGTTGGGTGCCGCGGCCCAGGAACCTCTCGAAGACCAGGACGCCGTTGGAGAGTTCGCCCTCGTCCTCGACCTCGCGTTGGTAGGAGAAGAGGTCGTTGCGCAGGTGCACGGCGTCGGCGAAGGCGTCCCGCAGCACCCTCATCGGCCGGCTCCCCGCGACGGCTTCGGGCACCTCGGCCCCCACGGAGTACTCCACCAGGCCGGCGGACCAGGGCGCACCGCCGACCTTGCGGCGCATCTCGATGTACTCCAGGGGGTTGGCGACCCGGCCCGCGCTGATGTTGGCCAGCTCCCACATGCTCTCTTCCAGCAGGTTCCGCGTGGTCTCGGCGAACCGCCGGCGCCAGCCGTGCGACATGGCCGGGACGGTGCGGGCCCACAGGTCGGCCAGGCCCCGCTCCACCGCGTTCTCCGGTTCGGCGGAGACCGTCGCTCCCGGCTCCACCGGCATGAAGACGCGCAGTCGGTCGAGGTAGGCCCTGGCCCCGGCCGAGTCCCGGGTGCGCTTGAAGCTCTCCAGGAAGTCGTCGTCGAAGAAGAACACCCAGACGTACCAGTCGGTCACCGTGGCGAGTTCCCCGGCCGGTGCGTCCGGGTGGGTGTAGGCGCACAGCAGGGCGTAGTCGTGGGAGTCGTAGTCGTCCTCGTCCCAGACGCCCGACCCTTCGATCATCCCCATTCGCCGGGCCCACTCCTTGGAGTGTTCCCGCGCCACTTCCAGATGGGGGTTCAGCCGCGCCGGGTAGGGCTCGTAGAACTCCGGCAGTGCGAAGGGCCGCGCCATCCGCGTCTCCCCTTTCTCCTGTGGTTTCCCCGTGTGGTGCCCTCGTGGGGGGCGGGCCCCCGCGTCCTCAGTCCCGTCCGCGGGAGATCTCGACGTTCTCCAGGACGCCGAGCGCGTCGGGCACCAGGACGGCGGCCGAGTAGTAGGTGGTCACGAGATAGGAGATGATCGCCTTGTCGTCGATGCCCATGAACCGGACGGACAGGCCGGGTTCGTACTCGTCGGGCAGCCCGGTGTGGTGGAGGCCGATCACGCCCTGGTCCTCCTCCCCGGTCCGCACGACGATGACGGAGCTGGTGCGCTCCTTGGTGACGGGGATCTTGTTGCAGGGCAGGATGGGCACGCCCCGCCAGGCGGGGACGTGGTTGCCGAACAGGTCCACGTGGTCGGGGTAGATGCCGCGGGCGTTCATCTCGCGGCCGATGGCGGCGATGGTGCGCGGGTGGGCGAAGAAGAACCTCGACCCCCGGCGGCGGCTGAGCAGTTCGTCGAGGTCGTCCGGGGTGGGCGGGCCGGAGTGGGCCTGGATCCGCTGGTCGTAGTCGGCGTTGTGGAGCAGCCCGAAGTCGCGGTTGTTGATCAGCTCGTGCTCCTGCCGCTCGCGCAGGGCCTCGATGGTCAGCCGCAGCTGCTGCTCGGTCTGGTTCATCGGCTTGTTGTAGAGGTCCGCGACCCTGCTGTGCACCCGTAGCACGGTCTGGGCGACGCTGAGTTCGTACTCGCGCGGGTCGAGTTCGTAGTCCACGAACGTGCCGGGCAGGTCGGGTTCCCCGCTGTGGCCGGAGGCGACGGCGATGTCCGCCTCGCCTCGGTCGTTCTGCCGCTTGCCGGGCAGGGCGGCGAACGCCTCCACGTGCTCCCGCAGGGCGGGCGTGCTCGCCATCAGCGAGGCGAACTCCCTGCGCGGCAGGGTCAGCAGCGTGCCGGCGGTGATCGCCTTGAGCGTGCACTCCCAGGTGGCGTCGGCGTCGAGCAGGCTCTGTTCGCCGAAGTGGTCGCCGTCGCCGAGGGTGCCGAGCCGGGTGGGTTCCCCGTACGCCCCGCTGCCGGTCTTCTGCACCTTGCCGTGCGCGAGCAGGTGGATGTGGTCGGCCGGCGTGCCCTCCTCGGCGAGCACCTCTCCGGCCTCGAAGTCGCGCTGGGCGAAGCGGCCGGCCAGGGCCGTCAGCACCTCCATGTCCTCGAAACCGCGCAGCACGGCGAGTTCGCCGAGTTCGCGCGGGATCACCTGGACCCGCGAACCGGTCTTGACGAACTCGATGCGCCCGTCCCCGACGGTGTAGGTCAGGCGCCGGTTGACCCGGTAGACACCGCCCTCGGTCTGCACCCAGGGCAGGACCCTGAGCAACCACCGGGAGGTGATGCCCTGCATCTGCGGAACGGACTTGGTGGTGGTGGCGAGGTTCCGTGCGGCGGCGGTGCCGAGGCTGAGCTGCTGCCCCTGCTGCGTCCCGCTCCCTGCGTCTACCGACATCGGCCGTGTCTCCCTTGTGTGGTGAGGTGGACCGCCGTGCCGCGGTCGACCGCGTCCGACACCGGGCGCGGGGCTTTGGCGATCGGGCAGCACGCTAGGTCGCCTCGGGAACGGAGAGCGCGGGCTCCGGGTTCTTCTCATCAGATCGGATGCTCTTGAACCGCCGACGTTTAACGATCTCCGGATCAGGGCGAGTCCGCTCCGCTCCCATCGCACCTGACCTGTGGAAACGGTTCTTCAGATGGAACGGCGGCCTTCTCGCGGCCGGACCCGTCCCAAGGGCCTCACGGGGCCAGCTCCAGGGCGTCACACTCGGCGGGGAACATCTCCGCCACCCGCCGCAGGGAGTGCGGGGAGTGGTGGACGACCAGCCTCCGGCCGCGTCCACGTGCGGACCGTGCCGTGGCGGCCAGTGCCGCCACGGCGGCGGTGTCCAGGAAGTCCGCCCCCGACAGGTCCAGGTGCAGCACCGGGCCCGGCAACCGGACGAGCGCGGCGAGCGCCCCCTCCAGCACGGCACGTGTGTCGGCGTCCGCGCCGCCGCGCAGACACAGGCCCACCCGGTCGCCCAGGGGCGTGACGGCCAGCGGTGGCTCGGCGTCCGCCGCGGGCACGGCGTCGAGGGCCCGTCCGTCGGGGGCCGGACGCCGAACGTGGGCACCGATCAACAGGGCCGTGGTGTCCTCGGGGACGACCGCACGGTCGTACAGGCACAGCACGGTCAGGGGCAACCGCGCGAACACCTCGAAGTCCAGGCGCAGTTCGTACTCGAGGACACGCTCGGCGCCCGGTGTGCCCCGAGCACACCAGGACATCTCGTCGACCGCGGACAACCCGGCGTGGCCGGCGGCCAGGGCGGCGGCGCACGCCCGCTCCCAGAGCTCCACCATCCGGTCGGGGTCGAACGGGAGGTCACGCGGGTGGGACCGGTCCGCCCGCCGTACGACCAGCCGACCGGCATCCGCCGCGGCCCGTGCGTCGACGCCGGCCCGGCAGAGCCGCTCCAGAACCGCCTCCGGGGCGGCGGTGTCCGGCAGGTACAGCACCTGCCGTCCGGCGGCCAGGGCGTCCTGGACGAACCCGACCGTGCTCCGGGCCCACTCGTCCTCACCCGCGTAGGCGCAGCACAGGTGGCCGTCCCCGCCGGTGGGCCGGTCCGTCGTGAAACCGACTGACGCCATCGCGCTCCGCTCCGAGCCGCTTGGTTCCCGAGCCCGGGGAAGTCTCCCCGAGTTCCCCACCGTACAGTCCGCGGTTCCCGTCCCTCGGGGGCGGACCCGACCGGCCATAACCCGGTGTTATGACCAATTGGTATTACCCGACCCGGCGGTCTTCCGGGAATCCTGGTGGCTCCCCACAGGACACACGCGAGCCATCGCGTGTCTTCGGAAACGAGGAGCCTTGCGAATAACCAGGCTGATCCCCACCCTCATCGCCGCCCTGCTCTCCGTACTCGCCCTCGCCCCCACCGCGGCCATGGCCAAGGAGCAGCCGCCCGGCAGCGGCGGCCCCCAGCCGATCATCGGCGGCGGGTACGCGCAGAACGCCCCCTGGGCGGCCCGGCTGTTCTCGGGCGGTCGTGAGACGTGCAGCGCCACGATCATCGCGCCGACCTGGATCCTCACCGCCAAGCACTGTGTCAGCGGCGGCGGGCTGTCGTTCCGCATCGGCAGCCTCGACCAGCACAGCGGCGGCACCGTCGCCAACGGCGTCCAGATCCACAACCACTCCTCCTCGGACCTGTCGCTGGTCCGCCTCGACCGCTCCGTCTCGGCGACCTACGCCCGTCTCGGGCAGCCGGGTTCGGTGTCGGTGGGTCAGAACGTGCAGGTCTACGGCTGGGGCGCCACGTCGCGGTGCGGCTCGGAGGCCAACTGCCAGTCCCGGTACCTGAAGGTCGCCAACGTGACGGTGACCGGTGGGTGCCGTGACGCCTACTACGGTTCGGCGATCTGTGCCCGGCGCGGTGACGGCATCACCGCGGGCGGCGACTCCGGCGGTCCGATGATGGCGAACGGCGTCCAGGTCGGCGTCGCCTCCACCAGCGACCGTCAGACCACCACGGCGTACACGAACGTGACCGCGTACCGCTCCTGGATCCAGTCGGTCGCGGGCGTCTGATCGCTCCCGCCGTCCTCTCCGTCGCCCCCCGTCCGTCCCGTGTGCCGGAAAGGGGGCGACGGGAGCCCCGTGGGGCGGGGCACTCCGCGACCTGACAGCGGAAGTGCCCCGCCCCACGGCACGTTCGTCACCGCGGGCACGGTCGAACACGATGGGCACCGGGCCTTGTGTCGTGGCACCGAGCGCCTTACCGCCTGGCCGTCGTCGTCGCGGAAGCGGCACCGCGGGGCGGCCCCGGTCTCCTGTCTCCGACCCACGCTGCGAAGTGGCCGCCGCCCCCTTCCGCTCTCCCGTCGCTCCGTGTCCGGCCGGTCCGTCAGGTCGAACGAGTGGTCGGCGGAGGACGTGGTGGCGTGCCGGGGCACCGCACGGACGCCGAGGTCGAGTCCGGCCACGTCGACCCCCACGGCGCCTCGGTGGTCGAGGTCTCCTTCACCGGGCTGCTCGACTTCCGCCTGCCGCCGCGGCTCAAGAACATCGGCAGCATCCGCCCGTACCGCCCGAACGGCACCCCGACCGGCCCGGACAAGGAACACGTCGCGACGTCGTTGCTCGCGCCGCACCTGCTCCGGTCCGGTCTCGTACCCGTCGACACGCTGCTGCTCCGGCAGGTCCCGGCCGAGCCGAAGTGGGCCGGGAAGCTCACCACCGAGGACCGGCGCTCCGAGGTGTCCGGCGTGCTGTTCGGAACCGAGTGCCTGGAGATCTTCCAATCGGTCTCGATCGGCGGGGATTTGGAGCGGGCGGTGGTCGCGAACACCCACCGGCGGTACATCTTTCCCTCCACAGCCCGCGCCGACATCGAGGACGCCGCCGCCGGCCTGTTCCGCACCGGGCTGCTCCGCCCGGCACCCGGTCCACAAGAAGCATCCGCCGGCCAAGGACCACCGAGCAGGGGGCTGCACTGGTCGCGCTTCCACGGGCGCAGCCAGGTCCGAGCCCGCCGCTCCCACGACAAACGCCGAGGCCACACCCTCCGGATGCGGTTGCAGTACCGGTCCTTGCCCGGACATTTGCCTCGGTGATACCGTCGATGCGGACAACTGGGGCGGCGTACATTGGGCACGGGGGGCGCTTTGTTCGCATTCTGGCAAATGTTGCGCGAAATACGCGAAGGCGACAATCGCCCGCGACCGGTGAGCCAGGACACGCCCCCGAGTGAGCCATTCCAAGGGCACATCCAACCCGGCACCCACTTCTGATCTCAGTCGATCTTGTCGTAGGGACCCGATCGACTCCATCCCCCAAAGGATGTCGAATTGAAGAAGTTACGCAGTGGACTGCTTGCTCTCGTTCTCTCCCTCGGCCTTGGGATGACAATAGCGACACCCGCGCATGCGGCAAAGCTGGGCCCCAGGCCCAACTGGGGTGCGTGCGGAACGTCAACCAGTGAACAGAAACTGGTCTACCAGTTCGGTAGCTTCCCGTTGAAGTGTGGCAACGCCAGTTGGGGTTACCGCCACATCAAGAACAGGCACTACGACCAGTTCCAAGGCCTGGCCAGGGCGGGCGGGCTCAACTGGAGCGATCTGGTGCATTGGGCCATTCACTACAACGCCACAGACCCCGACCACGTCATCGTCGAGGGGACTGACGGCTGCCGGGACCGGATGCTGTACCTTCACGACCGCAACGGCCGCCTGGTGTGGCAGCAGCGCTTCAAGATGATCTACAGCGCCTACGATGGTCGCGTCATCACCACCTATCCCAGCAGCGCGATCTGTAAGCGGTAACTCACTGTCGGCGGCGGCGCTGCCCACGTGCGAGGCGGGCGACGGTGTTCGTTTCCTCATTGCCACACCTTCTGGACGGCCGTCGGAGACGACGGCGGTCGTCGACTGACCGGCGAGACCGACTCCCGAGGGCGTCGCACGAGCCAGAGCGGTCGGGTCTCCGGGAAGCCACCCGACCGCGACGGCGAGTCGTCCCGCACCGGCAGGACCACGGGCTGGTGGTGAACAACCGCTTGAGCACGGTGAAGGCGTCCATGTCGCGCCTGGCCGTGGTGTCCGGGGGCGAGCGGACGGTGGCGACGGTGGGGCGTGGGTGCCACCGGCTCCCCCAAGCCGGACAGGTACCGATCAGGTGCCAGGGCGCTCGGCCGACCAATGGCCGTCCTCCGGGCCTGCCGTAGGGAACGGTCTGCGCGCGGGGCCGCGTCGATCGACAAGAGAAATCCGGCCATCAGCCGACCGGTCGAGCCGGATCTCGAGAAGCGACCACGAGATGTCCGATTCGAAGATTTCCTCGACCCACAGGGCGACGCGCTTCGCCCGGACCCGATCCTGCGCGTCCCGCGGCGAGCGGGAAAGGCCGGGGACGTCGTGCTCGTCCAGCCGGTTGCAGCACTCCGCGAGAAGGTCCGGATCCAATGTGACACGAACCGTTCGATCCTCGTCACGCAGTTCGAATGCGCCGGACTTGGGATCCAGGCCGGAAATCCGGTGTCGACGTCCAAGAATCTCGCCGATGGCACTGAAAAATGTTTCTCCGTCAGTCATGTCAACCTCGGTGATTCATGGTGGCCGCCGGGATGTGCCGGTTGTCGGCGTGTAGGTGAGCGAAGGCTCCTCTCCGACAGGGAACCGCCGGTGCCGATCGATCAGGATCTGTCACGGAAGAGACACTTTGCACATTCTACGGCGCGGTCGGAAGACCCGCGGGCCACCGCGCGGATAATTCGGGGCGGATACCGTCGTCGGCACACCGACGGACAGTGCCGGCACCGGCGTCCTTGTCGGTTCCGTGTCGGCGAACGGGCCGACCGCCCGCCCCCGAGTCAGATCCGGTGGCGCCGCAGCGCCGGGGCGGCGAGGGCCAGCGCCGACATGGCGACGACCACCAGCAGCCCTCCGCCCACCACGGCCGCGCGGGGGCCGAGGACCGAACCCGCCGTGCCGTGCAGCAGGTCCGCCAGCCGGGGCCCGCCGGCCACCACGACGGTGAAGACGCCCTGCATTCGGCCGCGCATCTCGTCGGTGGCCGCCGACTGGAGGATGGCCCCGCGGAAGACCATGGACACCATGTCGGCGAAGCCGGCCGCGGCGAGGAAGAGCACGGCCCACCACAGCCCGGCGCTGAGCCCGAACGCCGTGATCGCCGTGCCCCAGGCCACCACCGAGCCGATCACCATCCACCCGTGCCGACGGGCGTGCGAGTAACTGCCCGACATCAGTCCGGCGACCACCGCGCCGACCGGTATGGCCGCGTAGAGCAGGCCGAGCGCCATCCCCTCGCCCCAGGGGGCGTAGGTGGTGGCGGCCAACTGTGGGAAGAGCGCTCGCGGCATGCCGAACACCATCGCGACGATGTCGGCGAGGAAGGACAGCAGCAGCACGCGGTGCGCCACGATGTACCGGACCCCGGCGACGATCTGCCGCGCCCCGGCCGGCCGCGGGGCGCCGGTGGTTCCATCCGCACCGGCCGTGAGCGGTGGCAGGGGCGGCAGCCTCCGCACGGCCGCCACCGCGGCGCACAGGGCGAGCGCGTCGATCAGGTAGAGCGTGCCCAGGCCGATGACGGGGATCAGCGCGCCGGCGAGCAGCGGTCCGAGGACCAGGCCCGTCTGCATCACCGTGGAGGTGAGCGCGTTGGCCGCCACCAACTCCCCGGCGGGGACCAGACGGGCCACCGAAGCGCTGCGGGCGGGCGCGTTGACGCCGAAGAACGCCTGTTGGAGAGCGAGCAGCACCATCAGGGTCGCCACCGACTCCGAGCCGGCGGCGGCCTGCGCCCAGAGCAGCAGCGAGGTGATCGCGATGCCGGTGTTGGTGGTCAGCAGCACCTTGCGCCGGTCCAGACTGTCGGCGACCGCGCCGCCCCACAGCGCGAAGACCACCAACGGCACCAGGCCGGCCAGGCCGGCGTAGCCGACCCAGGCCGAGGACCCGGTGATGTCGTAGACCTGCTTGGGCACGGCGACGGCGGTGAGCTGACTGCCCACGGCCGTGGCGGTGCTGGAGGTCCACAGCCGGCGGAAGGCCGGGCGGCGCAGCGGCCGGGTGTCCATCGCCCAGCGCCGCCGGCCGGAGCGCTCCGGTCGGGGCCCGGAATCCTCACCGGGAAGGGCGGAAGGAGGCGCTCCGCTGTTGTCGGGGCTGTCCGCTGCGGTGCTCTTCCCGGTGTCCACGGCCGTCCTGGTCTCGCTGTGCGTCCATGTGGTCCGGCTCATTCTCGCCGACGCCGCGCCCGCGCGGGTGCCGGGAGAGGAAACGGCCGGGGGTGTCTCCCGCCGCGCGGCGGGAGACACCCCCGACGATGTCGATGTCGATGCCGATGCCGCGTTCGCGGCGCCGGCTCCTACAGCTCCTTGATCCGGATGTTGCGGAAGGAGATCACGTCGGTCGTGCCGTGGGTCTGCAGACCGATGTGGCCCGAGGCGTAGCGGCGGCCGTCGGTGCCCGGATCGCCGTCCCGGGGCGGCGAGAACTCCCGGCCCGCGACGTTGTCGAACTCGTTGATCAGTTCGCCGTTGCGGTGGATCGAGTAGTGCTGGCCGACCACGCGGATCTCGTACTCGTTCCAGGTGCCCTTGTCGGTGACGCCCGCGCCGCCCAGACCGACCCGGTCGAAGCCGTAGATCGACCCCGTCTTGTACATGTCGCCGTCGGGGCGGTCGAGGATCTGCACCTCGTGGCCGTACTTGATGGCCACCCACTCCGGACGGGGCTCCTCGGGATGGTCGTGGACCTGGGGGAAGCGGACGAAGACGCCGCTGTTGGCCCGGCCGTTCCCCGGCGCGTCGTCACGGAACTGGAGCTTCAGGGAGAAGTCGTCGTAGCGGCGTTCGGGGAACCACAGCATGCCCATGCCCGGCACGGTGGTGCTGCTGGTCATGGTGCCGTCGTCGCCCAGGGTGAAGGCGCCCCCACCGACGTGCTGCCACCGCTCGAACGACTTCCGCGTCCCGTTGAAGAGATTGCGGTAGCCCTCGTTCCGCCCCGGCTTGCCGATCTCCGACTGCCTGGCCGCCTTGTTGACGGCCCGGTGCTCCCGCCTGTCGATCACGCCCTGGTCCAGCAGTTCGTCCGTCACCTCCCGCACGTGCTTGCGGAAGAGGGCGTGGGAGGACCAGTCCTTCTCGTCCTCGATCAGTTCGTTGATGGTGCACCGGTTGGCCGTGACACGGTTGGGCACGCCGGTGTCGACGGTTCCGACGGAGACGGTCGGGCGCTCGTCCCACTCCGGGCAGGGCGGGGCGGGCACGCCGCCGCCCTCGACCACGGTGAAGGCCGCCCGCTTCGCCTCGGAGGTGTTGCCGGCCTTGTCGCCGGCCCGGTAGTCGACGGTGTGGCGTCCGACGCGGTCGACGGTCACCGGACCGCTGTAGGCGAGGTAGGGGCCGCCGTCGAGGGAGTACTCGACCTTCTCGACGCCGGAGCCGTCGTCGGTGGCGGTCACCGTCACCTTCGCCCGGCCGACGTAGGCGCCGTCGGAGTCCTTCTCGCCCTCCACCGTCGCGGAGACCTCCGGCGGGGTGGTGTCCTCGGTGGGCGGGGCGACCACGGTGAAGGCGACCGTCTTCGGCTCCGAGGCGTTGCCCGCCCGGTCCACGGCCCGGTAGCGCACCGTGTGGTCGCCCGCCTCGTGCACCATCACCGGGCCGGTGTAGGGCCGGTACGCGCCGTCCCCGAGCGCGTACTCGATCGCGTTGACGCCCGAGCCGGTGTCGGAGGCGGTGACGGTGACGGTGGCCATGCCGACGTAGGCGCCGTCGGCGTTCCGCTCCCCCGAGACGGTGGCGGAGGTCTCCGGCGGGGTGGTGTCGTCCGTGGGGGGCGCGGCCACGGTGAAGGCGACCGACTTCGGCTCCGAGGCGTTGCCCGCCCGGTCCACGGCCCGATGGCGCAGGGTGTGGTCGCCGACCCGGTCGACGGTGACCGGGCCGGTGTAGGGCCGGTACGCGCCGTCTCCCAGCGCGTACTCGATCCTGTCCACGCCCGAGCCGGTGTCGGTCGCGGTGACGGTGACGGTGGCCTGTCCGACGTAGGCGCCGTCGGCGTTCTTCTCCCCCTGCACCTCCGCGGTGGTCTCCGGCGGGGTGGTGTCCTCGCCGGTTCCGCCGTCGGTGACGGTGAGGACGCCCTCCATCTCGCCGTGGCCGGGGATGGTGCAGTGGTAGCGGTACCGGCCGGGGGTGAGGGTGACCTCGGCGGTGTGCCGACCGCCGTTCGCGTCCAGGGGACTGGCCAGGATGTTCAGCGGGACGTCGTCGTTGTACTCCGGATCGGAGACGTCGAAGGTCAGGGTGTGGGGCATGGCCGTGGTGTTGCCGGTGGCCTCGCTGTTCTCGAAGACGATGGTGGTCTTCCCCGCGACCGCGGTCGTGGGGGCCGAGGTGTAGTCGGTGATGTCGTCGCCGGCGGTCCAGGTGAGCACCTGCTCCGCGGCCGGGCGGACCGCCGGGCCCTGCCGGCCGTGGGCCGCCGGGGAGGCCAGGCCCACGAGCGTCAGCACCGCGGTCACCAGGGCGAGCCAGATCCTCCGGTTCACCGCTTCGCCCCCTTCTCCGTGCCGATCAGGTCCTTCGGCAGCGGGGTGGCCTCGCCGCCGTGGTAGGTGACGCGCCACAGCGCCGACGCGTCGTCGTAGGTGAAGAAGCCGCGCCCGTAGTCGAGGAGGTACAGGGCTCCGTCGGGTCCGAAGCGCCAGTCCATGAGGTTGCGGATGCCTCCCTGACCGGCGGGGACGATTCCGTCCAGGCTCTCGGCGTGGACGGGCAGGCCGCCCTCGCCGACCGTCTTCGGGTCGGTGAGGATCGCGTGCCGGGGCTGTTCGCCGTCGTAGAAGTCGCCGACGAACCACTTGCCGTCCCAGTACTCCGGCCACTTGTGGTCGCTGTCGACGGCCTCGTCGTGGCGGTATACGGGGCCGGTCATCGCGGCCTGGGCGCCGCCCTTGAGCCAGGGCAGCAGCAGTTCCTGGTCCGCCAACTCGTAGCTGGGGACGCCGTCGGCGTTCCGGGGGAAGTCGGGCGCGCCGCCCTGCGGGGAGTACCAGATGGTGTTGGAGGTGACGGGCGGGAGGTTCACCAGGCCGTCGTTGTGGGGGGACTCGTTCTTCGGGTGGTCGCAGTCGTACCAGCCCAGCGGCTTGCTCGGGTCGGGCAGGTTGCGGTCCCGGTAGGGCTGCTTGTTGCCCATGCAGAACGGCCAGCCGTGGTTGCCGGCCTCGGTGATCGCGGCGAAGGTGTCGTACTTCGCCGGTCCCCACACGGGGCTGGGGGTGGAGGCGTCCGGGCCGACCCAGCCGGCGTGGAGGATGTCGGTCTCGGGGTCGACGAAGATGCGGGCCGGGTTGCGGACGCCCATCACGTAGATCTCGCCGCGGGTCTTGCCGCCGCCCTCGGCCTGCTCCTCGCCCGTGAAGAGGTTGCCCTCCGGGATGGTGTACGTCCCGTCGTCCTCCGGGTGGATGCGCAGGATCTTGCCGTTGAGGTTGTTGGTGTTGCCGGAGGTGCGGCGGGCGTCGGCGAAGGCGTGGCCCTCGAAGTTCGGCTCCGGGTTGTTGCCGGAGTAGCCGTCGCTGAAGCCGGAGGAGTTGTTGTCGCCGGTGGCGATGTAGAGGTTGCCCCGGGAGTCCCAGGCCATGCCGCCGCCCGCGTGGCAGCAACTGTGGATCTGGACGGGCCACTCCAGCAGGACCTTCTCGGAGGAGAGGTCGAGCCGGCCCGTCTCGGGGTCGAGGGTGAAGCGGGAGACCCGGCGCAGGGCCGTGTGCTCCTCGCGGTCGATCTCCGAGTGCGGGGTCCAGTGGAGGTAGATCCAGCCGTTGTCGAGGAAGTCGGGGTCGAGTTCGATGCCGACCAGGCCCTCCTCGTTCTTGGTCAGCTCCCCGCCGCCGCCCTTGTTGCCGAAGACCTCCAGCGTGCCGACGAGGGTCGCCTCCTCCGTCTCGGGGTCCCAGACGTGGACGGTGCCCTCGCCCTTGCCGATCTCGGGGTCGTCCCAGTCGGTGACCACCGGGTCGCCGGGGGCGCCGCCACCGCGGCCTATGGAGAAGACCCGGCCGTCGGGGGCGGTGACGAGGCCGTGGGGCTCGCCGATCTGGTCGGTCCGCCCCGGTCGGTTGGGGCGGGTGAGCCGTTCGGCCTGGTAGTTGGCGGTGATGGTCGCCTTGCAGTCGGCGCGGGCCAGGCGGGTGGTCCACAGCAGGGCGCCGCGCAGGTGGGCGCGGAAGTCGGTCTCCCGGAAGGCGGAGGCCGTGCCGCCCATGGCGGTGTAGAAGGAGCGACCGCCGTCGTAGTCGCGGCACCAGGAGACCGGGTGGTCCCAGCCGCCCGCGTTCTCCCCCGGCTCGTAGGAGGTCTCCCGCACCCGTGCGACGGTGTGGACCTCGCCGGAGGGGTTGGTCTCCCAGCCGATCCACTCGTCGGAGCGCTTCCACTCCAACGGCAGGTTCCTGGTGGCCGGGTGGAGGCGGTCGCCGACCTCGACGACCGCGCGCTGCACCTTTCCCGGTTCGTCGCTCGCCGGGCGGGCCCCGATCAGACCGGTGAACCACGACGAGTAGGGCTCGGCGCGGGCGGCGTCGTGGATGCCGAGGAAGCCGCCGCCGGCCTCCAGGTAGCTCTCCAGGCCGGCCTCCTGCTCCGGGTCGAGCACGTCGCCGCCGCCGGTGAGGAAGACGACGGCGTTGTACCTGCCGAGCTTCCTGGAGGTGAAGACCGAGGCGTCGTCGGTGGCGTCGACCCGGAAGCGTTCGGCGGCCGGGCCGGTCCGGCCGATGCGTTCGACGGCCTCGATCCCCGCGTTCACCGTCGGTGGTTCCTCACCGGCGGAGGCGTGGAAGACCAGGACCCGGACGTTCTTCCCGCCCGGCGGTGAGGGAAGTCGGAGCTCGGCCGCCACGGCGTCCGGTCCGAGGCGGGCGGCGGCCGGTGTGCCGCCCAGGAGGGTCGCGGTGACGGCACCGGCCGCCAGGACGGCGACGGCGCCGCGCCGTCTCGCGGACCGTCTTCCGAGTCGCCTTCCGAGGTGCAGTGTGCTGGTCCCTCGCCGTGTCGAGGGGAGTCGCCGCGGTGTGTGCCGCATGGTCCACCCACCTTCTCCGGTCGTCTCCGGTCGGAGCAACGTCCGTGAAGCTAGACCCCTTTTGACGGTTCGCCAATAGCTACGGCCACCAATGGACGAACTTTGTCTTGGATGTGGACGAACGAAGATCACCGTTCTACCGTGACGTCTGTCCCGCCGTCCACACGTCCGTCAGCCCCCGCCCATCGGCGCAGTTGGGAGAGCGATGACCGAGGCAGCCGGCAACATCCCCCGACGCATCTTCAGCAGGAGTCTCCTGGCCGGCGGCGCGGCCGCCGCCGCGGTCCCGACCGTCCTGGCCTCGGCCGCCCCCGCCCCCGCGGCGGAGGCGGCAGCACCGGCCGCGAGGGGGACGGTCCGCCGGGCGCGGGCCGGGGGCGAGGTGCGACACCTGCGGATGTACGCGGAGAACCTGCCCGACGGGCAGATGGGCTACGGCCTGGAGAAGGGCGCGGCGACCATTCCCGGCCCGATGATCGAACTGGTCGAGGGCGACACCCTGCACATCGAGTTCGAGAACACCACGGACGTGGAGGTCAGCCTCCACGTGCACGGCGTCGACTACGACACCGCCAACGACGGCACCCGGATGAACCGCAGCACCGTGCCGCCGGGCGGCAGGCGCACCTACACCTGGCGCACCCACGAACCCGGAAAACGCAAGGACGGCACCTGGCGGCCGGGCAGCGCCGGCTACTGGCACTACCACGACCACGTCGTCGGCACCGACCACGGCACCGGCGGCATCCGTCGGGGCCTGTACGGGCCGGTGGTGGTCCGCCGGAAGGGCGACGTGCTGCCGGACAGGCAGTTCACCATCGTCTTCAACGACATGACGATCAACAACAGGACGGCCGGCGACACCCCGGACTTCGAGGCGACCGTGGGCGACCGGGTCGAGGTCGTCATGATCACGCACGGCGAGTACTACCACACGTTCCACATCCACGGTCACCGCTGGGCGGACAACCGCACGGGCCTGCTGGAAGGGCCCGACGACCCCAGCCGCGTCGTCGACAACAAGATCACCGGCCCGGCGGACTCGTTCGGCTTCCAGGTGATCGCCGGGGAGAACGTGGGCGCCGGGGCCTGGATGTACCACTGTCACGTCCAGAGCCACTCCGACATGGGCATGGCCGGTCTGTTCCTCGTCGCCAAGCCCGACGGCACCGTCCCCGGGCACGAACCGCACCGTCCCCCCGGACACGAGCACCCCTGACCGGCCCGGCGGACAGGCGCCCCGGGGTCAGGAGGCGCGGCCCTCCTCCGTCCCCCCGTCGTCTCCCGCACCCCGGGTGTCTCCGTCGCCCTCCTGCCCGGCCGTCCTGGGCGACCGTCCCCGGAGACGGTCGATCATCCGCGACGCCTGCGCCTTCGTCAGGTTCTCGGGGACCTCCTCGCCCGCCTCCCGGGCGAGGGTCTCCAGATAGCTCAGCTGCGGACCGGTCGCCGGTTCCTCTCCGGTGACCCAGTCCTCGACGTCCTTGTCCGGGTTCTGTTCCGTCATGCCGGAGCGGGTACCCCACGTCGCCGTCGGTGTCACCTCCCGGACGCGCGCCCACCGTGTCCGGACAGGGGAAATCACCCGCCCGGCCCGCCGGACGCCGCCGTCCGCGCCGGCGCCACGAGCACGGAGCCGTCCGCCTCCCGACCTTCCGCCGGCATCGCTCGCGGCCTCGTCCGCTGCCGCGGACTCGGCGACCTCCCGCCGCGGTAATGCGGTGGCACCCGCGAGGCGGTGTGCCCATCCTGGTCCGCGTGACAGAACCCGAGCACCGGATTCGAGCCCTGCACACGGACTCCACGATCACCGTCTACCAGGCGTATCCGCCGGACATCGGTCTGCCCGCAGCCCGGGAGGGCCGTTTCCCGGCGACGTGGCGGCGGAACCGGATGACATGGATCAAGCCGTCGTTCCTGTGGATGATGTACCGCTGCGGATGGGGCACCAAGAGCGGCCAGGAAACCGTCCTCGCCGTCGAGATCACCCGGGAAGGCTTCGAGTGGGCACTGGAACACGCCTGCCTTTCCCACTACGAACGGGGGCTCCACGCCGACCGTGCCACGTGGAAACGCCGGCTGCGGCAGGCTCCCGCCCGGGTGCAGTGGGACCCCGAACGCGACCTGCGCCTCCGGCCCCTTCCCCACCGGTCGCTCCAGCTCGGCCTCGCCGGCGAGGCCGCACGTCTCTACGCCGACGAGTGGATCGTCTCCATCGCCGACATCACACCGCTCGCCCACACCGTCCACGCCCAGGTACGGAACGGAGACCTGGACGGCGCCCGGAAACTCCTGCCCCGGGAGAGCCCCTACCCCGTGAACGACGGGTTCCTGGCCCACCTGCACCGGTGAGCCAGGCCCGCCGATCGCGACGACTCATCGCGTAAGCCGCGTTCAGCAGCCGTCCTCACGCAGCGATCGCAGGTGGGCGGCGGAACGGCGGGCGAAGCGGAGGGAGTCGCCGGGGTTGTCGTGCTCGGCGATCCAGTGGTGGCCGCGGCGGCGGGAGAGCCGCTCCACACCGCCGATGAACCGCTCGTAGTCGATGTCGCCGTCACCGACGTCCGTCATGCGGTAGCCGTCGCGGGCCGACGGGTCCTCCTCGCCGTCCTTCACGTGGAAGAGCGGGTAGCGGTGCGGGGCGGCCAGGACGTAGTCGATCGGGTCGAAGGGCGCGGGCACGCCGTCGGGGCGGACGCCGAAGCGGAACTGCCCGCAGTACGCCCAGTAGATGTCCATCTCCAGGTGGACCAGGTCGGGGTCGGTCTCGGCCAACAGCACGTCGTACAGGCGCACGTCGGGCCGGTCGGAGGCGAAGGAGAACTCCTCGGCGTGGTTGTGCTGGTAGAACGTCATGCCGCGGGCGCGGGCGGCGGCGCCGTAGGTGTTGAAGTCCTCGGCGGCCCGCTTCCAGGCGTCCACCGTGGAGCCGTAGCGGAACGGCCCGCTGGCGGTGCCGATGTGCCGCAGCCCCAGCTCCTGGGCGTCGTCGAGGACCTTCTCCAGATTGGTGGCGAAGGTGTAGGCGTTCGGGTCGGAGGAGTGGTAGCCGACGTGGCTGCCGACGGCCCGCAGCCCGTTGTCGCGGACCAGGCGACGCAGCCGCCGCAGGGAGATGGGTCCCGCCGAGCCCTGGGTGTAACCGGCGAACTCCACCTCCTCGTAGCCGTGGCGTCGCAGTTCCTCGAAGACGCGGGCGAAGCCGACGGTGGAGACCTGGTCGCGGAGGCTGTAGAGCTGGATGCCCAGCCGGCCCCGGGGGACCAGCCGGCGGGCGGGGCGGTGGGACTCGGCGGGGGCGGCCGTCGCGGTGCCGCCACCGACCGCTCCGAGCAGGGCGGCGGCACCTCCGGCCGCGACACCGAGGAATCCCCGGCGTCGCAGGGCGTGGGCGAGATCGTCGTTCGAGGTCATGTCGTGACTCCTTGGGTGGTCCGGCGGCGGTTTCGGCGGGTTCGGTGGGGGGCGTCAGGAGAGCCCGGCGAGATCGAGCAGAAGGGGTTTGACGTCGGTCGCGGCGAGGGTGCCGGCGGCGACGCCGGGCCGGGAGCACAGCAGCACCGGTCCGTCGTCCTCGCCGGCGGGCGGACGGCCGTGGCTGCCGCGCACGGACGACGGGTCCAGGGGGACGACCGCCATCCGGTAGCGCAGGCCGAGTTTCTTGCGGGCGAGCGCGGAGGCCGCCCGGAGACGGACGTACGGGTCGAGGGGGTCCATGAAGAGCTCGGCCGGGTCGTAGCCGGGCTTGCGGTGGATCTCGACGGTGCGGGCGAAGTCGGGGGCGCGGGCGTCGTCGAGCCAGTAGTAGTAGGTGAACCAGGCACCGGGTTCGGCGATCGCCACCAACTCCCCGGAGCGGGGATGGTCCAGGCCGTGGGCCTTCTTGCCCTCGTCGTCGAGGAGGCGTTCGACGCCGGGCAGGCCGTCGAGGGCGGCGCGGGTGGCGTCGAGGTCCTCGGGGCGGCGGACGTAGACGTGGGCGATCTGGTGGTCGGCGACGGCGAAGGCCCGGGAAGCCGTCGGGTCCAGGTACTCCATGCCGTCCTGGGTGTGGACCTCCAGCAGTCCGGCCCGGCGCAGGGCCCGGTTGACGTCCACGGGTCGGTCGACGGCGGTGATGCCGTACTCGGAGAGGACGACGACCGTGCGTCCCTCGGCACGGGCGTCGTCCAGCAGCGGCGCCAGGATCCGGTCCAGGTCGGCGGCGGCGGCGAGGGAGCGCGGGTCGTCGGGGCCGTGGCGCTGGAGGTCGTAGTCCAGGTGGGGGACGTAGGTCAGGACGAGGTCAAGGGCGCGGGTGCGCAGGACGTGTCGGGTGGCGTCGACGATCCACCGCGAGGAGGTCAGGTCGGCGCCCGGGCCCCAGTAGTGGAACAGCGGGAAGGTGCCCAGCTCGTCGGTGAGCTCGTCGTGCAGGGCGGGGGGCCGGGTGTAGCAGTCGGGTTCCTTGCGCCCGTCGGCGCGGTAGACGGGGCGCGGGGTGACGGTGTAGTCGGTGTCGGCGCCCATGGCGTACCACCAACAGATGTTGGCCACCGTGTAGCCGGGGTGGACGCGGCGGGCGGCGTCCCACAGCCTGTCGCCGCCGACGAGGCGGTTGTGCTGCCGCCACAGCAGCACCTCGCCGAGGTCGCGGAAGTACCAGCCGTTGCCGACGATGCCGTGCTCGGCGGGGGTGGTGCCGGTGAGGAAGGTGGCCTGGGCGGAGCAGGTGACGGCGGGCAGCACGGTGCCCAGGGACGCGCGGGAGCCGGTCTCGGCCAGGGCGCGCAGGCGGGGCATGTGCTCCAGCAGTCGGGGGGTGAGGCCCACGACGTCGAGGACGAGGAGCGGGGCGGGTCGGCGGCCCGTGGCCGGGGCCGGTCGCGGGTCCGGGCTCACGGCAGCTCCTTGAGGCCGAGATCGGTCAGCAGGTCGCGGGCGAGGCCGAGTTCGGCGGCGATGCCGTCGGCGAGCTGCGCCCGGGTGCGGGGGCGCAGTGCGGGCGGGAGGGCCTGCCAGGTGTAGGTCTCCACCTCCAGGTGGTGGGTGAGGGGCGCGGGACCGCCGACGAGCCGGGCCAGGGTGGCGCGCAGCACGGGCAGGGTGGAGGTGAGCGGGGACTCGGGGGCGGCGTGCAGGGGCATGTGGAAGTGGGCGCGCCAGGGGCCGGTGGCGGGCAGGGGGCCGTCGGCGGCGAGGGCCCGGTCGAGGTCGTCGGTGCCCAGGACGGTGCCGTCGGGGGCGCGGGTGCGGGTCTGGTGCAGGAACCTCGGTTCGGCGAAGGCGGCGAGCGCTTCCCGTACGGCCGGTTCGTGCGGGTCGTCGGCGTGGAGGGCGGTCGAGAGCTGGGCCTTGACGATGGGGACCCCGGCCGAGGCCAGCCCGTCCAGGGCCTGGTCGGGTTCTTCGAACACGGTGGCCAGGTGGCAGGTGTCCAGGCAGACGCCGACCCACTCGCGCGGCGGGGCTCCGCGGGCCGTGAGGGCGCGGACGGCGTCGGCGGTGGTCTCGACGGCGCAGCCGGGCTCCGGCTCCAACCCGATGCGGACGGATCGGCCGGTCAGCTCCCGCAGGGCGCCGAGCCGGCCGGCGAGGGTGGTGAGCGCGCCGTGCGCGGTCTCGGCGCGGTGGGCGTCGAAGCCGGTGCGCCAGGCGAGCGGCAGGGTGGAGACACTGCCCTCGGTGACGTCGTCGGGCAGCAGCGCCGCGAGCAGCCGGACGAGGTCGGTGGTGTGTTCCAGGCGGGCCGGTTCGGTCCAGTCGGGCCGGTAGACGCGGTGTTTGACGACCTGGTCGCCGAACCCCCGGTAGGGGAACCCGTTGAGGGTGACGACCTCCAGGCCGCAGCGGTCGAGTTCGGCGCGCAGGGCACGGACGGCGGCGGGGTCGGCGATCAGCGCGCGGGCCGCGTCGCGGGCGAGCCACAGTCCGATGCCGAGCCGGTCGCGGCCCAGTCGGCGGCGAACCGGCTCGCAGTGGTCCCGGAGCTGGGCGAGGACGCCGTCGAGGTTCTCGGCGGGATGGACGTTGGTGCAGTAGGCGAGGTGGACGGTGGAGCCGTCGGGGTGGCGGAAGCGCATCGCTCACTCCCCCCCGCGCAGGATGGAGTTGCCCTCGTGGGTCGCTCCGGGGTCCGCCACGTCGAGATCGAGACGGCCGCCGATACCGAAGAAGGCGACCGGGTTGCGCCACAGCACCCGATCGACGTCGTCCTCGTCGAAGCCGGCGGCGAGCATGGCGTCGCCGACCCCGCGGGTCTTCAACGGGTCGCTCCTGCCCCAGTCGGCGGCCGAGTTGACCAGCACCTTCTCCGGGCCGTACGCCTTGAGGATCGCGACCATGCGGTCCTCGTCCATCTTGGTGTCGGGGTAGACGGAGAAGCCGAGCCAGCAACCGGCGTCCTTGGCCTCCCTCACCGTCGTCTCGTTGAGGTGGTCGAGCAGGACGTGCTCGACGGGGAGCGCGGACTCCCGCACGACGTCGAGGGTGCGGAGCAGCCCGGCGAGCTTGTCGCGGTGGGGGGTGTGGACGAGCGCGGGCAGGTCGTGGTCGGCGGCGAGTTGGAGCTGGGCGGCCAGGGCGGTGTCCTCGGCCGGCGTCATCGAGTCGTAGCCGATCTCGCCGACGGCGACGACACCGTCCTTGACGAGGTAGCGGGGCAGCGCCTCCAGGACGGGGACGCAGCGCGGGTCGTTGGCCTCCTTGGGGTTCAGGGCGATGGTGCAGTGGTGGGCGATGCCGTACTGGGCGGCGCGGAAGGGCTCCCAGCCCAGGAGGGAGTCGAAGTAGTCGAGGAAGCTCTCGGGCGAGGTACGGGGTTGGCCGAGCCAGAAGGACGGTTCGACGACGGCCCGGACCCCGGCGGCGTACATGGCCTCGTAGTCGTCGGTGGTGCGGGAGGTCATGTGGATGTGCGGGTCGAAGATGCGCATCAGCCCTCCTCGGGGTGGGGGGTGGCGGCCAGGTCCAGCACGCGGTGGAGGTCGTCGGGGACGGCACGGCCGGCGGCGGCGCGCTCGGCCGCGTGGTCGCGGAGCATCCGTGCCAGTTCGGCGTCGCCGCGGGCGCGCTCCTCCAGGCCGGCCACGGCGGACACCGGCACGCCGGTGAACAGGCATTTCAGGACGGCGTGGCGCCAGGCGTGGGCGTCGATGTGTTCCGCGGCGTACGGGCCGACGGCCGCGGCCACCAGGGTGGTGTCGTTGGTGCGCAGGGCGTCCTCGACGATCGGTACGGCACCTTGGCCGACGTCGAGGTGGGGCAGGGCGAGCAGGACGGCGCGCCGTTCGGCGGCGGTTCCGTGCCCGTACAGTCGCGCCAGGGTGGCGGCGTCGGCCCGTGCCGTCCGGAGCAGCAGCACGCGCGCGGCGTCGGCCGTGTCGGTGGCGGCGGCGCCGACCGGCGCGGTGGCGGCGGTGGGGCGGCAGTGGCGGCCGGCGGACGCGAAGCGGAGCTCCCAGGCGGGGGGCCCGGTGCGCGGGGCCTCCCCCGCTCCGTCCTCGGCCGCTCGCACGGCCTCGGCCAGGGCCCGGTCCAGCCATTCCCGGCCCGCCCGATCCAGCCGTGCCGCGATCTCCCTCCGGAGGCCGGCGACGGTGCCGTCGGTCAGCACGGTGCGCCTCCGGCGGTCCGGTCCGCATCGCGGAGGAAGGCGATGGACGCGGCGGCCAGCTCGGGGCCGGCGTGGGAGTCGCGGGGCAGTTCGACGCCGACCAGGCCGCCGTACCCGGCCTCGTGGAGCGCGGCCAGCACCGGGGGGAAGTCGATCTCCCCCGCGCCGAAGGGCAGGTGTTCGTGGACTCCGCGGCGCATGTCCTCGATCTGGACGTGGCGCAGCCAGGGCGCGGCGGCACGGACGCAGTCGGCGGGCGGGTCCGGCTCCAGGCACTGGCAGTGGCCGATGTCCAGGGTCAGGCCCAGCCCGTCGGGGTCGCCGAGGTCCGTGCGCAGGCGGTGGAAGCCGGCCAGGTCGGCGAGGAGGTGGCCCGGTTCGGGTTCGACCGCGAGCGGGACGCCCGCGGCGCGGGCCGCCGCCAGGACGGGGGCGACGGTCTCCGCCAACCGTTTCCAGGCCGTCTCCGGATCGGTGTCGGGCGGGGTGCGCCCGCTGAAGCAGTGCACGGCCGTCGCACCGAGGTCTCCGGCGATCCGTACGGCCGTCAGCAGCAGTTCCACGCGCGCGGTGCGGGCGTCGGGGTCCGGATCGAGGAGGGTGGGGTGGTGTTTGCGGCGTGGGTCGAGCACGTAGCGCGCCCCGGTCTCGACGGCGACGGCCAGCCCCAGGCGGTCCAGTCGACGGGCGACGTGCCGGGTGCGGGAGGCCAGTTCGGGGGCCGGGGCGAGCGGATCCAGGTGCATGTGGTCGAGGGTCAGGCCGACGCCGTCGTAGCCGAGGTCGGCGAGCAGGTCGAGGGCGTCGTCGAGGCGCAGGTCGGCGAGTCCGTTGGTGCCGTAGGCCAAGCGCAGGCGGGTCATGTGGGACTGACCTTTCGGGACAGGCGGCGGGCGATCGGCAGCAGCGCGAGCAGCGGCAGTCCGAGCGTCGGCGCGCCGGCGCGCGCGGCGAGCGCGGCCTGGAGCGGGATCATGGCGCGGATCCCGCCGCCGACGGCCCGCCGGGTGAGGTGCGGCGACGGGTTGAGGGCGGCGTGGACGTACGGTCGGGCGGCGGTGGCGCCGTACGCGATGCAGAGCCCGGCGGTGGCGGACGAGCGGAGCCCTTCGGGCCGGGCGGGACGGCCGGCCAGGGCGCGGGAGACCGCGGCCGTGGTGGCCAGCGCGGCCAACGGGGGCAGGGCCGTGCCGCCCCGCTCCTCGTGTCGGGAGACGGCGGTGACGGCGAGGGTGTGGGCGCCGAGCAGCGCGGCCGACGGCAGGGCGCGCCGCACGGCGTGGCGCGCGTCCCGCACGGCCGGCGCCGTGGCCGTCGCGCCGAGGAGGAGATCCAGGGCACGGGCGCCGGCCATGGCCAGGGGGCCGGCCGGGGTGTTCTTCAGCCGCAGGTCGTAGGCCCACACCGTGCCGGCCAGGGCGCCGGCCGTGACCAGGGCGGGCCGGCCGGCCGCCGCGGCCAGGCCCAGCCCGGCGACGGTGAGCCCGGTCGCGGCGGCCAGGGCCGCGCCGGGGGTCACGCGGCCGGACGGCAGCGGCCGGTGGGGACGCTCGGCGGCGTCGACGTCGCGGTCGGCCCAGTCGTTGAGCGCCATGCCCGCCTCGTAGAGGCAGACGGAGGCGCCGGCGGCGAGCGCGCCACGGCGGCCGGGGGCCCGTCCGGCGGCGGCCGCGCCGGCGAGGACGTCGCCGGGGACGGTGCACAGGGCGGAGACCCGCAGCAGCTCGGCCCAGGCCCGTCGCCGTCCGCTCCCGCGCGCGTTCACGACTCCCCCCGGAGGCGGTCGGCGAAGGCGAGCAGGGCGCGCCACTGCTCGGCCAGGTCGGACGGGGCGCCCGGATCCGGGTCCTTGAAGAAGAAACCCAGTTCGGGGAGGGGGCCGGAGATTCCGGTGGCGTGGGCGGCCGCGACCAGCCGGGCGAGGTCGAGGACGAGGGGCGCGGCCAGTGCGGAGTCGCACCCCTGCCAGATGGTCTGCAGGACCATCCGGGAGCCGAGGAACCCCTCGAAGGCGATGTGGTCCCAGGCGGTCTTCCAGTCGCCGAGGGACGGCACGTCGTCGATGTGGACCCTCCCCTCGGGGACCGAGCCGAGGGTGTCGGCCAGCACCCGGGCCTTGCCCGCGTTCTTGGCCGCCGCGGCGGCGGGGTCGGCGAGGGCGGCGCCGTCCCCGCCGCCGAGGAGGTTGGTTCCGGACCAGGCGCGCACCGTGAGGGCCCGGTGGAGGAACATCGGCGCGAGCACCGACCGCAGCAGGGTCTGCCCGGTCTTGCCGTCGCGGCCCGCGTGGGGCAGCCCGCGGTGGGCGACCGCGTCCGCCAGCGCGGGATGGCGCAGTCCGGCGGAGGGGGTGAAGTTGACGTAGGGGCAGCCGGCGCGGAGGGCGGCGGCCGCGTAGAGGGAACTGGGCGGCAGGCGGTCGTCGCCGGGCGCGGGGACCGGCTCGGTGGTGGCGACGTTGACGACGACGGTGCGGTCGAGCCCGTGGTCGGTCGTGAAGGCGGCGAGGTCGGCGGCGAAGGAGTCGATCATCTCCTCGTCGGTGCGGTCCTCACCGGGCCGGGGTCCGCCGGGGCGGATGGCGGCGTCGACGGCGGCCAGTTCGGCGTGGACGGCGGCCGGGAGTCCGTGGGGCAGGACGCCGCCCGTCACCAGGGCCTCGGCGCGTTTGGGCAGGGGGCAGCCGGAGGTGTCGTGGCCGCCGATGACCAGGTCCGCCAGGGGCGGCAGTCCGCAACCGGCGAAGGGCGCGGTCTCGGTGACCATGCCGGTGGGCGGGTGCAGCCCCGCGGTGACCGCCGCCCAGCCGGCCGTCACGGTGGTGCCGACGGATCCGCGCGCGCCGAGCAGCCAGACCCCGGTGCGGGGTCTGGGGGGTCCGTGCGGCCCGGTCTCGCCGTGGGTACCGGAGTCGGTGGCGGCGAAGGAGGGCTGGTCGGGGCGGTCGGTGGTCATGGCTGCCTCCCGTGGGGTGAGTGGCGCGGCACTGCTCGGGCGGGGCTCGGGGAACGGCGGGGTGGGGCGTGGGGGTCGGCGGCGGGCGGTGGGTCGGCGGTCCCCCGCCCGCCGCCGGAGCCGCCGCGGCCCCCCGCGGGCCGACGGCGACCGGACCTGTGGGGACGGCGGGTCAGCTCCCGGCCGGCAGTTCCCTCACGCGGACGTTCCGGAAGGACACCTCGTCGCCGTCCCCGTGGTTCTGGAGGCCGATGTGTCCTTGGCGCAGGCTGCGCGCGGGATCGGTGTTGGTGAAGTCGTTGATCTTCACGCCGTTGAGTCGGACCGTCAGCCGCTCGCCGGTGACGCGGATCTCGTAGGTGTTCCACTCCCCCGGCGGGTTGAGGGCCCGGTCACGGGCTTCGAGGTCGGCGGAGCGGAAGCCGTACACCGATCCGGTGGTCCGCTCCGGGACGTCGGTGGCGTCGATCTGGATCTCGTAGCCGTTGTGCACCGCCGACCAGGGGTCGTCGGAGGCCGGGAAGCCCACGAAGACACCGGAGTTGTCGTCCCCGGACGTCCTCCAGTCGAGCTTGAGGGAGTAGGAGCGGAACTCCCTGGCTTCGTACCAGAGCATGCCCATCCCCCCGGTGGAGGTCAGGGTGCCGTCCTCCAGGGTGAAGGAGCCCGGCCCGGCCTGTTTCCACCCCTCGGTCCCGGTGCCGTCGAAGAGCGGGGTGTAGCCGTTCTCCGGGCGGCAGTCGGCGTGGGCCGCGCCGGTGGCGTAGCGGATGCCGCCCAGCAGGTGGGCGCGGAAGGCGGGTTCCGCGTAGGACTCCCGGGTGTGCCCGCCACCGGTGTGGAAGGCGCGGCCGCCCCGGTGGGTCCGGCACCAGGCGATGGGGTGGTCCTCCCCCATGGTGCCGCCGGTGTAGGAGGACTCGTCGAGTGTGGCGAGGACGTGGACCGCCTCGCGGGGGTTGGTGCGGTAGTTGTACCACTCGTCGGTGCGCTCCCAGGCGGCGTCCAGGTGGGCGGTCGCGGGGTGCGCCCGGTCCTCGACGTCGACGGTGGCCCGTTGGATGTGCGGGTGGGAGTGGAAGTAGGCGCCGACGAGCCCGCCGTAGAAGGGCCAGTCGTACTCGGTGTCGGCGGCCGCGTGGACGCCCACGTAACCGCCGCCCTCCCGGATGTAGTGCTCGAAGGCCTTCTGCTGGACGGTGTTCAGGACGTCACCGGTGGTGGAGAGGAAGACGACGGCGTCGTAGCGGGCGAGGTTCCCCCGGGTGAAGGCGCCGGAGTCCTCGGTGGCGTCGACGGTGAATCCGTGCTCCTCTCCCAGCTCCTCGATGGCGGCGATGCCGTCGGGGATGGAGTCGTGGCGGAAGCCGGCGGTCTTGGAGAAGACCAGGACGTGGCCCTCCCCCGCGCGGGGGCCGTGCGGGTCCGGCTGGGCGGCGCTGCCGGGCAGGGCGGCGACGGCCGACAGCAGCGTCGCGGCGCCCGCCGCGGTGGCGAGGCGTGTGGGGATGCGCATGCGGATGTCCTTCCTCGGGCGGGGCGGGCGGGCCCGTCGGTCGCTCGCCCCGGCGCGGGAATCGGTCCGGGGTGCCTGCCCGGGTGGGTTCCGCCTTTCGTGCCCCGGACACCGGTGTCCGGGGCACGAAAGGCGGAGTCCGGTCAGCGGGTGGTGAGGACGAAGTCGTCGACGTCGTAGAGCGCTCCGCCGCCACTGCCCGTGAAGACCAGGTAGAGCGTGGTGGTCCCAGGCGGTGTCCGCTTCAGGGGCGTGGTGACGTCGGTGTAGGTCTCCCAGCCGCCGGTCGGTTCGACCTCGACGGAGCCGATCAGCCTGCCGGTGGGCGATCCGGTGCGGACCTCCAGGGTGCCGCCGGACCCGGCGGAGGCCACCCGCGCGGTGAGGGACGTGGCGTTCTCGAGACGGTAGGGGGTGAAGGCGATCCAGTCGCCGTCGTGGATGTTCCCGACCGCCCGGCCGCCGTGCGCCGGGGCGTGCTCCACGACGCTGACGCCCTGGGACGCGCCGTGGTGCTCGGCCTGTCGGTGCCTGGGCTGGGCGACGTTCTGGTCGTGCGTGGTCAGCGCCGGCTGACCGCCTCCGCCCAGGTCGGTGTACTCGGCGTCGAAGACCCCGAAGATGTTGGCGTTCGGGTCGTGTTCGCTGTCGGCGCTGGTCTTGATGGTGCCGGAGCAGCCGGTGGCCGAGGTGATGGGGTGTCCGTGGTTGTCGTGGCCGAGGATGTGGGTGACCTTGACCCGGGAGCAGTCGATCCTCCCGTCCTCGGGGTCCCTCACCTTCACCTTGAAGGGCACCTCGTCGCCGAAGGTGAACAGTTCTCCGTCGCCGGGCAGTTCGAGGGTGACCTCGGGGGCGGTGTTGCCGACGGTGAGGTGGACGGAGGCCGATCCGGTGCGCCCGGAGGGGTCCTCGACGGTCACGGTGGCGGTGTAGGTGCCGTTCCTCCGGTAGGTGTGGGTGGGGTTGGCCTCGGTGGACGTACCGCCGTCGCCGAAGTCCCAGGAGTGGGTCAGCGCGTCGCCGTCGGCGTCCGAGCTGCCGGCCGAGGAGAAGGAGACCTTCAGCGGGGCCCGGCCGGAGGTGCGGTCGACCTCCGCCCGGGCGACCGGCGAGTGTCCGTCGGTGGCGTTCTCGATGCGGTAGAGAGCGGAGTTCTCGTCGCCGCCGAACCAGGACAGGCCGTAGTCGAGGACGTACAGCGCGCCGTCCGGGCCGAAGGCCATGTCCATGATCTGGGTGCCGGTCCAGGGGAGGTCGTCGATGGCCCGGACGGTGCCGTCGGCGTCGTGTTCGATCCGCTTGATCCAGCGCCGTCCGAACTCGCCCGCGAAGAAGTCCCCGTCGTATGCCTCGGGGAACTTCACCGGGGAGTCCAGGTCGGGGTCGTAGCGGTAGACCGGGCCGGCCATCGGGGACTCGGAACCGCTGCCGAACTCGGGCAGGGAGTCTCCGTCGTAGGGGATCCAGGCGGGCTGGGCGGGCGGCAGGTCGGTGAGACCGGTGTTGTTCGGCGAGGTGTTCCTCGGCGCGGCGCAGTCGAAGGGCTCGCCGGAGGTGCCGGTGGCGAAGTCGTGGTCGACGTACGCGTCGTTGTCGCCGGTGCAGTACGGCCAGCCGAAGTTGCCGGGTGCGGTGACCCGGGCGAACTCGACCTGTCCGGCGGGGCCGCGGGCGGGGTCGGCGGCGCCGGCGTCGGGGCCGTAGTCGCCGACGTAGACGATGCCGGTGGCCCGGTCGACGCTCATCCGGAAGGGGTTGCGGAAGCCCATGGCGTAGATCTCGGGGCGGGTCCGCTCCGTGCCGGGCGCGAAGAGGTTGCCCTCGGGGATCGTGTACGAGCCGTCGTCCGCGACCTTGATGCGCAGGATCTTGCCCCGCAGGTCGTCGGTGTTGCCGGAGGTCCGCTGGGCGTCGTAGGCGGGGTTGCGGTTCGCCCGCTCGTCGATGGGGGTGTAGCCGTCGGAGGCGAACGGGTTGGAGTCGTCGCCGGTGGACAGGTACAGGTTGCCCTCGGCGTCGAAGTCGATGTCGCCGCCGACGTGACAGCAGATGCCGCGGGTGGCGGGGACGTCGAGGACCTTTCTCTCGCTGCCGAGGTCGAGGGTGCCGTCGGTCCTCAACACGAATCGGGAGAGGCGGTTGACCCCGTCGAAGGGGGCGAAGTCCTCGGCCGTGCCCTCGTCGGGGGCGTCGCCGGGCGGGGTGTCCAGCGGCGGCGCGTAGTAGAGGTAGATCGCCCGGTTCTCGGTGAAGTCCGGGTCGACGCCGACGCCCTGGAGTCCCTCCTCGTCGTGGGTGTAGACGGGGATCCTTCCGGAGACGCGGGTGTTGCCGGCGGCGTCGGTGATCCGGAGCGTACCGTCGCGGGAGGTGTGGAGCACGGAGCGGTCGGGGAGGACGGCCAGCGACATGGGTTCGCCCGTCTCGGCGGCGCCCCGGGCGAGGGTGACCTGTTGGAACTGCTCTGCCGTGGTGGCGGGTCGGTCGGTGTGGTCGGTCCGGGCACCGGCCTGCGGGGTGGTGAGGGTGAGGGTCGCGCCGACGAGGAGCGCGCCGGTGAGGGCCGCGAGGGCTGTGCGGGGTCTGGGCCGTTTCCTGTGCACGGGTGTCCTCCGGTGGGATGACGGGGTGTGACAGGCGCGCGCCGTCGCGCCGGGGCCGGTCCGGGAGGGGCGGGGTGACCGGTACATCTCAAAGGACCGTAACGAGCTTTGTCCGATTCGGAAACCCCTTTGACATATGGCCGTCCGCCTTTCCTCTCCACCTGGACAAAGCGGAGACGGGCAGGGCGGAGCCGCCCGGCGGCACACCGCGCCGCCGGGCCGGTCACCGGGCCGGACGTCAGTCCTCGGCGCCTCCGAAGGCGGCGTCGAAGGAGGCCGACGGAGGCTCGAAGTCGTACGCCCGCAACCGGGCCAGGGCCTCGGGCGCGCCCTGGAGCCGGTCCATCCCGGCGTCCTCCCACTCCACCGAGATCGGTCCCTCGTAGTCGATCGAGCGCAGCATCCGGAAGACGTCCTCCCAGGCCACGTCGCCGTGTCCGGCCGAGACGAAGTCCCAGCCGCGCCGGGGGTCGCCCCAGGGCAGGTGGGAGCCCAGCCGGCCGTTGCGGCCGTCCAGCCGCTTCCTCGCCTCCTTGCAGTCCACGTGGTAGACGCGATCGCGGAAGTCGTACAGGAAACCGACGGGGTCCAGGTCCTGCCACACGAAGTGACTGGGGTCGAAGTTCAGCCCGAAGGCGGGACGGTGGTCGACGGCCCGGAGCGCCCGGTGGGTGGTCCAGTAGTCGTAGGCGATCTCGCCGGGGTGGACCTCGTGGGCGAAGCGGACGCCCTCGGTGTCGAAGACGTCCAGGATCGGGTTCCAGCGGTCGGCGAAGTCGGTGTAGCCCCGTTCGATCATCGCCTCCGACGCCGGCGGGAACATCGCGACCAGGTGCCAGATGGCCGAACCGGTGAAACCGACGACGGTGCGCACGCCGAAGGCCGCGGCGGCGCGGGCGGTGTCGGCCATCTCGGCGGCGGCCCGCCGCCGCACTCCCTCGGGCTCGCCGTCGCCCCAGATCCGGGCGGGCAGGATGGCCCGGTGCCGCTCGTCGACGATCGCGTCGCACACGGCCTGCCCGACCAGGTGGTTGGAGATCGCCCAGCACCTCAGGCCGTACTTCTCCAACAGGGCGCGGCGTCCGGCGAGGTAGCCGGACTCGTTCAGGGCCCGGTCCACCTCGAAGTGGTCGCCCCAGCAGGCCAGTTCCAGTCCGTCGTAGCCGAAGTCCCGGGCCAGGCGGCAGACCTCCTCCAGCGGCAGGTCCGCCCACTGCCCGGTGAACAGGGTGAAGGGTCGGGGCACGGTGCCTCCTCCTCGAAGAACGCGTCAGGCGGGAACGGGGGCCGCCGGTGTCACCGGCGGCACGGGGGTGTAGGCGGAGTTGTTCGCGGCGCTCTCCTCGACCGCGGCCAGCACCCGCTGCACCCGGAGGCCGTCGTCGAAGGACGGCTCGGGCTGCTCCCCGGCGGCGACGGCGCACAGCAGGTCCCGCGCCTGGTGGACGAAGCTGTGTTCGTAGCCGAGGCCGTGGCCGGGCGGCCACCAGCCTTCCAGGTAGGGGTGGTCGGGCTCGGTGGCCAGGATGCGGCGGAACCCGGCGGTGGACGCCGGCTCGGTGCCGTCGTAGAGGTACAGCTCGTTGAGGCGCTCCAGGTCGAAGACGAGCGATCCGCGCTCCCCGTTGAGCTCGACGCGCAGCGCGTTCTTGCGTCCGGTGGCGAACCGGGTGGCCTCGAAGGAGGCCAGCGCCCCGGAGGCGAGTCGCCCGGTGATCAGGGCGGCGTCGTCCACGGTGACCTCGCCCCGCCGGTCGCCCCCGGTGCCCGACAGCCCCGTGACGGGCCCCTCGGGCAGCGGTCGTTCCCGCACGAAGGTCTCGGTCAGCGCGGAGACCCCGGTCAACGGCTCGCCCGCCAGGTACTGGGCGATGTCGATGGCGTGGGAGCCGATGTCCCCCAGCGCTCCGGAGCCGGCCTGTTCCCGGCGCAACCGCCAGGTCAGCGGGGCCTGTGGGTCGGTGAGCCAGTCCTGGAGGTAGGTGACCCGCACGTGCCGCAGCTCCCCGATCCGTCCCGTCTCCACCATCCGGCGGGCCAGGGCCAGGGCCGGCAGGCGCCGGTAGTTGAACCCCACCACGGCCAGCTGTCCGCGCCGCCGGGCGGCTCGGGCGGCATCGGCCATGGCCTCCGCCTCCGCCACGCTGTTGGCCAGCGGTTTCTCGCACAGGACGTGCTTGCCCGCCTCCAGAGCGGCGATGGCGATCTCGGCGTGGCTGTTGCCGGGGGTGCAGACGTCGACGAGCTGGACGTCGTCGCGGGCGATCAGCTCCCGCCAGTCGGTTTCGGCCGCGGCCCATCCCAACCGGTCCGCCGCGGCACGCACCGCGTCCGCGTCCCGACCGCACACGGCGGACATCACGGGGCTCAGCGGTAGGTCGTAGACGTGGGCGACGGTGCGCCAGGCCTGGGAGTGGACGGCGCCCATGAAGGCGTAGCCCACCATGCCCACACCGAGGGTGGGCCGCTTGCTCTCGTTGTCGGAAACGTCCATGGGGTCTCCAAATCGTCGTCCGCGTCGTCGGATCCGTACCCGGACGGCCCCCGCTCCGACGGGGGCCGTCCGGGTACGGATCACCGGAAGCCGGTCGGCAGGTACTGCTCGACGTTGTCCTTGGTGACGACGGCGGAGTAGAGGGTGAGGGAGGCCGGGATCTCGAACTCGGCGAGCCCGCCGATCCCCTTGCCCTGCCCGAGCGCGCGGGCCAGGTCGATGGCGGACGCGGCCATGGTGGGCGGGTAGAGCACGGTGGCCTTCAGCACGGTGTCGTCCGCCTTGATCGCGTCCATGGCGTGCTTCGAACCCGCCCCGCCGACCATGAAGAACTCGTCGCGCCCGGCCTGCTGGATGGCGCGTTCGGCGCCCACGCCCTGGTCGTCGTCGTGGTTCCACAGCGCGTCGAACTCGGGGACGGCGCGCAGCAACTGGGCCATCTTGGCCTGGCCGGACTCGACGGTGAACTCGGCGGCCTGGCGGGCGACCTTCTCGATGTTGGGGTAGTTCTTCAGCGCGTCGTCGAAGCCCTGGGTGCGCTGCCGGGTCAGCTCCAGGTTGTCCAGCCCGGCCAACTCGACGACCTTGGCGTTCTCCTTGTCCTTGAGCCTCTCGCCGATGTAGCGCCCGGCGTTGAGTCCCATGCCGTAGTTGTCGCCGCCGATCCAGCAGCGGTACGCCTGCGGGGAGGCGAAGATCCGGTCGAGGTTGACCACGGGGATGCCCGCGTCCATGGCCTTCAACCCGACCTGGGTGAGGGCCTTGCCGTCGGCCGGGAGGACGACCAGGACGTCGACCTTCTTGTTGATGAGGGTTTCGATCTGACCGATCTGCTGGGCGGTGTCGTTGGACCCCTCGGTGGCCTCCAGGGTGACGTCGGAGTACGTCCCGGCGCGCTCGGTGGCCATCTCGTTGATGGCGTTGAGCCAGCCGTGGTCGGCCTGCGGACCGGCGAAGCCGATGGTCACCGGCTTCCCCGGCGCGTCGTCGGCGGCGTCGGCCCGGCGGGCGTCGGTGTCCTCCGCGTCGTTGTTCTCGTTGCTGGTGCAGCCGGTCAGGAGGGCGCCGGCGGAGACCGCGGCGGTGCCGAACAGCAGCCCTCTGCGACTGGGTAGGGAGAATGTGGACATGACAGACCCTTCGTTCAACGTGTGGGGCTGTGGGCGAAAGGGGCGTCCGGGGAGGCGGACGGAGACGGTCGGGTGGCGGTCAGGTGGAGGTGCCACCGCGCGCGGTGCGGTGCTGGACCAGGACGGCGGCGACGATGATCGCTCCCTTGGCGATCTGCTGGACGTCGCTCTGGAGGTTGTTGAGGGCGAACAGGTTGGTGATGGTGGTGAAGATCAGGACGCCCAGGACGGAGCCGGTGATGGTGCCGCGACCCCCGCTGAGGAGGGTGCCGCCGATGATCGCCGCGGCGATGGCGTCGAGCTCGTAGAGGTTGCCGTTGGTGTTCTGGCCGGAGCCGGTGAGGACGATCAGCATGAAGGCGGCGATGCCGCAGCACAGCCCGGACAGCAGGTACAGCAGCAGCCGGTGCCGCCTGACGTCGATGCCCGCCAGCCGGGCGGCCTCGGCGTTCCCGCCGACGGCGACGGTACGGCGGCCGAAGGTGGTGCGCCCCAGCAGCAGCCATCCGGCCAGCGTGACGGCGGCGAAGATCAGCACCAGGGGCGGCACGCCCAACACGTAGGCGTCGCGCAGCCCGAGCTCCAGCACCGCGTCGACCTCGACGACCTGGGTCTTGCCGTCGCTGATCTGCAGGGCCAGGCCGCGGGCCGAGGCGAGCATGGCCAGGGTGGCGATGAAGGGGACCATCGGTCCGTAGGCGACGAGCACGCCGTTGACCAGCCCGCAACCGAGTCCGACCAGCAGCGCGCACAGCAGCATCCCGCCCAGCCCGAACTCCTGGGTGGCCACCGTGGTCGCCCACACCGAGGCCAGGGCGACGATCGCGCCGACGGACAGGTCGATGCCGCCTCCGATGATCACGAAGGTGACGCCGACGGTGACGACGCCGATGACGGACGCCTGGGTGAGGACGAGCTGGAGGTTCCCGGTGCTCAGGAACTGCTCGGGCACGGTGACGGCGCCGACGGCCACCAACACCGCCAGGACACCGAACAGGGACAGGTGGTGCAGGTCGATCGGCACGGACCCGATCCGACTCCCGCGGGACGGGGGCGCGGGGACGGCCTCGTCCCCGTCGGGGTTCCCTGCGGGGTCCTTCGGCGGCTTCCCGGCGGGCGCGGCGCTCAGCACTGCGTGCTCCCTTCCATGACGAGGTCGAGGACCCGGTGCTCGTCGAGCTCCCGGGCGGGGGCGGTGTGGACGACGTGTCCCTCGCGCAGCACCAGCACCCGGTCGGCCAGGCCGAGCACCTCGGGCACTTCACTGGAGACCAGCAGCACGGCCCGTCCCGCCCCGGCCAACCGGCGGATCAGCGCGTACAGTTCGGCACGGGCTCCGACGTCGACGCCGCGGGTGGGCTCGTCCAACAGCAGGACCCGGCAGTCGCGCAGCAGCCAGCGCGCCAGGACGGCCTTCTGTTGGTTGCCGCCGGAGAGGGTGCGCACCGGGCGGTCCGGATCGTCGGGGCGCAGGGACAGCTCACGGACGGCCGTGTGGGCGGCGGTGCGTTCGCGGGCGCGGTCCAGCCATCCGCCGCGGGCGTAGCGGGACAGGCACGCCAGGGTCACGTTGCGGGTGACGGACTCCAGCATCAACAGCCCCTGGGTCTTGCGCTCCTCGGGCGCGAGCCCGAGCCCGGCGCGGACGGCGGCGGTGACGCTGCCGGGGCGCAGGGGGCGCCCGTCGACCAGGACCCGGCCGGCGTCGGGGCGGCGGGCTCCGTAGATCGTCTCCAGGATCTCCGAACGCCCGGAGCCGACCAGCCCGGCCAGACCCACGATCTCCCCGGGACGCACCTGGAGGTCCAGCGGCGCGAACTCCCCCGCGCGCGCCAGGCCCTCGACCCGCAGCACCGGTTCGGTTCGAGGCGGACCGGGAGGACGTTCGGGGAAGACGTACTCCACGTCGCGTCCGGTCATCAGGGAGACGAGGTCGCGGGTGGGTGTGGTGCGGGCGGGCAGGCCGCGGGCGGCGGTGCGGCCGTCCTTGAGCACGGTGACGCGGTCGCCGATGCGGCGGATCTCCTCCATCCGGTGGGAGATGTAGAGGACGGCGACCCCGTCGGCGGTGAGGGAGGCCACGACGCGGAAGAGGTTGTCCACCTCGTCGGGGCCGAGCGCGGCGGACGGTTCGTCCATCACGATCAGGCGTGCCCGGTGGGAGAGGGCGCGGGCCATGGAGACGATCTGCCGGCCGGCCGCGGGCAGCGCGCCGACGGGGGTGTCCGGGGCGATCTCGCCGTGACCGAGCCGGGCCAGGAGGGACGCGGTGCGGGCGCGGGCCTCACGGGACCGGACGAACCCGGCGGTGGCCCTCTCATGGCCGAGGAAGACGTTCTCGGCCACCGACAGGTGCTCCACCAGGTCCAGTTCCTGGTGGATGGTGGCGATGCCCAGCCGCACGGCGGCGACGGGCGATTTCGGGCGGACCGCCTCGCCGCGCCAGGTGATCTCCCCGCCGTCGGGTTGGTGGACTCCGGCGAGCACCTTGATCAGGGTGGACTTGCCGGCCCCGTTCTGGCCCAGCAGGCAGTGCACCTCTCCGGGGAGGACGTCGAGGTCGACCCCGTCGAGGGCGCGGACGCCGGGGAAGGACTTGGTGATGCCGGCCGTCGCCAGCAGGGGCGTCGAAGGGGAGGGCGAGCCGGAGGCGGGATCCGGCGGATCGTGCTCTGGTGCCATGGCGGACTCCTCGGCTGGTTCGGCCGGTGAGGTGGACAGGGCCGGTTCAGGGCAGGTCTCGGGGCGGGGCCGGGTGTGGTGCGGCACCGCCGGACGCGGTGTGGTGCGGGGCGCACGGTGCGGACGCGGGGGTGCGCACGGTGGTGCCGTGGTGGGGTGGTGCGGCGGTGCCGTGGTGCCGTGGTGCGGTCGCGGTGCGTCGCGGGGACGGGAGGCGGATGTCGGAGGGGCGGTGCCGTGACCGGCCGTCAGGCCGGGGAGAACAGGTGGTCGCTGATGAGCCGGGCCGCGCCGATGACTCCGGCGACGGGTCCCAGCTCACCGAGGACGATGGGGAGGTTTCCGGTGGCCAGGGGCAGGGACTGGCGGTAGACCTGGGTGCGGATGCCGGCCAGCAGGGTGTGGCCGAGACCGGTCACACCACCGCCGATCACCACCAGGCCGGGGTTGAAGAAGCTGACGAGACCGGCGACGACCTGACCGATGCGGTCGCCGCCGTCGCGGATGAGACCGAGGGACGCGGTGTCCCCCGCCGCCGCGGCGGCCGCCACGTCGGCGGCCGTCAACCGTCCCGCCGTCTCCAGCCGGGAGGCCAGTTCGGGTGACCGGCCCTCCCGTGCGGCCTCCTCGGCGTCGCGCGCCAGCGCCGCGCCGCCGAAGTACGCCTCCAGGCAGCCTCGGTTGCCGCAGGCGCACTGGCGGCCCTGCGAACCGTGTTCCACCTGGATGTGTCCGATGTCGCCGGCGCTGCCCGTGGCGCCGCGGTAGACCTCGCCCCCCGCGACGATGCCACAGCCGATGCCGGTGCCGATCTTGACGCAGAGGAGGTCCTGCACCGATCGGGCCACGCCCGCGTGCCGCTCCCCCAGCGCCATGAGGTTCACGTCGTTGTCGACCATGACGGGGCAGCCCAACTCCTGGCTGAGCACCTCCCGGACCGGGAAGCCGTCCCAGCCGGGCATGATCGGCGGTGCGACCGGGACGCCCTCGGGGAACCGGACCGGACCGGGCACTCCGACGCCCGCGCCGTCGAACCCCTCGGCCGCTCCGGTGGCGCGGAGCTTGGCCGCCATGGTCAGGGCCTGCTCGAAGACGGCGACCGGCCCCTCCCGGACGTCCATGGGCTGGTTGAGGTGGCCGAGGATCTCCAGTTCGGCGTTGGTGACGGCCACGTCGACCGAGGTGGCACCGATGTCGATGCCCAGGAAACGCAGCCCCGGCGCGAGCCGGATGTTGTGGGAACGGCGCCCACCGCGCGAGGCGGCGAGTCCGTCGGCCACCACCAGACCGGTCTCCAGCAGGCGGTCGATCTCCACGGCCAGCTTGGAACGGGAGAGCTCGACCTGGTCGCCCAGCTGGGCACGGGAGTTGGGGCCTCCGTCGCGCAGCAGGCGGAGCAGTCGGGCCTGGTGCGGGTTCGCGGGCCGTGCCGTCATCCGTCTCAAGCCGCCCTCCTCTCGCTGTCCGCGCCGGGGGAAACGCCGTGCCGGTCCGCCGGGGAACGTCTTCGGTTCCGCCGGGCTTTCACGGGGGAACATAGCAGCGCCTGTCGGAGTGGGGAAGAAGTTGTGCGGCGTTCCCTCTCGACTTTTTCCGCGCGCAGGACAAAGAGGGGGGCGGCGTTCCGCACCCCTCCCCCGCGTCGACCACCCACAGAGAGAAATATCCCTTTTGTGTAGATATGCTGACTGTGTGGGCCCTCGTCCGACACCTACGGAGAGCGACCGCCGTCAGCGGCCGCCCGAGGCCGACATGCGCGCGGAGATCCTCGCCTCCTGGCAACGCTCCCAGCGGCTCGGCATCGCCTCCGAGGGCGCGGAACTGCCGGTCGAGAGCGACCTCGACCCCGAGTCCCGGTTGGTCAGGGCCGCCGCCCCGGTGCTGCGGAGGCTGTACGAACGGTTCTCCGGCATGCCCGTCACCGTGGCCCTGGCCGACGCCCGGGCCACCATCGTGGACCGGCGCGGGGAGCGTCGGGGCCTGGAGCTGATGGACTCCGCCTTCCTGGTGCCCGGCGCCAACGTCGACGAGCGCTTCATGGGGACCAGCAGCGTCAGCATGGTGCTGAGCACCAGATCACCGTTCGTGGTCGTCGGCCACGAGCACTTCCTGCACGACCTCAAGACCCTGACCTGCATGGCCGCCCCCGTCCGCGACCCGGTGGGCGGGACCGTGCAGGGCGCGGTCAACCTCTCCGTGCCCATGGAACTGGCCGAACCCGGCATGGCGACGGCGCTCCAGGAGGCCACCGACCGGATCGGCGAACGTCTGCTGGAGCTGAGTTCGGCCAGGGAACGCGCCCTGGTGGAGTCCTTCCTCCGCGCCCGGCGGCAGGGCGGCCACGCGGAACTCGACCTCCGTTCCGAGGGGCCGACCGGCCCTCGTGGTACCGCGCCCGAACTGGCTCCCGGGGAACACCTGGCGCTGTTGGAGGCCGCCACCGAACTGATCTCCTCCGGCGGCCGGCCGTTCGCCGAGGTGCCGCTGGCCGGCGGCCGGGTGGCCGTCCTGCGCCGCAGGCAACTGCACCACGGCGACGCGGAGGGGGCGGCCGTGGAGGTCGGCTTCCACGGCGGCGCCGGTGGGGACGCCCCCGGCGGTACGGACACGACCTCCGCGACCACGGCGATCGCCCCGGACCGGCGCCGGGTGCCCCTGCTGCGTCCGCCCTCCGCCACGGGGCGCGAGGAGTCCGGAGCGCGGAGCACTCCACCGACCGAACGGTCCCCCGCGGACACCCGACCGGACAGCGAGCCGAGCAGCGAGTCGGACAGCGAGCCGGACAGCGAGCCGGGAGGTCGCTCCGACGCGTGGCTGCTGCTGGTGGGCGAACCGGGAGTCGGCCGCCTCGCCGTCGCGGCGCGCAGGCGGCTGTCGCTGCTCAACGAGGCCGGCACCCGCGTCGGCACCACCTTGGACATGCGGCGCACCGCCGCGGAGCTGGCGGAGATCGCGGTGCCGGAGTTCGCCGACGTCGCCGTGGTGGACCTGACCGAGGACGTCCTGACCGGCCGTGAACCGCGGTCGGGCCCGCCCGGCACCGGCACGACGCTGCGCCGGGTGGCCGTCCGCCCCCGCGGCGAACCCGGTGACCGGGACGAGGACCCGGCCGGCACCGTGGACTACCCGGCCGGCACGCCCCAGGCCCGCTGCCTCGCCGCCGGCCGCCCCGTGGCGGACTCGGTACCGACCGCCGCCCTGGCCGACCCCACCACGGGGAGCGAGCACCCCGTCGACCTGCTCGGCCAGGGAACCCACTCCTACCTGGGCGCCCCGCTGCGCGTCGGGGACACCGTCCTGGGACTGGTCGGTTTCTACCGCCGCGGCAGGGACCACCCCTACGAGGAGGACGATCTGACCCTGGCCGGCGAACTGGCCGCCCGCACCGCGATGAGCGTGGACAACGCCCGCCGCTTCGCCCGGGAGCGCGACGCCTCCCTCACCCTGCAGCGGAGCCTGCTGCCGCGCGAAACCCCCCGATCGACCGCCGCCGACCTCGCTTTCCGCTACCTGCCCGCGGATCCCGACACCGGGGTGGGCGGCGACTGGTTCGACGCGATCCCGCTCTCCGGGACGCGGGTGGCGCTGGTCGTCGGCGACGTGGCGGGGCACGGACTGCAGGCGGCGGCCACCATGGGACGGCTGCGCACGGCGGTGCGCACCCTGGCCGACCTGGACCTGCCTCCCGAGGAGGTGCTCGCCCACCTGGACGACCTGGTCGGCCGCACGCCCGACGACCCGGCCACGGCCGCCACCTGCCTGTACGCGGTGTACGACCCGGTCTCCTGCCGCTGCACCGCCGCCGTGGCCGGACACCCGCCGCCCGCCGCCGCCCCGCCGGGCGAGGAACCGTACCTGCTCGATCTGCCCACCGGGCCGCCGCTGGGGTTCGGCAGGTTCCAGCCGTACGAGTCCGCCGCCGTCGACCTGCCCGCCGAGACCCTACTGGCGCTGTACACCGACGGCCTGCTCAAGGAGGGCCGTGCCTACGGTGACCCCGACTCCCGCACCGGACGGTTGTTGGAGGTGCTCAGGGACGCCTCGTCGTCCCTGGAGACGGAGTGCGATCGCATCACGGACACCCTGCTCTCCGGTGACTCCCACGACGACGTCGCCCTGCTGCTGGCCCGTGTGCACGCTCTGCCCCCGGACCGGGTGGCCTCCTGGGAGCTGCCCGCCGACCCGTCCGTGGTGGCGCGGGCCAGGGCCGCGGCGAGGCGGTGCCTCGACGCGTGGGGGCTGACGGAGCTGGAGTACGGAACCGGCCTGGTGGTCAGCGAGCTGGTGACCAACGCGGTGCGGTACGGCGGTGCGGGGCCGGTGTGCCTGCGGCTGCTGCGCGACGAGGAGAGCCTGATCTGCGAGGTGTCCGACCGCAGCAGCACCTCCCCGCGCATCCGGCGCGCGGCGACGACCGAGGAGGGCGGCCGCGGCCTGTTCCTGGTCGCGCGGTTCACCAGGAACTGGGGGGCCCGCTACACGCCCGAGGGCAAGACCGTCTGGGCCGAGCAGACGCGGTCGCCGACGGTGCGGGAACCGGGGCCGGACGCGGACGAGCGGACGCTGTTGGCCGCCTTCGGCGATCTCGACGACCTCTGACGGCGCGGGGAGGCGCCCCGCCGGCGGGACCCGGCCCCGGTCGGGGCCGGCCCCCTCGGCCTCAGGGTTTCCGTCCGACCGCGCCGAACTGGGCGACCTCCGGGGGTTCGCCCGCGCCGTTCCCCTCCGTCGCGTGCCGCCAGTGCGCGCAGGAGACGATGCCGGGCTCCAGCAGTTCCGTGCCCGCGAAGAAACTCGCGAACTCCGCCCTGCTCCGGGCGGTGATCGGGGGTGTGGCGTGCTCGTTCCAGAACCGCATCGCCTCGGCGTTCGCCTCGCCGCCGAGCTCCAGCGTGGGGTGGGTGACGGCCAGGTGGCTGCCGGAGGGCACGGCCTCCAGCAGCCGCCGCACGATCGCCCGCGCCCGGTCGGTCTCGGAGACGAAGTTCAGGATGCCCAGCAGCATGATCGCCACGGGACGGGTGAAGTCCAGCGTCCCCTCCGCGGCGCGGAGGATCGCCTCCGGGTCGTGCGCGTCCGCGTCGACGTAGTCGGTGGCGCCCTCGGGGGAGCCGACGAGCAGGGCACGCGCGTGCGCCAGCACCACGGGGTCGTTGTCGACGTAGACGACCCGGGACTCCGGGGCGATGCGTTGGGCGACCTCGTGGGTGTTCTCCGCCGTGGGCAGGCCCGTGCCGATGTCCAGGAACTGCCGGATGCCCGCCTCCCGCACCAGGTACCGCACCGCGCGCCCCAGGAAGGCGCGGTCGGCGCGGGCCACCTCGCGAATGGCCGGGTACACGCCGACGACGTGGTCACCGACCTGGCGGTCCACCGCGTAGTAGTCCTTGCCGCCCAGCCAGTAGTTCCACACCCGGGCGTTGTGGGCGACGTCCTCGTTCACCAGCGCCGCACCGCCCGGCCCGCCGTTCCTGCCGTCCATGGCCTCTCCCACCCCTCGTCAGCGCGCTTCCGCCCCGACGCCGTGCCGACACGTCCGCTCCCATGCTTCCGGTTGCCACCGGGAAAGATCAACCTGACCGTGACGTCCACCGAACGGATTTCGCCGCGGCAGCGCGACCCGGTTCCCCGGTTCCCCGTCCGGTCGCCCACCGCTCCGTCGCGGGGGTCTCGGCGCACGGCGGGCCAGGGCACCGTGCCGGCTCCTCAGGGGACTCGTTCCCCGTCCGCCGTCCCCGTCGACGCCGGTCCGGCGGGGCGACGGCCGTCCCCGCGCCGGCTTGGGAGGTTGACCACCACCAGCGCGAGGCCGGCGAGCACGACGTTGCGCGCCGCCGCGTCCAGCCCGTTCCAGTCCGAGGACTGCCACATGGCGAACCACTCCCCGCCGATGGCGAAGAAGCCCAGCCCGAACAGGAGCAGGACCATCGTCAGTCCCAGGGTGGCGGCCCGGCGGGCCCGTTCGTGGCCGCCGTCGCGCAGGCTCGCCACCCAGAGCCAGGTGGCGAGGAGGAGGACGAGGGCGGTGAGGGTCTCCCAGGCGATGATGGCGACGTAGGCGGCGTCCTGCAGGGCGGGCGACTCGATCGCCCGCCACATCAGATCCGGGTCCCGGAAGGTGGTGTCCATCGCCAGGACGTGCCGGACGAACTCCCGGTTGGTGTCGAAGTCGGTGATGTTGCCGAAGGCGACCAGGGCCATGTAGACCGCGACCGTTCCCGTCAGCGCGGTCGCCGCGACGGGCAGGGCGCCCGACGACAGCGGCCGTCCCGATCCGTTGCCGGCGCTTCCTTCCCCGCCTGCCATGTGTCCTCCCCCTGCTCGTCCCGAGACCTTCTCCCCATCTTCGCAGGGTGGTTCGGGAAAGCGCTCGGCATTCGCACCGGTCTCCGACACCGGTGGGCGCGCCGACCGCACTGCCGTCGTGCGGCCGGCGCGCCCGGGTCGGGACCCGTCCGCCGGGGTGGGATCAGGCGGTGGCGAGGCCGGCCTTGAGGGCGGAGGCTATCCTCACGACGCGCTCGGCCTGGACGCGGGCGGCGGTGCGGGTGGCGTCGTCGACGGGGTTGTTGCCCTGGGCGTCGACATGGGAGGTGCCGTAGGGGTTGCCGTCGACGAACTTGGCCGGGTCGGTGTAACCGGGGGCGACGAGGATGCCGCCGAAGTGGTGGATGGTGTTGTACAGGGCCAGCAGGGTGGACTCCTGGCCGCCGTGGGCGGTGGAGGAGGAGGTGAAGCCGCTGTAGACCTTGTCGGCGAGCTTGCCCTGGGCCCACAGGCCGCCGAGGGTGTCGATGAACTGCTTCAACTGCGCGGCGATGTTGCCGTAACGGGTGGGGGAACCGAAGATCACCGCGTCGGCCCACTCCATGTCGTCGGCGGTGGCGTGGGGGATGTCGGCGGTGGCGGCGGCGTTCGCGGCCCAGGCCGGGTTGGAGTCGATCGCGGCCTGCGGGGCGAGTTCGGCGACCTTGAGCAGGCGCACCTCGGCGCCGGCCTTCTCCGCGGCCTGACCGATCTCCTTGGCCACCTCGGCGATGGTGCCGGTGGAGGAGTAGTAGACGACGGCGAGCTTGATCTGGGGGCTCACGGTTGTGGTCTCCGTTCCATTGGTGTCGTTCGTGCGGCCGGCGCGAAGGGCTCGCGCCGAGCCCGCCCCGACGGTCCGTCGCCACGGGACGAGCTGTAAGTTGAACCTTAAACCATATTCGCCGTCCGAGTCCCACCGGATGGCACGGACGTCCCGGACCGCGCGCAGGTCGTGCAGGTCGTGCGGGTCGTGCAGGCGGCACGACCTGACCCCCGACGAAGGGCGCCCTCCCGGGGCACGGAAGTCGAGCCGGGGCCCAAAGACGGACGAGGCCGGGCGTCCCGGCCTCGTCGCACGAGGCGCGCGCTGCGGTGATCCGCCGTCAGGCGGGACCCCGGGACGCCAGTTCCGCGACACCGGCGAGCAGTCGGTCGACGTCCTCGACGGTGTTGTAGGGGGCCAGGCCCGCTCGGACGGCGCCCTCCTCCCCCAGGCCGATGTGGCGGACCGCCTCGATCGCGTAGAAGTTGCCCGCGGGCGCGTTCACGCCGAGTCGGGCCAGGTGCTCGTACACCTCGCGGGGCGTACACCCCGCCACGGAGAACAGGACGGTGGGGGTGCGCCGCTCCGGCGAGCCGTACGGGACGACGCCGTCGAGGGCCGTCAGCCCGTCCAGCAGCCGGCCGAACAACTCCTCCTCGTGGGCCTCCACCCGCCGCATCGACTCCAGCAGCCTGACCCGCCGCTCGCCGGCCGGCGGCCCGCCGAGATCGGCGATGAAGTCGACGGCGGCCGTCGTCCCGGCCAGCGTCTCGTAGGGCAGCGTGCCGAGTTCGAAGCGCTCGGGCACGGCGTCGGTGGAGGGCAGCAGCTTGTCGGGGCGGATCGTCTCCAGCAGTTCCGGGGCGGCGGCGACCACACCGTGGTGCGGCCCGAAGAACTTGTACGGCGAACAGGCGTAGAAGTCCGCGCCCCAGTCCGTCATCGCGACGGCGGCGTGCGGGGTAAGGTGCACGCCGTCCACGTACACCAGCGCGCCCACCGCATGGGCCGCCTCGGCGATCGCGGGGACGTCGGGCCTGGTGCCGAGCAGGTTGGACGCCGCGGTCACCGCCACCAACCGGGTGCGCGGTGTCAGCACGGCGACCACGTCGTCCACCGTGAGGTCGCCCGTCACGGGATCGAAGTCGGCCCACCGCACGGTCGCGCCGGCCGCCTCGGCGGCGATGATCCAGGGTCTGATGTTCGCGTCGTGGTCGAGGCGCGTCACCACGATCTCGTCGCCCTCGCCCCACCGTCCGGCCAGGGCGCGCGCCAGGTCCATCGTCGCCTGCGTCATCGACCGCGCGAACACCACGCCCTCGGGGCGGCAGCCCAGCAGGTCGGCCATGGCCGACCTGGCCTCTCGCACCACGGTGTCGGCCCGCAGCTCGGCCGCGGTGACGGTACCGCGGTTGGCGATGCCGCCGCACAGGGTGTCGGCGACGGCCCGTGCCACCTGTCGGGGCACCTGCGACCCGCCCGGCCCGTCGAAGTGGGCCACCCCCCGGGCGAGGGCGGGGAAGCAACCGCGGATCCGATCGGTGTCGAGACGCATGGCCCCCATCCTTCACGGCTCGGGGTCCGCGTCAAGATCCCCCGTTCCCGGAAGCGCCTCGCCCGCCGCGGCCCCCGGGGACGCCCGCCCGGCGCGGGGACGGGCGCGCGGATCTCAGGAGCCGCTCCGCGTCGCCACCGGCTCCCGCACGCGGCGCCGCGCGACGGGCACCACCAGCGGGGTTCCGGTCTCCGGATCGTCGATGACCCGGCAGGGCAGGCCGAAGACCTCCTCCACCAGGTCGGCCGTGACGATCCGCGAGGGGGGTCCCGCGGCGACGACCCGTCCGTCGCGCATGGCGATCAGATGGGTGGCGTAGCGGGCGGCGTGGTTGAGGTCGTGGAGGACGGCGACCAGGGTGCGGCCCTCCTCCTCGTGGAGACGGGTGCACAGGTCGAGGACGTCGATCTGGTGGGCGAGGTCGAGGTAGGTGGTCGGCTCGTCCAACAGCAGCAGGGGCGTCTGCTGGGCCAGGGCCATGGCGATCCACACCCGCTGCCGCTGTCCGCCGGAGAGTTCGTCCACGGCGCGGTCGGCGAGTTCGGCGACCCCGGTGGAGGCCATGGAGTCGGCGACGACGCGCTCGTCCTCCCGCGACCACTGGCGCAGCAGTCCCTGGTGCGGGTAGCGCCCGCGGGAGACCAGCTCGGAGACGGAGATGCCCTCCGGGGCGACGGAGGACTGCGGCAGCAGGCCGAGGGTCCGGGCGACCTGCTTGGCGTTGAGCGAGGAGATGTCCCTGCCGTCCAGGAGCACCGAACCGGCGGCCGGCTTGAGCATCCGGGACAGGGCACGCAGCAAGGTGGACTTGCCGCACGCGTTGGGTCCGATGATGACGGTGAAGGAGTGGTCGGGTATCGCGACCGTGAGCTCCCGCGAGATCGTCCGCCGGTCGTAGGCGAGGGTGAGGCTCTCGCCGCCCAGCCTGGTCTCCCCGACCGCCGCGGAGACGGTGGCTTCCGCCGTCGCGGAAGCGGCGTGGTGGCCCTGCGTCATCGGTTCTGCTCCGTCCTGGAAGTGTTCGCCGTCGGTGTCCGCCGTGGGGGGACGCGTGGGAGTCCCGGTGCGCGCCCTCATATGCGTCCCGCCTTCCGTTGGGTGGCCAGCAACCAGATCAGGTAGCCGCCGCCGAGCATTCCGGTGATCACGCCCACCGCGAGCTGTCGTCCGGCGAAGAGGTTCTGGGCGACCCAGTCGGCCGCCACCAGCAGGGCCGCCCCCATGCAGGCGGCGGGCACGAGGTTGGGGCCGGGGGCGCGGGTGAGGCGCTTGGCGAGCTGGGGCGCGGTGAGCGCCACGAAGGAGACCGGCCCGGCGCAGGCGGCGGCGAAGGAGGTCAGGACGACGGCGGAGCCCAGCAGCACGGCGCGGGACCGCTCGACGCGGACCCCCAGGGAGTGGGCGGCGTCGTCGCCCATCTCCGTCATCAGCAGGCTGCGCCCGAAACCGACGACGACGACCGGCCCCAGCACCAGCAGCGCGATGAGCAGGGGGGTGAGTTCGGGCCAACCGCGGCCGTCCAGACTGCCCGTCATCCACAGGATCGCGCGGGATGCCTCCATCAGCTTGCCGCGGGTGAGCAGATAGCTGTTGACGCCGGTGAGCATCGCCATGACGCCGATGCCGGTGAGGACCAGTCGGTAGCCGTGGACCCCCCGGCGCCAGGCGAGCGCGTAGATCAGCGTCCCGGTGAGGAGGCCGCCGGCGACGGCGCCGCCGGCCAGCGCCGCGCTGCTGCCACCGGCGAGGACGACCAGGAGCGCGCCGGTGGAGGCTCCCTGGGTGAGGCCGAGCATGTCGGGACTGCCGAGCGGGTTGCGCACCACGGACTGGAAGACCGCTCCGGCCAGGCCGAGGGAGGCGCCGACGAGGAGGGCCGCCAGTACCCGGGGCAGTCGCAGCTCGTTGACGACGAAGTTCTGGGCGGGGGTGCCGCCGCCGCCGAGGGTGGTCAGCACCTCGCCGGGGCTCATGGGGTAGTCGCCGCCGCCGATGGTGACGACGCCGACGGCCAGGGCCACGAGGAGGCAGCCGAGCACGGCCGTCAGGGCCCGGGGGCGGTAGCGGAGGCTGAGGGTCTGTCCGACGCGGAGGGTTCTCATGCCGCCGCCACCTTCCGCCGCCGCAGGATGTAGAGGAAGAGGGGGCCGCCCAGGACGGCGGTGACGACGCCGACCTGGAGTTCGCCGGGACGGCCGAGGAGCCGGCCGAGCACGTCGGAGCCGAGCAGCAGCACGGGGGCGAGCACCGCGCAGTAGGGGAACATCCAGCGCAGGTCGGGACCGGTGATGGCGCGGACGAGGTGGGGCACCATCAGCCCGACGAAGACGATGGGACCGGCGGCCGCGGTGGCGGCGCCGCACAGCAGGGTGATGGCGACGATGCAGGCGATCCGCACCCGTTCGGGCCGGGAGCCCAGCGCGCGGGCCTGGTCCTCGCCGAGCGCGAGGGCGTTGAGCGGGCGGGCCAGCGCGAAGGCCGCCAGCACACCGGCGGATATCCACGGCAGCACCTGGACGACGGTGTCCATCCGGGCCGTGGCCAACGAGCCGACCGTCCAGAAGCGCATGCGCTCCAGCGAGGCACTGTCCATGATCATCGCCGCGTTGACGTAGGAGAACAGGGCCGCGTTGAGCGCGGCACCGGCCAGGGCCAGCCGCGCCGGAGTGGCGCCGCGTCCGCCGCCGATCGTGTAGACGAGGGCGGAGACGGCCGCGGCACCCACCATGGCGAAGCCCACGTAGCCGGTGAAGCCCGTCACGCCGAGGAAGGTGATGGCGGTGACGACGGCGGCCGATGCCCCGGCGTTGATGCCCAGCAGTCCGGGGTCGGCCAGCGGGTTGCGGGTCAGGGCCTGCATCACCGCTCCGGCCAGACCGAGCGCGACGCCGATCAGCAGCCCGAGCAGGGTGCGCGGCAGCCGCATCTCGTGGACCACGGCCCAGGTGGGCGAGCCGCTGTCGAGGAGGCCGTCCCAGATCTGGTCCATCGACAGCGACCGGGCGCCGAAGCCCAGGCTCAGCACCAACAGCAGCAGCAGGACGCCCAGGGCGCCGACCAGTCCGGCGGAACGCAGGGCGTCACGGGCTCCGGAGGAGCGGCTCTCGGCGGGAGGCGGCGGCTCCGGTGCCGCGCTCCGCTGGGCGGGCGGTGGCTTGATCACTGACACGTGCGGACTCCGGTGGTGCCGGGCTGGACGCCCCCTTGGGCTCGGACTTTGGTTAGGTTAACCTAACAGCCGCGACCGGTCGTCCGGCCCCGTCGTCATCCATGTGCGTTTGCTAGAGAGGCACAGCCATGTCCCACGCAAGAACCGTCAACCTCTCCCGTCGGGGGCTCCTCGCGGCAGGCGGCGCCCTCGGGCTGGGCGCCCTGCTCTCGGCGTGCGGGGACGGCGGCGGTTCGGGGACTTCGAAAACCGCCGACAAGGGCAGCGGCCCCTGGTCGTTCACCGACGACCGGGGGGAGAAGGTCACCACCGACGGAACGCCCGAGCGCATCGTGGCCTTCACCGGCACCGCCGCCGCCCTGGCCGACTTCGGACTGAAGGACAGGATCGTCGGCGTCTTCGGCGAGACGACCCTGGAGGACGGCTCGGCCCATCCGCAGGCCGGCGACCTGGATGTGAAGAAGATCGAGGTCATCGGGAACGTCTGGGGCGAGTTCGACATCGAGAAGTACGCGGCCCTCAACCCCGAGCTGCTGGTCACCCACCAGTACGACGAGGGCTCGCTGTGGTACGTGCCGGACGAGAGCAAGGACAAGATCCTCAAGCTCGCCCCCAGCGTCGCCGTCCAGGTGGCCGACGTCTCCCTCCTCAAGCCGATCCAGCGCTACGCGGAGCTGGCCGAGTCCCTCGGCGCCGACCTGAAGTCCCAGCAGGTCACCGACGGCAAGGCCCGGTTCGAGGCAGCGGCCGAGAAGCTCCGCAAGGCCGCCAAGGCGAGCGGCGGACTGCGGGTGCTGGCCGCCTCCGGCAGCGCCGACTACTTCTACGTCTCCACCCCCGCGCCCGCGGCCGACCTGAAGTACTTCGCCGAGCTCGGCGTGAACTTCGTCGTTCCCGAGGACGTCGAGGCCTCCGGCGGTTACTTCGAGAGCCTCAGCTGGGAGAACGCCGGGCAGTACGAGGCGGATCTGATCATCCTCGACAACCGCGACACCGCGCTGCAGGCCGAGGATCTGGAGTCCAAGCCGACCTGGAAGGCGCTCCCGGCCGTCAAGGCCGGTCAGGTCGCCGAGTGGGACCCGGTTCCGCGCTTCTCCTACCAGGGCGCCGCCCCGCTGCTGGAGAACCTGGCCGACGCCATCGAGAAGGCCGAGAAGCTCGGCTGACGCCGGGTGCGGGCACCGACGGGCGCTCGCGCCCGCCTCCGCACGCCCGTTCCCGACCGCGTTCCCGACCGCGTTCCCGACCGCGCAGGACAGCCACCTCCGAGAAGGAGTCCCGCAGATGACACCGCGCACCGCCGTCCCGACCGCCCCCCGGCCGGCGCCCCGCCGCACCGCCGCCCGGACCGAGTCGCCGTTCCGCTTCTTCACCGCCGCGGTCGTGCGGCGCCGCAGGCTCGGGGCCTCCCTGGTCCGGATCACCTTCGGCGGGGAGGAGCTGAGGGAGTTCGCCGGTGGCGGCCGGGACCAGAGCCTCTCGCTCTTCCTGCCGCACCCCGGCCAGGCCGAGCCGGTCGTCCCGGTGGAGTTGGGCGACGCCTGGTTCGCCGCCTGGCGGGCGACGGACCCGGCGGTGCGCGCGGTCATGCGCTCCTACACCGTGGCCGGACAGCGGCCCCGGGAGGGCGAGGTGGACATCGACTTCGTCCTGCACGGCGACACCGGGCCCGCCACCCGGTGGGCGCGCCGCGCGCGGCCGGGGGACCGGGTGCGTCTGTTGGGGCCGCGGACCGCGGAGAACAAGAGCGTCGGCTTCCGCCCGCCGTGGGACGCCGACTGGGTGCTGTTGGCGGCGGACGAGACGGCGCTGCCGGCCGTGGCGGGCATCCTGGCGTGGCTGCCCGCCGGGGTCCGGGTGCGCGCGTGGATCGAGGTGCCCCGGGCGGAGGACGTCCGCGAACTGCCCACCGCGGCCGACGCCGAGGTCACCTGGCTGCCCAGGGAGGACCGGCACCGACACGGGACGGTGGTCGACGCCGTACGCGCGGCCGCGTTGCCCGAGGGCGCCCCGTACGCGTGGGTGGCCGGCGAGTCCGGCGCGGTGCGGGCGCTCCGCCGTCACCTGGTGCACGAACGCGGTGTCGCCCGCGGCCGGGTGTCCTTCTCCGGCTACTGGCGGCTGGGGGTCTCCGAGGAGGCCCTGCGCGCCGAGGCGCTCGCCGGCGCCGCCTGAGGCGGAACGATTCCGCGTGGAGCCCCGCGCACCGTGAGAGGTACGCGGGGCTCCGACATGATCAAAAGTAACTTAGGATAGGCTCACCTAACTAAAAGCCCCCCGATCCGGAGGACCTTCGCGTGCGCCCCCAGGGATCCCCCTCCCCCCTCGCTCGTGCCGACGCGGCCGGCCGCCCCGCCGACGATCCCCGTTCCCACCTGCTGAACAACGCCACCGCCGAGGAGTACCGGCGCCTGGTGTCCGACGGTGTGGCCCGGGTCGCCCGCACCGTCGCCGGAACCACCCGCCCGTTCACCGGGACCACTCCCGGGGAGTTGGCCCCCGTGGTGGACGCCATCGACCTCGACCGCCCCCTGGGCGACGCGAGCGCCGCCCTGGAGGAGTTGGAGCGGGTCTACCTCCGCGACGCGGTCTACTTCCACCACCCCCGCTACCTGGCCCACCTCAACTGCCCGGTGGTACTCCCCGCCCTTCTCGGCGAGGCCGTCCTCTCCGCCGTCAACTCCTCCCTGGACACCTGGGACCAGAGCGCGGGCGGCACGCTGATGGAGCGTCGGCTCGTCGACTGGACCGCCGCGCGCATCGGTCTGGGCCGGGCCGCCGACGGCGTCTTCACCAGCGGCGGCACCCAGTCCAACGTCCAGGCGCTGCTGTTGGCCCGCGAGGAGGCCTTCCGACTGCTGCGGAAGAACTCCGCCGCCCCGCCGCCGGTCTCCGCGATGCTGCCGAAACTGCGCGTCCTGACCTCCGAGGCCGCACACTTCTCCGTCCTCAAGGGCGCCAAGCTCCTCGGCCTGGAGCCGGACGCCGTCGTCCCCGTCCCCTGCGACGCCTCCCGTCGGATGCGCGTCGACGCCCTCGCCCACGAGGTGCGCCGCTGCCGGGAGGAGGGCCTGACGGTGATGGCCGTCTCCGCCACCGCCGGCACCACCGACTTCGGTTCCATCGACCCCCTGCCGGAGATCGCCGCGCTGTGCGAGGAGGCCGGGGTGTGGTTCCACGTCGACGCCGCGTACGGCTGCGGACTGCTGGCCTCCCCCACCCGGCGGCACCTGCTGGACGGCATCGAACGGGCCGACTCGGTCACCGTCGACTACCACAAGTCCTTCTTCCAGCCGGTCAGTTCCAGTGCCGTCGTCGTCCGCGACGGCACCACCCTGCGACACGCGACGTACCACGCCGACTACCTCAACCCGGCCCGCAACGTCGAGGAGCGCATCCCCAACCAGGTCGACAAGTCGATCCAGACCACCCGCCGCTTCGACGCCCTCAAACTGTGGCTGACCCTGCGCGTCATGGGCGCCGACGCCGTGGGCGAACTCTTCGACCGGGTCGTGGACCTGGCCGCCGACGCCTGGCGACTGCTGGACGCCGACCCCCGCTTCACGGTCGTCACCGAGCCCACCCTCTCCACCCTGGTCTTCCGCTACGTCCCCGCCCGCGCCGGGAACGGCGGCCCCGCGGCCGACGAGACGGCCGTGGACCTGGCCAACCTCCACGCCCGCGAGGCGATCGCCGCCTCCGGCGAGGCCGTGGTCGCCGCCACGGTCGTCGACGGTCGCCACCACCTGAAGTTCACGCTGCTCAACCCGGAGACCACGCTGGACGACATCCGCGCCGTCCTGGACCTGCTCGCCGCGCACGCCGAGGACCACCTCACCCGGAACGCCCGCCTGACCGGCACACCCGCCGCCTGACTCCCCTCACCCGGAGACGACGTGTCCACCCAGCACGATTTCATAGCCATCGGGCTCGGCCCCTTCAACCTGGGCCTGGCCTGCCTCACCGAGCCGATCGACGACCTCGACGGGCTCTTCCTGGAGAGCCGCTCCGAGTTCGACTGGCACCCCGGCATGCTGTTGGAGGGCGTCACCCTGCAGACGCCGTTCATGGCGGACCTGGTGACCCTGGCCGACCCGACCTCCCCGTACTCCTTCCTCAACTACCTCAAGGAGTCCGGACGGCTGTACCCGTTCTACATCCGCGAGAACTTCTATCCGCTGCGGAGCGAGTACAACGCCTACTGCCGTTGGGCCGCCGCCCGCCTCTCGTCGGTCCGCTTCGGTCGGGAGGCCGTGGCCACCTCCTACGACGAGACCGACGGCCTCTACACCGTCACCACCCGCGACACCGCGACCGGCGAGCGCACCGAACACCGCGCCCCCCGGCTGGTGATCGGCACCGGCACCCCGCCCTACGTGCCCGAGGCGTGCGAGGGCCTGGGGGGCGACGCGATCCACAACTCCCGCTACCTGGAGCACCGGGAGGCCCTGAAGGCCAAGCGGAGCGTCACCGTCGTCGGCAGCGGCCAGAGCGCCGCCGAGATCTACCACGACCTGCTGTCGGAGATCGACACCCGCGGATACCGGCTGAACTGGGTCACCCGCTCCCCGCGGTTCTTCCCGCTGGAGTACACCAAGCTGACCCTGGAGATGACCTCCCCGGACTACATCGACTACTTCCACGCCCTGCCGGAGGCCACCCGACACCGGCTGGAGGGTGAGCAGAAGGGCCTGTTCAAGGGCATCGACTCCGAGCTGATCAACGACATCTTCGACCTGCTGTACGCCAAGAGCGTCACCGGTCCCGTCCCCACCCGGCTGTTGACCAACACCGCCCTCACCTCCGCCTCCCACGACGAGGCGAGCGGCACCTACACCCTGGGCCTGCACCAGGTCGAGCAGGACAAGGAGTTCACCCTCACCACCGAGGGCCTGATCCTGGCCACCGGCTACCGCCACCGTGTCCCCGCCTTCCTCGACGGCATCCGCGACCGGCTCCGCTTCGACGGCTCGGGCCGCTTCGACGTCACCCGCGACTACGCCATCGACGTCACCGGCCACGGCGTCTTCCTCCAGAACGGCGCCGTCCACACCCACAGCGTCACCTCGCCGGACCTGGGCATGGGCCCCTACCGCAACGCGTGCGTCATCCGCGACATCCTCGGCCGTGAGGTCTACCCGGTCGAGAAGTCCATCGCCTTCCAGGACTTCGGCGCCCCCGAGGGAGGCATCGCGTGAGCGACGTCCTCTTCCACCGCGAGGATCCCGAACTGGGCGGATTCTCCGTGGTCACCCTCGACCCCCGGGCCGACGCCCCCCTGCTGCACTCCTGGGTGACCCACCCCAAGGCCGTGTACTGGATGATGCAGGACGCCGACGAGGCGCGGGTCGCCCACGAGTACGAGAGGATCGCCGAGCACCCCCACCACGACGCCTTCCTCGGTCTGCACCAAGGCCGCCCGGCGTTCCTCGTCGAACGTTACGACCCCGCGCACGTGGAGCTGGCCGGGCTGTACGACAACGAGCCGGGCGACGTCGGGATGCACTTCCTCACCGCGCCGTCCGACACGCCCGTCCACGGCTTCACCCGGGCCGTGATCACCACGGTGATGGCGATGCTCTTCGCCGACCCGGCCACCCGGCGCGTGGTCGTCGAGCCCGACGTCCGCAACACCGCCGTGCACGCCCTCAACGCCGCCGTCGGGTTCGAGGTCGTCGAGACGATCGCCAAGCCCGAGAAAGAGGCCCTGCTCAGCATCTGCACCCGCCGGCAGTTCGAGGAAGCCGTACGAGGAGCCGCCCTGTGACCACCCCTTCCCGGACCTCCCCCCACAGCGTTCCGCCGCACTCCGATCCGCACGGTGCCGTGGCCCACCTGACCCCCGCCACCTGGGACACCGCCGTACGGCTGCTGCTGCGCAAGGCTCTGTCGGAGTTCTCGCACGAGCGCCTCCTGACCCCCACCGCGCTGGGCGACGGGCGCTACGCCGTCACCGGCGACGACGGCCGCGTCGAGTACCGCTTCACCGCCCGGCTGATGGCACTCGACCACTGGTGGATCGACGCCGACAGCATCACCCGGCTGCGCGGGGGCGCCGAGGTGCCGTTGGACGCCTTCGCCTTCTTCACCGAGTTCCGCGGCGCGCTCGGCCTGAGCGACGAGGTCCTCCCCGTCTACCTGGAGGAGATCGGCTCCACCCTCGCGAGCACCGCGTACAAGCTGACGAAGAAACCCGTCACCGCCGAGGAGTTGGCCGCCGCCGACTTCCAGGCGATCGAGACCGGCATGACCGAGGGGCATCCCTGTTTCGTCGCCAACAACGGCCGCCTGGGCTTCGGTGCCCACGAGTACCTGGCCTACGCCCCCGAGGCCGCCTCCCCGGTGCGGCTGTTGTGGGTGGCCGCCCACCGCGACCACACCACCTTCACCTGCTCCGGCGACACCGACTACGACACGCTGCTCCGCGCCGAGCTGGGCGAGGCCACCGTGGAGCGCTTCGCCGCCGTCCTGCGCGGTCAGGGCCTGGAGCCGGCGGACTACCTGCTGATACCGGTCCACCCCTGGCAGTGGTGGAACAAGCTCGCCGTGACGTTCTCCGCCGAGGTCGCCCAGCGACGCATCGTCCCGCTGGGCGAGGGCGAGGACGAGTACCTGGCCCAGCAGTCCATCCGGACCTTCTTCAACACCGACGACCCGACCAAGCACTACGTCAAGACGGCCCTGTCCGTGCTCAACATGGGCTTCATGCGGGGGCTGTCCGCCGCCTACATGGAGGCCACCCCCGCCATCAACGACTGGCTGGCCGACCTGATCGCGGGCGACCCCGTGCTGCGCGCCACCGGACTGAGCGTCATCCGCGAACGCGCCGCCGTCGGTTACCGGCACCCCGGCTACGAGGCGGCCACCGACCGCTACTCGCCCTACCGCAAGATGCTCGCCGCACTGTGGCGGGAGAGCCCCGTCCCACAGCTCCGGCCGGGGCAGCGCCTGGCCACCATGGCGTCCCTGCTCCACGTCGACCGCGACGGGAACTCGCTGGCCGCCGCGTTGATCGCCCGCTCCGGACTGAATGCCGAGGAGTGGTTGGGCCGCTACCTGGACGCCTACCTCACCCCGCTGCTGCACAGCTTCTACGCCCACGACCTGGTGTACATGCCGCACGGCGAGAACGTCATCCTCGTCCTCGAGGACGACGCCGTGGCACGGGTGGTGTTCAAGGACATCGCCGAGGAGATCGTGGTGATGGACCCGGAGGCGCAGGTGCCGCCGGAGGTGGAGCGCATCCGCGCCGAGGTCCCCGAGGACATGCGGTTGCTGTCGATCCTCACCGACGTCTTCGACTGCTTCCTGCGCCACCTGGGGGCGATCCTCGCCGACCGGGGCGTGCTGACCGAGGACGCCTTCTGGCGCACCGTCGCCGACGCCGTGGTGCGCTACCAGGAGTCCGTGCCGGAGCTGGCCGAGCGCTTCGAGCGGTACGACATCTTCGCCGAGGAGTTCGCCCTGTCCTGCCTCAACCGGCTCCAACTGCGCGACAACCGGCAGATGGTGGACCTGGCCGACCCCTCCGGGGCGCTCCAGCTCGTCGGCACCCTGCGGAACCCCATCGCCCCCTACGCGCCCACGGGGGCCTGATCCACCGTGCCGACGACCGACCCGACCGCCCAAGCGGCGGCCCCGCCCCCCGGTCCGGTCCCCGAGGCCGGCGGCAGGGACGGACAGCCCGGCGGGCACCCGGCCCGCTGGGCGATCCTGGCCGTCGTCTGCCTGGCCGAGCTGGTGGTGGTGCTCGACAACACCGTGCTCAACGTGGCGATCCCGTCCCTCACCTCCGAGCTGGGCGCGTCCACCGCCGACGTGCAGTGGATGATCAACGCCTACGCGCTGGTGCAGGCGGGCCTGCTGCTGACCGCGGGCAGCGCCGCCGACCGCTACGGCCGCAAGCGGATGCTGCTGGCCGGACTGGTCCTGTTCGGGGCCGGCTCGCTGGCCGCCGGACTCGCCACCTCCGCCGATGGGCTCATCGCGGCCCGCGCCGGCATGGGCGTGGGCGCGGCCCTGCTGCTGACCACCACGCTCGCCGTGGTGATGCAGGTCTTCGAGGCCGAGGAACGCCCGAAGGCCATCGGCGTGTGGGGGGCCGTCAACGCCCTCGCCTACGCGGCCGGGCCGGTCGTCGGCGGTGTGGTGCTCGGCCACTACTGGTGGGGCGCGATCTTCCTGATCAACATTCCGGTGGTGCTGCTCGGCCTCGTCGCCGTCACCGTCCTCGTTCCCGAGAGCCGCGAGCCGCACGCCGGCCGGCCGGACCTGCCCGGGGTCGTGCTCTCCGTCATCGGCATGACCTCGGTCGTCTACGCCGTCATCACCGGCCCGGAGGAGGGCTGGACGTCACCGGGCGTCCTCGCCCCGGCCGCCCTCGGCGCCGTCGTGCTGGCCGCCTTCGTCGGCTGGGAGCGCCGCGCGGAGCACCCGATGCTCGACATGGACCTGTTCCGCAGCCGCCGCTTCACCGGGGCCGTGACGGGCGTCGTGCTGATCACCTTCGGCAGCGGCGGCGCCCTGTACCTGCTCACCCAGCAGTTCCAGTTCGTCCGCGACGACTCCCCGCTCCAGGCGGGGCTCAACCTCGCGCCCTTCGCCCTGACCGTGGTGCTGGTGAACTTCACCGGCGCCTCGGCCCGGCTCATCGCCCGCCTGGGCCTGCCGCTCTCGATCGCCTCCGGCATGGTGACGATGGCGGCCGGGCTGGCTCTCGTCGCCCTCGTCGGCGACGGCGGCTACGGCGGAGTGCTGGCCGGGCTGGTGCTGATGGGGGCGGGGTGCGGCGTGGCCAACCCGGCGATCGCCGAGGCCGTTATGGGCGCGATCCCCAAGGAGAAGGCGGGCGCTGGCGCGGGGGTCAACGGCACCCTGTCGGAACTGGGCACCGGGCTGGGCGTCGCCGTGCTCGGTGCCGTCCTCGTCTCCCGGTTCGCCGCCCTGCTGCCGGACTCGGTGGGCACCGCCGAGTCGCTGCCCGCCGCGCTGGAGGCGGCCGCCGGTGCGGCCGAGCGCGCGATGGTGGCCGAGGCGTTCGCCTCGGGGTTGCGCGTCGGCCAGTTGGTCGGCGCGGGCGCGGTCCTGCTGGGCGGCTGCGTGGCCGGGCTGCTGTTGGGCCGGGCCGTGCGGCCGCGGCGGCGAGGGGAGTGACGGAGGCGGTATGGAGGGGACACGGTGAGGGGGACCGACGTGGCCGTGGAGGTCCACCGGGACGACCGGGGCGTCCCGCACCTGCGCGCGGGCGACGCGAGGGAGCTGGCCCGGGCCCAGGGACGCAACGCGGCGTTGGACCGCGCCTGGCAGATCGAGGTCGAGCGGCACCGCGCCCGGGGGACCACGGCCGCCTTCCTCGGCGCCGAGGCCGTCCCGTGGGACCGGTTCGCGCGACAGGCGTGTCTGGAGGACACCGCCCGACGGTGCGCGGAGACCCTGGAACGGGTGGACCCGGACACCGCCGCCTGGGTGGGGGCCTACGTCGACGGGGTCAACGAGGCCCTCGCCGAGGGAGCCCGCAGGGCGCCGGAGTTCGAGGCGGTCGGCCTCTCCCCCGGCACCTGGCGGCCCTGGACGCCGCTGGCCGTCTGGCTCTCCACCCACGTCCTGTTCGCCGGCTTCCCCACCAAGTTCTGGCGCGACGCCGTGGCCCGCCGCCTCGGCCCCGAGTGGATCGGGGTGTTCGCCACCGACGGCCCCGGGACCTCCGGCAGCAACGGTTGGCTGGTGGCCGGGGAACGCACCGCCACCGGCGCCGCGATCATCGCCGGGGACCCCCACCGGTTCATCGAGGCCCCCGGCGTCTACCAGCAGATCCGGCTGGCCTGCCCGGAGTTCGACGTCGTCGGGCTCGCCGTCCCCGGTGTCCCCGGCATCGCCCACTTCGGCCACACCGGCCACGTGGCCTGGGCCATCACCAACGCCATGGCCGACTACCAGGACCTGTACCGCGAGCGGCTCCGACGCACCGGCCCGAACGGCACGGAGCTGGAGGCCCTGGGGCCGGACGGCTGGCGGCCCGCCACCCGCCGCACCGAGACGATCGAGGTGGCCGACGCCGCCCCGGTGACGGTCGAGGTGATCGAGACCGAACGCGGTCCGGTGGTGGTCGACGGCCCCGAGGCGGAGGCGTGGTGCTCGGACGTGTCGGAAGTCTCGGACGTGTCGGAGGTCTCGGCGGAGCGGGGCGGCGACGCGGACGCCTGGTGGGCGATCGCCCTCCGCCATCCGCCGCGCGTCCGCGGGGACCTCGGCTTCGGTGTGCTGCCCGCGCTGCTGCGGGCCCGTGACGTCGCCGACGTGGACCGGGCCCTGGACGGCTGGGTGGAGCCCGTCAACGTCGTCCTGGCCGCCGACACCGCCGGCGGGACGCTGCACCGGGCGGCCGGTGCCGTCCCCGTGCGCCACCCGGACAACCGACTGCGGATCGTGCCCGCCTGGGATCCCGAACACGCCTGGCGGGGGTGGTTCGCCCCCATGCCGCGCGAGCGCGTCGAGGGCACGGCGGTCATGGCCAACGACAGGGGAGTCGCCGCGCCGCTCGGCGTGGAGTTCGCGCCCCCGCACCGGGCCGAGCGCATCCGGGAACTGTTGGAGGAGTCGGACCGCTGGTCCGCCGCCGACATGGTCGCCGTCCACCGGGACACCCTTCTGGCCTCGGCCGCTCCCCTGTTGGCCCTGCTGGCCCTGCTGGATCGGCCGGACCTGCCGGATCGGCGGAGGGCACCGGACGGGGACGGCCCCGGGAACGGTTCCGGAGACGGTTCCGGGGCCTTCGACCGGCCGCTGAGTCCCGCCGCCCACCGGCTGCGGGAGCGGCTGCTGCGCTGGGACCGCCGCATGGACGCCGACAGCGTCGACGCCGCGTCGTTCGCCGCCGTCCGCACCGGGACCGTACGGCGGCTGGCGGACCATCCGCTGCTGCGTCCGCTCGCGGACCTCCCGCCCCTGCCCGAGGTGCTGCGTCCCTGGCTCGCGCTCGTGCCGCGCGTCGGCTACGCCCTGGAACACCTGTTGGCGACGGACCGACTGCCGTTCGCGGACCGTGTCGCCGCCGTACGGGCGGCCCTGGAGGAGGTGGCGGCGCGGGAGGCCGACGCGGCCGGGCCGCCCGCGCGCTGGGGCGACACGCACCGACTCGCGCCCTGGCAGGCCCTGCCCTGCGACGGTCCCGACCCGTGGCCGGGCCTGTCCGGCGACCACGACTGCGTGCGGGCGACCTCCAGCGTTCCCGGCGTCACCGACCTGTGCGCCCGCGCCTCCGCCGCCCGCTACGTGTGGGACCTCGCCGACCGGGGGAACAGCGCCTGGGTGGTGCCGCTGGGCACCTCGGGCGTACCCGGACACCCACACCACCGCGACCAGCTCCCGCTGTGGGTACGCTGCGACCTCGTTCCCGTCGTCACCGACTGGGACCGGCTCGTCCGGGAACCGGCCGAGCCGCCCGGCACCCCACCCGACCGAGGAGAGACGTGACCTCCGACGCCACCCCCTCGTCCGCGTCCGCCGGGGCTTCCCCGCCCCGGCGCCGCGAGGCCGTGCACGAGACCCACGTGGACGGCTTCGGCACGGTCCGCGTCGTCCCCGTGGACCCCGACCGCGACGCCGACCTGCTGCACGCCTGGGTGACCCAGGACAGGGCCCGCTACTGGGGGATGCTCGACCACACCCGCGAGCAGGTCCGGGAGATCTACGCCCACCTGGATTCCCTGTCCACGCACCACGCGTACCTGATCCACCGCGACGACCGCCCGGTCGCGCTCTTCCAGACGTACCTGCCCGAGGCCGACCCGATCGGCGAGCACTACGACATGCGGCCGGGGGACTTCGGCTTCCACCTGCTGATCGGCCCCGCCGACGGCGCGCCGGAACCGGGCTTCACCGACACGCTGGTGACCGTCTTCCTCACCCACGTGCTGACCGAGGATCCCGGCCGCCGGCGGATCGTCGCCGAACCCGACGCCCGCAACCACAAGGCCCACGCCCGTCTGGCGCGGATCGGGTTCGTCCTCGGTCCCGAGGTCGAACTGCCGCACAAGCGGGCCCGGATGGCCTTCCTGGACCGGGACGCCTTCCTCTCCCGCACCGCGCGCTGATCCCGGCGCGGGCGGTACCCGGCGCGGGGACCGGTCGGGACGCGGACGTGGTGCGGCGGGGGTGTGGGGACCGCCGAACGGCCGCGCCCCGGGTGTCGCCACCGCGGGTCCATCGGCCATACTTCCCGCCGTGGAACAGCGCATAGGTGAGATGACCCCGTCCGTGCCCGCCGCCGGGGTGGACCCGGCCTCCATCCCCGGCATCACCTCGCCCGGTCCCGACGAGGCGGAGGGCGCCACCGCCGGGGCGGCCGGGGCCGAGGGGAGTCCGCGGCGGTCCTCCGAGCCCCTCGACGAGGTGGTGGACGCCGAACCCGACGCGGCGGCGGTGGAGGCCGAAGAGAGCCAGGAGAGCGAGGAGGACGACGACACCGGGGGGCCGACCTTCGAGGTCCACGACCACCGCGGTTCGATCCTCGCCGGCCGCTCCGGCGTCACCCTCCGGCTGGACGGCGAGGAGGCCCGGTTCGACTGGGACGAGATCGGCGCGGTCCAGATCGACCTTCCCCGCTTCGGCCGCCGGTTCTCCGTCACCGTCCACACCGTCGCCCGCCGTTGGTACGACGCCGACGTCCTGGCGCCCTCCCGGAACGCCCTCGGGGAGTGGGAGGCACGGCTCGACGCCGTTCTGGACGCCTACTTCGAGGACTCCTCCGCCACGGACGGCGCGGAGGGCGAGTCGGGGGAGGCGGACGAGGGAGCGGAGAGGGGAGCGGACACCGGGTCGTAGGGCTCCACGGCGCCGGCTCCCGGCGCGTGCGGCCGCGCGCCGCCGGTCGGTGGACCGGTCGAGGAGCGCGGGTGGAATGTCTGACCTGCGAAGGAGAGGGTATCCGCCGGGCCGGACCACACCGAAGCCCACGATGTGAGGAGCCGTCACCATGTCGTCCGACACCGACGTCGTCGAACTGATCCTGCGCGACCACCGCAGGATGGAGGACCTCTTCCGCACCCTGCGCAACGTCGAGGCCGACCGGGCCGGTGCGTTGGCGGAGTTCTCCGCGCTGTTGATCGCCCACGCCCGGGCCGAGGAGGAGAAGGTCTACCCCGCCCTGCGGCGTTACAAGAACGTGGACGACGAGGACGTCGAGCACGGTGTGCACGAGCACCAGGAGGCCAACGAAGCCCTGCTCGCCCTGCTGCGGGTGGAGGACACCGCGTCCGAGGAGTGGGGGGAGAAGCTGGAGGAGCTGGTGACGGCGGTCAACCACCACGCGGACGAGGAGGAGCGCACCCTGCTCAACGACGCGCGGGAGAACGTGAGCGACGAGCGACGCGCACAGCTCGGGAAGGACTTCCACAAGGCCCGCTCGGAACACCTGGCCGCGGACTGCGGGAGCGTGGAGAACGTGCGGGCGATCGTGGAGTCGGCCGACGACTGAGCCCGTTCCCCCTCGCGCCGGGGCGCCCGGACCACCACGTTCCCGTGTGGTCCGGGCGCCCCGGCGCGAGGGCCGTCAGCGGATGGTGAGCGTCTCCGCCACGGCCGCGCCGTCGGAGGCGGGTGGCGCGTCCCGCAACCGCTTCTCCACGGCGGCTCGTTCGGCCTCCGACGGATCGCTGTCGAGGGAGCCGACCAGAAGGTCGCGCGTCGCGCTCCCCTCGGGCCGGACCAGTCCGACGACCAGGTAGAGCACCAGCGAGGTGAGCACGGGGAGGCCGACGTTGGCGGTCTGGGACGCGTCCTCGACGATCCAGTAGAGGTACGCCCAGACGGCGAGGCCGCCGGCCCAGGAGGTCAGGGCCGCCCGCGGGCCGTGGCGCCTGAACCACGGCAGCAGACCGAGCATCAGCGGGATGGAGATCGGCCCCATGGTGGCGGCGACGATGCTGACCACGACCGTCATGATGAAGCCGTCGGGGTCGGTGACGAGGGCGAGCGCCATGCTGGCGGTGACGAAGGCGACGGTGGTGACCCGGGCGAACAGCAGCCGGCCGGCCTGTGTCAGACGGCGCGTGCGCGGGACGAGTACGGGGGCGAGGTCCCGGGTGATGACGGCGGTGATGACGTTGGAGTCGGAGGCGACCATGGCCATGGTGTGGGAGAAGAACCCGGCCAGGAGCAGTCCGATGATGCCCGCGGGCAACAGTTCCTGGGCCAGCATGATGTAGGACTTCTCACCGTCCTCGATCCCGGGGACGACCAGGGGCGCGGCGATCATCGGCAGGAAGAGGACGAACGGCCACACGATCCACAGGAAGCTGGAGAGCAACGCGGACTTCTTCGCCCGGGAACCGGAGGGCGCGGCCATGTAGCGCTGTGCCAGGTTCCACATGCCGCCGTTGTACTCGAAGGTCTTCACCAGCAGGAACGCCATGATCAACCCGCTGGTGACCGGGCCGTTGATCGGGTCGCCGTGGCCGTCGGGCAGGTCGCCCCACATCGTCCAGAGGGTGGCGACGCCGTCGAGGTGGGCGAGGAGCGCGAAGAGCATCGCGAGTCCGGCGACGGCCTGGATGACGAACTGGCCGAAGTCGGTGAGGACATCGGCCCACAGTCCCCCGAAGGCCATGTAGAACATGGTGCAGACGCCGGTCAGGATGATGCCCCACACCAGTGGGATGTCGGCGAAGCCCTGGAGCAGCAGGGCGATGGCCACCCACTTGGCGGCGATGTCGACGACCTTGAGGGCGGCGCCGCTGTAGGCGAGGACCTGTTGGGTGGGCAGGTCGTAGCGGACGGCGAGGTAGGCCAGGGGCGAGTTGACCCCGTGCCGGGCGCGCAGCCGGTTCCAGCGGGCGGCGAAGAGGAAGGCCCCGATTCCGACACCGAGTCCGATGGTGAGGGGCCACCAGAAGTAGACGGTGACACCGTGGTCGTACGCGACCGCCGCGAAGGTCACGAACATGATCGCGCTGTAGCCGGACATGTGGTGCGATATCCCGGAGAGCCACCACGGTATGCGGCCGCCGGCCGTGAAGAAGTCGGCGATGGTGTGAACGCGTTTCCTCGACCACAGGCCGATGGCCACCATCACGAGGAAGTACGCACCCAGCACGATCCAGTCCAGAGTGGCCATGGCGGCTCCTAGTGTTCACATACGTGAATTACTGTCGAGCTCATGAACGGGTGCCGTTACAGTAGAAGCGCCACTCCTGGGCGTCAATACGCGTGGAGCGCTCTCCCGCAAGAAGGACACGGGATCACCTGGTGGAGAGATGTTCACATGCGTGGCCAACGGATGCGCATGTGCCGCACCGCGCCCGGGGGCACGCCCGCGAAGGGCGCACCCCCGGGCGACCGCCGACCGCCGACCTCAGACCGCACCGCGCGGCGCGTCCGCCAGGAGGGCACGCCCACGTTCGACGAGGGCGGCCAACTCCGCCACGTGCTCCTCCTTCGGGTCGCTCAGCGGCGACCGCACCCCACCCACGTCCAGGCCCCGCAGTCGCACCCCGGCCTTGACGAGCGAGACGGCATAGCCGCGCCCCTTGTCCCGCAACTCCACCAGGGGCCGGTAGAAGCCGTCCAGCAGGCGACGCACCGTCGCCTCGTCCCCCTCGGAGAGCGCCCGGTGAAAGGCGAGGGCGATCTCCGGCGCGAAGCAGAAGGCGGCGGAGGAGTAGAGGGTGACCCCGATGCCGCGGTAGGCGGGAGTGGTGAGTTCGGCGGTGGGCAGTCCGTTGAAGTACAGGAACTCCCCGTCGGGGTCCGCGGCGCGCACGGCGCTGATGATCCGCTGCATCAGGTCGAGGTCCCCCACCCCGTCCTTCAGGCCGACGATCCGGGGGTGGCGGGCGAGTTCGGCGACGGTTCCGGGAGCGAGGACCGCGTTGTCGCGCTGGTAGACGACGACGTCCAGCCCCGCCGCGTCGGCGAGGGCGGTGTAGTGGTCCAGCAGTCCCCGCTGGTCGGGCACCACCAGGTAGGGGGGCATGGCGAGCAGCCCGTCGGCGCCCGACTCCCGCGCGGCACGGGCGTACCGGACGGCGAGGGCCGTGCCGTATCCGACCCCGGCGACCACCGGCACCTCTCCCGCGACCTCCTCCACCGCGGCGGACACGCACCGGCGGAACTCCTCGGGCGTCAGGGCGTGGAACTCGCCGGTGCCACAACAGGCGAAGACGGCGCCGGCGCCGGCGTCCACGCCGGCGCGCACGTGCTCGCGGAACACGTCGATGTCGAGATCCCCGTCCGGCCCGTACGCGGTGACGGGGAAGAAGAGCAGACCGTCGAGCCGGGCGGCGAGAGAGGCTGTGGTCACGGTACTCCCTGGGCTTGCGGCAGGGCGGATCATGTCCGCAACTGTGATCGATGTTTATATTTCTGAACAGATACGGTAGGACAGCGCCCTGCGGCGGTCAAGCCGCCCCCTCCTCACGTTCACTCGGCCCTGACGCCCCATCAGAGAGAAAGCGGCCCGGAACAGGTAGGCGTCTACACTTGACGACGCACCGATGACTCCTTAGCGTGCCCATAGCCTTGGACTCCGTCCAAGGATGCGAACTCAGCCATCCACGCGCCGCGCCTCCGCGCCCCGATCCCCGCACCGAGGAGATCGCCCATGCCCGCTCCCCGCACCGTCCTGCTCACCGGCGCAGCCGGCGGCCTCGGCACCCTGATGCGGGAGCTGCTGCCCTCTCACGGATACGCCCTGCGGCTCCTCGACGTCGTCCCCGTCGAGCCGCTTCCCGGCCGGAGCGGACACCCCGCCCCCGACGAGGAGACGATCACCGCCGACCTCGCCGACCGGGAGGCGCTGCGCGAGGCCGTGCGGGGCGTGGACGCCGTCCTCCACCTCGCCGGGATCTCCCTGGAGTCCTCCTTCGACAAGATCCTGCGGGCCAACATCGAGGGCACCTACAACCTCTACGAGGCCGTCCGCGAAGAGGGTGTGCGCCGCGTCGTCTTCGCCTCCTCCAACCACGCCGTCGGCTACACCCCCCGCCCGGGCGAGGGCGATCCGCTGATCCCCGTCGACACCCCGCGCCGCCCCGACACCTTCTACGGCCTGTCCAAGTGCTTCGGCGAGGACCTGGCCCAGCTCTACTGGGACCGGCACGGCATCGAGACCGTGTCCGTGCGCATCGGCTCCTGCTTCCCCGAGCCGAAGACGGTGCGGATGCTCTCCGTCTGGATGAGTCCCGCCGACGGTGCCCGCCTCTTCCACGCCGCGCTGACCGCACCCGACGTCGGCCACACCGTCGTCTACGGCTCCTCGGCCAACACCCGGCTGTGGTGGGACCTCTCCTCGGCGCGCGCGCTGGGATACGAACCGCAGGACGACTCCGAGCCGTACGCGGCGAAGCTCATCGCCGAGCAGGGCGAACTCGACCCCGACAACCCCGAACACGTCCGACTGGGCGGCCACTTCACGACCAACCCGCCCATCTGGCCGCACTGACGGCCCCGGCCGTCCCCCGTTCGGCTTCGACGGTCCGTCGAAGCCGAACGGGGGACGTCACGGTTCGACCGCGATCCGCACCCTGATCCGCTTGCCGATCGGCTCCCGCCGCACGTCGAAGCCCTCGCACTGGGCCAGGACGAGTTCCAGGCCGTGTTGACCGACCCGGCCCGGCTCGGCCGCTCGGGCGATCGGCAGCACCGGGCTGGTGTCCCACACCGTGATCCGCAGTTCGGCCCCGGCCAGCTCCAGGTCCACGCTGCACGGCCCGGGGGCGTACTTGCAGGCATTGGTGACCAGCTCGCTCACCACCAGTCGGGCCACTCCCACCGTGTGGGAGGAGACGGGGACGCCGTGGTCGGCCTGGCCCCGGGCCAGGAAGTCGGCCGTGAACCAGCGGGCCGCCGCGATGGACTCCGGCTCGCCGCCGTAGGCGGCGCAGGCCCGCAGGGCAGGCGGCGTGGCCACCGGTTCCGCGGCGACGCCGTCCGGCGCCCGCTCCCCCTCGACCAGTGTCACCATGTCCGCCCCCTGTCGTCCGTTCCCGTGTGAGCCACGGCGCGTATACCCCGCCCGCACGCCGGTATCCCCACGGGTTTCGCCGTCACCGCCCGACCCGGACGGCCCGGACGCGGCCCGGACGGTCGGCGCCCCCACGGACGCCACGCCCCGAGTCGCGGACATCCGGTCTCAGGACGCGTCGCCCGCCGCTCCGCCGCTCAGCCCCCGGTCCATGGGCCCCCACGCCCCCCGCTGGCGGGCCACCTCCTGCTCGGCGTCGGTGATCACCCGGGCGTCGACCCAGGCGATCGGCACCACCTCCCGGACCAACGGTTCGTTGTCGGGGCCGCGGCCGACCTCACTGCCGCGCAGCACCCAAGGCCTCACCCCCGGCCCCTTCGAGCTGCGCAGATGGCTGTAGTCGTACAGGCGGCGGGCCACCCACAACCGCACGGGCCGACGGGACCACCACGCCTCGACGTCCAAGGCGTTGGCGGACAGGCCGGGCAGGGAAACGCCGGTCAGGTCGTCGGTGCTCGCCATGCCTCCCAGGTCGGCCCGTGGACCGCGGGACCACCGCACGTAGAGGTTCCTGCCGCTCTCCACCAGACGGGCCAACTCGTCGAGCGAGGTGACGGTGGGAAGCTCGGACGGAACGGTCATACCGGGGTTCGCTCCTCGGATCGTGCCTGCCGGCCTTCTGTGGCACCCCCGATGACCAGGCTCTCTCTCCGAGAGGCGGCACCGCCGGGCCGGCACGTGCTCGCGTGCCCACCGATGGGTGCGGAAAACCGGTCCGTGCGCCGGATGGCGCACGGACCGGTCCGGAAGGGGGCGCGGCACGGGGCGGGACGGGCCGGTTCCCGGTGGGGCCTCCCCCGTTTTCGTCGACACCATTGACAGGAAACATTACTGACGATTGTCTACCGAGCGACCGACGCACCTCCCCACAACGCTCGGCCAAGGAGCAGTCAGCGATGTCCGCTTCTCCACGCGCTCGCGCGAAGTCCCTGTTCGCCACCGCGGCGACCCTCGTCTCCACCGCCCTCTTCGGCGGTCTCCTCGCCCTCTCCCCCACAACGGCCGCCTCGGCCGCGTCCGCCCCCGGTACCGGTCCGGCCGTCGCCCCACCCGGCTCGCCGGTGGACGCCAACGGGCGACTCTCGGTGTGTGGCACCAAGCTCTGCAACAGCCACGGCAAGGCCGTCCAGCTGCGCGGCATGAGCACCCACGGCACCCAGTGGTACGCGCACTGCGTCACCGACGGCTCGTTGGACGCCCTCGCCGGCGACTGGCGCGCGGACGTGCTCCGGGTGTCCACCTACGTCCAGGAGGGCGGCTACGAGACGAACCCCCGGTACTTCACCGATCTCGTCCACCGGATCGTCGAGCAGGCCACCGCTCGCGGCATGTACGTGATCGTCGACTGGCACATGCTCAGTCCCGGCGACCCGCACCACAACCTCGACCGTGCCCGGACCTTCTTCACCGAGATCGCGGAGCGTCACCGGGACAAGCCCAACGTCCTGTACGAGATAGCCAACGAACCCAGCGGAGTGAGCTGGACCCGCATCAGGGACTACGCCGAGCGGATCATCCCCGTCATCCGCGCCCAGGACCCCGACGGCGTCGTCCTGGTCGGCACCCGCGCCTGGTCCTCGCTCGGCGTCTCCGAGGGGGCCGACGAGTGGGAGGTGGTCAACGCCCCGGTACGTGCCTCCAACATTATGTACACGTTCCACTTCTACGCGGCTTCGCACCGCGACTGGTACCTGGAGACCCTCTCCCGGGCCGCCGACCGCCTGCCGATGTTCGTCACCGAGTTCGGCACGCAGGACTACGCGGGCGAGGGGCCCAACGACTTCGCCATGGCGCAGCGGTACCTGGACCTGATGGCGGAGAAGAAGATCGGCTGGGTCAACTGGAACTTCTCCGACGACCACCGCTCCGGAGCCGTCTTCCGGGAGGGCACCTGCGCCGCGAACTCCGTCTGGGCCGGCACCTCGGTGCTCAAGGAGGCCGGAGTGTGGATCCGCGCGCGCATGCGCACACCCGACGACTTCTGACCTCCGGCCCCGGCACGAGCCGCCCGGAAGCCCCCGGCCTTCGCCGGTCGTCCCGCGCGGGACGACCGGCGAAGGCCGGTCCGTGCGGGCCGCCTCGGTCACCGGCCGAAACCGGCACCCGGACGGTGGGCGGCGGTCCCGACGCCCTCCCTCCCGTCGTTTCGATCACCCCTGTGGAGAAAGCGAGTTGACGCCGCGTAGGTTGAGCGCAGCAACCATCGGAGCGCAGGGAGGCCGTCCCCATGGCAGACGCAACGTCCACACCCGACCGGGTCTCGCCCCGGATCGACACGACCGTCCCCCACTCGGCCCGGATGTGGGACTACTGGCTGGGCGGCAAGAACTACTACGAGGTCGACCAGGCCGCCGGCGACCAGGTGCGCAGCATCCACCCCGGCATCCTCGACTACGCGCGCGCCGACCGGGCGTTCCTGGGCCGTGCCGTCGGCCACCTGGCGGGCGAGGTCGGGATACGGCAGTTCCTGGACATCGGCACCGGTCTGCCGACGACCGACAACACCCACGAGGTCGCCCAGCGCATCGCCCCGCGGTCGCGCATCGTCTACACCGACAACGACCCCATCGTGCTGGCCCACGCCCGCGCCCTGCTCACCTCCACTCCGGAGGGCGCCACCGACTACCTCGACGCCGATCTGCACGACCCCGACACCATCCTGGAGGGCGCGGCCCGGACGCTGGACTTCTCCCAGCCGATCGCGGTCATGCTGCTGGGCATCGTGATGTTCGTGGAGGACACCGAGCGGGCCCACGCGATCGTGAGGCGACTCATGGACGCGGTTCCCTCCGGCAGTCACCTGGTGCTGTCGCACACCATCACCGCGCCCGGTCTGAGCGACGTGGACGCGGCGGTGGAGTTCTGGAACAGCGTCGGCACGCCGAAGCTGCACCAGCGCACCCCCCAGGAGGTCGAGCGGTTCTTCGACGGCCTGGAGCTGCTGGAGCCCGGCGTGGTGTCGTGCTCGCGGTGGCGCCCCGAGCCCTCTCCCACGGGCGAGCTCCCCGACGAGGTGGCCTTCTACTGCGGCGTGGCCCGCAAGCCCTGAACCAGGCCGGCGCCCGCGCTCCGGTCCACCCCGGCCACCCGCCGGGGCGGACCGGCCACGGTCTCGCTTCCGCTCCCCGGCCGCCGCGCTCCATGGCGCGTCGCCGCACGTCGCGGTGCCTCGGCGTCGCCCCCGGAGTGCCGCTTTCCAATATTTTCCTATCATTTCCTTATGTACTCTTTGGGTGTCTTCCGCCGCTCTCCGAGGCCATCACGCCCCGGCGACACCGACGCCTCCGGCACGGCGGTGACAGCGACGACGGCGGTGCGGGCGGCACGGCCGTGCCGCCCGCTCCGCCCGCACCCCGGGCGGAGCCGCGCCCCCCGAGCGGGCGGGGAGGATTGAGGGGGTGCGAGGGCCCGCCGCCCCCGGATCCGCCGCGGACTTCGGCCTGCGGCTGCTGGAGCCTGTGCTCACCGAGTTGGCGCGCGACACCGGCGCCTCCGGGTACCTGCTCTACCTGCTGCCACCGGGTGAGGGAACGCTGCGGCTCGCCGCCCTGTACGGGGCTCCCCCGGAGATCGCCGCCCCGTGGACCCGAGTGCCGCTGGAGTCCCCGATCCCGGTCGCGGACGCCGTGCGCGAGCGGCGCCTGGTGTGGCTCGGAGGCCGGGAGGAGATGGCGCGCCGCTATCCGCGGCCCGCGCTCGTGCTGCCGTACTCCTTCGTGATGGCCGCCGCCCCGATCGCCACCGACACCGCGACGTGGGGCGGCCTGGCCCTGATGTGGCCGGGGTCCCACGCGCCCCGGCCCAGCCCCCACGAACGGGGTCTGATCTCGGCCGCCTGCCGTCGCCTGGGCCTGCTGCTGGGGCACGCGGCCGACAGCGGGCACCCGGTGCTGCCCGGCCCCCGACCCCACGTGCTGACGCGCCCGCGCACCCACGTCCCCGGACGGAGCGAGGCGCTGGCCGCGGCCGACTTCGCCGAGCGGCTCCCCGGAGGATGCTGCTCGCTGCGCATGGACGGCCGGATCGCCTTCGTCGACTCCGCCGCCGCCGAACTGCTCGGGGCCGACATCGGCGAACTCCTGGGCACCCTGCCCTGGCGCGTCCTGCCCTGGCTGGACGGCCCCGCCTTCGAGGACCGCTACCGAGCCGCGCTGGTCGGCCGCCAGCCCACCTCCTTCACGGCCCTGCGCCCCCCGGACCGCTGGCTCTCCTTCCAGTTGTTCCCGGACGCCACCGGCATCAGCGTCCGGGTCTTCCCGGCCCTGGAACACATCGGGGACCCCCTGCCCCCACCCGGCTCACCGGACGTCGACGACCCCGGGGAGGCCGCGGAACGGACGCGCCCGTCGGTGCCCACCGCGGCGAGCGAGACGACCGCGCTGTACCACCTGATGCACCTGGCCGCCACGCTCACCGAGGCGATCGGCGCGCGGGACGTGGTCGAGCGGGTGGCCGACCAGCTGCTGCCCGCCTTCGGGGCCGAGGGCATCATGCTGTTCGTCGCCGAGCACGGCAGGCTCCGGATCGTCGGTCACCGCGGCTACAGCGCCGAGGTCGCGGAGCGCTTCGACGGGTTGCGGCTGACGACCGGGGAGAGCCCGGCCGCGCGGACCCTGAACACCGGGGTGCCCGCCTTCTTCGGGAGCCCCGAGGAACTGGAGCGGCTCTACCCCGGGCTGACCACCCTGACCGGCAAGGGGGCCTGGGCCTTCCTGCCCCTGATCGTCTCCGGGCGTCCCGTCGGCTCGCTGGTGCTCTCCCACGCCCGTCCCCACACCTTCCCCCCGGACGAGCGCGCCGTCCTCACCTCGATCGCCGGACTGATCGCCCAGGCCCTGGACCGCGCCCGCCTCTACGACGTCAAGGACCAGCTCTCACGTCGTCTCCAGGCCGGGCTGCTGCCCCACACCCTGCCCCGGATCCCCGGCCTGGACGTCGCCTCCCGTTACCTGCCCGCCGGACACGGCATGGGGGTGGGCGGCGACTTCTACGACCTGATCCGTCTCGGCCCCGCCGCGGTCGGCGCGGCCATCGGCGACGTCCAGGGACACAACGTCACCGCCGCCGCGCTCATGGGACAGGTCCGCACCGCCGTCCACGCAACCGCCGGGGCGTCGCCCGGCGAGGTCCTCGCCCGCACCAACCGGCTGCTCACCGATCTGGACCCGGGCCTGTTCACCAGCTGCCTGTACGTCCACATCGACCTGGCGCACCACACCGCCCTCCTGGCCGGCGCCGGGCACCCGCCTCCGGTGCTGCGCCACCCCGACGGACGTGCGGAGGTCCTCGACCTGCCGCACGGTCTGTTGCTGGGCATCGATCCCACCGCCGACTACCCGACGACCGAGATCCCCCTGCCACCGGGCGCGGTCCTCGCCCTGTACACCGACGGGCTGGTGGAGGTGCCCGGCGTCGACCTGGGAGACTCGATCGACGAGCTCGCCGGGCACCTCGAACGGGCCGGACACGAGAGCATGCGCGCCCTGGCCGACACCCTTCTCCGCCGGGTCGGGCAGCCCACCCCGCGCGGCGACGACACGGCCCTGCTCCTCGTCAGCCCCCGGCACGGCACCGGACGCTCCCGGTCCTCCGGCGTCCGGACGTGAACCGCGGCCCGCCCCACCCCGGCGTCCGGGACGGTGCGGGAGGGTGCGGGAGGGTGCGGGACGCGGCGGTTCACCCGGTCGCGGGCCGGGCACGCACGTGCATCCGTTCGCCCTGCGGCCCGAAGATGCTGATGAACTCCACGGGCTCCGTACCGGCGTTGCCGAACCCGTGAGGGGTGCGGGTGTCGAACTCCGCGGCCTCCCCGGCCCGGAGGACGAGGTCGTGTTCGCCCAGGGCCAGGCGCAACCGGCCCGACAGGACGTAGAGCCACTCGTACCCCTCGTGGGTCTGCTGCTCCGGGCGGTCCTCTCCCCCGTACCCGGCGGGCATGACCTGTTTGTAGGCGTGCAGACCGCCCAGGTTGCGGGTGAGCGGCACGAAGGTCTGTCCGTATCGGGTGAAGGGGCGGGGGCGGATCCTGGGGTCGCCCGTCGGAGGCGCTCCGACCAGCTCGTCCAGAGGGACGTCGTAGGCCCTGGCCAGGGGGAGCAACAGTTCCAGGGTGGGTCTGCGCCGTCCGGACTCCAGGCGCGAGAGGGTGCTGACCGAGATCCCCGTGGTCTCGCTCAGTCGGGTCAGCGTGGTGCCCCGCGCCCGGCGCAGTGCGCGCAGTCTCGGCCCCACCTCGGTCAGCACGCTCGTGACCTCGTCTCCCGCCATGTCCACCGTTCCCTCACCCTCTTTTGCCGTTCCGGCAAGGAATTTTGCCGGAAGCTCGGATGCGGGGCGACCCTGTGCCGTGAACGAAGGGATGCGCGACATGACACACCACAACCGTCACCTCGTTTCCTCCGATCCCCCCTCCGCGTACGGCGGACGCCGCCACGACGTGGTGGTCGTCGGCGGCGGCGCCGCCGGACTGAGCGGTGCGCTGGTCCTGGCACGGGCACGGCGTTCGGTACTGGTCGTCGACTCCGGGCAGCCGCGCAACGCCCCCGCGGACGGTGTCCACGGCTATCTGGGACACGAGGGTGTCCCTCCCTCCGAACTCCTGGCCCGGGGCCGCGCGGAGGTGGCCGAGTACGGCGGCGAGGTCGTCCCCGGCACCGTCGTGGCCGCCGAACGGGCCGGGGACGGGTGGTTCCGACTCGTCCTCGACGACGGAACCGCCCTCCTGGCGGGCCGTTTGCTGATCACCACCGGACTGGTGGACGAGTTGCCCGACGTACCCGGTCTCGCCCGACGGTGGGGACACGACGTGCTGCACTGCCCGTACTGCCACGGCTGGGAGGTGCGCGACCGGCCCGTCGGCGTCCTGGCCACCGGACCGCTCGCCGTGCACCAGGCCCTGCTCTGGCGTCAGTGGACCGACGACGTGGTCCTGTTCCGGCACACCGGGCCCGAATTCGACCGGGCGGAGCACGAGCGGCTCGCCGCGCGCGGGATCGCGGTCGTCGACGGGGAAGTGGCCGCGCTGGAGGTGACCGGTGACCGCCTCACCGGGGTGCGACTGGCCGGCGGCCGGACCGTTCCCCGACGGGTGCTGGTGGTCGCCCCACGGCTGACCGCCCGCGGCGGCCTCCTGGCCGGGCTCGGCGTGGAGACCGTCGAGCAGGAGTCCGGCGGCCACGGCATCGGCCGCCACGTCCCCGCCGATGCCACCGGCGCGACCTCCGTGCCGGGGGTGTGGGTGGCGGGCAACGTCACCGTCCTGACCGAACAGGTCGTCGGCGCCGCGGCGGCGGGCGCGCGGGCCGCGGCGGCGATCAACGCCGATCTGATCACCGAGGAGACCGACCGGGCCGTCGCCGCCCGTGCGAAGGAGGCACTGCGATGAGCGGGAACACGAACGGCACCCCGGCCGGGGAGTACTGGGAGGACTTCTACGGCGCGCGCGACCACGTCTGGAGCGGCAGGCCCAATGTCGCCCTGGTGCGCGAGACCGACGGACTGCCCCCGGGAACCGCGCTGGACCTGGGGTGCGGCGAAGGGGCCGACGCGATCTGGCTGGCACGACGGGGCTGGCGGGTCACCGCCGTCGACGTCTCCGGGACCGCCCTGGAACGCGGGGCCGAGCACGCGCGCCGGGCGGGCGTCGCCGACCGGATCGACTGGCGGCGACACGATCTGGCCGAGTCCTTCCCCACCGGTTCCTTCGATCTGGTCTCCACCCATTTCCTGCACTCCCCCGGCGACGTCGAGCTGCCCAGGGAGCGGATCCTGCGCGACGCGGCGGCGGCCGTCTCACCGGGCGGGGTGTTGCTGGTCGTCGGCCACTTCGGCCCTCCTCCCTGGGAGACCGACCACGACCACGACGTGCGCCTGCCCTCGCCCGAGGAGGTCCTGGAGACGCTCGGGCGGCCGGGCCGCGAGTGGGAGCTGCTGGTGTGCGGCGAGCACCGACGCACCGTGACCGGGCCCGACGGGCAGCCGGCCGAACTCACGGACGGCATCGTCGAGCTCCGGCGCCCGGCCGGCTGAGTCCCCCGTCCGGAGGCGGTGCCGTACCGGCGGCGCGCGGGCCCGCCGGACGGGGGCGTCGCGCCCGGGGCGTCAGACCAGCCGCGCGTCCAGGGTGATGTTCTCGACCCCCGCCAGGGCCTGGCTGACCGGGCAGTTGGCCTTGGCGTCCTGGGCGGTCGCCTGGAAGTCCTCCTCGGACAGCCCGGGAACGGTGGCGCGGACGGTCAGCTTGATGGCGGTGATCCCCTCGCCCGGCTGGAAGGTGACGTCCGCCTGGGTGTCGATCCTCTCGGCCGTGTGGCCCTTGCGCGCCAGGGCGCCCGAGAAGGCCATGGAGAAGCAGGAGGAGTGGGCCGCCGCGATCAGCTCCTCGGGGCTGGTCTTGCCACCGGGCTGCTCGGCGCGGGCCGGCCAGCTCACGTCGTAGGTGCCGATCCCGGAGGACTCCAGGGCGACGGTGCCCTTGCCCTCCATGAGGTTGCCCTCCCAGTTGGTCCTGGCGGTACGGGTGGTTGCCATGGCGATCACTCCCGATGGGTCGGTGTGTACGAACCGGACGTGGATGACTGCGGTGATCAGTCTAGGCAGTGCGACGACGGGGTTCCGGCGGACCCGCCGCCGTGCGACGGGGACGCGGGGGCCGGAACGCCCGCGAGGGGAGCCGTGTGGCCGGCGGTTCACCGCGCCGCTGCCGCCCGTTCCCGTGGGCACCCGGCCGGGCGTCTCCCGCGCCCCCGCGGCGGCTCCCTGGGCACGGGGCGGGAACCGGGGGACAAAGCGCGCGGGCGCCCACCGGTCAGAGTTCCGAGCAGATCCGCCGCGCCTCGTCCAGGTCCTTCATCACGTCCGCGTCGAAGTCGAAGACCCTGAGGTGCCGGGCCTGCGCCCGTCGGAGCGCCGTGGCGAGCGGCTCGTACTCCTCGTCGCCCGCGGCGGCCGCCGCCGCGAGGGACACGGCCCCGCCCCAACGGTTCATCGCCTTCTCACCGGCCGGTCCCTCGGTCCCGTAGTCGGACTCCTCGAAGCGGTCGAGGGCACCACAGGCCGCCCGCGCGTCGGCCGACGGGTCGGCCGCGCCCGTCCGCTCCGCGCCGCCGACCTCGTCGGTGAGGGCCCAGGCGGTGCCGACGCCGCCCCCACCGACCAACAGCCCGACGACCACGGCCAGGACGGCCGTTCTCGTGCGCCGACCGGACACCGGGGCGTAGGGCGGGGGAGCCGGCTCGCTCGGGGGGACGGGGGCGGAGAAGGACGGTTGTTGACGCTGCATGGAGTCGAAGGGTACTGCCGCACGACCGGCGGGCCGGCGGCGCCCCGTCACCGGACTCCCGGAGCGAGGGCCGCCCGGCGGCGTGCACGGCTCCGGGCGTAGGGTCGGTGACGGGCCGCAGGATCTCAGGGGGGAGCTTCCGTCGTGACCGTACTGGTGAACCTCGTCGTCATGTTGGGCATGTTGGTCGTCGTCCCCGTCGGGCTGACCCTGATCGACGACTCCGTGCCGGTCCGGGCGCGCCTGTGGTGGCTGCTGGGCGCCGTGCCGGGGGCCGTGTCCCTGTGGTTGCCCCGCGGTGTGCCCGCCACCGTCCTGGCGGCCCTCTACGCCCTGGCCACGGTCGCGCTCGCGCTCCGGGCACCGCTGCGGGTGGCCCGTACGCGGTCGTTCGCCCCGGCGGAGGTCGCCGTGTTGACCGCGCTGGTGACGCCGTCCGTCGCCGGGGTGGCTCTGGTGGCCGAGCGCCACGGGTACGAACTGTTCGGCTTCGGTCTGGGGATCCTGGCCCTGACCGTGCCGCACTTCCACTTCGCCGGGTTCGCCGCGGCGCTGGTCGCCGGGCTCGTCTGCCGGGCCGCGGCGGGGCGGGCGAGCCGGCTGGCGGCGTGGAGCGTACCGGCCGGAACACTGCTCGTCCTGGCCGGATACTTCGTCGACGACTGGGTCGAACTCGCCGGAACCGCCGTGCTGACCGTCGGCATGTGGCTCGTGGGGTACGTCACCTGGCGGGACCCCCGCGTCCGCGGTACGGACCGCACGACCCGAAGGCTGTTGACGGTGTCGGCGGCGGTACTGGTGGCGACCATGCTGCTGGCCCTGAGCTGGGCGGTGGGTGAGGCCACCGGCCTCCCGCACCCCTCCCTGACCTGGATGGCCGCCACCCACGGTCTCGGCAACGCCCTCGGCTTCGCCCTGTGTTCGCTGCTCGCCTGGCGGCGTCTGGCGCGCACCGCGCTCTGAGGCCCGGCGGGGCCACCCCGGCGGCGGAGCCCTCCTCGGCGGCCCCGCCCGGTCCGCTCCGGCGGACGAACGCAGCTCGGTCCGTGCCGAGTCGGTCCTCCCGGCGCGCGGTGCCACGGCGCCCGTGACCGGCGCGGCGTACGACGAGGCGCGGGCTCCCCGTCGTACGCCGTGCCCCGCCTCCGTTTCGCCCCGCGCGCCTCGGGCACCCGCAGGTGGCCGTGCCACGCCTCTCCGCCGTTCGGCACGGGGCGGCGGGCCCGTCCCGCCGACCGTGCCCGTCCGCCGGCCGTGTGCGACGCGGCACGGCGCCGCGGCTTCACCCACTCTCGGAGTCCGAACTGAGAGTATTGCCGTAAATGTCGGGTGTGTAGTTGTATCCGCATGCGCGCCAGGGTGCCCACCCTGCGCCGGGAAGGAGCCGCGATGCGGCAACAGGCCGCCGAACCGGCAGTCGTCCCCGCCACGCCCGCACCCGCACATCCGGCACCGGCCCCCCGGACGCGGGCCGGGGACGGTGCTCCCCGACCGCCCCACCCCGCGGAAGGCCCCCGCGGCGCCTCTCCCCCCGACCCCGTCGCCGATCCCGACCGTGACGTCGCGTCCGCCGTGGAGGCCGTGCTCGACGACTACCTGACGCGGCGGCGCGAGGACGCGGCGCGGACCAGCGACCGCTTCGCCGCCGACATCGCGGACTGTCTGATCGATCTGGTGCGGCGCGGCGGCAAACGGCTGCGCCCGGCCTTCCTGTGGTGGGGCTGGCGGACGGCCGGCGGGCGGCCCGGGGACGGCGAGGCGGAGGCCGTGCTGCACGCGGCCGCGGCACTGGAGTTGGTCCAGGCGTGTGCCCTCGTGCACGACGACCTCATGGACGACTCCCCGTCGCGACGCGGTGCGCCGGCCGCCCACGTGGCCCTCGCCGACCTCCACCGGGCCGGGGGGCTGAGGGGCGACCCCGCCGTCTTCGGTGCCTCCGCCGCCCTTCTGACGGGTGATCTGGCGCTGGTGTGGGCCGAGGACCTGTGGGACGAGGCGTCCCCGTCCCCGGAGGCCCGCCGCCGGACCCGCCCGGTGTGGCGGGCGATGCGCACCGAGATGGTGGCGGGCCAGTACCTGGACCTGCACGGCCAGGCGTCCGGCGCTCCCTCCCCCTCGTCCTCCCTGCGTGTCGCGCACCTCAAGAGCGGGTTGTACACCGTGGAACGCCCACTGCACCTGGGCGCGGCGCTGGCGGACGCCGGCCCGCGGGTCACCGCCGCACTGCGGCGGGCGGGACGGAGCGCCGGGACGGCGTTCCAGCTGCGCGACGACCTGCTGGACGTCTTCGGGGATCCGGCCCGCACCGGCAAGCCGGCGGGCGAGGACGTCCGCCGGGGCAAGTCCACGTACCTGATGGCCGTCGGCCTGCGCCTGGCACGGGGCCGGGGACGTGAGCGGCGGGCGGCCCGGGAGTTGCTCGACCGCGCGCTCGGCGATCCGGTGCTGGGCCACGGGGAGGTGGAGCGGGTACGCGCCGTCCTGACCGAGCTGGGCGCCCGCGCCGCCGTGGAGCGACACATCGCCGAGCTGGCGCAGGATGCGCTGGCCGCCCTGGAGGAGTTGGGACAGCCGGCGGGTCCGAACCTCCCGGCGGGGTCAGAGGACGCCCCCGTCCGGCGACTGGCGTCCCTGGTCCGCGCCGTCCTGGGGGACACGCCCGACGCCCTTGCCGCTCCCGTCACCGCACCCGTCCGTTGAGCGACCGAAGGGATCCCGGATGAAACGGCTGCGCGAACCGAGCGACCACGTCGTCGTGGTCGGAGCGGGCCTGGCGGGGCTGTCCGCCGCGCTGCACCTGCTGGGTGCCGGGCGCTCGGTCACCGTGGTGGAACGGGAGACCGAACCGGGTGGCCGGGCCGGCCGCACGGAGCTGTCGGGGTACCGGGTCGACACCGGCCCCACCGTGCTGACCATGCCCGACCTGATCGACGAGGCCATGTCCGCGGTGGGCGCCAAGCTCTCCGACCGGGTCGAGCTGATCGGTCTCGTCCCGGCCTACCGGGCCCGCTTCGCCGACGGCAGCTCCCTCGACGTGTTCACCGATCCGGAGGCCATGGAAGCCGAGATCAACCGGGTCGTCGGCCCCGCGGACGCCGCCGGGTACCGGCGGCTGCGCCACTGGCTGGAACGCCTGTACCGGGTGCAGATGCGCTCGTTCATCGACGCCAACTTCGACTCCCCGCTCGGGCTGCTCGGCGCCGACCTGGCCCGGCTCGCCGCGCTGGGCGGGTTCGGCACCTGGCACGGGCGCGTCGCGCGCTTCGTCGAGGACGAGCGGCTGCGCCGCGTCTTCTCCTTCCAGGCCCTGTACGCCGGGGTGCCGCCCACCAGGGCCCTGGCCGCGTACGCCGTCATCGCCTACATGGACACCGTCGCCGGCGTCTGGTTCCCGCGCGGCGGCATGCACGCCGTGCCCCGCGCCATGGCGGACGCGGCCGAGGCCGCCGGGGCGCGCTTCGTGTACGGAGCCGAGGTGACGGAGCTGGAGCGCTCCCCGGGTGGGCGCGCGGCGGCCGTCCGCACGTCGGACGGGCGGCGCGTCCCGTGCGACGCGGTGGTGCTCACCTGTGACCTGCCCGTCGTCCACCGGCTGCTGGGCGGTGCCCCACGCCGTCCGGTGCCGCTGCGGTACGCGCCCTCCGCCGTGGTGCTGCACGCCGGTGGCGACCGCACCTGGCCGGACGAGCTCGCCCACCACACCCTGTCGTTCGGAGCCTCCTGGGAGGACACGTTCCGCCGGCTCACCCGGACCGGCGAGCCGATGGACGACCCGTCGCTGCTCGTCACCAGACCCACCGCGACCGACCCCTCGCTCGCGCCGCCGGGCAGGCACCTGCACTACGTGCTCGCGCCCTGCCCGAACCTGGTCACCGGCCCCCGCGACTGGGACCGGATCGGTCCGAGCCACCGCGACGGACTGGTCGCCGAACTGGAGCGTCGGGGACTGACGGGGTTCGGCGACTCGATCGAGGCCGAGCGGTTGGTCACACCGGCCGACTGGGCCCGCCGGGGACACGCGGCGGGCACCCCGTTCTCCGCCGCGCACACCTTCGCCCAGACCGGCCCGTTCCGTCCCCGGAACCTGCCGCGCGGCTGGGACAACGTCGTCCTGGCCGGCTGCGGCACCACCCCCGGCGTCGGGGTGCCGACGGTGGTGGTCTCCGGCAAGCTCGCCGCCGCCCGCGTCACCGGCCCTCCCGGCCGCGCGCCCGCGGGGACGAGCGGCACGGCGACCGCGTCCCGGGCGACGGTCGCGCGGGACACCGCCGAGGGGGCCACGGCGTGACCGCCCGCGAGCTGGACGCGGCGGGCGTCCACGACCCGGCGCTGCGCGCCGCCTACAGCCGGTGCCGGCAGCTCAACGCCCGTCACGGCAGGACGTACTTCCTCGCCACCCGGCTGCTGACCCCGCGCCAGCGCCCGTCCGTGCACGCCCTGTACGGCTTCGCGCGCTGGGCCGACGACATCGTCGACGACCTCGACGCCGGTCTCGCCGCGGAGCGGCGCGCGGCGGCCCTGGCGGAGTTGGGCGGGACGCTCTCCGAGGCGCTGCGCACCGGCCGCAGCGACCACCCCGTGATCGCCGCCCTGGTCGACACCGCGGCGCGCCACGCCATCGACCCCCGGCACTTCGCCGACTTCATGCGTTCGATGGAGATGGATCTGCGCGTCACCGAGTACGCCACCCACGAGGACCTGATGGACTACGTGCACGGCTCGGCGGCCGTGATCGGCCTCCAGGTACTGCCCGTGCTGGACACGGTGGTGCCGCGCGAGGAGGCCGCCCCGCACGCCGCGGCCCTGGGCGTCGCCTTCCAGCTCACCAACTTCCTGCGGGACGTGGGCGAGGACCTGGACCGGGGTCGGATCTACCTGCCGCTGGACCGGCTCGCCGCGCACGGCGTCGACCGGGAACTGCTGCTGTGGTGTCGCCGCACCGGACGCACCGACCCCCGGGTGCGGGCCGCGCTGCGGGAGCTGTGCGAGACCACCCGCGGCGTCTACCGGGAGGCGGAGCCCGGCATCGGCATGCTGCATCCCGTCTCCCGGCCCTGTGTGCGCACCGCGTTCGTCCTCTACGGGGAGATCCTGGACCGGATCGAGGACGCCGACTACGCGGTGCTGCGCCGGCGCGCCGTGGTGTCCCGGCGCCGGAGGGCGGCCGTGGCGCTCGGCGGGTTGGCCGGCCTCGCCGTCTCCCGTGCCCGTGGTTCCCTCACCGGTGACCTGCCCGGCGCGCCCACCGGCGGCGGAGGGCCCCGGCGTGTCCGGGGCGCCCGTCCCCGCGGAGGAGGAGTCCCGTCGTGAAGCGTCCGACCGCCCGGCGCCGTTGGCGCAGTCCGCTGCGGTTGATCCCCGACCCCGGCCGGAGCCGTCGGGAGCCCACCTGGCGCGCGGCCCGGCCCCGTCTCGTCGCCGACGCGTTGAAGCGGGCCACGGCCCGGCCCTCGGGCAACTGGTACGTGGTGGCCGCCGGTCGGGAGATCCGTCCGGACCGTCCGTTCGGGCGGACGGTCGCCGGGGTGGAGGTCGTCGCGTGGCGGACGGGTTCGGGCCGGGTGGTGGCCGGGCCGGGCGCCTGCCCGCACCTGGGAGCGCCGCTGTGCGAGAGCGTGGTGGAGGCCGGACGGTTGATCTGCCACTGGCACGGCCTGGCCCTGACCGGGGACGGCATGCCCGGCTGGGAGACCTTTCCCGTGCACGACGACGGAGTGCTGGTCTGGGTGCGCCTGGACTCCGCCGGCGGCGAGGAGCCCACGGAACGCCCCTGTCTGCCGGAGCGCCCGGACGTGGCCGCCTCGGTGGACGCGGTGACGACCGTGGTGGGCGACTGCGAGCCGGAGGACGTGGTGGCCAACCGGTTGGACCCCTGGCACGGTGCCTGGTTCCACCCCTACGCCTTCACCCGTCTGACGGTCGTCGAGGAGCCCGACCCGGCCGTCAACGGGGACCGCTTCCTGGTGGACGTGGCCTACCGCGTCGGATCGTGGGCCGGGGTGCCGGTACGGGCGGAGTTCACCGCTCCGGAGCCGCGCACGGTGGTGATGCGCATCGTCGCCGGCGAGGGCGAGTCGTCCGTGGTGGAGACCCACGCCACGCCGCTCACCGCGCCCGGCGACCCCAACCCGCGCACCGCCGTGATCGAGGCCGTGCTGGCCACCTCCGGGCGTCCCGGCTTCGCCGTCGCCCGAGCCGCCGCGCCGCTGCTGCGCCCCCTGGTGCGGCGGGCCGCGGCCCGGCTGTGGCGCGACGACCTGGCCTACGCCGAGCGCCGCCGCCTGCTGCGGGAGCGGGGGCGCTTCCCCGGGGCGACGTGACGGTGGGCGGCGAACACCGCGTCGAAGGGGCCGCGCACGCTCCGCCCGGGGCGCGGTGACCGGCAGCGCGGCGGTGGACGCGCCGGCGCGCGGCCGCGGGGGCGTGGCCGGGGCGGGACGGGTACCCGGCGGGTGGTGGCGGGAGCGCGCCCGTGCGGGAGCGGCCGGGGGAGGGACGGAACGGACGGGGCGGAGGGAACGCCCGGGAAAGGGGACGGTGGTGACGGACGCGGACGTCGTCGTGGTCGGCGCGGGCGCGGCGGGCCTGTCGTTGGTCGAGCACCTGTCGACCGCCGGGCTGCCCCGGGAGTACGGCATCGTGGTGGTGGAGCCGCCCCCGGGCCCCGGGCGCAGCCCCGACCGCACCTGGTGCTTCTGGGAGGACGAGGCTCCGGACGGCGGCGAGCCCGCCGACTCCGACGGGCTCGCCGGGCTGGTCACCGCCTCCTGGGGACGGCTGGTGGTGCGCGCCCCCGACGGGGGCACCGCAGGCGGTGCCTCCCCCCGGCGTTACCGGATGGTTCGTTCCCCCGACTTCCTCCGCGCGGCCGACGTCCGACTGTCCGCGGATCCGCGGGTGACCCGGGTCCGGGGCACCGTGACCGGGATCGACGACGGTCCGCACGGCGCGCGGGTGACCGGTGTCGGCGCCGACGGACGGCCCTTCGCCGTGACCGGTCGCTGGGTCTTCGACTCCCGCCCGCCGAGGAGGCTGCCACCCGCCCGCACCACCTTGCTCCAACACTTCCGGGGCTGGTTCGTGCGCACCGAGGAGGACCGGTTCGACCCGGGGACGGCCGAACTGATGGATCTGCGCACCCCCCAGCCCCGGCGCGGCCTCTCCTTCGCCTACGTGCTGCCGTTCTCGTCACGCGAGGCCCTGGTGGAGTACACCGAGTTCGCGCCCTCCGTCCTGGACGACGAGGGCTACGAGGCGGCTCTGCGGCACTACACGCGGCGGGTGCGGCCGTTGGGCGCCCTCACCGTCACCGGTGTCGAGCAGGGCGTCATCCCCATGACCGACGGACGCTTCCCACGCCGGGTCGGGAGGTCGGTGTTCCGCATCGGCACGGCCGGTGGCGCGACCCGTCCCGCCACCGGCTACACCTTCGCCACGGTCCGACGCCAGAGCGCCCGGATCGCCGCCGCGTTGGCCGACGGCCGCGTCCCGTCGCCGCCCCGGCCCCACGCCCGCCGTCACCTGGCCATGGACGCCGCCCTGCTGCGCGCCCTGGCCACCGGCCGGATCGACGGGGCGGCGTTCTTCGCCGACCTCTTCCGCCGCAACCCCCTCCCCAGCGTGCTGCGTTTCCTCGACGGAGGCTCCTCCCCGCGCGAGGAGGTGGCGATCGGGCTGCGCTCCCCCGTGTGGCCGATGGCCCGTTCCCTGGTCGAACTCCCCCTGGTGCGCCGTCGGCCGTCCGCCGGCGGCGGCCCGCGCGGGCCCGTGGCCCCTCTCCGGCCTCCCGGCGCCGCCCGTCCCGCCGGTCCCCTCGACCCCACCCGTGGAAAGGCCCCCCGTTGAGGTTCCCGTACCCGCTTCCGTTCCGCTTCCCGCGCCCCGCGGGGTTCGACGGCCGTCCCCGGCTCGCCCGCGACCGCCGTGCCGTCCACCGGCCCGCCCCCGCCGGCGCGCCGGCGGTCTCCGGCCGGGTGCGTGCCGCCGTGGTGGGCGGCGGCATCGCCGGTCTCACCGCCGCCACCGCGCTGGCCGAACGCGGTGTGGCGGTGGACCTGATGGAACGCCACGACGTCCTGGGCGGACGCGTCGCCGGTTGGCCCACGCGGCTCGCCGACGGCACGACCGTCACCATGAGCCGTGGTTTCCACGCCTTCTTCCGGCAGTACTACAACCTGCGGAACCTGCTGCGCCGTGTCGATCCGGACCTGTCGATGCTCACACCGCTGCCCGACTATCCGCTCTGGCACGGCGACGGCGCACGGGACGGTTTCGCCCGCGTTCCGCGGACCCCGCCGTGGAGCGTCCTGGGCTTCACGGCGCTCAGCCCGACGTTCACCCCCTCGGGGCTGGCGGGGATGGCCCCCCGCGCGGCGCTGCCCCTGGTGGACGTGCGGGTCCCGGACGTCCACGAACGGCTCGACGGCGTCGGTGCCGCCGACTTCCTGGACTCCGTGGGCTTCCCGGAAGCGGCCCGGCACCTGGCCTTCGAGGTGTTCTCCCGCAGTTTCTTCGCCGATCCGCGCGAGCTGTCGGCCGCCGAGCTGGCGCTGATGTTCCACATCTACTTCCTGGGCTCGGCCGAGGGACTGCTCTTCGACGTGCCGAACGAGCCGTTCCCCACCGCCCTGTGGGATCCGTTGGCCCGGCGGCTGGAGCGGCTGGGCGTCGCCGTCCGCACCGGCACCGCCGTGCGGGCGGTGCGTCCGGAGCGGGACGGCTTCACCGTCGTCTCCGGTGACGGCGGCAGCGGGTCGGGGGCGGGCGGCGAGCGGGCCGAGCGCTACGACGCGGTCGTGCTCGCCCTGGACGGTGCGGGGCTGCGGGACCTGGTCGAGGGCTCCCCGGGCCTGGGCGGCCCCGGTTGGCGGGCGGCGGTGGCCCGGCTGCGGGAGGCCCCGCCGTTCCTGGTCTCCCGCTACTGGCTGGACCGCCCCGTGGCCCCCGACCGTCCCGGTTTCCTGGGCACCGGCGGCTACGGGCCGCTGGACAACGTCAGCGTCCTGGAACGCTGGGAGGGCGAGGCCGCCCGCTGGGCCGCGCGGACGGGCGGCAGCGTGGTCGAACTGCACGCCTACGCCGTCGCTCCCGGGGCCGACCGCGACGCCGTGCGGCGACGTCTGGTGGCCGAGCTCGCCCGCGTCTATCCGGAGACGGCCGACGCCTGTGTCGTCGACGAACGGCACGAGTGGCGGCGGGACTGCCCGCTGTTCGCCACCGGCACCTGGCGGGACCGCCCCGGGGTGCGCACCGGTCACCCCCGCCTCGTGCTCGCCGGCGACCTGGTGCGCACCCCGCTGCCGGTCGCGCTGATGGAACGGGCGGCCACCACCGGCTTCCAGGCGGCCAACGCCCTGTTGGCCACGTGGGGGGTGCGCGGGCACCCCCTGTTGACGGTGCCGCTCAGGGGGCGTTCGGCCCCGCTGCGCCTGCTGGCCGCGGCCTGGGGACGCCCTCCCTCCCCGGCGGACACCCGGGCCTTCCGGGGCGTCGCGGGAGTTCGGTGAGCGGTGAGCGGTGACCGGGGCCGTGGGCGCGGTCGGACTCGGTCAGCCGTCGCCCGACCGGTCCTCGGCCCCACCGTCCCCTTCGACGGGAGAGGTGAGGTGGGTGAGGGTGCCGGTGATGTCGAGCAGCCGTTCCAGGAACGGCGGCCGACGGTCGAGGTGGAACCGGGCGCCGTGGTCGCCCGCGAGACGGTGGACCCGCAGCAGGGCGGACAGTCCGGTGGAGTCGCAGGATCTCGCTCCGGCCAGGTCGAGGTGGAGGTCGTCGGGCGCTTCCGCCCCCGCTCCCGGGGCCAGGTACCGCCGCGCGGCCTCCACCAGGGCTTCGGAGGTGTCGTAGTCCAGGTCGCCGGCGACGAGGAGGCGGACCGCTCGGGGAGCGGTCTCGACGGTGAGGCTGAAGGACGGGCGCTGGGCGGGGGTCATGCGGGCTTTCCGGGGCTGGGGTCTTCGGGGCCGGGTCGTCGTCCGGGCTGCCGCGGTCGTTCGGTCCTCGTCGAGGTCCCCAAGGGCGGCCCGGGAACGCCCGGTGCCGGGTGCGGGGAGACCGTACGGGAGCCCTCCGACCGGCCAGGATACCCACGCCCGGGTGACGCCCCGGGCCGGCGGAGCGCCACGTCCCGCCGGGCGCCCTCCGCGGGCCGCGTCCGGCGGGAGGAGGCGGGTCGCCGCGCTCGGCCCGGTCCCGTGCGGCGGTTCCCCCCGGCCGTGGGGAACAAAGGTGGCGCCGGGCGGCGCTGTCAACGATGAACGTCCGGCGGTGCGAGAGGAAAGGCGTGGGAACGATGGCGGAGACAGGACGGACGCACGGCCACCCGGCCGACCAGGCGTCGATGCTGACCTCCTGCGCTCGGCGGATCACCGTGAAGTGTCTGCGGCTGCCCACGGCGGGCCGGCCGATCAGTCGCGTCACCCTGGACCTGGGCCCGGAGGACGACGGGGTGCCGGGCACCTGGACGGCGCTGACTCCCCGGGAGGCGCGCGAGCTGGCGAGGCGGCTCCTGGACCAGGCGGCCGCCGCCGATCGGGACGCGGCCGCCGTCCGTGCGGAGGATCCCGGCACGACCTCCTCCCCCTGCGGTCCGTCGACGGGCCACGCGGCCTGACCCGGGCCCGGCCCGCACGGCCCCGGTCGGCTCCCACGGGCCCCTCGGCCCCGCCGGTCCCGGAAGGGATCGGCGGGGCCGGGCCGCCTCACCGGGTCGAGGGGGTTCCCCCGGTCGGGGCGGCCCCGTGCCCGGCATCGGCGTCACATGCCGTCACCAGATGGCCTCGACCCACTCCGGGTGGTCGATGAACGGGTTCCGGTTGTGCTGGTAGTGGCGGTGGATGACCTCGTTGCGGTTCCGCTCGAAGGAGTCCGGCGGGTCCTGCCGGTGCCACTGCTTCAGAACGTCGAGACGACCGTGGTACGGGGCGGAGCCGTTGCCCACCCGGTCGTTGGGCTCCAGGTCGGCGAATCCGTCGTCGCCCTCGTAGCGCACGGCCATGTAGAGGATCATGCGGGCGACGTCTCCCTTGACCGCGTCACGGGGCTCGAAGCTGTCGCCGTCGGTGTGGTTGCCGGGGGCGCCGGAGACCGGGTCGCCGCCGTTGTCGAAGTCCTTGTTGCCGCGAATGCTGTTGATCCGGACGTCCGTGGGGCGCAGGTGGTGCAGGTCGGTGCCGGGTCCGGTGACGGTGCCGAAGTCCCCGTGCGACTTGGCCCAGACGTGTTCGCGGTTCCAGTCGCCCAGGTTCCCGCCGTGCTCGGACTTCGCCTGCGATCGCCCGGTGTACAGCAGGATCACGTTGTCCGGGTTGGCGGGGTCCTCGTCGGTGTCGCCGAGGGCGTCCCACACCTGGCGGTAGGAGAGCTTGGTCTGGTTGTCGATGATGTCGTGCAGGGCCGCCTTCAACGCCTCACCGGTCTTCCCCTGCGCGGGGGCGTAGTAGTCCTCCGACGCGGCGGAGACGGGAGCGGTGGGAGCGTCGGCGGGGGCCGGAGCGGCCGACACGGGGACGGGGGCGGCCACGGCCAGCAGTGCCGCCGCGGCCAGTCCTATGCCTCCGGCCACGGAGCGTCGGGAAGCGCGGGAACGGGACATGTGGGGGTGCCCTTTCGACGAGCCCCTGTTCGGGACTGCTCACGGATGTTCGATATGCGGAGCCTTCCATAGCGGCATGTCCCTGCCAACAGCACGGCACGGGAAGATCGTGTGACCGTTGCGGGAACGCCGCGCGTCGCGACCCGACCGGGACGCGACGGACGGTTCCGCGCGCTCGCCGCCCGTCCGACCTCCCACGGCCGCCGGTACCCCCCGTGGGGGCGACGGCCCCGTTCCGGGTCCGACGCACCGGTGCGTCGGACCCGCCCCGGCTGCGACACTGCCCGACGGAGGCCGGCGCGACCCCGCCGCCGTCCGCCCGCGCCCCACCGCACCCCGGCCGGCGCCACCGTGACGCCGGCCGGCCCGTGGCAACCGACCGTCGACCGAGGAGCGTCCCCCACATGAGCCGATTACGTCTCCGGTCCCTCCTGCTCGCCCTCTGCCTGGCCCTGGCCGGCACCCTCACCACCGCCGGCACCGGGCAGGCCGCGCCCGTGACCGTCGACAACGGCGTCCGGTTCACCGACACCTCCGGCGATCCGCTGCACGCGCACGGCGGCGGCGTCCTCAAGGTGGGCTCGTACTACTACTGGTTCGGCGAGCACCGCAACGCCGACAACACCTTCCGGGCCGTCTCCGCCTACCGCTCCACGAACCTGCGCGACTGGGAGTTCCGCCGCCACGTGCTGACCCAGCGGAGCGACCCCGAACTGGCCGTCGCCAACATCGAGCGCCCCAAGGTGATGTACAACCGACGCACCGGGCGGTTCGTGATGTGGATACACAAGGAGAACGGCCGCGACTACGGCGAGGCCCGCGCCGCCGTGGCCACCTCGTCCACCGTCGACGGCGACTACACCTGGCACGGCTCCTTCCGGCCGCTGGGCCACATGTCCCGCGACATCACCGTCTTCGCCGACACCGACGGCACCGGCTACCTGGCCTCCGCCGCCCGGGACAACTACGACCTGCACATCTACCGGCTCACCGACGACTACACGCGGGTCGCCTCGCTGGTGGCCAACCCCTGGCCGGGCGGCCACCGCGAGGCCCCGGCCCTGTTCGAGCGGGACGGCGTGTACTTCATGCTGACCTCCGGCGCCACCGGCTGGTCCCCCAACCAGCAGAAGTACGCCACCGCCACCTCGCTCGCGGGCCCGTGGAGCGAGATGCGGAACGTCGGCGACTCCACCGCCTACGGCTCGCAGACCGCCTTCGTCCTGCCGGTGCGGGGCAGCCGCACGACCTCCTACCTGTACCTGGGCGACCGGTGGGGCAACTCCTTCGGCGGCACCGTCAACGACTCGCGCTACGTCTGGCTGCCGCTGTCCTTCCCCTCCCCCACCAGCATGACCATGGACTGGTATCCGCAGCTCGCCATCGACGCCGAGGCGGGCACGGTCACCGGCTCCGGCGGTCCGTACGAGACGCTGACCGCCCGGCACAGCGGCAGGTGCCTGGACGTGCGGGACCGATCCCTGGCCGAGGGCGTCGAGGTCGTCCAGTACGACTGCAACGGCGGCGGCAACCAGCGGTTCTGGTTCCGGGACGCCGGCGACGGGACGGTGCGTCTGGCGGCCCGGCACAGCTCGATGTGCCTGGGCGTGCGCGGCGCGTCGACCTTCGACGGCGCGGTGCTGGAACAGCAGTGGTGCGACGACGGCGCGCACCAGCGGTGGCGCGTGGAGGACGCGGGCGACGGCCACGTCCGGCTCCGCGCGGCGCACAGCGGCAGGTGCCTGGACGTGCTCGACGAATCGACGGCGAACATGGGTCGTGTCGCCCAGTGGTCCTGTACGGGCGGCGCCAACCAGCAGTGGCGGCGGGCCTCCTGACCGTTCCACCGCCGCGCCGGGGGTGTCCGGTGGACCGCCGGCCCGCCGGACCCCCTCCGGCCGTTCCTTCCGACCGGCCCGGCGGGCCGGTCGGCTCCAGGCGGGCATGATCCGGTCGTGGATCAGTCGGAGCTGCTCGTCCACGTCGGCGACGCCGTCCAGCTCCCTGCCGGTGAAGGCCCTGACCAGTCCGCCGTCGGTGACGGCGCAGACGACGTGGCCGACCCCGCTGGGTTCGATGTCCCGGCGGATCCTCTCCAGACACTCCTCGGGCATGCCCGAGATCGACAGCCGTTCGGTGACGTCGGGGGTGGTCAGCTCGATGCCGCGGGCCAGGTCGCCCGCGGCGACCGCCTCGATCACCGGCCTCGGCTCCGCCGGGGCGACCCCGTTGCGCCGCAGTTGCTCCTCGGGCATCGACGAGGCGTAGATGCCGACCATGGAACGGGCGGCCTCCTTCGCCGCGGCACCGTCCGGTCCGGTGGCGAGGACGGCCCACGCCCCGATGTCCAGGCTCCGCCAGTCCTTCCCCGCGCGCTCGGCTCCCGCCCTGATGTGCCGGACGGCGTAGTCGTAGGCCTCGCGGGTGCAGCTCAGCGCGTGGTGACAGCCGTCGGACAGTTCCCCGGCCGCCTCGAAGGATCTCGGACCGCGCATCGCGCCGAGTTTGACGGGGAGGTGGTCCTGCACGGGCCGGGCGAAGGTGAACAGTCCGTCGTAGGTGAAGAACTCCCCGCTGTGGGTGATGGCGCCCTCGTCCAACAGGGTGCGCACCACGTGCAGCGCCTCCTTGGTGCGGGACAGCGGGCGGACGCGCTTCCAGTCGACGCCGTACTGCGCGAGCAGTCCGAAGTTGCCGCAGGACAACACGCCTTCGGCGCGCCCTCCGGAGGGCTCGTCGAGGGTGGCCAGGGACTGGGCGATCAGCGTGGGCTCGCGCAGGACGACGGAGGACAGACTGGGGCCCAGCCGGATGCGGTCGGTCTGCCCGGCCGCCGCCGCGAAGAGCAGCCACATGTCCTTGTGCCAGGTCTCGTCGGCCGCGTAGCAGGCGTGGAAACCCAACTCGTCGGCGAGCCGGATCGAGGCCAGTGACTCCTGGAGCGGGTGGTCGGGCAGCAGCGCGTAACTGAACTTCACCGGACGACCTCTCTTCGGGGCTCCCCAAGGGCCGGTGGACGGACCACCGCACCGTCGAGACTGGCTCCCTCCCCACCGTCTGCCCGGGGCCTCCCGGTCGCACCGCACGCCTGCCGGCCGCCGGGTGCGGATGTCCGTTGGGGAGGCGCGACGGCATCCACGAGGCCCTCCTCGCCCTCGGGCGCGCGTCGCCCTGCCGGCGGCGCCCGAACTCCCGACAGGAGCTTCGGGACGAGTACGGCTTGCATCGACAGCCCGGTGGCCGATCTCAGGTGGGCTTGCGCCACACGGAGATGTGCTCCGTGGAGTCCTGGGTGAACGGCGCCCCGTCCCAGTCCGCGACGCGACGTTCCGGTTCGAGCCCGGCGATCCGGGCCATCAGGTCGAGCTCCGCCGGCCAGGCGTACCGGTGACGGGAGTTGCCGCGACGGTAGCGGCCGTCGTCACCGTCGCGGGTGAAGTGGTGCGAGACGAGGATCTGCTCCACCAGGTCGAAGGTGTCGAAGCCGAGATGCCGCTCGGAGACGTCGAACGGCACCGCGACCTGGCCGGGCGGCAGGAACCGCAGCGGCGGCACGGCCAGCTCGACGACGAATCGGCCACCGGGCTCCAGATGACGTGCGGCGTTGCGGAAGCACTCGACCTGCTCGTCCTGTGTGAGCAGGTTCGTGATGGTGTTGTAGACGAGATAGACCAGGCTGAACTCGCCGGGAACCACGGTGGTGGCCATGTCCCCGATGACCACCGGAAGCGTGCTCTCGTCGACCTTGCGCCGCAGAACCGCCGCCATGTGCTCGGACAGTTCGATGCCCACCACCGGCACGCCGCGTTCCCGGAGCGGGACGCCCACGCGTCCGGTTCCGATGGCGAACTCCAGCGCCCGGCCGTCTCCGGCGAGCTCGGCGAGGAAGTCGAGAGTCGGTCCGAGAACGGCAGCCGAGAACATCTCGGTCTCTTCGGCGTCATAGCGGTCGGCGGCCGCGCGGGTCCACAGTTCACTGCTCGTCACAGGAGGCCACTTTGCCCAGTGCCGAGGGGCGCTGTCGACGTGTTTGTTCTCCGCCGGCTCCGACCGCGCCGGGCGGGACAGGCCGGTACATCCCCCCGACGGGTCGTCCGACAGGTCATCCGGCGGGCGCGTCCCGCGGTGTGGAGCGGGCGAGCGCGGCGAGGGTGGTCAACGCCCGGTCCAGGACGTCCACGGGCGGCGACGCCAGCGCCAGGCGCACCGCGCGCGGGGCGCGTCCGGTGTCGGCGGCGAAGGCCGCCGCCGGGGTGACCGCGATGTCGTGGCGAGCCGCCGCGGCGACGAACGCGTCGGCGCGCCACGGCGACGGCAGCTCCCACCAACAGAAGTACGACAGCGGATCACCGCGCACGGTGAAGCCGTGCAACCGTCGGGCGGCGATCTCCCGGCGGCCGGCGGCGTCCCGCCGCTTGGCGTGGACGACCCGCCCCACGGCGTCGTCGGCCGACCAGCGGGTCGCCGCCTCCAGGGCGAACCGCGCGGGCCCCCACCCCCCGGAGCGCAGTGCCTCGGCGACGGCGGGCACCAGTGCGCGGGGGGCGACGGCGTACCCCACCGTCAGGCCGGGGGCCAGCCGCTTGGAGAGGCTGTCCACCAGGACCGTCCGCTCGGGGAGCAGGGCGGCCAGCGGCGGCAGGTCGTCGCGGAGGAAACCCCAGACGGCGTCCTCGACCACGTCCACCCCCAGCCGGCCGAGCACGTCGGCCAGTTCCTCCCGGCGCCGCTCGGGCATCACCAGGCCCAACGGGTTGTGCACGACCGGCTGCACGTAGACGGCTCGCAGCGGCGCGGTGCGGTGGGCGGCGGCGACGGCCTCGGGCACCACTCCGGCCTCGTCCACCGCGAGCGGGACGATCTCCACCCCGAGTCGCGTCGCGACGGACCGCAGCACCGGGTAGGTCAACTCCTCGACGCCCAGCCGTCCACCGGCCGGGACCAGCGCGGCGATCGCCGCCGCGATGGCCTGGCGACCGTTGCCGGCGAACAGCACCCGATCCGCCTCCGGGCGCCAACCGCCGCGGGTCAGGAGGGCGGCGGCGGTGTTCCGGGCCGCGGGCGTGCCGGCGACGCCGACGGGGCGCGAGGCGGACTCCAGGACACCGGGGCGCAGCAACGGAACGATCCCGGCGGCGAGAAGCGCGGACTGCTCGGGCACCACCGGGTGGTTGAGTTCCAGATCGACCCCGTCATCGGCCGGTTCGGCCGTCGCCGTCCTCGACGGCCGCGGGGCGGCCCGGACGAAGGTGCCCCGGCCGACCTCGCCGGTCGTCAGGCCGCGGCGGGCCAACTCGCGGTAGACGCGCGCCGCCGTCGAGTTGGCGATGCCGTGGAGCCGGGCGAACTCCCGTTGCGTCGGGAGGCGGTCGCCCGGTCTGCGCCGCCCCGAGGCGATGTCCGCCGCCACCCCGTCGGCGATCCGCCGGTAGTCCTCCACACACCGCTCCTGGTTCCGCCGACATTGCCGGCACCCAACCAACCACACCATTGATCCGAGAGCAATATCCTTTATTGCACTTCGCCAGGAGAGTGCATACGCTCGGTGGCCACGACCCCGGAAGGGAAGACGGAGGGCACTGTCATGCTCGGAGCGGGTGAGGTGCTCGGCGTCGCCGCGATCTCCCTGGGAATGGTCCTCACCCCCGGGCCGAACATGATCTACCTGGTGTCCCGGAGCATCACCCAGGGACGCCGTGCCGGAATCGTCTCCCTCGGCGGGGTCGCCCTCGGCTTCCTGGTCTACCTGTCGGCCGCGAACCTCGGCCTGTCGGTGGTCTTCCTGGCCGTGCCCGGACTGTACGCCGCGGTCAAGTTCGCCGGCGCCGGATACCTGGCCTGGCTCGCCTGGCAGGCGCTCCGCCCCGGCGGGACCTCCCTCTTCGCCACGCGCGAGGTCCCGCACGATCCGCCGCGCCGGCTCTTCGCCATGGGACTGGTGACCAATCTGCTCAACCCCAAGATCGCCATCATGTACCTCTCGCTCATACCGCAGTTCGTCGACCCGCGGGGCGGCCACGTCCTCGTCCGGGGGATCGCCCTCGGCGCGGTGCAGATCGTCGTGAGCGTGGTCGTGAACCTGGCGATCGTCCTGGCCGCCGGGACCATCGCCGCCTTCCTGGCCCGGCACCCCTCCTGGCTCCGCGTGCAGCGGTACGTCATGGGGTCCGTCCTCGGCGCGCTGGCCGTCTCCCTGGCGGTCGACAACAGCCGCCCGACGCGGACGGTCTGACCCCGCCTCACCGCCGGCGCCCGAGCGACCGGTCGTCGCCGCGGACACCCACCGCGTGACGTACCAGCGCGTGGCGTCCCACCGCGTGGCGCCGACCGCCGATCCGGCCCCGAACCACCCTCGCAGGGGCGGCGGCCGCGTCCCGCGTCGGCCCGACCGCGACCTCCACTCCGGGCCCGGACGAGGTCCCGGCCCGCACCCGCCCACGCGTCGAGGGTCTCCTCCGACCCCCGGCCACCGAAGTCCGTCACGTGGTTGTTCGCCAGACCGCAGACGTCGGGGCGGACGGCCGTCAGGGCGGGAAGGTTGCCGGGGTTCACCCGGTGGTGGACGCCCTCGCCCGGCGCGAGTCCGTTCTCGCGCCTGACCGGGTCCCCGCTCACACCCCCAAGGGTGGGAAACTCCCCGTTCGGCGTGTCCCGGGCCGGAGCCGCCCGGTCGCGGGGCACCGACACCATCGGACCGCGCCGGGTGTGGGCCGGTCGGCCCATCGGCACCGGCCCGTCCGCCCTGCGGCTCCGGTGCCGCCCGTGGTGTCATGGTGGCGGACCGCGGAGGCGGCCACCGGGCGCGGAGGAGCGGAGCGAGACCGCGCACCGCGCGATCGGAACCCGTGAGACACGGGTGGCCTCCGACGGTCCGCGCGCCCGGCGTGGCCCCCCCCCGTACGCCGGGCGCCTCCACGCGGTCCGGCGGGCCCGCTCCCCCCTTCACCCGCCCCCGCCGTCCGGTCCCGGCGGACATGTTCCGCACGTGCCGTTTTCTCCGCGTTTCCCGGGAAACCCGAAGGTCCGAACGTCACGACCCGGAGGATGGTGAACCGATGGCAACCGGAGAGACCGGATTCAGCGACGTCGTCTACGACCTGATCTCGGTGCAGTACCACGCGCTGAAGGCCGGACACGACTACGGGCAGTACGTCCGCGACGCCGAGAACGCCGGCAAGCAGGAGATCGCCGACTTCTTCCGCAAGGTGATGGAGGAGGACTCCCGCCGCGCCGCCCAGTGCCACACGTACCTGGCGCAGCTTTCCGGCACCGAGGACGCGGGCCCGGCCGTTCAGTAGGGCCCGCGGGAACGCCCCACGGGAAACGGCTCCCACCCCCGGCCGCGCGGATCCCCGCGCGGCCGTCACCATGGGGACATGTCCCGACGTCGATCACGCCCGCGACCGGCCGCACCGGCCCCCACCGCCACCGATCCGGCCGCCCCCTGCCCCTGCGGCCTGTCCGCCCCCTACGGCGAGTGCTGCGCCCGGTACCACCGGGGCCCCTCCCCCGCCCCCACCGCCGAGGCGCTGATGCGCTCCCGCTACAGCGCCTTCGCCGTGCGCGACCGGGGATACCTGCTGCGCACCTGGCACCCCGACACCCGGCCCACCCGTCTGGACCTCGATCCGCACGTACGGTGGCGACGGTTGGAGATCCTCTCCACCACCGGCGGAAGCCCCTTCCACACCGAGGGGACCGTCGCCTTCCGCGCCCACTACACCGAACGAGGACGCCCCGGGGCCCCGGAGGTCCTGGAGGAACACAGCCGCTTCGCGCGCCACGAGGGCGCGTGGGTCTACCTCGACGCGCTCGGCGCGTCCGACACCGGCGGGGACGCCTCCGACGCGGGACGGCGGGAGCGGCCCGCGCGGCGGTAGAAGTCGCGCGACCGGCTCCCGCACGACCGGAAACGAGTATGGTCGGCGGAGGACCATCCGTGAGCGGCCGCACACCGTGTGACGCGATCCGCGGCGGGTGCCGTCCCGGCCCCGGAACCCGGCGCGGCTCGCGCCCCGGCGGCCTTCCGTGTCCCTCCGCACGGGGGAGGGCGAGGAGGAACAGGAGGGGGAGATGGCGATCCGTTCCGACCGGGAACCGCCGTTCCACCGCCCGGCCGCCGGGCCCGCGCGGTCCCTGGGCCCGTGGGACGACGCGCGGGTGAGCCCTCCGGGCGGGGAGGGGCACGGAGCCGGACACGGAACCGACCCCGCCGCCGGTTCCGTCGCGCTCCCCGAAGCGGGGGGAGGGTTCCTGAGCGGGCAGCGCGGGCCACGTGCCGTCTCCCTGATCCTGACCACGGGAACCATCGGCTCCGCCCTGGCCGGCCTGCTGTTGGCCTCCGGCGTCCTGACGCCCGCCTCCGGCGGCCGACCCGCCGGCCTGGCCCAGGCCCCTCCCACGACGACCTCCGCGCCGGAGGGGGGAGCGTCGGTCGCCCCGGTGCCCTCCCCGACGGCACGGGTCCCGTCCACGCCGCCGCCGAAGCCGCGCACCGCACCGCCGTCCGGGGCACCGGCGTCCGGGGCCTCCCCGAGGACCCCCGCCCCCGCGCCGCCGGTGTCCGTCCCGTCGCCCGCGTCCCGACCGTCACGGGCCGCCGACCCCGACGTGTTGCGACAGGGCGACACCGGGCCCGCGGTGCGGGAGCTCCAGGAACGGCTGTCGGAGATCCCCCACGTCTACCCCGACGGTGGCGTCGACGGTCGGTACGACGCCGCCGTCGCCGAGGCCGTCGCCCGCTACCAGGAGTGGTACGGAGTGCGCGGCGACGAGGAGGGGGTGTACGGCGACGACACCCGGCGCGACCTGGAGGAGCGCACCTGATCCGCGGTGCGCGGACACCTCGCACGGCGCTCGGGCCCGGCACCGACGCCCGGGGGCCCGGGGGCCCGGGTCAGACGGACTGGACGGCCTGGAGCTCCGCGTAGCGGCCGCCGGCCCGCAACAGTTCCTCGTGGGTGCCGATCTCCGCGATCCTGCCCTCCTCCATCACCACGATGCGGTCCGCGCCCCGGACGGTGGACAGCCGGTGGGCCACCACGAAGACGGTCCGGCCGCGCACCAGCCGCGACAGCGCCTGTTGGACCAGCGCCTCGGAGCGGGAGTCCAGCGCGGAGGTGGCCTCGTCCAGCACCAGCACCCTGGGGTCGCGGATCAGGGCGCGGGCGATGGCCAGGCGCTGCTTCTGTCCACCGGACAGCCGGGCCCCGCGCTCGCCGACGACGGTGTCCGGGCCGGCGGGCAGTCCGTCGACGAACTCCAGGGCGTTGGCGGCCCGCAGCGCGGCGCGGACCTCCTCGTCACCGACACCGGTCAGGCCGTAGGCGACGTTGTCCCGGACGCTGCCCTCGAAGAGGACGGACTCCTGCGGCACGACGGACAGGAAACGGCGGTAGCTGCGCAGGTCCAGCTCCTCCATGTCGATGCCGTCCAACAGGACGCGCCCGGAGGTGGGCCGCAGGAAGCCGGTCACCAGGTTGAGCACGGTCGACTTGCCCGCGCCCGACGCACCGACCAGCGCTATCGTCTCGCCGGGACGCACCGAGAGGGTGAAGTCCCGGACGGAGTGGCGGTCGGCGCCGTCGTAGGCGAAGTCGACGCCCTGGAAGTCGAAGCGCCCGCGGACGGCGGTCACCTCGGTCTTGCCCGCGTTCTGTTCCAGGTCGGGGGCCTCCAGCACCTCGCCCGCCGAACGGACCGACTCCAGCCCCTTGGTGATCACGGGGGTGAGGCCCAGCAGGGTGGTGACGGCGGCGGTCAGGGAGGAGAAGTACGCGCTGAGCATCACCACGTCGCCGGGGGTGACGGCCAGTCGGCCGTGGTAGGCGGCCAGCGCGGCGCCGACCAGACAGCCCACGCCCAGGGCGTTGAGCAGGATCCAGCCCAGGGCGCCGAACCGGCCGTTGAGTCGGTCCAACCGCAGTCCGGCGTCCAACACCTGCCGCAGCGTGCCGTCCACCCGGCGCAGCGCGGTGCCCTCCAGTCCGTGGGCGCGGGTGACGGGGATCAGGGTGGTCATCTCGCTGACCCGTGAGGAGAGGTGCTCCACTTCCTGGCGGAACGTTTCGTTGTAGGAGCGCAGTCGTCCGCGCAGCCACACCACCAGCGCGGAGGCGGCCGGGACGACCAGCAGGAAGACCGGCAGGAAGGCGGGGGTGCGCAGCGTGATCACCGCCAGCGCGCCGACGAGCGTCGCCAGCGCCGACAGTCCCTGGTCGCCGGCCTGCTGGACGGACGTCTCGACGTTCTCCACGTCCCGGACCACCTTGGTCTGGAGCACGCCCGCGCTGACGCGTGAGTGGTAACCGATGGAGAGCTGCTGCATGCGCTCGCACAGCGCGAAACGCATCCGGTTGCCCGTACGGCGGGCGCTGCCGTACCAGCAGCGGATGTAGAGCAGTTGGAAGGGGTAGTTGAGGACGAGGGTGAGCAGCAGCAGGCCGGCGTTGAGCCACAGGTCCAGGATCGGTCCGCGGTGGACGACGATGTCGATGACGTTGGCGGTGATCAGCGGCATCAGCCAGGTGGGGCTGTGCTTGACGAGGAACGCGAGGGTGCCGAGCACCATCCGGCCGCGTTCCTGCCGGAAGAGGTAGGTGAGGGTGCGGACCGGGTGCTCGCCCCGGTAACGGTGGTCGAGGGGGCCCTGCGGCACGGCCATGTCGGGACTCCTGTGCGGGAACGGCGAGCTGGTGAGGTGTGCGTGGGGGAGCGCCTCGTCGCGCTGCATCGGTTGAGTATCCCCCCGCCCCGGCACCGTTCCGAACCCCGTCCCGGCCGAGCGGTCGGCGCCCCGGGGGGCTCGGAAGCCCGGAGGCCCGGAGGCTCGCGACCCCGGCGACCGGCCCGGTGGGGTCTGCCGGCCCGTCCGGCAGACCCCACCGGGCCATTCACTCGCCGTGGTAGGGCAGGGTGGCGCCGGGGATCTCGTACTCCGCGCGGCGCCCGCACATCCCGTAACCGCCGCGCCGGGTCGGCATCGCGGCCTCCACCCTCGCCTCGGCCAGGTGGGCGACGTCGCCCGCGCCGAGGGCGGCCAGTTGGGCGCCGGTGCGTTCGGCAGCGGCGAGAGCACCGGCACGCCACAGGCGCGCCCAGTCGGGCACCCGGGGCGCGACGAGCCGGGCCGCCGCCCGGTGGAACTCCACCAGGGGCCCGGCGTCGCCGGCCCGCAGGGCGTCCCGCAACGGGAGGTAGCCCTCGACGGCCATGTCCCGGCGGCGCCTGGCGGCCTCCTCCGCCACGAGCCCCTCCTTCGCGGGCAGGGAGGCCGCCGCCGCGTACCGCTCGGGGTCGGCCAGGACGGACGGCGGGAAGGTGAAGACGGCGTCGCCGGCCTCGGGCAGGCCGCTGTTCTGCATGAGCACCGTGACCTTCAGTCCGTCCCGCTGGACCATGCGGTGCACGGTGCCGGGCGTGAACCAGACCACCGCCCCGGCCACGAGATCCGTCTCCCGGTACCCGTCGATCGTCAACGTCTGCACGGCACCGCGGCCGCCGGTGACGACGTACGCCTCCGTGCAGACCAGGTGGACGTGCGGACTGCCGCCGCACACTCCGTCGGCGGCCTCCCAGTCGTAGGCTTCGAGGTGGGAGAGACCGACCGCGCCCGGTAGCGGGGCGGGGGACGGCTCGTCCCGCGCCGCGTTCACCACCCGTGCGCCCCCAGCCACTCCTCCACGCGGTCGCGGTCCCAGGCGCCGTCCGCGACGACCACGCGGTAGCGGTAGGAGAACTCCTCCCCGGGGGGTAGCTCGAACTCCTCGAAGAACGCCCAGGAGACGGCGACGACCGGGGTGGGCTCGGAGCGCACGAACCAGTGGGAGGGGTGGATCGCGTCGTCGTTCTCCGGCGCGTGGGCGAAGACCAGGGTGCTGTGCGCGTCCACACCGTCACGCGGAGCGGTGAACGCCAGCCACGGTGCCCGGGTGCCCATCATCTCCGCGGCTCCGGCCTCCCCCCGTCCACCGCGGCCGTCCGGTCCGAACACGTCACCGCCGGTCAGGTCGCGCGGACCGCGCCAGTGGAGTCCGGTGTAGCCGGCCATCTCGCGCCCGGCCGTGGTCGGGGAGCCGAAGCGCAGCGTCTCGGTGTGGGTGTTGAGCAGACGGATCGACCAGTCCAACGCCCAGGCGCCCTCCTCCGGTTCGGCCGAGTGCGCCTCGACGGTCCGCGTCTCGCGCGCCCACTCCCGGCCGCCGTTCTCGATCCAGGTCAGGCGCTCGGTGAAGGAGGCCCGGTCCCCAAAGGCCTCGACGGTGTCGAAGGCGTCGTGCCGCATCCGGCCGACGCGGTCGTGGAGCGGCAGGTAACCGCGGCCGTGGACGTAGGAGTTGCCGCCCCAGAAGTTCTGTCCGGACAGGTGGCTGGCCGTCATCTGCAGCCCCTTGTGCCAGCGGTGGTCGCTGGGACGGTAACCGGTGACGGTGTGGCCGGCCAGGGTGCGCAGCGGGTGGGCGTAGGGCTTGCGGGACTCGAAGGGGTCCGGGTCGGGTCGGTAGACGTACGACATCAGCTCGGTCCCGCCGCAGGCGACCGAGATCCGCTCGCCGTGGGCGTGGGTGACGGTGATCGGCGCGCTCATCGGCTCTCCTCCACGGAGGTGTGCGGTGCCCAGTCGGGATGGTCGCCGTGCATGGCGTCGTAGTACGGGTCGCCGGGTCCGATCTCGCCGGCGCGCACGGGCAGCCCGGTGAAGGCGGCCTTGTACAGGGCGGCGGTGAACTCCAGGGTCCGGCGGGCGTCGTGGCCGCTGCCGGGCGGACGCACCCCCTCGCGCAGGGCGGCGAGCAGACCCGCGAGTTGGGCGGTGTGCGAGCTGGGCAGGTCGGCGGCGGGGGTGCGCCAGGCGCGGACGCGTTCGGCGGCGTCGGCGGTGTCCGCGACGTGGGGCGCGGGGGTGTAGACCCAGTCGTCGTTGGTGTGTCCGTACAGATGCGTCAGTTCGACGGTGGCGTCGGTGCAGTCGATCCTTATCCTGCTGGTCTCCTGAGGGGACAGGACGCTGTTGACGACGGTGGCCAGGGCGCCGCCCTCGAAGCGGACGAGCGCGGTGGAGACGTCCTCGCTCTCCACGTCGTGCACCAGGCGTCCGGCCATGGCGCGCACCTCGGTCCAGTCGCCGAGCAGGTGCAGCAGCAGGTCCGTCTGGTGGATGCCGTGGCCCATGGTGGGGCCGCCGCCCTCGGTGGCCCACCGGCCGCGCCAGGGGACGGAGTAGTAAGCGGTGTCGCGGTACCAGGTGGTCTGGCAGTGCGCGACGAGCGGTCTGCCCAGCGCTCCGGAGGTCAGCAGCTCGCGGGCGTGGACGGCGCCGGAGCCGTGGCGGTGCTGGAAGACGACGGCCGCGTACGGGCCGCCGTCCGTGCCCTCCGCGGCGGCGATGGCGTCGTACTCCGCCAGCGACAGGCACAGCGGCTTCTCGCACAGCACCCAGGCGCCGGCGCGCAGCGCGGTCACGACCTGTTCCCGGTGGAAGGCGGGTGGAGTGCCGATGAGGACCAGGTCGGGACGTTCCCGTTCCAACATCTCGTCCAGTTCGGCGTACCCGGCCACGCCCTCGCCCGCCTCGGCCCGGAAAGCGTCGAGCCGTTCGGCGTCCACGTCGACGGCGGCGACCAACTCGACCTCGTCGGCGTGGGCCGCGAGAGCGGGCAGGTGCCCGCCGATGGCGATGGCCCCCGTGCCGACGACGGCGGCGCGGAGACGCGGGGCGGTGGGTGGTGCTGGCATGGAGAGCCGGCTCCTTCTGTGTCGACAGTGATGGAAAGCGCTTTCCGGAGAGGACCCTAGAAGCCGGGAGGGTGCCTTGAAAAGAGGCCGGGTGCGGGGAGGGCGGCGGATCCCTTCGGGGTGAGAGGAGGAGCACCGGCTGTCGCCCCTCCTTGGGGCGCACGACCCGGCGGCCCCGCCCCGCGGCCCGGACCCGTCTCGGAAGCCCGGGGACCGGGGGTGCGCCACGCCTCGTGGTTCCGAGTGACTGCGGGCGGGTGGGGCACGGCTCCCGATGGGCCGACGTCCGGATCCTCCGCCCGGACGAGGCGCGCGTTCGGAGAGCCGAGGCGTCGGTGTGTTCGGGGCTCCCCGGCGTCGGGGCGGAGTTTTCCACAGGCCGGTCCGGCTCCCCGGTCCGGTGGATATGGTGCGGTCACCTGGCGGACGAGCGGGTGAGGGGGAGACATGGCGGCAGAGTCGGCCGCGACGGGCGGCGAGGGAGCCGTACCGCGCGTGGAGTCCCGGCTGGAGTCCGTGGTGGTGCACCCGGTCGGGGCGGTGTGCGTGCGGCGGGCCCGCTGCGTCCTTCCACCGCTTTCACCGCCCTCCGCGGCGGGCACGGCCGTGCGGATCCTCGTCGAGGGGGTGCCGGTCACCGCGTACGGGAACTCGCTGCGCGGCCGGGTCGTCTCCGGGCCACCGGGGCTGCGGGTGACGGACACACGGCTGGAGAGAGCGGCCGTGCCCCGCCCCGACGGCGAACTGCCACGGCTGCGCCTGGAGTTGGAGGAGGCGGAGAATCGCAGGGAGGACCTGCGGGTGAGGCGGGACGGGATTCGGGCGGAGATCGCCGAGGTTGCGGGGCTGCGTGCCGTCCCGCCGCGACCTCGCCGCGGTGACCCGCCCCGTCGGGCGCCGGTGGAGTCCCTGCTGGCCCTGGCGGATTTCGTGGACGACAGGTTGGCCCTCCTCCACGAGCGGCTGCGGTCCGTGGAGGAGGAGGTGCGCGACGCCGAACACGAGGCCGACGTGCTCGCGGTCCGGTCGCGGGACGCGTCGAGCGCGCTGTCCACCGGGCGGACTCGGGAGTCGGTCACCACCGTGCTCACGCTGGACGGGGGCGGCGACGGGAACGGCCCGGACGGTGGTGTGAGCGGCGTGGAAGCCGAGTTCGAGATCGAGTACCACGTCCCGGGGGCGACGTGGTCGCCGGTCCACCACCTGAGGTTGGGCGGTGCGGATACCGCCCGCGACGGGACGCTGGTGCTGCGGGCCCACGTGGCACAGCGCACCGGCGAGGACTGGAGGGGCGTACGGCTGGCCCTGTCCACCGCCGATCTGTCGCGGTTCACCGGTGGTGCTCCCCGGTTGCGGTCGCTACGGATCGGACGCCGTCGGGAGGAGCCCGAGGCGCGCGGTTGGCGCGAGCCGCCGCCGGGCCTGGAGGAGCTGTTCTCCGGTTACGACGCCGCCGTGGCGCCGCGCCCCCACGCCCCGGCACCTCCCGTGGAGGCCGCGGTGAGCGCCGCGGCTGCGCCCGCCTCCCCGACGCCCGCCGCCACACCGCCCCGGACGGGAGGTGGCGTGCCGCCCGTCGCGATGCCCCTGGCCGGGACGCTCCCACACGCACCGGACGCCTCCACGGCCCCTTCCCCTGCCGCGGTCACCCCGGGGGCCGGGCGGGTGGGGCCCGGGGCGGAGCGCGGGTTCGCCGGGTACGGCGCCCCGAGGGCGACCGCCGCGTCGGGCGGCTCCGTTCTCCCCGAGGCCACTTCCCCGCCCCCGCCGGTCCCGAGTACCGGCATGCTCGACTACTCCCGGCTGGAACTGGCCGGGCCGGACGAGCCCGGACGGCGCGGGAGACTGCGGCCCGCGCCGGAGGTGACGGACGCGGACACCGCCGAACGGCGGCGGGCCGAGGCCGTCGCGCGGTGGGCCCCTCCCGCCCCCACGGTGCTCCCCATGGCGGACGTACGGCACTCGGCGGGCTCCTTCCACCGCCGCTACGACACGGCCGCACCGGTCGACGTGGTGGCGGACGGAGCCTGGCACACCGTCCCCGTGTGCGATGTGCCGGTGGAGACGGTGCCGGAGTACGTGTGCGTCCCCTCGGTGGACCGGACCGTGTACGGCACGGTGCTGCTGACGAACACCTCCCACCACGCGTTGCCGGCCGGCCCCGCCGACATCACCGTGGGCGGCGAGTTCCTCCTCACCGCGCCACTGCCCGCTCTCGCCCCCGGGGAGCGCCGCCGGGTCGGGATCGGCGCGGCGGAGAGCGTGCGGGTCGCACGGCGCGCACGCGTGCGCGAGTCCACGGCCGGGTTGCGCGGCGGGACGACGGTGCTCGACCACACCGTCGAGGTGGAGCTCGTCAATCACTTCCCGCACCGGGTGACGGTCGAGGTGCGCGAGCGTGTGCCGGTGAGCACCGAGAAGGAGGTGCGGATCGAGGAGCACCGGGCCACGCCGCCCTGGGCCGTGCCGAACGGCCCGTTCGACGGCGACGTCGGAGACGGTGGTGGGGACGGCGGGGACGGCAGCGTTGACGGTGGCGGGGACGGCGGCGGCCTGGTGCGTGGGGCCAGGGTCTGGCGGGTGGAGCTGGATCCGGGGCGCACCACCGTCCTCAGGGGTGGGTACGAGATCCGGATACCGGGCGGCAAGGCATTGATCGGCGGGAACCACCGGGAGCGGGAGGCACCATGACCGAGACCACATCGTCGACCGCCTCCGCCGGATCGGGCGCGGCCCGGGAGCCCGTTCCCCTGCCCGTCACCGCCGTGACGTGTATGGAGGATCGTGCCCGGGTCGAGCGGAAAGCGTCGGTGGAGCTGGCCGCGGGGGTCCGGCGACTGCTCGTCGGGCCGGTGACACCGTTGGCCGTGGATCGTTCCCTGCACGCGGAGTTCACCGGTACCGGCCCCGGGGCCGCCGGCGCGCGGGTCGTCGACGCCCGCGTGGTGCGCACGTACACACCCCCGCGACCGGACGGGCCCGACGAGGAGGCCTCCGCCCTCCGCCACAGGGTGCACGCCCTGGAGGCGGAGGCGCGGGACACGGACCTGCTGCGACAGAGGTCGGAGAACCGGCTCGCGATCGTCGGCCAGGCCCGGGCCGAGGTGTACCGCGACGTCGTCGAGAGCGCCGGGGCGGGTGACGCCGACCCCGGGCGCTGGGCGGACCGGCTGCGGAGGATCGACGCGGAGATCATGGGGCGCGACGGGGAGCTGCGCCTGCTGCTGCGCCGCGTGCGCCGTCTGGAGGAGGAGCTGGAAGAGGCCCGTGAGGCCCTGCGTCGCACCGAGGAGGAACCGGAGCGGCTGACGGCCGCCGTGGAGGTGGTCGTCGAGGCCGACCACGCCGGACCCGCCGTGCTGCGCGTGGTCCACCTGGTGCCCTGCGCCCTGTGGCGGCCGGCCTACCGGGCGACACTGGCCGGGGACGAGCGGTCGGTGCGGTTGGAGTCCGACGCGGTGGTGTGGCAGCGCACCGGGGAGGACTGGAGCGGGGTACGGCTGGCGCTGTCCACCGCCCGGCCGACGCTCGCCGCGAACCCCCCGGCCCTGACCGAGGACGTGCTCGTCCTGCGCGACCGCACGGCCGAGGAGCGGCGCACGGTCGAGGTCGATCTGCGCGAGGAGGAGGTCCGCACGGTCGATGGTCGACGGCCGGCCGGCTCGGAGCCGGAGGGGCCCGACGTCGGTCCGGCGGAGCTGCCCGGTCCGGCCGACGGCGGCGAGGTGCGGGTGATGGCCGCTCAGCGGCCCGTCACCGTGGTCTCCGACGGGCGTCCTCACCGGGTGCCCCTGTCCTCCTTCACCACGCCGTGCCGCACCGAGTCGATCTGCGCTCCCGAGGTGTCGCCCCTGGTGACGCGGGTGGCTCGGCTGACCAACGAGGCCGGGCACGTCCTGCTGGCCGGACCGGTGGACCTGGTGCGCGGCAGCGGGTTCGTCGGACGCGGCGAGCTGCCGTTCGTCGGCCTCGGCGAGGAGTTCCGGCCGGCCTTCGGCAGCGAGGACACCTACCGGGTGGCCCGCCACGTCGAGGAGGAGCGCGGCACCGCGGGGCCGGCCGGCATCGGTCGCCGCACGGTGATCAGGCGGACGGTTCGGCTGTTCGTCTCCCGGCTCGACTGGTCGCCGGACGGGGAGGCGACCGAGGTGGTGGTCCACGAACGCGTCCCGGTCTCCGAGATCTCCACCGTCGAGGTGCGGTTGTGTGGAGGGGCGTGTCGTCCGGAGCCCGACGAGGATGTCGACACCGAGGGCATGGTGCGGTACACGCTCCGTCTGGCGCCCGGCGAACGGCGCGAGATCACGCTGGCCTACGAGGTGGTGGCGGCGTCCGGGGTCGTCGGCCTGTAGCGTCCCGGCTCCCCCAGCGTTCCCCGTGGCGCGGTCGGCGGTGGGCACCCCGTGGCCCACCACGGCCCCGGCGCCGCGGTGTCACAGGGTCCGCCGCATGCAGATCCGAGGCCACCGGTCCAGGCCGTGTGCCGCTTCGCGTTCGCGGATCCTCCGCAGGCCGGGGGTGAGTTCGCCGTCGTCCAGGGGCCGGAAGCCACAGCGCGTGTAGTAGGGGGCGTTCCACGGGACCTCGGTGAACGTGGTGAGGGTCAGGGCGGGCGCCCGAACGCTCAGGGCGTGGCCGGCCAGGTGGTCCAGCAGGGACCGGCCGATGCCGCGGCGCGCACTGCCCGGGTGCACCGACACCTGCTCGACGTGCAGGTTGCCGTCGACGCGGTCGGCGATCAGATAGGCGACCGGGGCGTCGGCGTCATCGGCCGCGACCCAGGCCAGCCCGGCGTGGTGGTAGCGGGCGAGCTCGTCGAGCGGGAGCGGCTCGTCGTCGGCGATCTCCGGCATGTCGATGTCTCGGAAACACTGCCCGGCGGCCCTCTCGATGTCCTGGAGGAGGGGCAGCTCGTCCGGGTGCACGGCACGGATACGCATGACCGCATTGTCCATGGCCGGCCGGACGATGCCGGCGAACAAAGGATTCCGTGACCGCGACGGCCACCGCGAGCGGCGGGCCGTTCGGGAGGGGTCGGGGGCGTTCACGTGCGTCGGCGGGCTCGGCGGCCCACGGCGGGCATGACGTCGATCACTCACACCGGGTCGCGCTCGTTCCTCGCGCACACGGCCCGGACAGCCGGCAGCACTTCCCCTAGCACATGCGTCGGCTTCGCTTCAAGCCCCTCTCCACGGGACGGCTACGCTCGACGACATGGACTTCTCCGCAGCGTTGGAGTTACTGAGGGACGGTCGTCGCATGGCCCGCCGGAGCTGGATCCAACCCGGCAAGTACGTCTATCTGGAGCCGGAGTCGGCCTGTGTCTCGCCGGACGGGCGCAGCCGGAGGCTCGCCGCCCATCTGCGGTTCGTCACCGCGGACGGCACGGTGCAGGCCGGGGTGCAGCCGTCGCACGCCGGGCTGCTGGCGGACGACTGGTACGACGTCGACGCCGACACCGGGCCCGCCGGGGACGGCGACTGACTCCCCGCCGGCGCCGGTCACCGCTCCGGCGCCGGCGGTGGGGCCGTGGAATCCCGGACGACCAGACGCGTGGGGACCAGTGTGGTGCCCCGCTCGGCCGTCTCACCGCGGATCTGTCGCAGAACGCCGCGGACGCAACGCCGGCCGACCTCGGCGAAGTCCTGGTGGACGGTGGTCAGCGGCGGCACGAACGAGCCCGCCTCGGGAATGTCGTCGAAACCGATCACGCTGACCTGCTCCGGAACGGGCCTGCCCTTCTCGTGCAGGGCACGCAGCAGGCCGAGCGCCATCTGGTCGTTGGCGGCGAAGACGGCGGTACAGCCGGGCTCGTCCGCGAGTCGCAGTCCGGCGCGGTATCCGGACTCCGCCGACCAGTCACCCCGCACCGGTTCGGGGACCTCGCGTCCGACCTCCTCCAGGGTGGCGCGCCAGGCGGCGGCGCGCCGCTGTGCCGCGAACGACTCCTCGGGACCGGCCAGGTGCCACACGGTGCGGTGCCCGAGGTCCAGCAGGTGCCGTACGGCCGTGCGCGTGCCACCCGCCTGGTCGGTGTCGACGACGCTGTAGCGGTCGCCGGCGTCGGAGTCGGCCACCACCACCTGCACGTTGGGCGGGAGGGAGACCGTGGCGGCGTCCAGCAGGTGGACCTCCATGATCACGATGACGGCGTCCACCGCGAGTTCTCCCAGCCGGGTGAAGGCGCCGCGCACCTCGTCCCTGGTGGGTACGGCCACCGGCAGGAGCGTGACGGCGTAGCCCTCCTGCGCGGCCGAACCGGCGATGGCCTCCAGCGTGCGGACGTTGCCGGTGGTGGAGAGGTTGAAGAGGATGACGCCGATGGTGCGGAACTCGCCCCGTTTGAGGGCCCGTGCGGCGCTGTTGGGCCGGTAGCCGAGCTTCCGCATCGCGGCGAGCACCTGCTGCCGCGTCTCCTCGGTGACGCCCGGGTAGCCGTTGGAGACCCGGGAGACGGTCTGCGCGGACACCCCGGCCAGCCGGGCCACGTCCGCCATGGACGCGCCCCGTCTGCGGCGCGGCGGAACGGTTCCGTCCGGGATCGCCGGTCCGCCGTTCTCCCGCGTGGTGTCCGCGCTGCCCTCCATCGACGCTGCGTCCCCTCGTTCCGGAGCGGGCCCTCGCCGCACCCCTTGACCCTCGTACCGGTGCAGTGTAGATATCACGCCAACCGATGTTTGCGTAAACATCCTCTTCGATCGATCCGTCAGGGCGGTGATGTTTGCGCAAACATCCCGTCGAACGAGCCCGTCGACCGAACGCGGCCGGGGCACCCAGCGAGACGAGGGGCGAGAGACGACCATGACGACGCCACTGCCCGCGACGGCGGGCCCCGCGACATCGCGGCGCAGGCGCGGCGCCCGTACCTGGACCGGTTGGGGCTTCGTCGGCCCCTTCATGACCGTCTTCGGCCTGGTGTTCCTGGCTCCGATCGCCTACTCCCTCTACCTGAGCCTGTTCCGGGACCGGATGATCGGCGGCACCGTCTTCGTGGGCCTGGAGAACTACCAGCGGGCCCTGACGGATCCCAGATTCTGGGAAGGAGTCGGCCGAGTGGCGCTCTTCCTGGGCGTCCAGGTGCCGATCATGCTGGGCATCGCGCTGCTGGTGGCGCTGGCGATCGACAGCGGCCGGCTGTACGGCAGGGACTTCTTCCGAATGGCGGTCTTCCTGCCCTACGCCGTCCCCGCCGTGGTCGCCACCCTGATGTGGGGCTTCATGTACGGCACGCGCTTCGGACTGCTGGGCGACATCAACGACGCCCTGGGCGTCTCCCTGCCCGACCCCCTCTCTCCCGACCTCGTCCTGGCGGCCATCGGCAACATCGTGACCTGGGAGTTCACGGGTTACAACATGTTGATCCTCTACTCCGCGCTGCGGGTCGTGCCCCGCTCCCTGTACGAGGCCGCGGAGATCGACGGCGCCGGCCAACTCCGCGTCATCACCGCCATCAAGCTCCCCGCCCTCCGCGGTGCGCTGGTGATCGCGACCGTCTTCTCCATCATCGGCAGCTTCCAGCTCTTCAACGAGCCGAGCATCCTGCGGAACCTGGCGCCCAACGCCGTCACCACCGACTACACCCCCAACCTCTACACCTACTCGCTGTCCTTCTCCGGGCAGCAGCACAACTACGCGGCGACCGTCGCGGTCGTCATGGGCCTGATCACCATGGCCGTCGCCTACGCCGTGCAACTGCGCGGCATGCGGAAGGAGGCGTGAGACGCGATGAGCGCCCCGGCCCCCACCCTGTCCACCACGCGGTCCACTCCCGACGGCCGCGCCCGCTCCGCCGCGCGGCTGCGCGCACCGCGCCGCCGGCGCCACTCGGCGGACCGCCCGCGCCGCAGCGTGACGCTCACGCTCCTCACCGGCCTGGTGCTCCTCTACAGCCTGGTTCCGCTGGTGTGGCTGATCGTCAGCGCCACCAAGACCCAGGAGGGCCTGTTCGGCTCCTTCGGGCTCTGGTTCGACGGGGACTTCGCGCTGTGGGAGAACATCACCCGGACGCTGACCTACGACGGCGGCGTCTTCGTCCGCTGGCTGTTCAACACGCTCCTGTACGTCGTCCTGGGCGCGGGCGGCGCCACGTTCCTCGCCGTGCTGGGCGGCTACGGTCTGGCGAAGTTCGACTTCCCCGGCCGGCGCGCGGTCCTCGCCGTGGTGATCGGAGCCGTCGCGGTGCCGGGGACCGCCCTGGCCGTCCCGACCTTCCTGATGTTCAGCGGGCTGGGCCTGACCAACACCCCCTGGGCGGTGATCGTCCCCTCGCTGATCTCGCCCTTCGGCCTGTACCTGATGTGGGTCTTCACCAGCGAGGCGGTCCCCACCGAACTGCTGGAGGCCGCCCGCATCGACGGGGCGGGCGAGGCGCGCACCTTCTTCCGGGTCGCCCTGCCGCTGCTGGGGCCGGGCATCGTCACGGTCTCGCTGTTCACCATGGTCGCGACCTGGAACAACTACTTCCTGCCGCTGATCATGATCAAGGATCCCGACTGGTACCCGCTGACGCTGGGGCTGGACGCCTGGAACTCCCAGGCATCGACGGCCGGCGGTGAGGCGATCTTCGACCTGGTGATCACCGGATCGCTCCTCACCATCGTCCCGCTGATCGCCGCGTTCCTGCTGCTCCAGCGCTACTGGCAGTCGGGGCTGGCCGCCGGAAGCGTCAAGGAGTAGGCCACTTCGGCCGCCCGGCCCGCGCCCTCGTGCCCCCTCCCCCACTCCCGGCACCCCTGTCTTCCCTCCCCCGCCCCCCATCCGTCCCTTCCCTCCGCGTCCGACAACGAAGTGAGGACCCCATGACCAACACGACGCGCCGCCTGATGCGCGGTGTGGGACTGCTGTGCGCCGCCGTCCTCGGCACGACGGCGTGCGGAGGCTCCGGCGGCGACGACTCCGGCGGCGAGGTCTCCGCCTCCGACGTCCGCGCGGCCCTGGAGAAGGGCGGCTCGATCACCGTGTGGGCGTGGGAGCCCACGCTGGAACAGGTCGCCGCCGACTTCGAGGAGAAGTACCCGAAGGTCGACGTCGAACTGGTCAACGCCGGCACCGGCAACGACCACTACACCGCGCTGCAGAACGCGATGTCGGCCGGTTCCGGCGTGCCCGACGTCGCGCAGATCGAGTACTTCGCCCTGGGCCAGTTCGCGCTGACCGAGTCCGTCCACGACCTCGCCGCCTTCGGCGCGGACGAGTTCGACGGCACCTTCTCGCCCGGCCCGTGGAACGCCGTGCGGGCCTCCGGCGGCGTCCACGCGTTGCCCATGGACTCCGGTCCCATGGCGTTGTTCTACAACAAGGACGTCTTCGACGAGCACGGCGTCGAGGTGCCCACCACCTGGGACGAGTACGTGGACGCGGCACGCGCCCTGCACGAGGCCGACCCGGACGTGTACATCGCCAACGACACCGGAGACCCGGGCCTGGCCACCAGTCTCATCTGGCAGGCCGGCGGCCGCCCCTACCGGACCGACGGCACCGACGTGACGATCGACTTCACCGACGAGGGGACCACGGCGTACACCGGGACCTGGCAGAAGCTGCTCGACGAGGACCTCCTGGCCCCCGTCACCTCCTGGAGCGACGAGTGGTACCAGGGCCTGTCCGACGGCACCATCGCCACCCTGGCCGCCGGTGCCTGGATGCCCGCCAACTTCGAGTCCGGCGTGCCGAAGGGCTCCGGCTCCTGGCGCGTGGCACCGCTGCCGCAGTGGAAGGAGGGCGCCTCCGACAGCGCGGAGAACGGCGGCAGCGGGCTGGCTCTCCCCACGGCGGGCGAGAACAGGGAACTGGCCTACGCCTTCGCCCGGTACGCCACCACGGGCGACGGCGTGCGGGCCCGCGTCGACGCCGGGGCCTTCCCCGCGACCACCGAGGAGTTGGAGTCCGAGGAGTTCCTCGGCACCGAGTTCGACTACTTCGGCGGCCAGAAGGCCAACGAGATCTTCGCCGAGTCCTCCGCGAACGTCTCCGACGGCTGGAGCTACCTGCCCTACCAGGTCTACGCGAACTCCGTCTTCAACGACACCGTCGGCAAGGCCTACGTCTCCGACGAACCGCTGGCCGAAGGGCTGAAGGCGTGGCAGCGCTCCTGTGTCGAGTACGGCAGGGAGCAGGGCTTCACCGTCAACGAGTGACCTCCGCCGGCCTTCCTCCACGCCCCGGCCCGACCGCCCCGTCACCGTCCGGCACGATCCCTTTCCCGGAAGGAACACGATGACCCACACCCCCCTGCCCCCGATGCTGCGCCGCCCGGACGACGGCACCGCGCCGGGGTTCGCCTACGGCGCCGACTACAACCCCGACCAGTGGCCGCGCGAGGTGTGGGACGAGGACGTCCGGCTGATGCGCGAGGCGGGCGTCAACGTCGTCTCGCTGGCGATCTTCTCCTGGGCACGCATCCAACCGGCCGAGGACACCTGGGACTTCGGCTGGTTGGACGAGGTGATGGACCTCCTCCACGCGGGCGGCATCGCCGTGGACCTGGCCACCGCGACCGCCTCCCCTCCCCCGTGGCTCACCACCGCCCATCCCGAGGTGCTGCCGGTCACGCAGGCCGGCGAGACGGTGTGGCCCGGCGCCCGCCAGCACTGGCGGCCCACCTCGCCGGTCTTCCGCGAGTACGCGCTGCGCCTGGTGACCGCGCTGGCCGAGCGCTACCGCGACCACCCCGCGCTGGTGGCCTGGCACGTGAACAACGAGCTGGGCTGCCACAACGTCTACGACTACTCCGACGACGCCGCCCGTGCCTTCCGCGCCTGGCTGCGCTCGCGCTACGGCACCCTGGACGCCCTCAACCACGCCTGGGGAACGGCGTTCTGGTCGCAGCGGTACACCGACTGGGAACAGGTCCTGCCGCCCCGGCTGGCCGCCTCCCACCCCAACCCCACCCAGCAACTGGACTTCAAGCGCTTCTCCTCCGACGCGCTCAAGGAACACCTGCGCGCCGAGCGCGAGGTGCTGCGCCGCGTCACCCCCGAGGTGCCCGTCACGACCAACTTCATGATCACCGGCGAGTCCCGGGCCATGCACTACGCCGACTGGGCGGCGGAGGTGGATTTCGTCTCCAACGACCACTACGTGCGCCCCGGGCCGCAGGCGCTGGACGAGCTGTCGTTCTCGGCCAACCTGACCGGCAACATCGCGGGCGGACGTCCGTGGTTCCTCATGGAGCACTCCACCAGCGCCGTCAACTGGCAGCCGATCAACCGGGCCAAGCGCGACGGCGAACTGGCCCGCGACTCGCTGCTGCACGTCGCGCACGGCGCCGACGCGGTCTGCTTCTTCCAGTGGCGCCAGTCGGCGGCGGGGGCCGAGAAGTACCACTCGGCGATGGTGCCGCACGCCGGAGCCGACAGCGCCCTGTTCCGCGCGGTCACCGACCTGGGGCGCACACTGCGCGACCTCGCCCCGGTGGTGGGGTCGGACCGCTCCCCCGCACGGGCGGCGATCGTCTTCGACTGGCAGTCGTGGTGGGCCGTCGAGCAGGACTCCCACCCCACCCACCTGCTGCGTTACCGCCAGGAGGCGCTCGACTGGTACTCGGCGTTCCTCGCCCTGGGAGTGCGGGTCGACGTCGTCCCCCTGGGCACCGAGTTGGACCGCTACGACCTGGTGGTGGCGCCCGTGCTGCACATGGTGCCCGGCCGGCTGGCCAAGGAGCTGACCGGCTACGTCACCGGCGGCGGACACCTGGTGACCACCTACTTCTCCGGGATCGTCGACGAGAACGACCACGCCTGGCTCGGCGGCTACCCGGGACCGCTGCGCGACCTGCTCGGCATCCGCGTCGAGGAGTTCGACCCGCTGCCGGACGGCGAGTCCGTCGAGCTGGACGACGGCACCACCGGAACGCTGTGGACGGACCGCATCGCCGCCACCGGCCCCGACGTGGAGGTGCTCGCCTCCTACCGGACCGGCGAACAGGCCGGCCGGCCCGCGATCACCCGCCGCCGGGTGGGCGACGGCTCGGCCGCGTACGTGTCGACCCGGCTCGGCGCGGACGGTCTGACCGGCGTCCTGGCGCGGCTGCTCGACGCCGCGGGAGTGACCGGTGAGCTGCCGGAGCCGGCTCGCGGCCGGGTGGAGCTGACGGTGCGCGAGCGGGACGGCGAAGCGTACTGGTTCCTGGTCAACCGCACCGACGAGCCGGTGGAGCTGCCCGGCGTCACCGGCGAGGTGCTGGCGGCCCGCACGGCCGACGGCTGGGACCGCGAGGACGGTGGGGACGGTGGGGACGGTGGCGATGGTGGGGACGGCCTGCTCGTCCTCGCCCCGCGCGGCGTGGCCGTCCTGCGCCGAACCCCCGGCGCCCCCTGACGGAGCGAGGCGGGCGGTGGTCCGCCGCGCGGGCCGTGGGCCCCGCGCGGCGGACCCCGGCGGCGCGTGGGACGCGCCAAAACGCCGGACGCCCCGGTACATCCGCACGACCGACACGAGAGGACCGAAGGATGAAACCACCCGGCACGATCCGGCGCCTGACGGCCTTCCTGGGCGCCGGCGCCCTCACCGCGGGCGCGGTCCTGGCGGCCGGCCCCGCGCCCCGGGCCGAGGCACGTCCGGCGGCCGCGGCGCGAGCCGTCACGGTCACCCCCGACCCGTCCTACGCCCACCGGGCCTTCGAGGGCTGGGGCACCAGCCTGGTGTGGTTCGCCAACGCCACCGGCGACTACCCCGACGAGATCCGCGAGGAACTCGCCGAACTGGTCTTCGGCGACGACGGGCTGGCCCTGAACATCGCCCGCTACAACATCGGCGGGGGCAACGCCCCCGACGTGGCGGACTACCTGCGCGCCGGGGGCGCCGTGGAGGGCTGGTGGCGGGCTCCGGAGGGCACCACCCGCGAGGACGTCGACTGGTGGAGCGCCGACGACCCGGCCGACTGGAACCCCGACGCGGACCGCACCCAGCGCTGGTGGGTGGAGCGCGTCAAGGACGAGGTCGACCACTGGGAGGCGTTCGGCAACTCCCCGCCGTGGTTCATGACCGTCAGCGGGTACGTCTCCGGAGGCTTCGACCCGAACGCGGACCAGCTCAGGAGCGACTCCGTGGACGACTTCGCCGCCTACCTCGTGGGCGCGGTGGAGCGGCTGGAGGAGGCACACGGCATCGAGGTCGACACCCTCGACCCGTTCAACGAGCCCAACACCCCCTACTGGAGCACGCGCCTGGGCCCCGACGGCGAACCCGTCGGCGGACGTCAGGAGGGTGCGCACATGGGCCCCGAGCTCCAGCAGCGCGTCATCCGCGCGCTGGCGGAGGAGTTGGACGGCGCCGACACCGACGCCGTGATCTCCGCGATGGACGAGACCAACCCCACCACGTTCGCGCGCAACTGGGAGTCCTACCCGAGCGACGTGCGCGAGAAGGTCGCCCAGCTGAACGTCCACACCTACGGCACCGGCGGTCGCACCACCGTCCGCGATCTGGCCAAGGCGGCCGACAAGCCGCTGTGGATGAGCGAGGTGGAGGGCGGCTGGGGCGGCGGCCAGGACTTCGAGTCCATGGCGCCCGGCCTGGGCCTCGCCCGGCACATCGTCGACGACCTGCGCGAACTGGAGCCCAGCGCCTGGGTCTTCTGGCAGCCCGTCGAGGACTACGACAACATGAAGCCGGGCGGCGAGTCCCCCGAGGGCGGCAACTGGGGCAGCATCCAGATCCCCTTCGACTGCACCGCCGAGGACACCCTGGAGACCTGCCCGATCCGCACCAACACCAAGTTCGACACCGCCAGGAACTTCACCCACCACATCCGCCCAGGCGACCGGTTGGTGAAGGTCGACGACACCTCCAGCGTCGCGGCGGTCACGGACGGGGGCGCGACGGTCGTCCACGTCAACGACTCCGCCGAGCCGCGGACGGTCGCCCTCGACCTGTCGAAGTTCGGTCGCGTCGCGAAGGACGCCACGGTGACCCCGGTGGTGACCAGCGCCGACGGCGCGCTGGTGCGGCACGCCCCGGTCCGTGTCACCGACCGCCGGGCCGCGTACACCGTGCCGGCCGAGTCGGTGACCAGTTTCCTGGTCGAGGGCGTCTCGGGGGTGGCGAAGGACGCCGCGTCGATCCGCAAGGGGCACACCTACCGGCTGGGCGGCGTGCAGAGCGGAAAGGCCCTCACCGTCTCCGACGACGGGACCGGCGTGGTGATCCGCGCCGCGGAACCGGGCCGCGCCGACCAGCTGTGGCGGCTGGAGCCGGTTCCCGAGAGCCCGAAGGCCGGCGACAACCGCCGGCGCCACACGCTCACCAGCGCGGTGGACGGTCGGCGCCTGGCCGTTCGCGGCGGCTCGGTGGTGCTGGAGGACGAGCGGCGCCGTGACCCCGCCGCCCAGTGGATCGCGTCCACCACGGGTGACGGCTCCTGGACGCTGGTCAACGCCGCCGACGGCAGGCTGCTGGAGGTGGCCGGGCAGGCCACGCACGACGGCGCGGCGGTCTCGGTCTGGCGGCCGAACTCCGGGCCCAACCAGCGCTGGACCGTGGCGGACACGGCACGTCCGCGCGGCTGACCGCCGCCCCGCCCCGGCGCCGCCGCGCCCGCGTTCGGCCCCCGGACCCTGCCGGGCTCCGGGGGCCGAACGCTTTCCCGTCGTCGCGGGGCCGGGGCGCCGTCGGTCAGCGCTTCTCGACCACCGTGAACCGCAGCGTCTCGGTGAAGGTGCGGCCGTGGGAGTCGGTCGCGGTCACCTTGGCGCGGTGGGTTCCCGCCGCCAGGTCGGAGGGGAGTTCGAACCGCCACAGGTGCATGGTGCGGTCGGCCACGCTGCCGCCGTTGACCAACTGCTGGGCGACCGCGTGCGGGTCGGACCACTCCGGGCCGATCAGCTGGTCCTCACCGCGGGCCCGCTGGGTGCGCACGGCCTCGCGCGCCCGACCGCCGTCGATGCGGACCTTCACCTTCGATCCGGTGGAACCCATCCAGAAGTTCGTGGTCAGCCAGGTGGTGCCGGCCAGGTCGTCCCGGCTGACCACGTGGGGGTCGCCCAGTTCGGGAGCCTCGCCCCGCCTGTCCTTGTTCCAGGCCTGACGGTCGGCGTACCACTGCCGGTAGGTGGGCGAGTTGACGCCGAGCTGCATCTGGACGTCGTCCTTCTCGCCGGTGACGGTGAAGCGCTCCTTGAAGGAGTTGCCCTCGATGTCCAGGGTCAGGACGCCCGGGCGGGCGCCGTCACGGCCGACGGCGACCGGGTAGCCCTCGTCCGTCAGCTTCCCGGAGTACCAGTCGCCGGAGATGGCGCCGGCGGTGATGTGGGGGAAGGGCAGTCCCTCGACGCCGAAGAGGTCGCGCCAGCCCTTGAACAGGTCGCCGGTCTTCATGTTCTCGATCGAGTGGGTGTGTCCGGCCACCGAGACGGCCCTGCGCCCCTCCAGCAGGTCGTAGATCTCGCGGACCTGGTCGACCTGGTGGCGGATGCTCCCCTCGTCGGCGAAGGTCAGCAGCGGGATGTGCCCGGCCACGACGATCAGCTTGTTCGAGGGGACCTTCGCCAGGTCCCGCTCCAGCCAGTCCAGTTGCCTCTCGTCGAGGCGACCGTTGTAGGAGGGGTTGTTCTCCGGGTCGTTGCAGTTGGTGTGACGGCCGTCGGCGTTGTCGACGTCCGGGGTGCACGGGTAGCTCACGGTGTTGAGGGCGATGACGTGGGTTTGGCCGACGTCGTAGGAGTAGTACGCCGGGGCCAGCTGCGCCCGGAAGGTGTCGAAGGAGTGCTCGGCGCTCTTCGCGTCGAAGTCCAGGTCGTGGTTGCCGGGCAGGAAGCGCACCGGGCCGTTGAGTTCGGCGGTCAGCTCCTTGACGTCCGGGTACAGGGAGAGGTCGTCGCCCACCACGTCGCCGATGAACAGCGCGCCGCAGCCGGTGTGGTCGTGGCGCCGCGACAGGTCGGCGATGGCGCCGGCACGGGCGTAGCCGACCTCCTCCTTGTCGTAGGTCTGCAGGTCTCCGGCGATGACGCAGTGCTGCTCGCGGGAGGCGGTGGCCTTGCTCCTCACCAGCGGGAAGTTGACGGCCTTCGGCAGCGGTCCGGTGGGCTCGATGCCGCCGTAGCGCAGCTCGGGCGAACCGGCGGGCAGGTGGTTGTAGTGGAACTGGGCGACGTTGTGCTCGTCGACGGGCACCTGGTAGCCGGAGGGCTGGGTGACGAAGACCGTCATGTTGTCGTAGGCGGGCAGCCGGTAGCGGCCGTGACGGTCGGTGGTCACCACGTCGCGGCCGTTGGAGACCGTCACGCCGGCCAGGCCGCGCTCGCGCCGGTCGCTGCGGCTGTCGCGGTCGTGGTCGAGGAACACCCGGCCGGTGAGCATCCGCCGGTTGTCGTCGGCGTCCGCCGGGACGACCTCGACCTCGCCACGGTAGGCGTCGGTGTTCCAGTCGTGCCGGTCGTGCCGGTCGGCCTGTGCGGCGGGCGCGGCGACCGCGGTCTGCGTGGTCAGGGCGGTGAGCGTGGAACTCGCGATCGCCATCGCACCGAGCACCGCGAGCCCGGCGCGTACCGACCTGGACGAGGGGCGAGAGAGGGGCACTGCTCCTGACACCTCCATTGGTCTTTCGCTGACGTGCCGTCGTCCCCCCGCAGGGGGGCCGGACCGCGAACGGTCGGCGACCGTGACACTGACCGCCGGAACTGAACTGTGGGCGAGGAGCAGGCGAAGCGCCAGAGGACCGTGGGACTCCATCGGGGCCGAATGTCCGCAGGAGGGGCAGAAAGGACGCCGGGCGCGGCGGGGGACGCCCGACGGCCGGGCTCGGAACGGGCGTCCGCGCGCGGGTCCGGGTCACACCTCGCCGCGGGTCATGGCCGACAGTCGGTCGTACACGCCGGGGTCCACCCGCACCCCGTCGTGGGCGTGCGCGTTGGTGATCCAGGGGCGCAGCCCGCGGACGTGCGCGGCGGTGCGCAGGGAGTGTTCCCGGTCGACGTACATGTCGTCGTGGTACACGGCGGCCACCACCGGCACCCGGTTGTCGGCGAGCCGGTCGAGGTCGTACAGCGGCGGCCAGTCGGTGCGCTCGGCGAGCAGGTGGGCGGCCTCCCGCAGCGGCACCAACGACGGGTCCTCCTCGAAGTGCCAGGGGTGGACCGTTTCGCCGGTGAGGTGGAGCGGCCCGCCCCGGGAGGCGTCGAAGGCGGGGAACTCCTCGCGCACCCGGTGGGCGGACCAGGCGGTGGGACGGCCGCCCTGGGCGTAGATGGCCTCGTGGAGGACGGCGTACAGGGGGTGCTCGGCGAAGGAGACGGCGGACTCCACGCCGCGCAGGAAGGTGTCGGAGAGCTCCGGTCCGCGCGCCCCCGGGACGAACGCGGTCTCCAGCAGGTAGTGGAGCCGGTCGAACGTCGAGGCGGCGCCGAGGGTGATGCCCAGGGTCTGGAAGCGGCGCACGGTGAGGCGCTCACCGGTGGGCATGCGCACGTCCCGCTCGGCCAGGTGGGCGGCGATCTCGTCCATCCGGCGCCGGTCGTCGGGGTAGCGCCCGACGTAGCGGGCGTTGTGGTCCAGGACACGGGCGTGGGCGGCGCGGTAGACGTCGTCGGCGTGCGCGGTCAGGGAGGGCAGGCCGCCGGTGACCATCGCCTTCTCCAGTCCCTCGGGCGCCAGGGAGAGGTAGGTCAGGACGCAGAAGCCGCCGAAGCTCTGGCCGAGCACCGTCCAGGGGCGGTCCTCCTCCCCGTCGGCGGCCAGGTGGCGGCGGAGCAGTTCGGCGTCGCGGACGATGGAGTCGGCGCGGAAGTGCGTCAGGTACTCGGCGGTGGCGGCGGCGTCGGGGTGGACGGCGAGGGTGTGCCGGTCGGCGGGGGTGCTGCGGCCGGTGCCGCGCTGGTCCATCAGGACGACGCGGTGGTCGCGCAGGGCCCGGCGGAGCCAGGCGCCGGGGGCGTCGGGCCGCTCGGCGCGGTGCCCGGGGCCGCCCTGGAGCCACAGCAGCCGGGGCAGGTCCTCGTCCTCGCGTCCCGCGGCGGTCACCTCGCGGGCGAACAGGGTGATCGCCTCGCCGTCCGGTCGGGTGTGGTCCAGGGGGACGTCGAGGGTGTGCTCGGTGACGGCGAACCCGCTGTGGCGGTAGGCGACGTTCACGGCGGGGGCTCCTCGTGCGGTGCGGGTGCGGGTGCGGATCGGGTGGGCGGGAGAGCGGAAGGAGGGGCCGGAGGGCCCCGCACCGCACCGTACGCGGCTTCCCCGTGGCTCCTCGGCTCCGCCCCCCCCCGTTCGGGTCCGACCGAACGGGTGACTCGGCGCGGCGGTCCCGCCGGGCGCGGGGGCGACGGCTCCCGGCCGCGTCGTGATCGCCCCGCGGTCGCCCGGGGCGTACGGCACGCCGCCCACCCGGCGCACGCCTGCCCGCACGGACACGTCGATGTCGGCTCGTCCCCGAACCGCGAACCGCACCGGCACCCGGGCGAGGCGGTGTTGACGGCGCACGGGAGCGCTCCTAGCGTGCGGAACACCGCTCGCGCCCGGCGGCACGCGCCGCACCGGCGATCCCCTGGCTCCTGCGCACATCGACGTCCGCGACGTCCGGTTTCCGTCCCGCACCAGCCGATCGAGAGGAACGTCGTGAGGTCCTCACCACGAGGTGGCAGAGCCCGTACCCACCCGAGCGTGTGGTTGGTGTCGCTCGTCGTCCTGCTCGTCTCCGCCGTGGCGGCCCCCGCCGTCGCCGCACCGGAGGGTGCCGCCGACGCCACGACGCCGCCCGGCCGCAGCGCCGTCTGGAGCGCGAGCCTCCAGGGCGTGCGCGGGACCTCGCCCGACCTGACGGTCCGCAACATCGCCCGGTCCTCGGTGGCGGCCTCCTCGTTGCGGGTGCGCGTCGGCAACCCCTACGGCGATCGCCCCGCGACGTTCCGCTCGGCGACGATCGGACTGCAACTGCGGGTCGGCGAGGCCGATCTCGTCCCCGGCTCCCTGCGCACCCTCACCTTCGAGGGCCGCCGGCAGGTCACCGTGCCCCCGGGCGGCCACGCCTACAGCGATCCGGTGCCGCTGCGCGTGGCGGCCCAACGGAACCTCGCGATCAGCCTGTACGCGCCGAACGCGCCGGTCAACGACCACTCCTTCCCGCCGCCCACACCGAATCCGCCCGCCAGTTTCCTCTCGCTGGACGGCGACCACACCCGTGACACCGGCGACGCCGCCTTCCCGGAGGAGGACCGGGGTCTGTCGGCCGAGCCGGGCTACCATCCGGGGCAGTTGTGGTGGGTGGAGGTCGTCGACGGCCGGACGGCCGCCGCGGGCACCATCGTGGCGCTGGGCGACTCCAACACCACCGGCCACGCGGCGACGGGAGGCGGCGACCGGTGGACCGACCTGCTGGCGCGACGGATCAACGCCCTGCCGCCGGGCCGGCAACTGGCCGTCGCCAACGCCGGGATCTCCGGCAACACCGTCAGCCGCCAGACCAACCCCTACGACCCCACCGGTCACTGCTGCGGCCCTCCGGCACCCGACCGGCTGGACCGCGACGCCCTCGACCTGGCCGGGGTGCGCCACCTGGTCCTGCTGGAGGGCACCAACGACCTCGGCGGCGGCGAGTTCGCACCGCCCGCGCCGGCCTCGCGGGTGATCGACGCCATGCGGGAGATCGTCCGGCGGGCCCACGCCCGCGGGGTGCGGGTCGTCGGCGCCACCCTGATGCCCATGTGCAACGCGGCCGGCGGCGCCAAGGAGGCCAACCGGCTGGCGGTGAACGACTTCGTCCGCACCGGCGGGCTGTTCGACGGCGTCGTCGACTTCGACGCCGCCGTCCGGGACCCGGCCGATCCGACCCGGATCCGCGCCGCCTACCGCTCCGACTGCTACCACCCCAACGCGGCCGGGCACGCGGCGATGGCCGAGGCCGTCGACCTGGCCCTGTTCGGGCTCGGCGGCACGGGCCTCCGGGACGACCGCCGGGGCGACCGTCCCGCCGCCTGATCCCCCGCGGTCCGGGCGTGACCGGCGGGCCGGCGTTCCGCCGTGTCAGGTGCGCAGGTGGGAGGCGCCGTTGAGGTCCAGCACCGTGCCCGAGCTCCACTCCGCCTGCGGGGACGCCAACCACAGCACCGCCGCCGCGACCTCCCGCGGTGTGGCGACCCGCCCGTAGGGGCTCTGGGCGCGGATCGCCTCGCCCTCGGGTCCGGTCAGGCGGTGGGCGACGCGCTCGGTCCCGATGAACCCCGGCGCCACGGAGGTGACGGCGATGCCGTGCGGGGCGAGGGCCACCGCGAGGGACTGGCCGAGCGCGTGCACCGCCGCCTTGGTGGCACCGTAGGCGGGGTGGTCGGGTTCGCCACGGAACGCGCCCCGAGAACCGATGTTGACGACGCGTCCCCCGGTGCCCTGGTCGATCATGTGGCGGGCGACGGCGTGGGTGAGGTTCGCGGTGCCCAGGAGGTTGACGTCCACGTGCCGCCGCCAGGCGGCACACCAGTCGGCGTGGGAGGTGTCGACGGGCGGGTGCGGGGTGTTGACCGCGGCGTTGTTCACCAGGACGTCCAGGCCGCCCAACGCCTCGGCGGCGGCATCCGCCAGTTCGGCGGTCCGACGGGGGTCGGCCAGGTCCGCGCCGAGCAGCACGTGGCCGTCGCCGGACAACCCCGCCAGCGTGGCCTCGGCGTCCTGTCGGCGGCTGTTGTGGTGGACGGCCACCCGGTCGCCGTTGGCGGCGAACGCCTCGGCCAGCGCCCGGCCCAGCCCCCGGGAGGCGCCGGTGACCAGCACGCGCCGTCCGGTGGCGGGGAACTTCGGAAGGTCGGCGGACGGTGTGCGGGCCTGCTCGGACTGCGGCACGGCGGGACTCCTCACGGTGGGCGGCACGGACGCCCTCACCCTAATCCGGGTGCGTGGACCGGACCCGTTCGGCGAGAACGCGCGGCATGACGGGCGACTGGTGCCGCATCAGGCAACGTTCGCCTCGTAGTTGGGGACGTGGTTCACGCCGTGGGTCCCTCTGTGTCTGCCAGAATCGGCGGATGCTGAGCATCGGAACGATCGTGATGGGAGCCGCTGATGTGCGGCGGGCCGCGGAGTTCTGGAGTCGGGCACTGGGCTATGTCCCGCGCGATGGTGAGGTGAAGGACGACTGGGCGGTACTGGTGCCGGCCGACGGCTCCGGTGCCGCACTGGCCCTCGACCTCAGTACCACGCCCGTGCAGGAACACCCGAGGATCCACCTCGACCTCTATGCCGGCGACGCCGCCGATCAGCAAGCCGAAGTGGCGCGACTGATTTCCCTGGGCGCTGAACGCGTCGACTGGGACTTCTATCCGGACGACGCCGACTTCGTCGTACTCGCCGACCCCGAGGGCAACCGCTTCTGCGTCATCGACACCAGTCACAGCTGACGGACACGGGGGGCTCGGACGGCGGAACGCGTGCGGGTGCGGAGAGATCGACGGCGACGAAGGGCGGCTGCTGCTGCGGATCGTCCGCCGCGGCATCGGGTCGGTGGTGACCTGGCGCCGAGCCCGGATGGTGCTGCTGTCCGTGCAGGGCATGGCGGTGGCGAAGATCGCTCAGGTCACGTTCACCAGCGCTGACCGGGTCCGGGATGTGATCCACAACTTCAACGCCGACGGCTTCGACTCCCTCTACCCGAAAGTACAAGGGCGGACGGCCGAAGACCTTCGCACTGCCCGAGCGCCGCGAGATCAAGAAGATCGCGAAGTCCAGGCCGGCCGAGCACGGACTGCCGTTCTCGGCCTGGAGCCTGACCAAACTGGCGGACTTCTTGGTCGCCGAGAGGGTGGTCGACGACATCGGCCACGAGGGCCTGCGCATGGTGTCGATCTTCGCACCGGGTGCCACCGTGTGGCCCGACCGGTTCCCCTGCCGGAGCCCGACCGCCGGCTCGCCCGTGTCGCACCCGCGCGACGCGCGACTTCCCGCGGGAGCGGGCCGCACGCGGTGTCCTGCCGTGGGCACGGCTGTGGCGCGAGGGCCACGGCGAAGTGTGGCGGCGCGACGCGGAGTACGTCGAGGAGCGCGAGCGGTCGTGGCTGGACGCGCTCCTCGACAACCGGGTCGGACGACCGCCGGGCCGCGGACGGCCGGGACGTCCGGTCCGACAATCCGGTTGCCGATCCGCCTCGGGGCGGGGACGCTTCCACCGTGATCGACACCGGACTGAACGGACGGATCGTGCTCGTCACCGGCGCCGGGGCGGGCATCGGAGCGGCCATCGCCCGCGCGTTCGCCGCGCAGGGGGCACGGGTGGCGGTGCACCACGTGGCGAACCGGGCCCCCGCCCCGGTCGGGGTGCGCTGGGAGCACGCCGCCCCGGACGCGGCGGCGGTCGACGCGCTGGTCTCGGAGTTGGGCGGGGCGGTGGCGGTCTCCGCCGACCTGGCCTCGCCCGACGCGGCGGCACGACTCTTCGACGAAGTGGTGGAACGGCTGGGACCGGTCGACGTCCTGGTGAACAACGCCGCGCACTGCGAGAGCCCGGACACCCTCGACGCCCTCACCGCCGAGGGGCTGGAGCGCCACTACCGGGTGAACTCCGTCGCACCGGCCCTGCTCACCGCCGAGTTGGCGCGCCGTGCGCGCGGACGGGACGCGGCGGGGGACGGGGACGGCACGCCCCCGTGCGTGGTGAACGTCTCCACCGACGCGGCGCGGGCCTTCCCCTCGCAGATCGGGTACGGCACCTCCAAGGCTGCGTTGGAGGCGTTCACTCGGGCCGCGGCGCTGGATCTGGCCGCCTCGGGGATCAGGGTCAACGCGGTGGCTCCGGGGCCGGTGCAGACGGGGTGGATCGAAGCGGACCGGATCGAGGAGGTGCGGGCGGTCGTCCCCATGGGGCGCGTCGGAGAACCGGAGGACATCGCCGACGCGGTGGTGTTCCTCGCCTCCCGGCAGGCCCGCTGGATCACCGGGCAGGTCCTCCAGGTGGCCGGGGGACACGCTCTGTGAGCCCACTCCCTCACCAATTGAGTCTTGGCTTGTCAACTTCCCTGCCGCTGGATATATAAGAGGCATCGGAATCGAACACTCTCGGTGGATCCGAAGGCTCCGGAAAGGAGAGACGTCGGTGGCCGCGATGGTGTGGCTGCTCATCCCGTTCATCACCGGCATAGGCGCCGTCACCTGGGCCGTGTACGCCCAACGTCCTCGCCGCGGCGACCTGTGGGACACCTCCACGCGCCATGCGCGCATGCGCGACGCACTCGGCCGCTCCCTCACCGAACGGAGCGGTCTCCAACCACGCTGACCGCGGCGGCCTTCGGTGGCGGCGGAGCGACACCGTCGCCACCGGGCCCCTTCTCCGGCCTCCTCCGGTCTCCCTCGGCCTCTCTCGACCTCCCCGGGCTCCGCCCCGCCCCACGGCCACGTGTGGATCACCCGCGGCAGGGAAATCGTGAGAAGCGCGCCGAGGCGCACCCCCTCGGCCCCACGCCGGAGGGAGTGGTGATGACGAGCGACAACCCCATGGACACGGCCGCCAAAACGGGCGCGGTCACGACGTCCGTACCGGCCCGACTCGACCGGCTGCCGTGGTCGCGCTGGCACTGGATGATCGTGATCGGTCTGGGCACGGTGTGGATTCTCGACGGCCTGGAGGTCACGGTCGTCGGCAACATCGCCGGACGGCTGGCGGAGGAAGGCAGTGGTCTGCCCATCACCTCCGCGCAGGTCACGGGCATCGCCGCCGCGCTCTACGTGGCGGGCGCCTGCTCGGGCGCCCTGTTCTTCGGATGGTTGACCGACCGCTACGGCCGCAAGAAGCTCTTCATCATCACGTTGGCCGTCTACCTGGGCGCCACCGCCCTGACCGCGCTGTCCTTCTCCAGTTGGTGGTTCTTCGCCTGCCGTTTCCTGACCGGCTTCGGCATCGGCGGTGAGTACGCCGCCATCAACTCCGCGATCGACGAGCTGATCCCGTCCAAGTACCGCGGCCGCATCGACCTGATCATCAACGGCAGCTTCTGGCTGGGCGCGGTGGGCGGTTCGCTGCTGTCCATCGTCATGCTGGACACCGACATCTTCGCCATCGACGTCGGCTGGCGGCTGACCTTCGCCCTCGGTGTCGTCTTCGGCCTGGCCATCCTGCTGGTGCGCCGCCACGTGCCCGAGAGCCCGCGCTGGCAGTTCATCCACGGACAGGGCGAGAAGGCCGAGGCGCTGGTGGACCGGGTCGAGGAGGAGATCCGCGAGGAGAAGGGCGTCGGGGAGCTCCCCCCACCCGCCGGCGAGATCACCATCCACACCCGCAGGAGCATCGGCTTCGGGCTGATCGCCCGCACGGTCTTCTCCCACTACCGCAAGCGCGCCGTCCTGGGGCTGTCGCTCTTCATCGGCCAGGCGTTCCTCTACAACGCCATCACCTTCGGCTTCGGCGCCATCCTGACCACGTTCTTCGCCGTGCCGACCGGCTCGACCGGCTACTACTTCGCCGTCATCGCCGTCGGCAACTTCTTCGGCCCGCTGCTGTTGGGGCGGTTCTTCGACACCGTGGGCCGCCGTCCCATGATCTCCGGCACCTACATCCTCTCCGGGCTGCTGTTGTTCGGCACCGCGTGGCTGTTCGGCAACGGCCATCTGACGGCCACCACGCTCACGGCGTGCTGGTGCGTGGTGCTGTTCTTCGCCTCGGCCGGGGCCAGCTCGGCGTATCTGACGGTCAGCGAGGTCTTCCCGATGGAGACCCGGGCGATGGCGATCGCCTTCTTCTACGCCATCGGCACGGCCGCGGGCGGCATCAGCGGTCCGCTGATCTTCGCCAAGCTCACCGAGTCCGGTGTGGTCGCCGACACCGTGCTGGCCTTCCGGATCGGCGCGTCCCTGATGACCCTGGCCGGTCTGGTGGCGTTCTTCCTCGCCGTGCGGGCCGAGCGGCGGTCGCTGGAGGACATCGCGGTGCCGCTGTCGGCGCAGTTGTCGCAGGCTCCGGGCGAGCGCTGACCGCCGGCGCGGAAGCCGGGGCGAAGGCGCGGGATCGGGAGGTTCCCGGTCCCGCGCCTTCCGTCCCGCCGTGTGGTCGTCCGCTCAGGAGCCGCCTCCGCCCGCCGGTTCCAGGGCCCGGAGCCGACCGTCCAGTTCTCCGGAGTAGAAGTCCAGGAACCCGTCGGGGTCCGGCCCGGCGTTCATCAGCACCAGCCGGTCGAAACCCGCGTCGGCGTACTGCCGAGCCATCTCCACGTACCGCTCCGGATCGGAGCCGCAGGCGAAGTTCTCCAGCATGTCCTCCTCCCGGACGGTGGTGGTGGCCGCCGCGAAGTTGACGGGGTTGGGCAGTTCGCTCATGACCTTCCAGCCGGTCACCGCCCACCGCGTGGTCTCCAGGGCGGCCCGTGCCGCGGTGCGCTCGTCGGGTGCCCAGGCCGTGGGCACCTCGGCGTAGCCGGGACCGCTGCCGCCGGCCTCCCGGTAGTGCCGCACGATCTCCGGCTTCGGCTCGGTGGCGAACAGTCCGTCGCCCAGTTCGGCGGCGATCCGCGCCGAGGGCGGGCCGCTGGCGGCCACCGCGATCGGCGGCGGCTCGTCGGGGAGGTCGAAGACCCTGGCGTCCTCCAACCGCAGGTGCTTGCCCTCGTAGGAACGGTAGCCGCCGCGCCACAGCAGCCGGATGATCTCCAGCGCCTCGCGGAACATCTCGTGGCGCAGGCTCACGTCGGGGAAACCACGGCCGACGACGTGCTCGTTGAGGCGCTCACCGGAGCCGACGCCCAACACGAACCGCCCTTCGGAGACCAGGGCGAGCGTCGCCGCGGCCTGGGCGATGATCGCCGGGTGGTAGCGCACGGTGGGGCAGGTCACACCGGTCGCCAGACCGATGCGTTCGGTCTTCGCGGCGATGGTGCCCAGGACCGTCCAGGCGAACGGCGAGTGGCCCTGGTTGTCCAGCCACGGGTGGTAGTGGTCGCTGATCTCCACGAAGTCGAAACCGGCCCGCTCCGCGAGCACCGCCTGCCGGACGAGTTCGGCGGGGCCGAACGCCTCCGCCGCCAGTTTGTAGCCGATCTGCATCTGTTCCTCGCTGCCCGTTCCACTGTTCCGGCGGGTTTCCGCCGCTCGCCGTGGAGTGCCCGGCGCGAACAAGGTGAAACGGGGTGCTCGGGAGGTTCGCGGGCCGCGGGCGCGGGGACACCCGGTCGGAGGGCGGTGGACGCCGCGCCGCTCCGCCGCCCCGCGGGCGGCCGTACGGGTGGCGGACCGGAACCGCCGCCCCGCACGGCCGTGGAGTCACCCGGAACGGAGCGCGCTCACAGGTCGAACTCGTGGGGCGGCAGGTCGAGCGCCTGGCAGGCCTCGCCGACGACGGACCGCTCCATGAGGTCGAAGTGGCCGTCCGCGCCACCGATGACGATGCCGATCCGGATGACGGCGCGGGCCTCGACGGGTTTCCTCCGTGCCTTGGATATCTCCCGCAGGGCCTCGGCCCTGGCGAGGTCGAAGTCGGCCACGAGCCGGTCCAGCCAGCCTTCGAAGCGCTCCAGCAGCTCGTCGGCGGGAAAGTTGGCCAGCACCTCGTTGTGTTCGATGAGATAGGCGACGCGGCGCCGTTCGGCCGGATCGACCTGTCCGTCCGCCGCCGCGACGAGAGCGCACATCGCCATGCTCGCGTCGCGGAAGGCACCGCTTCTGAGTTCGTTCCTCCGCTCCTCCAACTGCGCCTGCATCGTCTGTGCGGATTCCTTGAGGCGGTCCCACAGGGCCATGAGCACACTCCGTACGTCGCCGGGTCCGAACCGCGCGCTGCCGTCCGGACCGTCCTCTGACGGGGCGACAACAGCCGAGCGCGGCCGTTCCGCGCCTTCTTCCGCCCCGTCAGAAGGATAGAAGTCGATCACCGTCCGTGGTGACGTCCCGCTCCGCGGAAGTGCCCCCGCCCTTTGCCGACTCGGCCGCCCGAGCGGGTGGAGGGGGACTCGTTCGACTTTCCCCCGTCCGACGGGTGTGAGTCGTGGACGAGCGGGCACCCGCTGGACACGGCCGCGCCAGCGATGTCCCCCTCCCCCTCGTCGTCGGCGCGGCCTTCGCGTCGCCCGGAGTCTCCGCCGGAACACCCGACCGTCCCGCCCCGGCCCACCGTCGGGACGGAGGAACGGCGGGGAGACCGCGGAGGGGGATCGCTTCCTCCCGGTCCGGCCGCCCCCTTCCGAGGTGGCGCGCCGCTCCGGACCGGTGGCACACGAGGGCCGCCCGCCCCCACCACCGGGACGGGCGACCGTGTGGGCATTGCAGCAATGAACCGGTTTAGCCGTCAACCCCTCGCCCGGCCTCCTCTCGCCGCGCCTCCTGCAGCGCTCCCCCGCCGCGCTACCGACCCGCCGCTCCCCGCCGCCCCGGCATCGCCGGCCCCAACTCCCGGAGGATTTCCTCCAGTTGACCGAAGTCCACCGGCGGCACGGGCAGCGGGCGGGCGGCCTCGGCCCGCAGACCGTCCAACAGCAGGGCCAGGTACCGGCGCCAGGAGCCGGGCACGACGGCGGCGGACGCCGGTACCACCCTGCCCAGTGCGGCCAGGGCGAACAGCAGGTCCTCGGCGGTGACGTCCGGTCGCACCGTCCCGTGTTCCTGGGCGCGACGGAGGAGGATGCCGACGGTCTCGTGGTTGTGGGCCCGCAGCGCCTCCAGGGACGGCGTTCCCTCCACTCCCGTGGTCATCAGGTCGTTGGCGCCCCGGTCGGCGGCCAGCCCCTCGAAGACCGACTCCAGGTAGGACGTCAGGCCCTCCCACGGGTCCTCGCTGCGCCGCGCCTCCTCGCTCGCCCGCAGCGTCCCGGTCAGCGTGTCGTGGAAGACCGCCTCGACGAGGGCGCCGCGCGTCGGGAAGTGCCGGTAGAGGGTGGCGTTGCCGACGCCGGCTCGGCGGGCGATGTCGTCCAGGGGCGCGTCGACGCCCTGCTCGGCGTAGACCGCGCGGGCGGCCGCGATCAACGCCTCCCGGTTGCGCCGCGCGTCCCGCCGCAGCGGCGCGGCCCCGGCCGCCGCGCTCCCGCCGCCCCCACCGTTCCCGACGCCCCTGCCGCTCTCCATGCGGGGCACCCTAGCAGGAACCGTGGAACGCTCCCCGGATGAGTGCTACGGTCGCTCCGAACCAGAACGGGGAGTATTCCCCGTTTGTGGCGCGCACCTGCCCGGCACGCCCGTCCCAAGCATCCCGAGGAGCCCCGTGACCACACCCGCCTTCGACCGATCGGCCCCGCCCGGCGCGGACTACGCCACCGACCCCCACGCCGTCCACGCGGCGCTGCGCGAACGGGGGCCGGTCCACCACCTGCCCACCACCGACGCGCGGAGCGCCTGGGTCGTCGTCGGCCACGACGCCGTCAGGGCGGCCCTGACCGACCCCCGGCTGAGCAACGACATACGCCACTCCTCCCACCGGGAGGACGACGGCGGCCACGCCGTCGGACGGAACATGCTCCAGACCGACCCGCCCCACCACACCCGGCTGCGTCGCCTGGTCGCGCGCGAGTTCACCGGCCGGCGGGTGGCGGCCCTGCGGCCCCGCGTCCGGCGGATCGCCGACGAACTGCTGGACGCCATCCCGCCGTCGGGCCGCACCGACCTGGTCGCCTCCTACGCCACGCCGCTGCCCGTCACCGTCATCTGCGAACTCCTGGGCGTTCCCGAAGCCGACCGGGACTCCTTCCACCGCTGGTCGGACGCCGTGGTCCGCCCCGACGACCCGCGAGCCGCCGACGCCGCCTCGCGCACCATGGCCGACCACCTCGCCGCGCTCGTCGAGCACAAGCGCCGCGCACCGGGCGACGACCTCGTCGACGCCCTGATCCTCGCCGCGGACCGGGAGGAGGACGGACTCACCCCCGAGGAACTGCTCGGCATGGTCTTCCTGCTGCTGGTGGCCGGACACGAGACGACCGTCAACCTCATCGCCGGTGCGATCTGCGCCCTGCTGCTCCACCCCTCACAGATGGCCGCCCTCCGCGCCGACCCCTCCCTCCTCGCCGGGGCCGTCGAGGAGGCGCTCCGCCACGACGGCCCCGTCGTCACCTCGGCCCACCGCTTCACGGCCGAGCCGGTGGAGATCGGGGGCACCACCGTCCCCGCCGGGGAGACCGTGCTCGCCGTCCTGGCCTCCGCCTCCCGCGACCCCCTCCGCTTCCCCGACCCCGACCGCTTCGACATCCGCCGTGACGCCCGCGGACACTCGGCCTTCGGCCACGGCGTCCACCACTGTCCGGGCGCGCCGCTCGCCCGCATGGAGACCGCCGTCGCCCTGGAGGTCCTGCTGCGGCGCTGCCCCGACCTCGAGCTCGACGTCGAACCGGGTGAGCTCGTGTGGCACACCGGGATGCTGCGCGGGCTCCGCCGTCTTCCCGTGCGGTACACCGCACGCCCGACTCCCGGTCCCTGAGCGCCTCTCAGGACCCGGCGGTGGTCCAGGCCCTGCGCAGTTGCTCGAAGCGCGTGGGCAGGGGAGGCCGCCTGCCGGCGTACGCGGCGTTGGTGCGGTACACGAACCGACGCCAGGAGAGCACCAGTCCCTGCCGGGTGATGGGCAGTCCGGCCGCGACGGTGACCCCGTTGTCGTGCGTGTGGTGCACCGTCAGCAGCAACGCCTCGGGCGGCGACCCCTCCAACTCCGCGCAGAGGTCGGCGCGGACGTCCAGCCAGCGGCGCAGCACCAACACCGTGCCCGCGTCGAGTCCGTGGCGGCGGGGCGTGCGGTGCTTGCCGTGCTCGACGTCCACCCAGCGGGCCCCCAGGTCCATCGACCGCACCGTGCAGCGCAGCAGGTCCCCGTAGCGCGCGCCGGTGGCGCGGGCCAGCCCCACCACCACCGCCAGCCGCACCGTCTCCGGCTTGGCGCCCTCCTCCATCGCCCGGGAGGCCAGCGTCCGCCACACCCACTCGGCCTCCTCCGGCGACACGGTCGGTCTGGGGTACCGCCTCCCGTTGTCGGGGCCGGTCGTTCCGGTCTCCGCCGCCATTCCCTCCTCCGCCCGTTCCCTCTCGCCCTGTGTGGTCGCTTGGCACATTATTTCCAGTCGAGTCGCCCTGTCCACTCGCCGGCCCCCGTCCCGCCGAGTCGCTCGGCGGGACGGGGGCCGGTCGCCGTGGGCCTCGGCGCGGGTTCGGTACGGACTCAGTCGGTGTGGACGCGGTGGCCCGTGACGCGGTCGGCGCGGACGAGCACCCACATGTCGCGTTCGCCGTCCACCCAGGGCCTGCCGGGCGCCTCGGCGGTCAGGCGGGCGCTCTCCGCTTCCCCGCCGGGCCGGGCCGGGCCGACGACCTGCACGCTCCACCCCCACCGGAAGCTCTCGTCCACGTTGTCCACCTCGAAGGCCACCTCGTGCCCCACGGCTTCCGCCGAGGTCGCGCCGGGCGCGGTGCGGTAGGCGATGTCGTCGCCCGTGACCAGGTAGCTCACCGGGACGATGGAGGGTCCCGCGGAGGTGGTGACCGCGACGCGCCCCACGCCGTGGGTGGCGAGCAGCGCCCGGCACTCGTCCTCGTCGAGGTCGGTGAAGCGCGGCCGGAGCGCCTCCTGCCCCCACCCCGACGGGAGGACGCCGCCGCGCAACCAGTCGACGGAGGTCTCCAGGGCCGCGGCGAGACCGAGGAGCCCGGGGCCGCTGGGGGAGGCGGGGTGATTCTCCAGGTACTCCAGGTAGCCGGGGGCCATGCCGGCGCGCGCGGCGGCCTCCTCGCGGGTGAGGCCCAACTGTTCGCGCCGCAGGGCCACGCGCCGACCGATGTCGCCGGGGTCCGCCGACTCGTGGTTCTCTCTCTCGGGCACGGGGGTCGTCTCCTTCCGTTGTCGTGGGTCCGGGCCGCTGGGGGCGGGTCAGCCGCCGGGGACCAGCACCGCCCGCCCCTCGACCCGGCCGTCGCGCAGGCGCTGGTACACCTCCAGGGCCTGCTCCAGGGGGTGGGTCTCCACGTGCGGGCGGATCCGTCCGGCCCGGGCGAGGGCGACGACCTCGGCGAGTTCGCCCCGGGTGCCCCAGTACGGGATCGCCACCGAGGCCTCGAAGGGAACGGCGCCGAACCGCACGGGGAGGGTGCCGCCCGCCAGGCCGACCACGGTGACGTCGGACTCCACGGCGGCGGCCGCGGCGGCGGTGGCCATGGTGGCGTCCGCGCCGACGCAGTCCAGCACCAAGGTGGCGCCCAGTCCGTCGGTGATCGAACGGATCCGTTCGGCTGCGCCCTCGCCCGCGGGCACCCGGTGGTCCGCGCCGGCTTCGGCGGCCAGGTCCAGTTTGTCCTCGGCCACGTCGACGGCGACGACCTCGGCGGGGGAGAGCGCCTTGAGCAGTTGGACGGCCATGTGGCCCAGGCCGCCGATCCCGATGACGACCGCCGCGGTACCGGGGACGAGTCGGTGCAGGGAGCGCTTGACGGCGTGGTAGGGGGTCAGCGCGGCGTCCGTGAGCGGGGCGGCGACGAGCTGGTCGAGGTCGCCGATCGGGACCAGCAGCCGGGGCGAGGGGACGATCATGTGGTGGGCCATGCCCCCGTCCGCGCCCAGTCCGCCCCCGGCCGCCCGGATCTCGCCGGCGCGCCGGCAGTAGTTCTCCGCGCCGCGGGCGCAGGCGGGGCAGATCCCGCAGCCCCAGGGTCCGTAGACCAGCACCGCGTCGCCCTCGTCCAGTCCCGGGCTCCGGGCGCCGGGTCCGAAGGCGCGCACCCGTCCGGAGGTCTCGTGGCCCAGGGTGAAGGGGAGGTCGTAGGGCACCGCTCCGGCGGGCCACTCCATGACGTGGAGGTCGGAGTGGCACACGCCCGCTCCGGCGACCTCGATCAGCACCTCACCCGGGCCCGGTTCCGGCACCGGCAGCCGCGTCACCTCGGGAGGCCGCTGCCAGGCGGTCATCCGTACCGCGGTCATCTCGGACATGCGCTTCTCCCGTTCCGTTCGTCTCCGGGAATCGTCCGCTTCCGCGGTACCCCCCACGGCGGGTGCGACACCACCGGACGGCGGGGCGCGGGACGACCGGGCAAAGGCGCCGGGGCAGGGCGCGGGCCGCGCGGAAGGACGGTTAAGGTACCCGACGGGGCAGGGAGAGGAGTTGCCGTGGAACTGGCGCTGGCGGCCGACGAACTCAGGACCGTGGTCAACCGGCTGCGCCGGGCGCAGGGCCAGATCGCCGGAGTGATCAGGATGATCGAGGAGGGCCGGGACTGCGAGGAGGTGGTCACGCAACTGGCCGCGGCCTCCCGGGCGCTGGACCGGGCCGGTTTCGCGGTCATCGCCACCGGCCTCCAACGCTGTCTGACCGAGGAGGAGGGGGACGGCGACTCCTCGGACGGCGGGACGGTCGACCGCGAGCGGATGCGCGCCCGGTTGGAGAAGCTCTTCCTCTCCCTGGCCTGAGCGCGGGCCCGGGACCGACCCGCCCGGGACACCGCCGGCCGGGCCCCGGTCAGGACCGTCGCACCACGGTCGGCCCGGCCCGCTCCGCGTTCCGGAAGAAGTCGTCGACGGCGACCACCTCCCGGCCGGCCGCGTCCAGCATCGAGGCGGCGATGGCCGCGCGCGTTCCACTGGCGCAGTGCACCCACACCTCCCCGTCGGGCACCTCGTCGAGGCGGCCGTGGAGGCGGTGGATCGGGATGTGCGCCGAGTCCGCGACGTGTCCCCCGGCGCGCTCGGAGTCGCGGCGCACGTCGAGCACCACCACCTCCTCGCCGCGCTCGCGCGCCCCGACCAGATCGGCGAAGGTCCCCCGGGGGAAGGAGCGCGGCGCCTCGCCGTCGCCGACCCAGTCGGCGGGGCCACCGGTGGCGGCCGCGGCGGGACGGTCGATGCCGACCCGGGCCAACTCCCGTTGGGCGTCGGCCAACTGCCGGGGCTCGGCGGCCAGCAGCGTGACCGGTTTGCCCCACGGGATCAGCCAGGCCAGGTAGGTGGCGAGTTTGCCGTCGGCCTCGAAGTTGAACGTCCCGGCCACGTGCCCCTCGGCGAACGCCGTCCGGTCGCGCAGGTCCACCACCCACTCCCCCGCCGCGAGCCGGGCGGCCACCTCCGCCGCGTCCGCGCGCCGGGGCGGGGTGAGGTCGATCGGCGCGGGGCCGGCGGCGTTGACCGGTCCCATGTGGGCGTAGTGGGCGGGGACGTCCTCCAGCCCGGCGAGCAGGTCGGCGACGAAGGTGTCCACGTCCTTGACCAGCGCGTCGTTGGCGCCGCGCTCCCTGCCGATGGTGGTGGCGTCGCCCTCGGAGGGGACGGAGGAGCAGAAACTGCCGAATCCGTGGGTGGGCAGCACGGGCACCTCGTCGGCCAGCTCCCGCGCCAGCCGGTGGGCGGACGCGTGCTGGGCACGGGCCAGTTCGCGCGTCAACCGCGGCTCGACCAGGTCCGGTCGTCCGACGGCACCGATCAGCAGCGAGCCGCCGGTGAGGACCGCCGCGGCGCGGCCGCCCTCCTCCAGCACGTAGGAGGTGTGGTGGGGGGTGTGGCCGGGGGTGGCCACCGCGCGCAGCACCAGCCCGTCGTCGATCTCCGTCCGGTCGCCGTCGGCCACCGGGACACGGGGGACGCGGACCCGGGCGTCGGCGGGCACCAGGTACTCCGCGCCGGTCAGACGGGCCAGTTCGGGGCCACCGGTCACGTAGTCGTTGTGCACGTGGGTCTCGACCACCAGGGCGATCCGCACCCCGCGCCGGGCGGCCGGGGCGAGCAGCCGGTCGATGTCCCGCGGCGGGTCCACGGCCACCGCGGTGGAGCGCCCTCCGGCCAGGTAGCCGCGGTTGCCCAACCCCGGGGTCTCCACGGTGTCGACGAAGAACACGGTGCCGCTCCCTTCCGGGCGGGGCCCGGACAGCGCCGCCCGTTTCCCGTTCCCTCGGCGGGTACCCGCCGAGGGAACGGGAAACGGGCACGCCGGGCGGCGTCGGAAAGACGGCGCCGCCCGGGTCCGTCCCCGCCCGTCAGGGCCGGGCGGGAGCGGGCAGCACGCACACCACTCCCGCGTACGGCAGCGGCTCGGCTCCCGGGGACAGAACACCGCTCCGCGGGTCCCGGCGCAGGACGGTGACCGTGCCGGAGTCCTGGTTGGCCGCGTACAGCAGGCGCTGGGTCGGATCGAGGGCGATGTGACGCGGGGACCTGCCTCCGCAGGGGTGGTGGGAGACGGGGCGCAGCCGGGCCGTGTCCAGGGGGTCGACGGCGAGGACGGCGATCAGATCGTGTCCTCGGTTGGAGGCGTACACGAACCTGCCGTCCGCCGAGACCAGCACCTCGGCGGCGGTGGTGCCCTCCGCCGAGGCGCCCTCCGGCAGGACGGGGACGGTGGCGACGGGGGTGAGGGTGCCGCGGTCCGGGTCGTAGGCACACGAGGTGAGGGTGGAGTCCAGCTCGCCCAGGACGTAGGCGGTGCGCCCGGAGGGGTGCAGGGCCAGGTGCCGGGGGCCGGATCCGGACGGCATGGGCACCCGGGTGCCCTCGTCCAGCCGTCCGCGTCGGGGGTCGAAGCGGTGGACGTGGACGGAGTCGGTGCCCAGGTCGGCGGTGAGCAGCCGCCTCCCGGTGGGATCGGGCAGCACCATGTGGGCGTGGGGGCCCTCCTGCCGGTCGGGGTCGGGGCCGGAGCCGGTGTACCGCACCACCTGGGTGACCCCTTTCGGGGCCCCGTCGGGCCGCAGCGCCACGACGGCCACGGTGCCGGAGGTGTAGTTGGCGGTGAACAGATGGCGCCCGCCGGGGTGGAGGGCGAGGTGGCAGGGGTGCGCGCCGCCGCTGGGCGCCTTCCCCAGGAGACGGCGGAGGGTGCCGTCCGGGGCGAGCGCGTGGGCGACGACCCGTCCGTCGGTCGTCTCGTTGACGGCGTACAGGACGCGGCCGGTCGCCGACAGGGCCAGGAAGGAGGGGTCCGCCGCGGGGGTCACCTCCTCCACCCGGAGGGCGCCGGTGACCGGGTCCGCGCTCGCCGTGCCGATGCCGTGGGCGGTGTCGTCGCCGGTGTAGGCGCCCAGGTGGACCCTTGGTCGACGGCCGCCCGGGGTGGGACGCGCGGTGGCCGTGGGCGCCGACGCGAGACCTCCGGCCGCGGCGCCGAGCAGGGTGAGAGCCGTACGGCGGGTCGGGCGCCGCTGGTGGTCCGTCATCGTGTCCTCCGGGGGTGGGAGCGGTTCCACACGGTTGTCCGTACAGCATCACCGTCCGCGTCGCCCCGGGGAAGGGGCCCGCCCCACCGGGCCCTCCGGGACGCCCCGGCGACCGTCGCCGCTTGGGGTCTCGGGGGCCGTCGGGGAGGTGTGGCGGTACGGGTCCGGGTGGCGTAGGGTGCCCGACACCGTATGGGAGCGCTCCCATCCCCGGGGCGCGCCTCGGCGACTTCCGACGGAGACCTCCATGCGCCTGCTTCCCCGCGCCGCCCGGCGGCCGTCCTCCCGCCCGCTCGGCGCCCTCGCCCTGGCCGTCGTCACCGTGGTGACCGCCACCGGCGGCACCGCGCCCTCCTCCGACCGCCACGGCGGGCCCGGGGGCCGCGACGGGCACCCGCGCGGCTGCGCGGCCGGCGCCGCCCTGCTGTTCTGCGAGGACTTCGAGGACCTGCCGCGCGGCGCGGGCACCAGCCCGAACTGGGGCGTGGACACCCGACACGGGACACTGGCCGTCGAGGTCGACCGCGGGCGCGGCGGCAAGCACCGCCACAACCGGGTGCTGCGGTTGCGCACCGAGGGCAACGGACACGCCTTCGTGGAGGTGGACGACTTCGACGCCCCCGGCAACGGCTTCTTCGGTCGGATGCGGGTCCGCGTCGACGCCTTCCCCACCGTCCCGGACTGGGCCCACTTCACCCTGGTGGAGGCCGTCGGGCGTGGCGACGGCAGCGTGGTGCGGCCGATCGGCGGCCAGTACGTACCGACCGTGGGCGGCGGCGTCCCGTTGTGGGGCGTCGGCTCCGACGGCGGCCCCACGGGCGACTGGACCGACTGGCGCGAGTCCGCCCCGGCCGAGGCCGGCAGGTGGACGTGCCTGGAGTGGGAGCTGGACGCGAGCGACAACCGCGTCTCGGTCCGGATCGACGGCGAGCCCAAGCCCGACCTGACCGTCACCACCACCCGCCACGGTGGCAACCCCGTCGACTTCGTCCTCCCCGACGTCGACACCGTCCGCATCGGCCGGCAGCTCTACCAGGGGGACCCCACCCCCGACTCCTACGACCTGCTCCTGGACGACCTGGCACTGTCCACCGAGCGCGTCGGCTGCGACCGCTGAGGACCGCCCCGCCGGGCCGCCCGGACGGCGGAGCGCCGGACGAGCCGGAGCGACGCCGGCTGTGATGTCGGGAATGACGCCGGGAAACACCGAAAACGACGCCGGGACCGTCCTCGGCGAGGACGGTCCCGGCGGACCGGTGGTGCGGTGCGGACGGCGGGTCAGCGGGCCAGGCGGTGGGCCTCCGTCAGATGGCGCACCGCCTTGGCGTACTCGCCGGACGCCAGGGCGTGGTCGGCGTCGGCGGTGCGGGCCACGGCCTTCCCCGACGCGTCGTCACCCGCCCGCAGCAGGGCCGCCTGGGCGATGTCGCGGGCGACGGAGACCACCTCGTCGGCCAGGAGGTAGGGGTCGCCCTTCACCCTCTCCAGCTTCCCGGCGGCCTTGCCCAGCGACCTCAGCACCGCGTGCGCGTCGCGCACCGTGCCGTCGGCGCGCCAGTGGGAGCCCTTGAGTGCGTGGCGCAGGTGGGCGGCGGCCGCGCGGGCGGCGCCGTCGCGGCGACGGTCCAGCAGGTCGTCGCGGACCTCCGCCAGCCGGTCGCGGGCGCTGTCGGTGCGCAGGCCCCAGCCGTACGGGTAGAGCGGGGCGTACTCCCGGTCGCCGACGTTGACCGGCACCTGCTCGGCCGACCTCGGCCAGCTCACCGGGAGCCGTCCGGTGAAGGGACGCTCGCCGAAGAGGGTGTCGGCGACACCCGCGCCCTCGCTGCCCGGGAGCCAGGAGGCCACCAGGGCGTCGATGTCGCCCAGCTGGTCGGTGACGATCTGCGGACGGCCGGAGACGATCAGCACCGCGCAGTCCATGGCGCCGCAGACGGTGTCGATCGCCTTCCGGTCGGCGTCGGACAGCCTCAGGTCGTGGCCGTTGCCGACGTCGCCGACGCCTTCGGCGTACGGGGTCTCGCCGACCACGACGACACCGACCTCGTGTCCGCCGGTGGGCGCGGAGGCGTCCTCGCTGAAGGTGACCTCGGCCTCGGGCGCGACCTCGCCAAGGCCCTCCAGGATCGTGGTGCCCTCGGTGATGTCACCGGAGGTGCCCTGCCAGGTGATGGTCCAACCGCCGCTCTGGTTGCCCAGGTCGTCGGCGTTGGAGCCGGCGACGTAGAGCTTCTCGTCGCCCTTCAGCGGCAGCAGGTCCCCGTCGTTCTTCAGCAGCACCTGGGAGTCGGCGGCGGCCTCGCGGGCGAGCCCGCGGTGCTCCGCGGAGCCGACCTCGTCCAGGTGGGTGCGGTCGGCGTAGGGCTTCTCGAACAGGCCCAGCTGGAACTTCTTGGTCAGGATGCGGGCGACCGCGTCGTCGATCCGGGACATCGGGACCGCGCCGGAGTCGACCTGCTCCCTCAGGGTGGAGGTGAAGGCCTTGTAGTCGTACGGGACCATGATCATGTCCAGGCCGGCGTTGATCGAGGTCCGCACGTCGGAGGCGTAGTCGCCGGGGATCTGGTCGATGGCCTGCCAGTCGCTGATCACGAAGCCGTCGAAGCCGAGTTCGCCCTTGAGGACGTCGGTGATCAGGTCGGCGTGGGCGTGCATCTTGACCGGCCCCTCGCCGTCGCCGAGGAAGTCGACGCTGGAGAAGGACGGCATCACGGTACCGACGCCCTCGTCCACCGCCTCGACGAACGGGGCGATGTGGACGGCCTCCAGTTCCTGCCGCGTCGTCCGGGTGACGCCCTGGTCGATGGTGTAGGTGCCGGTGGTGGAGGAGCCGAACTCGGTTCCGCCGTCGCCGACGTAGTGCTTGGCGGTGGCCAGCACCCGGTCGGCGTCCTTCAGATCACTGCCGTCGGCGCGGCCCTGGTGGCCCTCGACGGCCGTGGCGAGCCGGGTGACCAGCGCCGGGTCCTCGCTGTAGGCCTCGTACGCCCGGCCCCAGCGTTCGTCACGGCTGACGCACAGACAGGGGCTGAAGTTCCACGGGATGCCGGTGGCGCGGACCTCCTCGGCGGTGACGTGCGCCGTGTCCTCCACCAGTTCCGGGTCGCGGGCGGCGCCGAGGCCGGTGTTGTGCGGGAAGATCGTCGCGCCGACCACGTTGTTGTGGCCGTGGACGGCGTCGACACCGTAGATCAGCGGGATCTGCAACCGGGTCTGTTGGGCCCGCAGTTGGAAGCCGTCGACCATGTCGGCCCAGGCCTCGGGGGTGTTGGGCGTCGGGTTGGAACCGCCGCCGGAGAGCAGGGAGCCCAGTTCGTAGCCGGCGATGTCGTCCTGGGTCTCCAGCGCGCCGCGCTCGGCCTGGGTCATCTGACCGATCTTCTCGTCCACCGTCATCCGGGACAGCAGGTCCCTCACCCGCTTCTCCACCGGGAGCCGGGGGTCGAGGTAGGGCAGGCCGTGCGCGTCGACGACGACGGTGGGCGGGTCGGTCGGGGCGCGGCCGCCGTCGACGGTCAGGGTGATGGGGATGGTCTTGGCGGTCGCCGCCTCGGCGTTCCGCTTGGTGGTGACGGTGAAGGTCTTCACCGCGCCCGAGGGGGTGCCGGCGGGGAAGGTGAGGGTGCCCTCGACGGGGGTGTAGTCCTCGCCGGGCCGCGCGGTGCCCTCGCCGGTGCCGTAACGGACGGTGACGGGTTCGGCCAGCGGCACGTTCCCGGTGGTGCCCACCGAGACCTTCACGGTGGCGGTGTCGCCGTGGTCCACGGTGTAGACGGGGCTGTCGGTGGCGACGCGGGCCCGTACCCCGCCCACGCCGTAGAGTTCGACCTGGTCGAACTCCAGGGTGCCGGACGCGGCGGGCAGGTTGACGGCGTAGCCCCACATGTCGGTCAGTTCCAGCGTCCCGTCGGAGGGGGCGCCGGCCGGCTGGTAGTCGGGGCGGCGGACGAAGTCCTCGAAGGGGGTCTTCACCTGCTTCCAGTCGTCGGTGTCGTCGGTGAAGTACCCGGCCCACAGCTCGGCCTGTCCGGCGTTCGGGCCGCCGTCCTTGACCTCGAACTGGACGCGTTGTCCGCTCCCGGTGCCCTTGACCCAGAAGGACAGGCCCTCGAAGCCGCTCCAGTCCTCGGTGGCGGTCAGGGAGTGGTCGAAGCCGCCCCAGGCGGAGATGCCGTACTCCACGCGCATCGCGCGGTTGAAGGCGTTCGCTCCGGGCCGGGCCTCGGCGGGCACCTGGCTGATCGCCGGAGTGTCCTCGGCGTTGCTGCCGTAGGTGCCGATCGGCCCGGGGAAGGTCCCGTCGAAGTCGTCGACGGTGCGGGTGGGTTCGGCGGCCGCCGCGGTGGGCGTCAACCCCGAGGCGAGGAGGGCGAGGAGGGCGCCGAGCGTCCCCAGCGCCGTTCTCGTCCGTCGCCGTCTGTGGTCGGGTCTTCCGTGCAACAGCTGTCCCATGGCGGCTCCCGTCGGACACGGATCGCTTGTTCAGTAGGTGAACGCACGGAGGTGCTATGTCCCTGTCATGCGCACGGCGCTGATCCTGTATGCGGCCCGATTCGGCGTCAAGCCCCTTGATCAGTGCATTTCTTGGAGGAATCCGGCTCGGCGCCGCCACCTGGACACCGAAAATGAGAGCGCTCTCGACACTACCGCAGGTGAGGGCCCCCGAAGGGACGGGCGGGGCGTCCGCCGCGCGGCGGGGCGGGCCCGGTCGGGCGCCCCGCCACGCGGCGGACGCCGGTGGTCACTCCTGCGGGTAACGGACGCCGACGCGTTCCCGGGCGGCGTCCAGGGTCGCCATCACGGCGAGCGTCCCGTCCAGTGGAACCAGCGGGGACTCGGTCTCCTTCTCCCGCAGGCAGCGCATCACCTCGGCGGCCTCGGGCCCGTAGCCGGTCCCACCGGGCACCTCCGGCACCCGGACCTCCCGCGCCTCGTGCCCCTCGCGGTGCAGGACGAAGGAGCGGGGCGCGAAGAAGCCGTGCGGCAGTTCGATGCGCCCCCGGGTGCCGCTGACGGCCGCCACGGTGGGACCGGCGGAGGCGATGGAGCACGACAGGGTGGCGACGGCGCCGCTGTCGTAGCCGAGCAGCACACCGGTGGTCTCGTCCACCCCCTCGGGCGTCAGATGGGCCCACGCCGCGACCGAGGCGGGCGCGCCGAGGACGAGATGGGCGAACGACACCGGGTAGATCCCCAGGTCCAGCAGGGCGCCGCCGCCCAGCCGGGGGTCGCGCAGCCGGTGCGAGGCGTCCACCGGCGCGACGATGCCGAAGTCGGCGTGGACGGAGCGGACCTCACCGATCTCCCCGCCGGCAACGATGTCGAGCATGCGCCGGATCACCGGGTTGCAGTAGGTCCACATGGCCTCCATCAGGAAGACGCCCTTGCGGCGGGCCAGTTCGACCAGTTCCCGCGCCTGTGCCAGGTTGAGCGTGAGCGGCTTCTCGCACAGCACCGCCTTGCCCGCCTCCAGGCACAGGCGGGCGGCCTCCAGGTGGGCCGAGTGGGGCGTGGCGACGTAGACGACGTCGACGTCCGGGTCGGCGGCCAGCTCGGCCCAGCTCCCGTACGCCCGGGGGATGCCGTGCTCGTCGGCGAAGCGGCGAGCGGACGCGTCCGAGCGGGAGCCCACCGCCGCGATCTCACCGCCGGGCACCTGTGCGAGGTCCCGCGCGAAGGCCCCGGCTATCCCGCCCGTGGCCAGGATGCCCCATCTGATGGTGTCTTCCCTGCGTGTCATGCGCTCCCCCGGCTCTCGGGTGTCGTCGACGTACCCCGCTCACCCTACGGTGGGCGCACCACCGTGCCGAGCGCCGTCCACATGGTGTCCGGCCCTCCCCCGGTCCCGCTCCGCCCCGCCCCGCTCCACCCCGCCGGAGACCGGTTCCGACAGGAGCCTTGCCGCCGCACCCCCGCTGTGTCATATATGTCTGGACCAATTGCCGATCGTGTGAGGGGCTCCCCGTGGGACGGACGTCCACGCCCGCCGTGGCGACCGCGCTGCTCGCCCTCTGCCTGCCGTTGACGGGCTGTCTGCCCGGCGGTGACGGCGACGACGTGCCGCCCACCACGCCGGCCGGTGTGACCGCCCAGGCCGGCAGCGCCACCTCCGTGCACGTGATGTGGAACGGTTCCACCGACGACACGGGAGTGGCCGGGTACGAGGTCCTGCGCTCCGGCGAGAAGGCGGTCGACGTTCCCGGGGACCGGCACATGGTGGACGTCGACGGACTGACGCCGTCCACCACGTACACCTTCAGCGTCCGGGCCCGCGACGCGGCGGGCAACCTCTCGCCGGCCGCCGCCGAGGTGTCCGTCACCACCCCGGCCGCCGCCCCCGACGACGACACCCCGCCCACCCGACCCGAGGAGGCGCGGGGCCGGGCCGAGGGCGCTCGCGCCGCCTCCCTGCGCTGGAAGGCCGCAAAGGACGACCACGGCGTGTCCTCCTACGAGGTCCACCAGGGCGGCACCGCGATCCACAGCGTGCCCGGCGACGCGACCGAGACGCTGGTGACGGGGCTGCGTCCCGGTGTGCGCTACTCCTTCACCGTCGTCGCGCGCGACGCGGCGGGCAACGCCTCCCCCGCGAGCCGGACCGTGGAGCTCACCACCGACCCGGCGCCGGGCGGTGGCCCCGGCACGGCACCCGGCGACTTCCGGGCCACCGTCCGCACCACCGGGGACGGCACGCACCTGGACCTGTCCTGGGTGCCGCCGGCGACGGGCGGGAGGATCACCCAGTACGAGATCCACCTCGACGGGAAGCTCGCCACCACCCTCAACTGGAGCACCGGGACGTCCGGGGGCAGGATCGAGTACGACCTCTACCTCGGCCGGGAGCGGGACGTCACCCACACCGTGCGCCTGCGCGCCCGGCTCCCCGACGGCACCTGGGGCGCCTTCTCCGAGCGACGGACCGTCACCACCGACGGGGCCGCCGGCGGGGGGTGAGGGCCGGTGGCCCCGCCGGGCTACGGTGGAGGCGTGCGCCTGTTGCTGACCTCCGACACCCACCTGCCCAAACGCGCCCGACACCTGCCCGACGAGCTGCTGGCCCGTGTCGCGGAGGCCGACGTGGTGGTCCACGCCGGGGACTGGGTGGACACCGCCACCCTCGACCTGCTCCGGGAGCGGTCGCGGTGCCTGATCGGCGTGTACGGCAACAACGACGGCCCCGAACTGCGGGCCCGACTGCCCGAGGTGGCCCGCGCGGAGCCGGGAGGGCTGCGCCTGGGCGTCGTCCACGAGACGGGGCCCAGGCGGGGACGGGAGAAGCGGTGCGCCGAACGCTTCCCCGACCTGGACGTCCTGGTCTTCGGACACAGCCACATCCCCTGGGACACCACGGCCGCCAGGCCCGACGGCGGGACGTTGCGGCTGCTCAACCCCGGCTCCCCCACCGACCGCCGCGCCCAGCCCCACTGCACCTACATGACCGCCTCCGTGGTGGCGGGCGAACTCCGCGACGTGGAACTGCACCGGCTGCCGCCCCGCCGCTGAGACCGGGGGCACCGGTCGGCCGCCCGGGTACGAGCCGACCGCCGCGCACCGCACCGCACCGCTCCCGGTCGCCGACCCGGCCCCCGGGACGCACCGCCCGGCGCCCGGCCGGTTTACGCTCCTCCCATGACCGACGAGGAAGAGGGAGCCGTGGAACACACGGACACGGTGATCGACCTCAACGCCGATCTCGGCGAGGGCTTCGGGCGGTGGCGGCTCACCGACGACGAGGGGTTGCTCTCCGTCGTCAGCAGCGCCAACGTCGCGTGCGGCTTCCACGCCGGCGATCCGACCACCATGCGGCGGGTGTGCGCGGAGGCGGCCGAGCGGGGCGTGGCGATCGGCGCCCAGGTCGCCTACCGCGATCTGGCGGGCTTCGGCCGGCGGGCGATGGACGTCCCCGAGGAGGAACTGGCCGACGAGGTCGCCTACCAGATCGGTGCCCTGCGGGTCTTCGCCGAGGCGGCCGGGGCGCGGGTCGCGTACGTCAAACCACACGGCGCGCTCTACAACCGCACGGTGCGCGACGCGGCCCAGGCGCGGGCCGTCGTCGCGGGAGTGCTGTCGGCCGGCGGTGGGCTGCCGGTGTTGGGGTTGCCCGGTTCGCTGCTGCTGGCGTCCGCCGGCGAGGCCGGACTGCCCGTGGTCACCGAGGCGTTCGCCGATCGCGGCTACACCCCCGAGGGCACGTTGGTGCCGCGGCGGGAGCCCGGCGCGGTGCTGACCGATCCCGACGCCGTGGTGGCCCAGGCCCTGGACATCGCGCTGCGCGGGCGGGTGCGGACGGACACCGGGTCGGTCGCCGCCGGCGCCAGGTCGCTGTGCGTGCACGGCGACACCCCGGGCGCCGTCGCGCTGGCCCGACGGGTGCGGGAGGCGCTCCAGGGGGCCGGGGTGCGGATCGGGGCGTTCGCGTGAGGATGCTGCCCATGGGCAGACGGGCCCTGTTGGTGGAGGTGGAGAGCACCGAGCGGGCCCAGGCCCTCCACGCCGAACTGCTGCGGTTGCGGGAGGCCGGCGAGCTGCCCGCGGTGGACGAGATCGTCCCGGCCGCGGTCACCGTCCTGGTGGACGGGGTGGACGATCCGGTGGCGCTCGCGGAGCGGTTGCGGGGGCTGGAGGTGCCGGAGAAGGCCTCGTCCCACGCCGCGTCGGTGGTGCTGCCGGTGCGCTACGACGGCCCGGACCTGACCGATGTCGCCTCGCTGTGGGGGACGACCGAGGAGGACGTCGTCGCGCTCCACACCGGGACGGAGTTCCGGGTCGCCTTCTGCGGGTTCGCGCCCGGCTTCGGCTACCTCACCGGTCTGCCCGAGGCCCTGCGGGTGCCTCGCCGGGCGACGCCGCGCACGGCGGTGCCACCGGGTTCGGTGGGGCTGGCCGGGCCGTACACCGGCGTCTACCCGCGCACCTCCCCCGGCGGGTGGCAGCTGATCGGCCAAACCGACGCCGTGCTGTGGGACGTGACGCGCGAACCCGCCGCGCTGCTCTCCCCCGGCACCCGGGTGCGCTTCGAGGCGGTCGCGTGACGGGGCCCGCGGCGGGAGGTGTGTTGGAGGTGGTGCGGGCCGGGGCCCTGACCACCGTGCAGGACCTGGGCCGGACGGGCCTGGCCCATCTGGGGGTGCCGCGCGCGGGGGCGGTGGACCTCCCCGCCCACCGGCTCGCCAACCGCCTGGTGGGCAATCCGGCCGGGGCGGCCACCCTGGAGACGACCCTCACCGGGTGCGCGGTGCGGGTGCGCGCGGGGCGGCCGGTGTCCGTGGCGGTGACGGGCGCCCCCTGCCCGGTGCGGATCGACGGCCGCCCGGCCCCGTGGGGCACGACCGTGCGGGTGTCGGACGGGTCCGTCGTGGAGCTGGACGCCGCGCGGGCCGGAGTACGCGGCTACCTGGCCGTGGCAGGGGGTGTCGCGGTCGAGCCGGTGCTCGGCAGCCGCTCCACCGACCTGCTCTCCGGCCTCGGGCCCGAGCCGCTGTCGGAGGGGGTCCGGCTGCCGATCGGCGGGGAACGCGGGTGGGCCCCGCACCCCGACATCGTCCCGGTACCGGGTCCGCCGGTGACGGAGCTGGTCCTGCCCCTGGTGCTCGGGCCGCGCGACGACTGGTTCACCCCCGCCGCCCTGCGTCTGCTGGGCGCGGGCGCCTGGCGGGTGTCGGCCGCGAGCAACCGCGTCGGCCTGCGCACCGAGGGGCCGTCCCTGGAGCGGGCCCGGGGTGGCGAGCTGCCCAGTGAGGGCGTGGTCACGGGGGCGGTGCAGGTGCCACCGGACGGCCGTCCGGTGGTCTTCCTCGCCGACCACCCGACGACGGGCGGCTATCCGGTCGTCGGTGTGGTGCCCGAGGAGGCGCTGGCGGCCGCGGCGCAGGCGGTGCCGGGGCTCGCGGTGCGCTTCGTTCCGCTGCGGCGCTGACCGCGCCGCAGCGGGAGCTCGGACGCGGGTTCCGCCCCACCTCCGGGGCACCCGGGGGCGGGCTCACCGCCCCTGGGTGTTCCTGCCGTGGGACTCCTCGCCGGGGCCCACCTCGCGGTCCCCCTCCTCCGTGTCGGCGGTGGTGGTGCCCTCCACCTCGACGCCCTTCAGTTGCTGCCCCTCGACGGTGCCGCCCTCGGAGAACCCCTCGGCCGCGGACGCCGTGCCGGGGACGACCCGCTGCCCCCGCCGCGCCTCGCCGCCGGAGTGGGCCCCGGGGCCGCGGTCGGCCGGATCGGTGCGGCGCTCCGCCTCCCGGCCGCGCTCGCCCTCGCCCTGTTCCCGGTTCCTGTTCGCCTCGCCCATGGCCGTGGTCCTCATTGTGTGTCGCGTTCGGATGCACGGCGCAGGTACCCGGTGACCGCGTCCGAAAACGGCGCCGCGGAGCCGTGGGGCGGCAGCGCTCCCGGACGGCGCGCGGGTCGGTGTCCGCCCCGGCGGTCGAGGGCCGCCGGGACCGCCCGGCCCCGGCGGCGCGGCACGGAAGGTTTCCCCAACGGTCTCCTTCCGTTGGGAGGCGGCCGGCGGTTCGCTCCCTAGGGTGATCGCGGCCCGTCCCCACCCCCCGCGTCGCCCACCGGCCCGAAAGGGATCCCATGACCAGCACACCCATTGACGGAATAAGCGATTCCGGTTTTGAACGGCGCACTCTCCTGCGCGGAGCCGCGGTGGCCGCGGCCGCCGGTCTTCCCTTCCAGGCGCTCACCGCGCGGACGGCGGCCGCCGAGCCCGCCAAGTTCGACTTCGACCCCGGCTACGGTCCGCTGCGCCCGGTGAAGGACCAGACCACCGGTCTGGAACTGCTCTGTCTGCCGCGCGGCTTCGAGTACATCTCCTACGGCTGGACCAACGACCCGATGGACGACGGGGTCCGCACCCCCGGCTCGCACGACGGCATGGCCGCCTTCCGCCACGGCGACCGGGTCCACCTGGTGCGCAACCACGAGCGCGGCGCCGGCCCCGCCTTCACCTCCCCCGCCTACAACCCCGCGGCCGGTGGCGGCACCACCACCCTGGTCTTCGACCCGGACGCCGGGCAGTGGCTGGAGTCCTACGGCAGCCTCGGCGGCACCATCCGCAACTGCGCGGGCGGCCCCACCCCGTGGGGCACCTGGCTCACCTGCGAGGAGACCTTCGGGACGACCGCCGGCAAGCGCCACGGCTACGTCTTCGAGGTGGCTTCGCAGGGCAAGGGCGATCCCACTCCCCTGACCGCCATGGGCCGGTTCAACCACGAGGCCGTCGCCGTCGATCCCGCGACCGGGCGCGTCTACGAGACCGAGGACCGGGGAGACGCCTGCCTGTACCGCTTCACCCCGGCGGTGCCGGGCCGGCTGTCCAAGGGCGGGCGGCTGGAGGCGCTGCGCATCGGGGAGGCCTCCTACGACACCCGTCGTGACGGCGCGGTGTCCTACGGCACCGTCTCCTGGGTGCCGGTCGGGGACGTCGACCCGGACGGCGACACGGTGCGCCGACAGGCCCAGGCCAACGGCGCCGCCGTCTTCAGCCGCCTGGAGGGCGCCTGGTACGGCAACGACCGGATCTACGTGATCACCACCGACGGCGGTCCCGCCCGCCAGGGGCAGGTCTTCGAACTCGACCCGGCCACCGACGAGTTCCGGGTGCTCTTCGCCTCCCCCGGCTCCGAGGTCCTCAACGCGCCGGACAACATGTGCGTCAGCCCGCGCGGCGGTCTGGTGCTGTGCGAGGACGGCGGCGGCACCGAGTACGTCCACGGGCTGACCCCGGAAGGCGAGATCTTCCGGTTCGCCTCCAACAACGTGGACCTGCGCGGGGGCACCGCGGGCAAGGACGTGCCGGCCGCCGACCACACCGGCTCGGAGTGGGCCGGATCCGTCTTCGAGCCGAAGAACGGCAACTGGCTGTTCGTGAACGTCCAGACGCCCGGCATCACCTTCGCCATCACCGGCCCCTGGCGCCGCGGAGCCCTCTGATCCGGTCCGGTGCCGCCCCGGCCCGCCGTACCGTGCCCGGCGCTGCCGGTGCGGCGGGCCGCGCCTAGGATGCCGGTGTGGCGGGAGAAACCGATCTTCGAAGGCTGTTGGCGGACCTGCGTCCGGAACTCGATCCGGTCCGGTACGCCTTCGTCACCGTCTCCGGCGACCGCGTCCCGCCCGGACTCTCCCCCGTGGTCACCGTCGCCGAGGCGGAGGGCCTCACCCTGGTGGTGCCCGAGGAGGAGGCCGACCGGGCCGGACTCGACCACGACTACGCGGCGGGCCGGATCACCCTGCGGGTCCACTCCGCGCTGGACGCCGTGGGCCTGACCGCCGCCGTGGCCGCCGAACTCGCGTCGGCGGGGCTGAGCTGCAACGTGGTGGCCGGATACCACCACGACCACCTCTTCGTCCCCCACGAGCGGGCCGAGGAGGCCGTACGTCTCCTGGAGGCCCTCGCGGACCGCTCGGCCCGCGCCGCCGACTCCTCCCGATCGGACCGCTCCTCCGGGGCGAACGAGCCGTAACCGGCCCGTCCCGTCGGCCGGCAGGTGTGGACGGCCGATGGGACGGGCCGGTCGTCCCGGTGCCCGGCGGGGCCGGGCGGACCGGCAGACGGTACCCGTCCGGTCGATGACGCCCGGATGCGTCGGGCGACACGGGGTAGACCGTCCGGGGCCGGGGACTCCTGGCTCCCGACGCGTCCCCTCCCCGGCTCCCCGCGCCGCCGCGTCGCGCGCGGGCCGCCCCCGAAGGAGGATGGATCCATGCTGCTGGCCGACGTCGCCCGCGCCTCCCGCCGGATCGCCGCCACCTCCTCGCGCACCGAGAAGGTCGCCCTGCTGGCCGAGCTGTTCCGCGCGGCCGACCCCGACGACGCCCCGATCGTCGTCGCCCATCTGGCGGGCAGGCTTCCGCAGCGCAGGACCGGCATCGGCTGGAAGGCCCTGTCCCGGCCGGTCGCCCCCGCCGCGGAGCCCTCGCTGTCGGTGCGGGACGTGCACCTGGCGTTGGACGGGATCGCGGCCGTGGCGGGCCGGGGCGCGCAGGCCGAGCGGGTGCGGCGGCTGCACGCCCTGCTGGGCGCCGCCACCGCCGACGAGCAGGACTTCCTGGTGCGGCTGATCGCCGGCGAGCTGCGTCAGGGCGCGCTGGACGCGTTCGCCGTCGAGGGCCTGGCGGCCGCGGTGGGCGCGGCTCCCGCCGAGGTGCGGCGGGCGGTGATGGTGGGCGGCTCGCTCGGCGCGGTCGCCGAGGCGCTGTTGGCGCGCGGCCCCGGCGCGCTGGAGGAGTTCCGGCTGGACGTGGGGCGTCCGGTCCTGCCGATGCTGGCCCGCACCGCGAGGGACGTGGACGAGGCGGTGGACGGGCTCGGGCCCTGCGCGGTGGAGGAGAAGCTCGACGGCATCCGGGTGCAGGTGCACGTCGACGGCTCACGGGTGCGGGTCTTCACCCGCACGCTGGAGGAGATCACCGACCGGGTCCCCGAGGTGGTGGAGGCCGCCCACGCTCTCGGCACCACGCGGGCGGTGCTCGACGGCGAGGTCGTCGCGCCGGGGGCGGACGGGCGGCCGCGCCCCTTCCAGGAGGTCGCGGGCCGGGTGGGTTCGCGGGTGGACGTGGACCGGGCCCGCCGGGAGCTGCCGCTCTCGCCGGTCTTCTTCGACCTGCTCTCCGTCGACGGCCGCGACCTGCTGACGTCGTCCGTCGCCGAGCGGTACGCGGAGCTGGCCCGGGTGGTGCCCGAGCCGATGCGCGTGCGTCGGACGGTCGTGGCCGACCCGGGGGACGAGGGGGCCAGGGCACGGGCGCGGGAGTTCGCCGACGAGGTGTTGTCCCGCGGGCACGAGGGCGTGGTGCTCAAGGCGCTGGACTCCTCCTACCGCGCGGGGCGGCGCGGCGCGTCCTGGGTGAAGGTGAAACCGGTGCACACCCTCGACCTGGTGGTGCTGGCCGCCGAGTGGGGACACGGGCGGCGCGCGGGGAGGCTGTCGAACCTCCATCTGGGCGCGCGGCGGGCGGACGGCTCCTTCGCGATGCTCGGCAAGACCTTCAAGGGGCTGACGGACGCCCTGTTGGCCTGGCAGACCGAGCGGCTGTCGGAGCTGGCCGACGGCGACGACGGGGTCACGGTGACGGTGCGGCCGGAGCTGGTGGTGGAGGTCGCCTTCGACGGGGTGCAGCGTTCGCCCCGCTACCCGGAGGGGGTGACGCTGCGGTTCGCTCGGGTGCTGCGGTACCGCGGGGACAAGACGGCCGCCGAGGCGGACACCGTGGAGACGGTGCTCTCCTTCGTTCGCTGACCTCCTTCCCCGGCCGCTCCTCGGCCGCTCCTCGGCCCGCCGTCGCCCGTAGGCTGGTCGGCACGGGTGCACGGACACAGCCGCGGGACGGGAGGAGCCACCGTGACCGAGCGCAAGCCGCCCGGCGTCGACTTCGAGACCTGGGCCGACCGGCAGATCCGCGAGGCCGCCGAGCGCGGCGAGTTCGACGACCTGCCGGGCATGGGCAGGCCCCTGCCCGATCTGGACGCGCCGTACGACGACCTGTGGTGGATCCGGAAGAAGATGAGCCACGAGGGGGCGGCGTACCTGCCGCCCGCCCTCGCCCTGCGCAAGGAGGCCGAGGACGCGTCGGCCGCCGCGCTCGCGGCGCCCTCGGAGGCCGAGGCCCGGCGGATCGTGGCGGGGGTCAACGAGAGGATCCGCGCGGCGCTGCGGATGCCGCCGCCCGGCCCGCCGCTGAACCTGAGGCCCTTCGACGTCGAGGACGTCGTGCGCGAGTGGCGCGAACGTCGCGGGCGCGACGGGCGCGACGGGCGCGAACGTCGCGGGCGCGACGGGCGGCGCTCCTCCTGACGGCGTACGGGCCCGGCCGGCCGCGAACGGTCGGCCGGGCCCGGCGTCCACACCGGACTCCGTCAGGCCTCCGGGGTGGGCGGCAGGACCCCGTCGCGGACGACGCGGGCGTACCAGCGGGAGCTCTCCTTGGGGATGCGCCGGCCGGTGGCGTAGTCGACGTAGACGGCGCCGAACCGCTTGCTGTAACCGTATCCCCACTCGAAGTTGTCCAGCAGGGACCACAGGAAGTAGCCGCGCACGTCCACCCCGTCGGCGATGGCACGGTGCACCGCCGCCAGGTGGCCGTGCAGGTAGGAGATCCGGTCGGGGTCCGTGACGCGGCCCTCGGGGTCGACGTAGTCGTCGAAGGCCGCGCCGTTCTCGGTGATGATCACCGGCAGTCCGGGGAAGTCGTCCCCGACCCGGGTCAGCAACTCGTACATTCCGTCGGGGTCCACCGTCCAGCCCATCGCCGTGGTGGTGCCCGGCGAGCGGTGGAAGGCGACGTCGTCGCCGCCCGGCCAGGGGCTGTGCTCGCTGACGCCGTGTCCGTCGGCGTTGTGGGAGGCGGGGCCGGAGGCGGCGGAGGAGACGAGCGTGGGGCTGTAGTAGTTGACGCCGAGGAAGTCCAGCGGCTGGTGGATCTCCGCCGTGTCGCCGTCGCGCACGAACGACCAGTCCGTCAGGTGGGCGGTGTCCCGCAGGACGTCCTCGGGGTACTCGCCGCGCAGCATGGGGCCGGTGAAGACCCGGTTGGCGACGCCGTCGATGCGGCGGGCCGCGTCCCGGTCCGCCTCGCCGTCGGTCAGGGACCGCACGTGGTGGAGGTTGAGGGTGACCGACACCTGTGCCTCGGAGGGCAGTGCGGCGCGCAGCGCCTGGACGCCCAGGCCGTGGGCGAGGTTGAGGTGGTGGGCGGCGCGCAGGGCGTCGACCTGGTCGGTGCGGCCGGGGGCGTGGACGCCGGATCCGTAGCCGAGGAAGGCCGAGCACCACGGCTCGTTGAGCGTCGTCCACGTCGGCACGCGGTCGCCGAGGGCGTCGGCGACGATGCCCGCGTACTCGGCGAACCGCTGCGCGGTGGCGCGCTCGGGCCAGCCCCCGGCGTCCTCCAGCTCCTGGGGGAGGTCCCAGTGGTAGAGGGTGAGGACGGGCTTGATGCCCTTGTCGAGCAGTTCGTCGACCAGCCGGCTGTAGAAGTCCAGGCCCTTGCGCGAGGCCGGCCCGCTGCCGGTGGGCTGCACACGCGGCCAGGAGACGGAGAAGCGGTAGGCGCCCACGCCCAGGTCGGACATGATCGCCACGTCTTCGCGCCAGCGGTGGTAGTGGTCGCAGGCGATGTCGCCGGTGTCCCCGTTGCGGGTCCTTCCGGGGGTGTGGGAGTAGGTGTCCCAGATGGAGGGGGTGCGGCCGTCCTCGGTGGCGGCTCCCTCGATCTGGTAGGCGGCGGTCGCCGTGCCCCACAGGAAGCCGGGCGGGAAAGCCCGGGCGGTCGAGGTCGCCGGGGCGGGTTCGGCGGTACGGGATGCGGTGGCCACGGAGGTCCTTCCGGTCGGGTGTGGTGGTGTGGAGGTGGGTCGGGCGGGGTGGGCCCGGTGCCGCGTGGGCCGTCGGTCAGCCCTTGACCGCGCCCTGCATGATGCCGCCGACGATCTGCTTGCCGAAGACGACGAACATCACCAGCAGCGGGAGGGTGCCCAGCAGCGCGCCGGCCATGATGATCGACTGGTCGCGGATGTAGCCCGCGCTGAGCTGGGTGAGGGCGACCGGGATCGTGGGGTTGGTCATGTCGAGGACGATGTACGGCCAGAAGAAGTCGTTCCAGGCGTGCACGAACGTGATCATGAACAGCACCGCCATCGCCGGCCGCGCGACCGGCAGGACGATGCTCCAGAAGATCCGCAGACTGTGCGCGCCGTCCACGCGGCCCGCCTCGATGAGCTCGTCCGGCAGGGCCTCCAGCAGGTACTGCCGCATGAAGAACACGCCGACGGCGCTCACCAGGGTGGGGAAGATGACCGCGGGCAGCTTCTGGCCCCAGCCCAGCTCGGTCATCATCATGAACAGCGGCACGACGCTGAGCTGCGGCGGGATCATCATCGTGCCGATGACCAGCATCAGCAGGATGTTGCGGCCGCGGAAGCGCAGCTTGGCGAAGGCGAAGCCCGCCAGGGTGGCGAAGAGCACGGTGGCCAGGGCGATCGTCCCGGCGACGATGAAGCTGTTGGTCAGCGCCTTGCCCATCGCCGCGTCCTGCCAGGCGCTCCCCAGGTTCTCGAAGAGGTTCGGGCCCGGCAGGAACGGCGGCGGCGTCTGGGAGACGCGGGTGTTGTCGGTCGAGGCCGCCACCATCGTCCAGTACAGCGGGAAGAGGGAGAGCAGCGAGGCCCCGATGAGCAGCGCGTAGGCGACCGGCCCCGCGTGGTGTTGGCGGCCCGCGCTCGGACGCAGGGTGAGGCGGAGCCCGCGGTCGCGGGGCGGGGTGGCCCCGGTCGCCGGTTCGAGGGCGTCCGCCGAGGGCGGAACGGTGTCGGTGGTCATGGGTTGGCCGCTCCCGGTCAGGACGTGCGGGTCGACAGGCGCCTGACGAGGCGCTGCAGGACGAAGATCAGGACGAGCAGCAGGAACATCGCCCAGGCGACCGTGGCGGCCCGGCCCATCTCGTAGTTCCTCCAGCCCTGCTCGTACAGGAGCAGGCCGAGGGTCTGGTACTGGTTGTCCACTCCGCCGCTGATGCCGTTGGGGCCCTGGCCGAAGATCAGCGGTTCGCCGAAGAGTTGGGTGGCCCCGATGGTGGACAGCACGATGGTGAAGACGATCGTGGAGCGGATTCCGGGGATGGTGACCTTGGTGAACTGCTGCCAGCGCGAGGCGCCGTCGATGGCGGCGGCCTCGTAGCGTTCCCTGGGGATGGCCTGCATGGCGGCCAGGTACAGCAGGGCGTTGTAGCCGGTCCACCGCCAGATCACGATGGAGGAGATCGCCAGTTGGGCGGGCCACTTCTCGCCCTCCCAGTCGACGTTGTCGATCCCGATGTGGCCGAGCGCCCAGTTGATCATGCCGAAGTCGCGCTCGAAGAGCATGGTGAAGACCAGGGCGGCGGCACCGACGGAGGTCGCGTAGGGCGTCAGGGCGGCGACGCGGAAGAACGCCGAGCCGCGCAGCTTGTAGTTGAGCAGGTGCGCCAGACCGAGGGCCATCAGCAACTGCGGGACGGTGGAGATCACCCCGATGGTGAAGGTGTTCAGCAGGGCGTTCCAGAACTGTTCGTCCTGCCAGAGCTCCGTGTAGTTGCCGAAGCCCTTCCACTCCATGACGTCCATGGTCGCCAGCTCCACGTCGTGGAGGGAGATCCAGGAGGTGTACAGCAGCGGGTAGAAGCTGAAGGCGGCGAAGACGACGAAGAACGGGGCGACGAACGCGTAGGGCGCGGTCTTGATGTCGAAGCGGTGGAGCAGGGTGCTCCACGCCGGTCGGGAGCGGGACGGTCCCCGCCGATCCGACGGGGGCGGGCCGGCGGAGTCTTCTTCGGAGACGCCGGCCGGTGCGCCGCTGTGCGGCCCACCGGTGCCGGATGCCGGAGTGGAGGTGGCCACGGAGGGCTGTCCTTCCTGGGGTTCTTCCTGGGGCTTCGGGTTTCCGGTCCGTCGGGTTCCGGGGTGCGCGCGGGGAGGTCCCCGGCGGCCTCACGGGGAGGCGACGGCCGCCGGGGACCTCGGGGGCAGGGCGGGTTCGGGAGAGGACCGGACGGTGTCGGGCGGGCCGACCGGGGTCAGTCGACGGCCTTCCTGATGCGCTCGTCCGTGGTGTTCCACGCCTCCTCGGGGCTCTTGCCCTGCTCCACCAACTGGAGCCCCTGGGAGAAGGTGTCCTTGATGGTGCCGTCCTTGGGGCCGAGCACCTGCTCGTCGGGGATCTCCTTGGCGGCGGCCCCGAAGATCTCCCCGATCGGGGCGTCACCGAAGTACTCGGACGTCGCCCCGGTCACCGTGTCGGACTCCAACGCCTCCTCGGAGGAGGGGAAGTTGCCGATCTCCTTGAAGATGTGTTCCTGCTGTTCGGGGGCGGTCAGCCAGGCGACCAGCTTCTTGGCCTCCTCCTTGACGGGGCTGTTCTCCATGACCCCGAGGAAGGAGCCGCCCCAGTTGGCGCCCTTGGGGGCCTTGGCGACGTCCCACTTGCCCTTGTTGGCCGGGCCGGCCTTCTCGCTGATGTGGGCGAGCATCCAGGCCGGGCAGACGGCGGTGGCGAAACTGCTGTTGGCCAGTCCGGGGTCCCAGCCGGGCTGGAACTGGCGGAGCTTGGCGGTCAGCCCGTCCTGGGCGGCCTCCACGGCCAGGTTCCAGGCGTCCTTGACGACCGGGTTGTCCTGGTGGATCAGCTCCCCGTCCTTGTCGTAGAACTGCTGGGAGTGGCCGTAGATCATGGCGTTGAACAGGCCGCTGGCGGCGTCCATGTAGGCGACGCCGTCGTCCCCGAAGCCGGACTTGAACTCCTTGCCCACCTCGACGTACTGGGACCAGTCGCCCTCCCAGAGCTTGGCGACCTCCTCGCGGTCCGTGGGCAGGCCCGCCTTCTCGAACATGTCCTTGCGGTAGCAGACCGCCATCGGGCCGATGTCGGTGCCGAGCCCGATGATCTTGCCGTCGCCGGTGGTGACCTGGCTCAGCTTCCACGGCAGGAAGTGGCCGGTGTCGCCCGCGTCGGAGAGGTCCGCGAACCGGTCCGCCCGGGTGTCGACGAGCTCCTTGGCGCGGGCGACCTCGATGCCCTGGATGTCCTTGAGGCCGCTGCCGGCCGCCAGCCGGGTCTGCAGGGCCGTGTAGTACGTCTGCTCGTCGCCGGCGACCTCGACCTCGACGCGGACGTCCGGGTTCTCCTCCATGTACCGCTCGATGAGGCCGGTCTCCTTGATCCCCATCACGCCGAACAGGCCCATGGTGACGACGGTCTTGCCGTCCTTCGACTTCCCGTTGCTTCCGCCGTCGCCTCCCGAGCAACCCGCGACGAGTGCGAGCGCGGCGGCCGAGGCGGCGGCCACCGCCTTCCTACCGAACAGCTTGCGGGCTCTGCCCATGGAGACCTCCCTGCGGGCGGTGGTCCACCACCGCGGTACCGAAAAGTGGGGGATCGGATCGTTCCGGGACCCGAACAGGGTGGGAACGTTCCCATTCCGAGGTGGGAACGTTCCCACCGGGTTGTGGCAGACTCCCCGTCCAAGGCGCCCGATGTCAAGGAGGAGGACGGATTCCACTCCCCGAACCCGTCCGGACGCCTCGGCCGCCGACGGGGCGGTACGTGCTCGTCTGGCACAATGCGCTGGTGAGCGCCGTACGCGGCGTGAGGGAGCAGAGGAAGGCGGGACACCCTTGGGGGCCACTCGGCGGCCGACGATCAAGACCGTGGCGGCCCGGGCCGGCGTGGGACGCACCACCGTCTCCCGGGTCCTCAACGGCTCCCCCCTGGTGAGCGACGAGGCGAGGGCGGCGGTGCAGGCCGCGATCACCGAGCTCGGCTACGTCCCCAACTCGGTGGCGCGCAGCCTGGTCACCAGCAGGACCGACTCCATCGCCCTGGTGATACCGGAGTCGGAGAGCCGACTGGGCTCGGAACCGTACTTCTCCGCCGTGATCCGCGGGGTGAGCACCGGACTCGCGGGCACCCAGATCCAATTGCTGCTCACCCTGGTGCGCGACCAACGGGAGATGGACCAGCTCACCCGCTTCCTCACCGCCCGCCGGGTGGACGGCGTCCTGCTGGTCTCGGTGCACCGCGACGACCCCCTGCCCGGGCTGCTGGAGGAGTTGGACCTGCCGACCGTGCTGGCCGGGCGTCGCTCGGCCGACGAGCCGCTCAACCACGTGCACTCCGACAACGTCGGCGGTGCCTCCGCCGCCGTGCGCCACCTGCTGGAGCGCGACCGGAGGGGGATCGCGACCATCACCGGCCCCCTGGACATGGACGTCGGCGGCAGCCGACTGCGCGGCTGGCGGGAGGCGTTGCGCGCGGCCGGACGGACGGTGGACGAGGACCTGGTGGCGCCCGCCGACTTCACCGAGGAGGGCGGGCGCTCGGCGATGCGCGCCCTGCTGGAGCGGCGCCCCGACCTGGACGCGGTCTTCGCCGCGTCGGACGTGATGGCGGCGGGCGCGCTGGCCGAGCTGCGCCGGCACGGGCGGCGGGTCCCGGACGACGTGGCGGTGGTCGGCTTCGACGACTCGATCGTCGCCCGGCACACCGATCCGCCCCTGACGAGCGTGCGGCAACCCGTCGAGGAGATCGGTCGGATGATCACCGAACTCCTGTTGGAGGAGATCGAGAAGCCCGGAAGCGCGCGACACCACGTCGTCCTGCCGACCTCGCTGGTGGTCCGCGACTCCACCTGAGAGGCCGAGCCGGCGGAAGACACCTTCCGAGGGCGCCCCGCGCCTCCGGTGGCTCGCGACGGACCACCGGGGCGTGCCGTCGCCCTGCGCGGAGCGGCCCGGAAGCGCTCGTTCGGGCGGCGGAGAACCCGAGGGGCCGGCAGCATGGGCTCACTCGGCGTTTGCCGCTTCGTTCCCCCAACACGCAAGCCATGCCGGAAGGTTGTGAAGGCCCGAATGAATCAGGCCAGGAATCCGCTGTCCGACGTCGTCGACGTCAACGTCCCCACAGCGGCGCGGATGTACGACTACTACCTGGGAGGCAAGAACAACTACGCCGTCGACCGCGAGGCGGCCGAAGAACTCCTGAAAGTGGTGCCCAGCACCCAGGAACTGGCCCTGAACAACCGCCGTTTCCTCCAACGCGTGGTGCGCGTCCTCGCCCGTGACTACGGCATGCGGCAGTTCATCGACCACGGCTCCGGACTGCCCACCCAGGACAACGTCCACCAGATCGCACAGCAGGTGGACAAGACCAGCCGCGTGGTCTACGTGGACAACGACCCCATCGTCCTGGCCCACGGCCGCGCCCTGCTGGAGGAGAACGAGAACACCACCGTCATCCAGGCGGACATGTGCGACACCGAGGGCATCTTCGGCCACCCCGACACCGTCCGGCTGATCGACTTCGACAGCCCCGTCGTCGCCCTGTTCAACTCGGTTCTGCACTGCATCCCCGACTCCAAGGACCCGGCCGGGCTGATACGCCGGGTCGCCGACCGGCTGGCGCCCGGCAGCTTCCTGGTGATCTGCCAACTGGTCAGCGAGGACGCCGAGACGCGGCGCGCCGTGACCGAGTTCATGGACATCAACACGGGAGGCAACTGGGGCAGGGTCAGGGAGCCCCGTGAGGTCGACGCCTACTTCGAGGGACTGGAGATCCTGGAGCCGGGGCTGGTGGAGGTCTCCACCTGGCGGCCCGACTCCGATGTCGGCCCCCGGCAGCGCTCCTGGGAGTGGAAGGAGTACGGGGGCGTCGCCCGGAGGCCCTGAGCGCCGCGCTCCCGGCCGGACGCCCGCGCGGCACCCGCGCCCCACCGGGCGCGGGTGCCGGTTCCGCACGGCGGTGCCGTGCGGAACCGGCGTCAGCCGAGTTCGTCCAGGAGCCTCTCCAGGAAGGCCACGCTGCTCACGGGGGTCTCGGCGACCGCGCACAGCCGGTCCATGATGGACAGGTAGTGGTCGACGTCTTCCTCTTTGTCCAGGTAGAGGGCGCTGGTCAGCTGTTCCAGGTAGACCACGTCGGGCAGGTCCGGTTCCGGGAAGCGCAGTATCGTCACCGGGCCGCCCGCCGCGGCCAGTCCGCCGACGCTGAACGGCGCCACCTGGAGCGTGACGTTGGGGCGCCGCGCCATGTCGATCAGGTGGCGGAGCTGACCGCGCATCACCTCGGTGTCGCCCAGCGGACGGCGCAGCGCCGCCTCGTCCAGCACGGCCCACAGCCGGGGCGCGTCCGGTCGGGTGAGCAGTTCCTGCCGGTCCATGCGCAGTCGCACGCGGCGGTCGTTCTCGTGGACCGAGGCGCGGGGATGGCCCAGGAGGATCACGGCACGGGCGTAGTCCTCCGTCTGGAGCAGGCCGGGGACGAACTGCACCTCGTAGACGCGGATGACGGCGGCGGCCTCCTCCAGGCCGATGTGCCGGTCGAACCATCCCGGAAGGACGTCGCTGTACCGGTGCCACCATCCGCGGGTGGCGGTCTGACGGGTCAGGGCGAGGAAGTCCGCCCGCTCCTCCTCGTCCAGCACTCCGTAGAGCGTGAGCAGGTCCGCCACGTCACGTTCCTTGCAGGCGCCCTGTCCCCGTTCGAGGCGGCTGATCTTCGCGCTGGAGCCGCGGATCGCCTTGGCCGCCTCCTCCAGGTCGATGCCGCGTTCCTTGCGCAGTCTCCGCAGTTGGGAACCGATCACCAGGCGCAGGACCGTCGGACTCCCCTTGGGATGCTCGATATAGCGTCTTATCGACAAGGGGCGGCTCGATTCGGCGGCCATGCTTGTTCTCCTGGGTGAAGGGACAGGCACCCAGTGTGCCACCGCGGGCACCGCGTCGTACAGCGACCGCTCCGCGCCCCCACCCGGATGCGCCCCCGCGCGCCTCCCCGTCGACGGCCCCGACGCCCCGCCGGGCCGCGCGGTCGTCCGCGCGGCCCGGCGGCCCTTCGGGCCGTCAGCCGACCATGTCGTCGAAGTCGCCGTCCTTGGCGCCCTCCAGGAAGGCGACCATCTCGTCGCGGGTGTAGACGAGGGCGGGCCCCTCCGGGTGGCGGGAGTTGCGCACGGCCACCCCGCCGTCCGGCAGCGGCGCCAGCTCGACGCAGTTGCCGTTGGGGTTGCTGCGGCGACTCTTCCGCCACACCGCGCCCTCGATCTCCGTGGCCCGCACACCGTTGACGATCTGTCGCATTGTCGCCCCTCACCGGACGCGTCCCGTCCCACCTCTCGGGCGGGACGCGGTCCATGACGTTCCATCACTTCGGGAATCGACACCGACACCGCTGCAATTACATTTGTAAGTGCAGATGCGCTTGCAACGGGAGGCGCCAGTCGAGGATGGTAGCCCCAACGGGCCGGTTTCAGTGGCCGAATCCCACCAGGCGCCGCGGTGGAACGCGGAACGGACGGTCAGCCCGTGGCGGCGGCGCAGTCGACGGTCGCCGACGCGGTCCCACCGGAGGCGACGAACCCGAAGGAGGCGCTCCCGCCGACCGGGACGGTTCCGTTCCAGGCGGCGTTGCGCACCGTGGCGGTGCCGTCCGCGCCCGCCTCGAGGGTGCCGTTCCAGACCTGGACGATCCGTCCGCCGCCGTCCGGGGAGATCCGGACCGTCCAGCCCGCCAGCGGCGCGCCTCCGGTGTTCTCGACCGTCACCTCGCCCTGGTAGCCGCCCTGCCAGGCGGAGGTCGCCCGGAACGAGGCCTCGCAGGCGACCTCGCCCTCCTCCGGCTCCCCCGGCTCGTCGGGCTCCTCCCGGTCCAACAGGTCGGCCAGGGCGGGGTGCCAGCGGGCGGCGATCTTCTCGTCGCCGGAGGCGTCGGGATGGACCCCGTCGTAGGTGTCGCTCGCGGTGCTGAAACCGGTCCACTGGTCGACCGCGATCACCGGCGAGGCAGGGGTGCTCTTCGACCGGGCCCAGTCCGGGATCCGCTCGTTGAGGGCCACGACGCGCCGGGCGCACTCGCCGCAGGTGTCGGGGTTCATCGGGATGATCTGCGCGACGAGCACCTTGGTGTTCGGGTTGCTCGCCCGCATCTGGTCCACCAGGGTGCCGTAGGCGGCGAGGATGTCGTCCGGGGAGCGGTTGCTCCAGACGTCGTTGGTGCCGAAGTGCATGACAACGATGTCCGGCCGGGTGGCGGAGAGCCAGGCGGGCAACTGGTTCTGGCGGGCCACGTTGGTCACCAGCGCACCGCCGTGGCCCTCGTTGTCGCCGTCGTGCGACTGTCCGCACCCCTGGGGGCCGAGCGTTCCGACGAAGTCGATGTTCCTGTATCCGGCGTCCTGGAGCCGGTTCCACAGCAACGCCCGCCAGCATCCCGGCGAGCCGGTGATGGAGTCGCCCAGCGGCATGATCCGCACCGGATCGGCGGCCGGGGCCGCCGGGGCGGCGGTCGCGACGGCCGGGCCCGCGCCGACCAGACCGAGGAACAACAGCAGGGCGGTCAGCACCGCCCGTAGGGCGCGTTTGTCGTGCTGGGGCATCCGATACTTCCTTCCGATCGGGTGGGAGCGCTCCCATCACGGAACATCAAGCCGGCGCGTCGACGGTCCGTCAAGGAGCCGGGACCGGTGGCCCCACACCGGTCACACGCCTCCGGAGCGCGCCCCGCCCACCCGGTCCGCGGAGCCCGTCCCCTCGGGGGACCGCGCGTGGCCGGTGCTCTCCCGGGCCACCAGACGGTGCGGAACGGTGATGCGCTGCGGCGGCACCGCGGCACCGGGACTGTAGACGCGGTCGGCCAGGCACTGCAGAGCGCGTTCGGCGATCTGCGCCTTGTCCGGACTGACGGTGGTCAGCGACGGGTTGGCGTAGCGGCCGTCCTCGATGTCGTCGAAGCCGACCACGGCGAGGTCCTCGGGAACCCCTATGCCCCGCTCCCGCGCCACGAGCAGGACCCCGAGGGCGAGTTCGTCGCTGAAGGCGAAGACCGCGTCGGGCACCGGCCCGCCGCCGTCGAGCAACCGCGCCATCGCCCGGGCGCCGGCGGCGCGGTGCAGCGTGGGCACGGGGACCTCCAGGGCGGGATCGGGGGTCACACCGGCCCTCCGCAACGCGCGGCGGTAGCCGGCCAGGCGCTGTTCGGCGGTTCCGTTGCGCAGCCCCGGCTGCGGCCCGACCGCCGCGATCCGACGCCGCCCCGCGTCCAGCAGGTGACGGGTCGCCTCGTCGGCCGCCAGGACGTTGTCGACGGCCACGTGGTCCGCCAACCGTCCCGGGTCCCGCTCCCCGAGCAACACCATCGGAGTGGCGCCCGCCCGCTCGGCCAACTCCTCGGCGCCCAGGGCCCAGGGGCTGATGATCAGGCCGTCGACGATCGGGGCGTGGGTGCCCTCCAGCAGGCGGCGCTCCTCGTCGGCGCGCCCGTGCGTCTGGTCGATGATGACCGTCCACGAACGGCGCTGCGCGGCCTCCACCACCAGCCCCGCCAACTCCCCGAAGTAGGGCGAGTGGAGCTCGGGGATCACCAGCCCGACCAGGCCCGTGCGTCCGGCCCGCAGGCTGCGGGCCGCCAGGTTGGGGCGGTAGCCCAACTCGTCCAGGGCCCGCTGGACGCGCTCGCGGGTCCTCTCGGACACGGAGGCCGAGCCGTTGACGACGTTCGACACGGTGCGCACGGACACTCCCGCGCGGGCGGCGACATCCTTGAGGCTGGTTCTCACGCGGTCATGGTCCCATGCCCGCGAAGCCCCGCGGAGAGACGGCCCGAATGTGGCATGGATCACCCCCCACCGCTCTTTGCAACGTTGCATGCAACATCGGAACATGTCGTGCATCCCGACACCGCGAGGAGGCAGAGATGACGGCAGGGACAGACCACACACAGCCGGTCGGCGACCTTGACACGGACGTGTCCGCGGACGTCGAGGCCCTCTACCGGGACGGCATCACCGCACGCAGGGGCGCCTTCGCGCCCGAATGGGCCGACCGGCTCGGCGAGGACGTCGCCGCCGCCTTCGAGGAGGCCCTCAGCCGCCCCGGGGGCGCGGTCGGCCGCGGTCCCCACCGCTACTACGTGGAGATCCACCCCGAGCAGATCCGCGACTTCGTCGGCCTGGTCGACCACCCCTGGGTGCGCTCGGTGTGCGCGGCGGTCCTGGGCCCCGACTACCGGATCGTCGAACTCGGCTTCGACGTGCCGCTGGAGGGCGCCGTCAACCAGCCCTGGCACCGGGACTTCCCGATGCCCGAGGAGACCCGCTCCGAACGGCGTCTGACCTCCCTCGCCTTCAACGTCACCACGGTCGACACCGAGGAGGACATGGGCCCGTTCGAGATCGCCCCCGGCACGCAGTGGGACGACGACCCCTCCTTCGAGCACGGCATGTTCCCGCCGAAGTCGGCCTACCCGCGCTACGAGGAGCTGGCGGTGCGCAAGTACCCCCGGCGCGGCGACATCTCGGCCCGCTCGGCCCTGACGATCCACCGGGGAACGGCGAACCTGTCGGCCAAGTCCCGGCCGGTCCTGGTGCTCGGCGTCGACGGCCCGGAGGCGAACAACGACGAACGGCACGACATGGCCGTCACCCGGGCCTACTGGGAGTCGCTGCCCCAGCGCGTGCGGGACCACCTGGCCTGCCCCGTGGTGGAGGAGTTGACCCCCATCACGCAGAAGCACACCATCGAGGGTCTGGTCATGGGCGATGCCTGAGGCGACGACCGACGCGCGGGCCCGGGGCGCGGGAGCCGCGACCGCGGGCGACCCCGGAGGAGGCGCGGGCCCGCCGGCCGGCGGGGGACGACGCCCCCTGCTGGTCTACGCCGTCGCGACCGTCTCCGCGCTCGGCGGGCTGTTGTTCGGGTACGACACCGGCATCATCTCCGGCGCCCTGCTGTACCTGCGGGAGGACTTCCAGCTCTCCTCCCGGGAGCAGGAGATCGTGGTCAGCGTCATCCTCGTGGGCGCCATGGTCGGCGCCCTGCTCGCGGGGAGGCTGTCGCAGCGGTACGGCCGCCGCAAGGTGGTGATGGCCGTCGCCGTGGTCTTCGGGGTCGGTGCCGTGGCCGCCGCCGCGGCGCCCGACACGCTCACCCTGATCCTCGCACGCTTCGTGCTGGGGCTGGCCGTGGGCGGTGCGTCGAACATGGTGCCCGTCTACATCGCCGAGATGGCGCCCCCGGAGATCCGGGGGCGGTTGATGGTCCTGTTCCAGCTCATGGTCGCGATCGGTCAGCTCGTCTCGTACCTGTGCGGGTGGGCCCTGGCGGGCAGCGGCGGCTGGCGGACGATGTTCGGGCTGGCCGTCATCCCGGCCGTCGTCCTGGTCTTCGGCATGGCGATGCTGCCCGAGAGCCCCCGCTGGCTGGTCGAGCACGGGCACCGGGAGAGGGCGCGCTCCGTCCTGGAGCGGCTGCGGAGGCCCGGCGAGGACGTCGACGCCGAAATCGAGGACATCGCGGCGGTCAGCCGCGGCGAGGGCCGCGGCGGCTGGCGGGAACTGCGCCGGCCGTGGGTGCGCCCGGCGCTGGTCGTCGCGATCGGCATCGCGGCGTTCTCCCAACTGACGGGCATCAACGCGATCGTCTACTACGCCCCGACCGTCCTGGCGGACGCGGGCTTCGGCGACTCGGTGGCGCTGCTGACCGGCATCGGCATCGGGGTGATGCTGGTCGTCGCCGGTGTCGCGGGGGCGATCCTGGTCGACAAGGCGGGCCGGCGCCGCACGATGCTGTGGTTCCTGCCCGGCTCCGGGTTGGCGATGGCCGTCCTCGCCGCCGCCTTCCTCGGCGGTGACGGCTCGGCCCTCCAGCGCTGGACCGTGATCCTCTCCCTGTTCGCCTACATCCTCTTCAACGGCATCGGGATGCAGGCGGTGGTCTGGCTCATCGGTCCGGAGGTCCTCCCCCTGGCCGTGCGGGGCCCGGCGACGAGCCTGGCGACGCTCTCGGTGTGGGGCTTCGACCTGTTGATCGCGGTCACCGCGCTGACCGCCATCAACAGCATCGGACGCAGCGGCACGTTCTTCCTCTACGCGCTGATGAACGTGGCCTGCATCGTCTTCGTGGTGCGCAAGGTGCCCGAGACCCGGGGCCGGAGCCTGGAGGAGATCGAGCGGTCGCTCGCGGGCCCCGGAGCCCGGACGGCCGCCACGCGCTGACCGCCCCGTCCCCTCCCGAATCCGCCGCCGAACCGCCGCCGGGCCGCCGCGTCCGGCGGCGGCCCGCGTTCCGCCCCCGTCCGGCGGAGCCGGACCAGCGGCGCGGACCGGGGCCCCGGGCGGCTCCGTTCGGCCCAACCGGTCCCCCCGTCCGGTAGGCCACCGTCCGAAGCCTGGAAGACTCTACGAGTCACCAGTGGTCGGGCACGAACGGGGAGAGTCGTGGCAACGAACGACAGCGGCGACGGTCGGCAGAGGCACCGGTGGAACCCCCGGCCCCCCGGGAGACTGCGCCGTGCGGCCGCGCTCCTGCGCCGCTCGCGCTTCTCCCGGGACCGCCTGGCGTGGCTCAACCGGGCGAGCACCGTGATCGGCACCACGCTCGATCTGGAGAGGACCGCGCAGGAGCTGGCCGACTTCACCGTCCCCCGACTGGCGGACGGCGCGGCCGTCGACCTGCTGGAGTCCGTGCTGCGCGGCGAGGGAGGCGCCCGGTGGGCGGGCACCGGGGCGCCCGTCACCCGCGCCGTCGCGGTCTCCTCCGTGCCCGAGCTGGAGAACCTGGAGCCGGACGAGCCCGGCGAACTCTCCGTCCATCCCCGGACCCTGATCACCGTCCACTGCCTGCGGGCCCGGGAACCGGTGCTCCTCGGCCGGATGAGGCGCGACGACTACGCGCGGGTGGCCCCGACCGCCGGCGCGGCGGAGGCGATGCGCCGGGCGGGGGTGCACAGCTACATGGCCGTGCCGCTGGTCGCCCGCGGCGTCCTGCTCGGGGTCGCCGACTTCGTCCGCGGCCCCGGGAGCCCCCCGTTCACCCGCTCCGACGTCGAGTTGGCCACGGAACTCGCCTCCAAGGCGGCCGTCTTCATCGACAACGCCCGCCTCTACGGGCGCGAGCGCGAACACGTCCTGTCCCTCCAGCGCAGCCTGCTGCCCCGGGCCACGCCCGACACGCCCGGACTGGACGTCTTCACCCACTACACGCCCAGCCCCGACCCGAGCGGGGTGGGGGGCGACTGGTTCGACGTGGTGGCCCTTCCCGGCGGCCGGACGGCCCTCGTGGTGGGGGACGTCATGGGCCACGGGGTGGCCGCCGCCGCGACCATGGGGCGGCTGCGCACGGTCAGCCGGACGCTGCTGGCCCTGGACACCGCTCCCGACCGTGTACTGGCCCGGCTGGACCTGGCCGCCCGCGACCTGGAGGACGACCCGGTCGCCACCTGTCTGTGCGCCGTCTACGACCCGGCCACCGCGAGCTGCACCCTGGCCGGTGCCGGACACATGCCGCCCCTGCTGGTGGACACCGCCGGCGAGGTCTCCCGCGTCGAGGTGCCCGCCGGGGCGCCCCTGGGCGCCGGGGTGATCCCCTACGACCCCGTCACCGTGCCGGTGGCGGCCGGGCAGCGACTCGTGCTGTACACCGACGGCCTGGTCAAGACGCGCGGCGGTGACATCGAGGCGCAGGTGCGGCGGCTGGCCGAGGCCGCCCCGGCGATGGTGGAGCGCCTGTCGGCCTCCCACGAGCCGGCGGGGATCCCGTTGGGGGACGCGGACCGCATCGACGAGTCCGTCCTGCTGGTGGCCGCCGGTGAGGAGCTGCCGGAGGGCACCGACCTGTGCGTGTGGTCCCTGCCGCCGGACGGGACCGCCGCGGCCGCCGCGCGCTCCCTGGTCACCGAACGGCTCGGCCGCTGGGACCTGGCGGAACTGGCCGACGTCGCCGAGCTGATCGTCAGCGAACTGGTCGGCAACGCGCTGCGGTACGGCGGCGGCCCCGGACAGCTGCGGCTGATGCGGGGCGACCGGCTCACACTGGAGGTGTCCGACACCGGCCCCGACCTGCCGCAGATCCAGCACGCGCGGCTCAGTGACGAGGGCGGCCGGGGGCTGCAGTTGGTCAACATGCTCAGCCGCCGGTGGGGGTCGTGCCGGACGCCCGACGGCAAGGTGGTCTGGGCCGAGCAGGACATTCCCCGGGCGCTCTCCTGAGGCCGTGCGCCGCCGGCGGCGTCGGGCCACCTCGGTCAGTAGGGGTGCGCGGCGTCCCGGCGGGCGGGGTCGAGGAGGTGCTCCAGGGAGCGGGGGAAGCTGATCCGCTCCGGGTCCCCGTCGGAGGTGTAGCGCTCGGCCCCTCCGTCGCGGAGTCTGTCCAGCCAGGCCGTCGAACCGTAGGGGGCGCCCGGTCCGGCCGGGGCCTGGGATCGGATGCGGGGGATCGCCCCGGGCTCGAAGTCGGTGGAGTGGGGCGAGGGGGCGGGGCCGGCGCCCGCCAGGTAGACGCCCTGGTGCCGGTAGCCCACCCCGGCGTACTCCCCGGCGGCGGCGAGCCGGCCGGGGCGGGGCATGGCGCCGTAGGGCAGGGCCATCGACACCACGGGCACGTCGGGCAGGACCTTGTGGACCGCCCATCGGCAGGCGGCGATGTCCCACCGGACCATCTCCTCGTGGGCTTCGCTCAGGAGGGTGTGCCGCAGGGTGTGGTTGCCGATCTCGAACCCGTGGTCGTGGAGCCAGCGGAGGGTCCGGCGTCCGCCGGGGTCGTCGAAGGGGTCCTCGTTGACGAAGAAGGTCGCCACGGGACGGAATCCGGGGTGGCGCCGGGCCACGTCGAGGAGGATGCCGACGGCGGTGTCGGGATCGGGCCGGCCGTCCGCGTCCAGTCGGAACTGGCTGGGGGCCGAGTCGTCGAAGGTGAGCACCACCGGGTGTGTTCCGGCGGGTATGTCGATCCTGCCGTCGGTGAACTCCCGAGCGGTGATCGGCACGTACCCCTCCCGCGCCAGCCGTTCCAGCTCCGCGCGGAAGTCCCGCGGAGTGCGGTCGTCGACGCTCGTGGCCCCCGCCACGATCCGGTGGTACATCAACACCGGCACCACCCCCAGTTCGTTGGCCCCCACCGCCGCCGGGGCGGGGCCGGCGGGGCCGCGTCCTTCCTCGTCCCGCCGCCGGGGGGCGTCGCGTTCCTCGGACGCGTCCGGCCCCGCCGGGACCGTCAGTTCCTTCCGGTCCCCCGGCGCGGCGGCGTCGGCCGGCCGGGGATGTTGGGAGCCGGCCGCGGAGCAGCCGGCGATGAGTATCGCGGCCACCATCAGGGCCGCGCGGTCGCCTCGGGGACGTCGACGCATGGTGCTCTCCGGGGGTCGGGGGCGGACACCGGCGGTGGCCGGGCCGTCACCCTCAGGCTCCGGTACGGGCACGTCCTTCTCGCGTCGCGTTGGGCCGAACGGCGGAGCGCGACGCGTCCGCTCCCCGGGGGCCGCCCGCGGGCACGCCCCGAAACGCCCCGGCGGTCGGGCCGGACGGGGCGGGGCGGGTCGGGTCGGGTCGGGTCGGAGTCAGTCGAAGGGGACGACGGCGACCGGCGACGCGGCGTGGTGCATGACCGCGTGGGCCACCGGGCCGATGTGGAAACCCAGCGGGGAGCGGCGGCCACGGCGGCCGACGACCAGCAGGGCGGCGCCCTCGGAGGCCTCCGTCAGCAGGCGGGACGGCCGGCCGGCCACGGCCCGCGCCCTCACCTCCACGTTCGGGTACTTCTCCCGCCATCCGCGCAGCGTGTCGCCCAGCACCCGGGCGCTCTCCTCGGCCAGCTCGCCGGCCATGCGGGGATCGACGGCCACGGGGTCGATGCCGTAGACCAGTGGCGGGTTCCAGCCGTGGACGACCTTCAGCGGGGCTCCACGGCGGGCCGCGGCGTCGAAGGCGAACTCGATCACCTCGTCGCACTCGCGGTACAGCTCCAGCCCCAGGACGACCTCGCGCCGCGTCGCCTCCCCGCCGCCGCCGTCGCCGCCGCCGTCGCCGTCCGCGCCGGTGTCCTTCCCCTCGTCCCCTCCGGCGGCCCCGGCCCGCACCAGCACCACCGGGCAGGCGACGCGGGCCACGGTGGCCAGGCCGACGGAGCCGACCAGGAAGCCGGCGATGGGGCCCAGCCCCCGGGAGCCGACGACCAGCACCCCGGCCTGCTCGGCGGCGGAGACCAGCACCTCGGCCGGACGGCCGGTGAGCTGGTCGGTGGTGATCTCCAGCTCCGGATACCGGCCGGTCAGTCCGTCGGCCACACCGCGCGGGATCCGCTGGGCCCAGTGCCGCCGGGTCTCCTCGTCGGCGACGGAGTCCGGCGGGCCGAACGGGTCGGGCTCCCGCACGTGCACCAGACGCAGCGGAGCCTTCCGGCTCAGCGCCTCACGGGCCGCCCAGTCGGCCGCGGCCAGACTCTCGGCCGATCCGTCCACGCCCACGGTGACCGTACGGACCATCGCGCACCTCCGTGCTGCTCGGGCGGCACGCCGCCGCCTCACGTCTCCCGACTGCTCCGGATACCCGTGATCGGTACGGGCAGTGGTCCCGGCCCGGGATCGGCCGGCGCGGCGACGGCGGCGGTGGAACCCCCGCCCGTTCCGCGGCGCAGGAGTACAACGGAGGAGAGGAGTGGTGGCGGACGCCACGGCACCGGCCGGACGCGGACGCCCCGCGCACAGCCCCGTTCCGAGGGAGGACCGCCATGATCGCCGCCCCCACGAACCTGTTCAGTGCCCTGCCGCCCGGTGGGCGCGAGCGGCTGTTGGAGTTCGCCCGCGAGGCGTCCTTCCCGGCCGGCGAGCGCATCTCCGAGGAGGGCCGTCGCACCGACCGGTTCTGGGTGATCCGCACCGGGTCGGTCACCCTCGACATGCGGATTCCCGGCCGCCGCCCCGTCGTGGTGGAGACCCTCTCCCACGGGGACCTGCTGGGGTGGTCCTGGCTGTTCCCGCCCTACACCTGGCACCTGGGTGCCGAGGCGCTCAGTCCGGTGCGCGCGCTGGAGTTCGACGCCGCCAAGGTGAGGGAGCTGTGTGAGGCCGACGCGGTGCTGGGACGTGCGATCGCCGTGCGGGTGGCCGAGATCGTGGCACACCGGCTGCAGAACGCCCGCACCCGGCTGCTGGACCTGTACGCGCCCTACGGCAGCGGGCCGCTGCCGTGACGGGCCGCCGTGGGAGGTGACGTGCCCTCGGCACGGCGGACCCCGCCCGGACCCGGCCGTCAGTCCAGCCGGACGGTGAGCAGGACCAGGGAGTCGGCCTCCGCCGTCAGACGGTGCCGCTCCCCCGGGATGGCGATCAGTTCCCGAGGCTCCAGCCTCCAGGACCGATCGACGGTGCTCAGCGACACGCGTCCGGTCAGGCAGAGGAGGGTCGCGGCGCCGGGGGCCCGGTGTTCGGCCAGGCCACGCCCCTCCTTCAGGGCCATCAGGGTCACGCTGAGGCCCGGCACCTCCACGACGGTCTGGCTCGCCCTCCCCGCTTCGGCCACCTCGGCCTCGGCCAGCAGCCACTCCCCCTGGGCCGGCAGGCCCACGACCTCGCCGGCCGGGTGCTTCTCGCGGTCCGGCTCGGGACCGCCTTGTGGAGTGATCATCGGACACGCTCCCATCCGTGCCGGGGCGCCCGCGCGCCCAGCCGTTCGTCCCGGTCGCGGTAGACGACATGGAGACGGGTGGGGTACCCCGGCGGCGCGGCCGGCATGTGCACCGACCGGGTGAAGGGCCGGGCGAGGACAGGATCGACACACCGGGGGCGCCCGTCCCCCCGACCGCCCGGGGCGACGGCAGGGCCGTGCGGGGCGGCGAACGCGGAGGGGGACGTCGCGCCGCAGGACCGGGGGAAAGGCGACGGAGACGACATGCCGCCCGACATGGTGCCGGAGCCCCGACCCACCGCCACCGCCGGAGCAATGGTCCGTACCAATGCTCCGCCGATGTATTGCCCGACGGACGGAGGCGGCCCAAGCTGTCCGCCATGGACCTGGAACTGCGGCACCTGAAGACGATCCGGGCGATCGCGGACGCGGGCAGTCTCACCCGGGCCGCCATGGCGCTGGGGTTGGCCCAGCCGGCGCTCAGCACCCAACTGAAGCGGATCGAACGAACCCTGGGGGGACCGCTGTTCACCCGGGGACGGCACGGGGTGCGGCCGACCGCGCTCGGCGAACTGGTGCTGGACCGGGCCGGCGTGCTGCTGCCCGCGGCCCGTGAACTCCAGGAGGAGGCCGTGCGGTTCGCCCGGGCATGGGACGGCATGCCGCGCTTCCGACTCGGTGGTACACACGGGCCGTTGTTGGGTGGCCTGGTGGACCGGCTGGCGGCGTCCCACCCGGGGGTCGCGGTGACCACGCGCACCTCCTGGTCGGAGCGGGAGATCGCCGCGTTGGTGGTCGAGGGCCGGGTGGACTTCGCGCTGGTCGGCGCCTGCGGGGAGAGTCCGCCGCCCGCGGCGGACCGACTGGTGTGGCGGGAGATCGCGGTCGACCCGGTGTTCGTGATGCTGGGCCGGGACCACCCGCTGGCCGACCGGAACCAGGTGGAGCTGGGGCAGTTGGCGGAGGAGTCCTGGACGGACGTGCCGGGAGACGGCTGTTTCGCGGACTGCTTCGCCGCCGCCTGCGCCCGCTCCGGGTTCACCCCCGTCCGCGTCTACGAGACCGACACCGCCTCGTGCGTCCACCTGGTGCAGGTGGGACGTGCGGTCGGGTTGTGCCGTGCGACGTTCCCGCCGACGCCCGGCCTGGTGACCCGCCCGCTGGCCGGCGCGCCCCTGCGCTGGCGGCACCTGATCGGTTGGCACCCGGGGGCGCCCGCCGCGGGAGTGGCCACGTCCGTGGTCGGACACGCCCGCGCGGCACACACCGAAGCCGCCGCGCGCAGCACGAGTTACACCCGGTGGTTGGCGGAACACCCCGGTTTCGGCGCGGTGCCCCCGACCGCGATCGGATGCCACGACTCCGTCTGATCCGCGGAACTCCCGTCCCACGCCCGGAGGGGCACAAGTCCCGCCGGAGAGCGGAGCGGAGAGACAGGGGACCGTTCCGCTGGTCAGGGGGTAGACCCCCGGAAGGAAACGGACCACCGGTGCCGCCTCCGACGGCGCCTCCCGCCGTCCGCTACAGTCCGTCCACCTGGGAAGTGCCACGAGAGGGCGGAAATGCGTCGCGATACATGCCCGGTCTGCGAGCACAGGGCGCCGGTGACCAACGAGATCATCGACCACCACGAGAACGACGGCCGAAGCTGCCGAGGAGTGGGCCGAACCGCCGTGGAGTGGCGGCCCCTGCGGGAAGACGCCCCACGGACCGCCGGTGGGTCCGGCGGGAGGAGCACCGCCGGGGAGGCGGCGCCACACTCCTCGAAGGACGCCCGGACGAAGGCGGTCACGGTCCTGTCCGCGGTTCTGACACCGATCGGCCTGCTCGCCCTCCTGCTCGGGGTCGTCCTCGATTCCCCGCCGCTCCTGGTGGGCGGCGTCGTCCTCCTCGGCGCCGCGGGGATCGGTGTCCTGGTGCGCCGCCGCGCTTCGGCGGACCGCCCCGACGCCGCTCACGGCCGGGGCGACGGGCGGAAGGAAGCCGACGCGGAGCCGTCGGACGCCGCCCGCGCCGAGCAGGAGCGGCGGACCGAACCGCGGAAGGAGGAGGCGGCGACGGAGCAGCACGAGGGCGAGGCGGCGGACGACACCCCGCTGTCCGCCCCGGTGGAGGAACCGATCCGGGAACGGCCGTCGGTGAGTGGCCTGTTCGTTCCCTCCCCCAGCACTCCCGTCTCGGAGACCGTCCGGACGGACCGGGAGGAGACCGACGACGAGACGCTCCGGACGCCGGACCCCGCGCCGACCACGACGGACGGGGGCTCGTCGGTCGAGGAAGTCGACGTGCTCGCCGAACAGCCCGCTCCGGCAGTCGAGAAGACCGACGAGGCGCCCGGCACGGAACCCGACACGGAACCCGAAGCAGTCGCCGAGGAGCCCACCCCGACCACCGAGGCACCCACCACCGACACCACGACTCCGGAACCGGAAACGAAAACCCCCACCGAAGAACCCGAACCCACCACCGAAGACCCCACCCCCACCACCGAGGCATCCACCACCGACACCACGACCCCGGAAACGAAAACCCCCACCGAAGAACCCGAACCCACCACCGAAGACCCCACCCCCACCACCGAGGCATCCACCACCGACACCACGACCCCGGAACCGGAAACCCCCACCGAAGAACCCGAACCCACCACCGAGGCACCCGCGGCGCCCCTTGCCGCCACCGTCTCCGCCGCCCCCACCGACGATCCGTTCGCTCGGCAGGCGGAGGCCGCCGGCATGGGGGTCGGGGCCCTGCGCGAGATCGCGCGGGCGGTCATCGCCGATCAGAACGCCAGCATCGTCTACGTGCAGCAGCACTTCTCCCTCTCCCGCCCGGCCGCTCGACGCGCTCTCGACGCGCTCGAACAGCTCGGTCTGGTCTCGGCCCCGGCCAAGAACGGACGACGCAAGGCCCTGGTGACGTCCCTCGACCACCTCGCCCCGTCCGACGGGCGTTGATCCGCCTGCGGCGGCACGGCGCCCCCCGCGGTCCGGAAGGGGCGAGCCGGCTTCCATAACGCGGTGGGGGGAGGAGAACTGACAGCTCCTCCCCCTGTCGTGTCCGCGTCTACGGTTTCGGTCACCCCGACGAAACCGAGGAGATCCACATGCTCCACAGACGCGTCATAGGCGCGTGCGCCGCCGTCGTGGCGACCGGCGCGCTCGCCCTGACCGGACTGCCGGGCGCCGTGGCGGCCGATCCCGCCGCGTCCGCCACGCAGACGACCGGCGCCCCGTCGACGCCGTCCGCCCTGTCCTCCGTCCCGCCCGGTCTGCTCAAGGCCATGCAGCGCGACCTCGACCTCAGCGCCGACCAGGCGCGGGACCGACTGGTGAACGAGGGCACGGCCGGGACGGTCGCCGGGGCGCTGCGGCTGACGCTCGGCGGCGACTTCGCCGGCGCCTGGGTGAAGGGCACGGAGGCCGAGACGCTCACGGTGGCCACCACCGACCCCGCCGACGTGTCCCGGATCGCCGCCGGGGGCGCTCGGGCCGAGGTCGTCGACCACAGTCTGGCCGAACTCGACGCGGCCAAGGCCGCGTTGGACAGGGCCGCGCGGAAGAGCGCCACCGGCGCGGCGCCGGTGTGGTACGTCGACGTGCGGACCAACTCCGTGGTCGTCCACGCCTCCGAACCCGCGGCGGCGCGCGACTTCGTCGAAGCCGCCGGTGTCGATCACGCGCTGGTGCGCGTGGTGGAGTCGTCCGAGCGCCCCCGCCCGCTGTACGACCTGCGGGGCGGTGACGCGTACTACATGGGCAGTGGGGGTCGCTGCTCCGTCGGCTTCCCCGTGACCAAGGGCTCCCAGCAGGGCTTCGCCACCGCGGGCCACTGCGGTCGCGTCGGCACCGGCGTCTCCGGCCACAACCGGGTGGCGCTGGGCACCTTCCAGGGGTCGTCCTTCCCCGGCAACGACTACGCCTGGGTCGCGGCGAACAGCAGTTGGACGGCCACCCCGTACGTGAAGACCTCCAGCGGCACCGTCCAGGTCGCCGGGTCCACGCAGGCCGCGGTGGGCGCCTCGATCTGCCGCTCCGGCTCGACCACGGGCTGGCACTGCGGCACCATCCAGCAGCACAACACCAGCGTCACCTACCCGGAGGGCACCATCACCGGCGTGACGCGCACGACGGTGTGCGCCGAACCCGGCGACTCCGGGGGCGCGTACATCTCGGGCAGCCAGGCGCAGGGCGTCACCTCCGGCGGCTCGGGCAACTGCCGAACCGGCGGGACGACGTACCACCAGCCGATCAACGAGATCCTCTCGGTGTACGGACTGACGCTCAAGACCACCGGCGGCACCCCGCCCACCGACCCGCCCCCCACCGACCCGCCGGGCGAGGAGCCGGGCGGCACCTGGCAGGCCGGCAAGGTCTACGGCATCGGCGACCAGGTGACCTACGGGGGCGTCGGCTACCGCTGCCTCCAGGGTCACCAGGCGCAGCCGGGCTGGGAGCCGCCGAACACCCCGGCGCTCTGGCAGCGGATGTGAGCCCGTCCGGCCCGGCGGGGGAGCCGGTTCCTCCGCCGGGCCGGTCCTGAACCGTCCACCCCCCACGCCGCCCAGGTGCGCGGGCGGCGGACGGCCGGAGGGCGTCTCCTGGGGGGAGCGCTCTCCGGCCGTCCCTCTCCTCCCGGTGCGCGCCCGGTCGATCGTCCGTCCGCCCGTCCGCCCGTCCGCCACCGGAGCGTCCTCCGCTTCGGTGGCGGGCGGGCGCTCAGCGCGGTTCCAGCCGGATGATCTCCCCGATCTCCAGTGCGATGTGGAGGGCACCGTCGGGGCCCACGGTGAGGCCGTGTGGTTCCGACGACGGCACGGGCAGGTCGTACTCCTCGACGTGTCCGTCGGAGGTGATGGACCCGACCCGGCCCGCTCCCCACTCGGTGAACCAGCACAGTCCGGTGGTCGGGTCGGCGGTGATGGCGTGCGGCCGGCAGGAAGGGTCGGGCAGGGGGAACTCGGTCACCCGGCCGTCGGTGTCGACGCGGCCGATCCGGCCGGCACCGATCTCCACGAACCACAGCGCGCCGTCGGGGCCGTGCGTGATGCCGACCGGCGCGGCCCGCTCGGTGGGGAGGGGATGGATCGTGACCTCCCCGTCGGTGTCGATCCGGCCGATCGCGTTCGCCCGGTTGAGCGTGAACCAGAGCGCGCCGTCGGGGCCCGTGGTGATGGCGGACGGGAACGAGCCGCTGACGGGCAGGGGGAACTCGGTCATCCGGCCGTCGGTGTCGACGCGGCCGATCCGATCGGTGTGCATCTGGGTGAACCACAGGGCGCCGTCGGGGCCCGCGGTGATGCCGAACGGGCCGCACCCGGGCGTCGGCACCGGGAAGGACGACACCTCCCCGGCCACGGTGACGCGGCCGATGCGGTGGTCCTGGCTCCGGGTGAACCACAGCGCTCCGTCGGGGCCCGGTGTGATGATCGACGGCCCGCAGGACGCAGAATCGAGCCGGTGGCGGTCGAGCCGGCCGTCGGGCGCGAGGCGGGCGATCTCGCCGGCGTGGACCAGGGTGAACCACAGCGCGCCGTCGGGGCCCGTGGTGATGGCGTACGGGCCCGCCTCCGCGTCGGAGACGGACGTGCGGCCGATCAGGGGGATGTGACGGGACAGGGTCCGTTCCTTCCTCTGTGACGACGGCTTTCGGCCGGTGGCCCGCCGGACGCGCGCCGGCGCGGCGTCGAACCCACGGGCGCCTCCGCGTCTCGCTCGGTCGGCGACCGGCACGCGGTGCCGTGCGGCGATCGTATGAACGGCGCGCACGGTTGTCGAACGCATTGCCGGCGGCCGGGTCGAGGCCGGTGGCGGACGCTACGACGCCTCCCGGTAGGCGTGCGGCGCGACGCCGGTGACCTTGCGGAAGACCCGGCTGAAGTACGCCCGGTCGTGGAAGCCGACGGCGCGGGCCACCGCCTGGACGCTGTCGCCGCTGTGCCGCAGCCGTTCCTTGGCCCGGTGGACGCGCAGCCGGGTGAGGTACTCCCACAGGGGCAGCCCCAACTCCCGGTGGAAGAGCCTGCTGAGGTGGTCCTCGCTGACTCCGGCGGCCTGCGCCACCTGCCAGCGGGAGATGCGGTGGCGGTAGTGCTGTTCGAGGTAGGCCAGGGCCCGACGGACCGGTTCCCCGGTGCGGGAGCAGCCCGGTTCGGACCGCCGGGCCAGGGCGGAGAGCAGGGCGGTCGTCTCCTCCTCGGTGAGGATGCCGTGGCCCACGAACACCATTCCCGGGTGCGGTTCGGCGCGGCGTACGTCGGCGGCGGTGAACCCGCCGTCGCCGACCACCAGGACCGGGATGCCGGAACGTCCCGCTCCGTCGCGCATCGCCTCGGCGACGTCGATGCCGTCCATGTCGGGCAGCCGTCGGGACACGACCAGCAGACCGGGGGTTTCCTCCGCGAGCAGGGTCAGGGCCGAGGTGCCGTCGGCGGCGGTGCGCACCGTGCGGCCGGGCAGCGCCGAGGCCACCAGGCGCCGCCACACCTCCCGGCGCTCCTCCGAGCCGTCCACGACCACCGCCGGGGCGGTCAGCCCGGGTGGCCGCAGGGCGCGCAGCGCCCGGTCCAGGTCGGGTCCGGTGACGGGGCCGTAGAGGAGGAAGGGGGTGTGGCGGAGCGCCGGGTGGTCGTGCAGCTTCTGCACGGACGCCCATTCCTGTGGTCGGGCGCCCTCGGCGTCCCAGGCGACGGCGGCGGGCCTGCCCTCGGCCACCAGCGCGGCCACGTCGTCGTCCGGGCCGAGGTGGCGCAGCCGCAGCTCCAGCCGTCGGGCCAGGGCGGCGACTTCCGGAGGTGGCGCGGCGGCCGCGGCGACCAGGACGGTGCGGCCGGAGCCGGGCGGGGCGCCGAGGGCGGGCCCGGAGGGTTCCACGGGGGTGGGCAGCGGCAGGTCCAGCCGGAAGCCGCCGCCGGCGGGGCCTCGGTCGAAGGTGACCGATCCGCCGTGCAGGACGGCCAGCCGCCGGGCGATGGCCAGACCGAGGCGCGATCCGGGCTCGCCGGAGGCGAAGGGCTGGAAGAGGTGCTCGGCCTCGCCGGGCGGCAGGCGCAGGCCCGTGGCGGAGACGCGGACGCGCAGCAGGGCGGGCAGGACCTCGGCGGTGAGCCGCAGCCGTCCGCCACCGTCCGTCGGGCGCGCGGCGGCGGCCGTCAGCAGGTTGAGGACGATCTGGCGGAGCCGGGCGGTGTCGACCCTTACGACGGGCATTCTGCGGGGCAGGGCCAGTTGCCAGTGGGCTTCGGCGGGGCGGCGCCAGGCGACGCTGTGGAACGCGTCGACGAGGACCGGGCGGGGGTCGGCCAGCCGTCGGGACAGGTCGAGGGCGTCGATCTCGGAGCGGGACAGGTCCAGCAGGTCGTCGATCAGGCGCAGCAGGCGTCCGGCGTCCTCGTGGGCGCGGCGGAGCGCGGCGGCGGCCTCCTCGGGCGCGGTCGCGGAGGTGACGGGTCGGGTGTGCCGCAGGATCTCCTCGACGGGGGTGCGCAGCTCGTCGGTGGCGTTGTCCAGCAGCCGGGTCTTGAGCCTGCTGGCCTGTTCGGCGACGTCACGGGCGCGGCGCACCTCGTCGAAGAGTCGGATGCCTTTGAGCGCCGCGCTGATCTGGTCGCCCAGCGCCCGGTGGAGGGCGCCCCGGCGGGCGGCGCCTCCGTCTCCTCCCCCACCGGGTCGGATGCCGGGACCGTCGCCCGGGTCGCCGTGGGGGCCGTCGTCGAAGACCGCGAAACCGAGTTGCTCGTCGCCGATGTGGAGGGGCTCGACGACCAGGGTGAAGCGGCGGTCCCGTGGCAGCAGACGGTCGGGGAGGAGGAGTTCGGCGGGGTAGGGGGCGTCGAGGCCACCGTCGCGGTCGATGTCTCCGCCGTCGGTGCCGGCGCCTCCGCCGAGGCTTCCGGGTGCGGGGGCGGTGCCCTCGCCGGGCACGGGCACCACGCGCACCAGGGCACGCCCCTCGCCTCCCGTGACCCGCCCGCCGGGCTCGTGGAGCACCAGGCGACATCCCGGCACCCCGGTGCCCGGCAGGTGGCGGGCCAACGTCCCGGTGAGCGCGTCCATGTCGACCACGGTGGTCAGGGCGGTGCCCAGGGCGCGCAGTCTCCGGGCGTCCTGCTGCTCCGCCCAGCGCTCGTACTCCAACAGCCGGTGGACCTTGTCGGCCACCATCAGTCGGGCCTGCCCCAGCAGCCGTTCGACCGCGGTCCTCTCCCCGGGGGGCAGCCCGGGGGCGGCCAACTCCCGCGCCCGCAGCAGGGCGCGGTCCCAGACGGCCGCGTCCTCCGGATCCCTGATGCGCTCCCCCACCAACCGCTCGACCAGACGCAGGAAGCCGCCGGTCCCCTCACCCCGTCCCGGAGCGCCGCCGAGGTCGGCGCGTAACGCCCCGGTCAGTTCCCCGCCGGTCTCCGCGAGTTCGGGGAAGAGGTTCCCGGCGCGCTCCACGGCCTCGCCCGTCTCCGTCGTCCGTGTCCCGCTCCCGTCCCCCTGGGCGACCAGGGGCGAGTGGCACCCGCAGGAGCGGCGGACGACGAGGGTGCCCGACACCGCCCTGCGGGCGGGCGGCGCGGTGCCCCGCAGCCGGGCCAGGAGGGTGTCCACGGCCAGCGCGCCGAGTTCGGCGAAGGGCAGCGCCACCGAGGTCAGCGGCGGGTCGGCGAGCCGGGCCTCCAGCGAGTCGTTGAAGCCGACGACCGCCACGTCCTCGGGCACGCGCACCCCGCGCCCCGTCAGGAACCGCAGGGCGTCGGCGGCCAGCATGTCGCTGCACGCGACCACCGCGTCGAAGTCGTGGCCCGGACGCAGTCCGCGGACGTCGACCAGCACCCGCATCGCCGCGGCGCCGGCTCCGCCGCCGAAGTCCGTCGAGGGCACGACCAGGGAGCGGTCGTCGGGGATGCGGTGGCGGGTCAGGGCGTCGGTGTAGGCGCGGTAACGGTCCCGGGAGACGGGGTTGGCCAGGGGGCCGCGCACACAGGCGAGCCTGCGGCGACCGTGCTCCCTCACCAGGTGACCGACGGCCGCCCGCATGCCCGTGTAACCGTCCAGCCGCAGGGTGTCGTGGTCGGCGTGGCCCTCCAGGGGCCGGTTGAGGCTGACGACCGGTAACCTGCCCAGTCTCCTCACCAGTCGGGCCGCCCGCTCGTCGTCGCCCGCGGCGGGCAGGCCGAGTGTGGAGGTCCAGCAGATGACGCCGTCCAGGCGTTCGGGGCCGATCAGGTCGTACAGCACGGTGCGCGGTGTCCCGGTCGGGCGCAGCGGTCCGCCGGGGAGGCAGATCACGTTGACGTCGTTGCGCTCGGCCGCCGTCAGCACCCCGGCCCACAGGGTGGCGCCGACGCCCAGGTGGATGTTGGCGGTGACCAGTCCGATGGTGGGGCGGGGTCTCCGCGTCCCCGGCGCCGGGGAGTCCCCCGTCCCGTTTGGACCTTCGTCCTCCTCGGATCGCTCCGGTACGGCTCCGCGTTCCGCCATGGGACTGCCTCCGCTCGTCGCTCGGAAACGGCCCCCCGCCGCACGGCGTCTTCCGCCGGGTCGCAGGACGATAGCGGCGGGTACGCGTCCGGGCAAGACAGACGGTGCGTCTGCCCTGCCCGGACGGTGGGTGGGTGCGGTTCGTGCGGTCGGTTCAGATCCTTCCGACGCCCGCGCCCGCGCGCACGATCGACTTGACGTCGGCGGCGTTGTCGGCCGTGTAGCCGTAGGGGATGGAGGCGACGGATCCGCCCGTCTCGCCCCGGCCGGAGTTGACGAAGTGGTTGTTCCTGGCCTGGAGGGAGCCGGGGTCGGAGGAGCCCTCACCGAGGTGGAAGGGGTCCTCGACGTTCTCGAAGTAGTTCCCCTCGACCAGCACGCCGGCGTTCTCGGTGGAGGCCACGCCGTAGTCGCCGATGTTGCTGTAGTAGTTGTTCAGCACGTGGACGGGGTTGCCGAAGCGCACCCGCGGGTGGCGCTGGTTGGTCCCGTCGAACCAGTTGTGGTGGTAGGTCACTCGCAGTTTGCCGGAGTCCTCGCCGCCGTTGCTGTCGGAGTGGCCGAGCAGGAACGTCTTGTCGTGGTCGTGGACGCGGTTCCACGAGACGGTGATGTGGTCCGAGGCGCGCTTGATGTCCAGGGCGCCGTCGTTGGCGTCGGAGATGTCGTTGTGGTCGATCCAGACCCGGGTGGAGTACTGGACGTTGATCGCGTCGTCGTCCGAGCCCTTGAAGGTCAGGTTCCGGATGATCACGTTGCTGACCTTGCTGATGTTCAGCCCGCTGCCGGTGATCCTCCCGGAGGTGCCCACGCCGACGACGGTCTTGTTCGACGCCACCTTGGTCATGCCGTCCAGGTCGATGGTGCCGTTGACCCGGACCACCAGCGGCCCGTCGCTCTGTACGGCGTCGACGAACTGGTCGGCGTTCGTCACGGTGACGGTGGCCCCGCCCGTGCCGCCGGTGGTGCCAGCTCCGAAGCCCATGGGCCGGTCGGCGGCCGACGGGCTCGGTGTCTCGGCCTCCGCGGCCACGCCGGTCGGCGCGTTGGCACCGGTGAGGGTCAGGGCGGCCGCGGCCACGGCCACGGCACCGACCAGCTTGAAGCGTGCGCTCGTCCTGCGCATGGGGTGCTCCATCCAGTGAGGGGGGATTTCGGGACACGCTCACGTACGTACGTGCGGCCTCCGCACGGCGGCTCACGTCGATGCTAGGAACCCCTCTGTGGACGATGACGGGATGCGTGTGGACTATGGCGCGCACCCGACGTCCCGCGTCCCGCCGGTCGAACTCCGCGTGAACACGCCGGAGTCCACACCGTCACCGCGCGGCCGGGCCCCCGTCCGGGGCCGGCCCGCCCCCGGTGTCGCCCCGGTGTCGCCCCCCGGCGCCACGGCGGGAGAACCACGCGGCGGCCAGGGCGCCCGAGACGTTGTGCCAGACGGAGAACACCGCGGCGGGCAGGGCCGCCGCCGGGCTGAAGTGCGCCGCCGCCAGCGAGGCGGCCAGGCCGGAGTTCTGCATCCCGACCTCGAAGGTCAGCGCACGTCCCGCGGACTCCCCCAGGCCGCCGAACCGGCCCACCGCGTAGCCGAGGGCCAGCCCGAGGCCGTTGTGCAGGACCACCGCCACGAACACCGTCGCCGCCGCCGACCTGACGGCGCCGGCGCTGCCCGCCACCACGATCGCCACGATGACCCCGACGGCCGCCACCGACACCCACGGCAACACCGGCAGCGCCCGCTCGACCAGGCGTCCCGCCACCAGCCGCACCACCAGGCCGGCGAGGACCGGCAGCAGCACGGTCCTGAGGATGGAGCCCGTCATCGACCCCGTGTCCACCGGCAGGAACTCACCGGCCAGCAGGAGCGTCAGCGCGGGCGTCAGCAGCGGCGACAGGACGGTGGAGACGCTGGTGAGGGAGACCGACAGGGCCACGTCGCCGCGCGCCAGGTACGTCACCACGTTCGACGCCGTGCCACCGGGCGCGCACCCCACCAGGATCACGCCCGCGGCCAACTCCGGGGGGAGCCCGAGCGCCTCGGCGATCAGCCAGCCCAGCAGCGGCATGACCACGTACTGGGCGGCCAGGCCCGTCGTGACCGCCCGGGGGCGCCGCAGCACGCCCCTGAAGTCCGGCGGGGTCGTCGTCAGGCCCATGCCGAACATCACCACGCCCAGCAGGTACGGCACCGAGGGCGCCCAGCCCTCGACGGACGACGGACGCAGCAGTCCGACCGCGCCGGCCAGCAGCACGAGCAACGGGAAGAGGGTGACGGCCCGACGAGCGCCACGCTCCCGGCCGGGGGCGGGCCCCGCACCGGACGCGGGCGGGGAGGGGGAGACGGCGTCGGACGCCCCGGTGGGCTCGGACGGTGTCCCCTGGTCGTGCCGGTGGTGTCCGGATCGCATGCGTCCGATGCAACGCCCGGCGGCCCCCGCACCGCAAGGGTGTCTCACCAAGCCTCCACGACCAGCCGCCTTCCATGGAATGGCTGATTCCGACCACACCACTAGGCAGCGCGAACACGGAACGGTATTTTTCGCTCCCTGCCGCACGAACGCGGCACGGCACAGTACGTCGAGGGGGATGCCGTGCGCGATTTCAGCCTTCCGCCCCTGGTGGAACCGGTGAGGACGGGAGGCCTGGCGGACTCCGTCCACGCCACGGCCGAGAGCGATCCCGGTCTCCTCCAACTCGCCCGCCGCGAGGAGCCGGACGGCGAGTGGGCCACCGTCACCGCCGCCGCCTTCCGGGACGAGGTGCTGGCGCTGGCCAGGGGGCTGCTGGCCGAGGGCGTGCGGTTCGGCGACCGGGTCGCGGTGATGGCCCCGCCGCGCTACGAGTGGACGCTGTTCTGCTACGCGCTGTGGACGGTCGGCGCGGAGGTCGTGCCCGTCTACCCGACCTCCTCCGCCGAGCAGGTGCGCCGCATCCTGTCCGGCTCGCGCACGGTGGCCATCGTCGTCGAGGACGAGGACAACGCCATGACGGTGGGCGCGGTCTGTGACGAGGTGCCGTCGCTGCGCGCCATCTGGCAGCTCGACGCCGGCTGCGTGCGCCGGCTGTCCGAGCGCGGGCACGACGTCCCCGACGACCTGGTGCACCGCCACCGCCGCGCGGTGACACCGGATTCGACCGCCGTCATCGCCTACACCTCCGGCACCACCGGGCGTCCCAAGGGGTGTCTGATCACCCACGCCAACCTGGCGGCCGAGTGCGACATCCTGTTCGCCGGCTGGTCCGAACTCCTGGCCCGGCCCGACGAGCGGCCCTCGATCCTCGCCTTCCTGCCGCTGTCGCACGTCTACGGCCTGATGGTGCAGGTGTTCTGCCTGCGCCACCGCGTGCTGCTGGGACACCAGCCCGACATCTCCCCCGCCGCGCTGCTGCCCGCCCTCGCCTCCTTCCGCCCCACCTTCGTCTTCGCGGTGCCCTACGTCTTCGAGAAGGTCTTCCGCCGGGCCCGTCAGGTGGCGGCGGAGGCGGGGAAGGCCGACCTCTTCGACCGGGCGATGGCCGTCGCGGTGCGGTACGCCGAGGCCACCGAGCGGCGCGCCCTGGAGGAGGGCCCCGGCCCCGGCCCGGCCCTGCGGGCCTCGCACGCCGTCTTCGACCGTCTGGTGTACCGCAGGCTGCGGGCGGTGCTGGGCGGGCGCGTGCGGTACGCCGTGTCCGGCGGCTCGACGCTCCGGCGCGAGCTGGGCCTGGCCTTCGCGGGAGCCGGGATCACCGTCTACGACGGTTACGGCCTCACCGAGACCACCGCCGCGGTGACCGGGCAGCCGTTGGGACGCGTCCGGTACGGCACCGTGGGCCGTCCGCTGCCCGGACACGCCGTTCGCATCGCCCGCGACGGGGAGATCCGGGTGCGCGGCGACGTCGTCTTCGCCGGTTATCTGGACGACCCGGAGGCCACCGGGGCGGTGCTGCGCGACGGGTGGCTGGCCACCGGCGACGTGGGGCGGTTGGACGACGAGGGCTACCTGGTCATCACCGGGCGGAAGAAGGACGTCATCATCACCAGCGGCGGCAAGAGCGTCGTCCCGCAGGTGTTGGAGGAGTGCGTGCGCGCCCATCCCCTGGTCTCGCAGTGCCTGGTGGTCGGCGACAACCGCCCCTACGTCGCGGCGTTGGTCACCTTGGACCCGGAGGCGCTGGAGCACTGGGCCCGGCTGCGCGGCCGGCGGCCGTCCGACGCCGGCGGGGTGCTCCTCGACGAGGACCTGCACGCGGAGATCCGGCGGGCGGTGTCCCGGGCCAACAGCGCCGTGTCGCGGGCCGAGTCCATCCGCAGGTTCCGCATCCTGCCCGCCGAGTTCGACACGGCCGACGGCCTGGTCACACCGTCGCTGAAGCTGCGGCGCGGCGCGATCGCGAAGAGGTACGCGGCGGAGATCGAGGCGCTCTACACCTCCTGACGCCCGGGACGGACGAGACGGACGGCGGGGCCGACGGGCGGCACGCGGCGGAAACGATCGCGGCACGCCGATGCCGGCCGGCACCATGCGTCGCGTGGCGCTCCCCGCCGGCACCGTCCGGTGGGGACGTCCGCCGGGCCGGAGACGGCCAGGACCGTCCCGACCCCTCCGACTCCCGTTCCCGACGAAGGAGGAAGCACCGATGACCACACTGCCGGACGGGCGTCCCGTACCACCCCCGCACGCCGACGAGCGCGCCACCCTGGAGGGTTGGCTGGACCTGGCCCGCGCGACCCTGGAGATGAAGTGCTCGGGCCTGGACGACGACCAGGCGCGTCGGGCGTCGGTGCCGCCGTCGTCGATGACGCTGCTGGGTCTGGTCCGTCACATGGCGGAGGTCGAACGCAGTTGGTTCCAGCGGATCTTCGCGGGGTCCGATGTGCCGTGGCTGTACGGGGAGGGCACGGAGAGCGGGTTCGACCTCGCCCCGGACCAGGGGATCGAGGAGGCGCTGGCCACCTGGCGGGCCCAGGTGGCGCGCAGCCGCGAACTGGTCGCCGGGGCCTCGCCGGACGACTTCGGGCTGCTTCCGGAGGCCGAGAGCGGGCACCTCGGCGGGGAGCGGAGGGTGTCGTTGCGCTGGATCCTGATCCACATGGTCGGGGAGTACGCCCGCCACAACGGCCACGCGGACCTGATCCGGGAGCGCATCGACGGCGCCACCGGCGTCTGAGCCGCGGCGGCCGGAGGACCGGGGCCCCGTCCGGTCCGTCCGCGGCCGCCGAGCGCACCGGCACGGCCCGGCCCCGGTCCTCGGTCGACCGGGGCCGGACCCCCGGCGTCGGGACGCCGGTCAGTCGGTCCGCGCCGCGGTCACGGCGGGTGGCGCCACCGTCGCCTCGGCCCAGACCGTCTTGCCGACGCTCCCGGCGGGCTCACGGGGAGCCACGCCCCAGCGGTCGGCCAGCACGTCCACCAGGTACAGGCCGCGTCCCGACTCGTCGTCGCAGGACGGGTCGAACGGCTCGATGGGGGGCCGGTCGGACGAGGCGTCGGAGACCTCGACGCGCACGGTGCCCGCCGGTGCCTCGTACGTCAGGCGGAGACGGAAGTCGCGGCCGGGCACACGGCCGTGCCGCACCGCGTTGGCGGTCAACTCGCCCACCAGCAGGGCGACGGTGCACGAGTCCTCCGACTCCGGCGGCCATCCCCACTCGTCCATCCGCTTCACCGCCAAGCGCCGGGCGAGCCGGGCCCCCTTGGGTGACGAGGTGAACTGCCCGGTGAGGACGGACGGTTCGGACCGGGCGGGCCTTCCCGGGGCCGGTCGTGGTCGTCGCTGTCGTGGTCGCGGCTCCTCGTCCGGCACGGCGGTCGTCATCAACACGGCGGCGTCCCTCACTTCCTCGCGATCCGCACCGTACGCGGACCATCACGTTCAGTGCACAAGGATGGACCCGCGTGCCTAGGCTCGGAAGGGGACGAAGTCTTATCCCTCGGTCCGTAAGAAAACGAAAGGGACGTCGTGGCCAAGGAGATCGATCCCCACTCGTCGATGGCGGCGCTGTTCGGGTCGCGGGTCCGCAGACTCCGCACCGCCGCCGGGCTCACCCAGGCCGAACTGGGCGAGAAGGCGTACGTGGTCGGCAGCCGGATCGCCCAGATCGAGCGGGCCTTGGGCGCCAGACCGACGCTGGAGTTGGCGCGTGCGCTCGACGACGCCCTCGGCGCGGACGGTCTTCTGGTCGATCTGCTGCCGTACGTCCACCGGGAGGCGTTCCCCAACTGGTCGCGGAGGTTCATCGCCTTCTCGGAACGAGCGGTGCGCATCGGGCAGTACGCGGCGCACGTGGTGCCCGGTCTGCTCCAGACCGAGGGCTACGCACGGGCCGTCCTCGGCCTCGACGTCCTCCTTGAGAGCGGCGAGCAGTTGGAGGAGAGGGTCGCCGCGCGGTTGGCACGACAGGACCGGCTCCGCTCGCCCGCCCGCCCCGAACTGTGGGTCGTTCTGGACGAGGCGGTGCTGCGGCGGCCGGTCGGCGGCCGGGGTGTCCTGCGCGACCAGTTGCTCCGGCTGCTCAAGGCGGCGGCGGAGCCCCACATCACCGTGCAGGTGCTGCCGTTCGACCAGGGCGGGCACGGCGCGATGGGCGGGTCCCTGACCGTGCTGACCTTGCCGGACGGCACCGAGGTCGCCTACACGGAAGGCGCCGATTACGGCCGACTCATCGAGGAACCGACCGAGGTCGAACGTTACGCGGGGATCTACGATCGGCTGCGGGCGGCGGCCCTGCCTCCGCTCATGTCGCTCGACATGATCCGATCAGCGCTGGAGGGCAACCATGGAGAGAGCGTCCCGTCCCGACCTCGACGGCGCAGACTGGCGCGTCAGCAGCTACAGCAACCAGGCGGGTGGCGACTGCGTCGAGGTGGCCGACGGCTTCCCCGGCAGCGTCCCCGTCCGTGACAGCAAGGCTCCCGACGGCCCGGTGCTGGTCTTTCCGGCGGCTTCCTGGGCCTCCTTCACCGGCGGCTTGAAGGACCGTCACCGCTCCTGAACGGTCCGGGGATCGGTACGCGGCGGTCCCCCGGCCCCGCCGGACCCTCGTTCGCGAGGGTCCGGCGGGCCACGAACTCCCCCAAAGGACCGGGAGAAAGAACCTCCCTCCCACCCACCCTCCCCCTCACCACCCGTACGGGTGACGAGCTTGCGGGTTTGAGAAGCGGGCGGTTACGTTCACCGCGACAACCGCAAAAAGTTGCGGCCCCCGGTCGGGACTGCCATCCCGGTCCGAGGGCCTCACCGATCAGGAAGAAGAGACCTTCCCGATGGCTGGCCCGCAGTTTAGCGCGCCTTCGCGCACCCGCGCCGGAACTCCGACCTCCGGCGTGATCCACGTCCGTACCCGCCTCACCTCCGACTTCACCGTCCTCGCCAACGCGCTCGTGCAACGGCCCGGCAGCGCGGTCACCATCGGCGTCGCGGCCTACGTCGCCTCCCTGCCGGACGGCGCCCCGGTGAGCATCGCCGCCCTGTGCGAGCACTTCTCCGAGGGCGAGATCCTGATCTCCCGGGCCCTGCGGGAGTTGGAAGGAGCCGGTTACCTGGAGCGGCGGCGCGAACGCGGGCCGGACGGCCGGGTCCGCACCCGCACGTACTTCCACGACGTACCGCCCGGCGACGACGACCCGGACCCCACACCGACTCCCCGCCGCCGGCGCCCTCCCGCACCCGAGCGCGTACCGGTGCCGGCGCCGCGGGCGGCGGCCGACGTGACACCCACGGCTCCGAACCCGACCCCGGCTCCGACCCCGGCCCCGCTCCCCGCGGTGGTGCGGTCGCCGCAGCCGTCCCCTCCCCCACCTGCCAGGACGTCACTCGCCGAGGCCGATCCGCGCGCGGTGCGGCTCCTCGCCTCCCTCCGCGCCGTCGATCCCCGACTGATCCTCTCCGAGACCGAGGCCGCCCGGCTCGCCCCGGACGTCACCCGGTGGCTCGCGGCGGGCGTGGCCCCCGCCCGGCTCACCGAGACGCTCACCGCCGGCCTCCCCGACCGGCTCGTCGCCCGCCCGGCCCGCATCCTGGCCTTCCGCCTCGGCGAACCGCCCCTCCCCGCCCCCGTCCAGGCTCCGCCGCCCGCCAAACCCGTGGTCCTGCCCTTCCAGACCTGCGACGGGTGCGAACGCGCCTTCCGCGCGGCCGCCCCCGGCCTCTGCCGCGACTGCCGCACGGCGGACGAGGGGGCCCTGAGCGCGGCCTGCTGAACAGACGTCGCGGAGCCCGACACCAACGGAAGGTCGATCATGGTCGGCAGGTTCACGGACGGCCGATCGGGACAGTCGAGAGGGGCCCCGCCGCTCGCGCCGCGCGGCGGGGGCGCGGCGGCCGTATCCGGCCCGACGGCCGCCGACGGTGGGTCACACCACACCCGCCACCGCCATCCGACCGGCCACGAGAGGACCACAACCCCCATGGCACCGGGCATGCTCATTCCGCTGGGAGGGATCCTCCTCGTCGCGGTCGTGTTGGGAGTGGCCTTCTCGCTGCTCGGAACGGACGGCACGGGGAACGGGTGTGCGCTCGGGCTGCTCGTGACCGGTGCCGTCCTCCTGGTTCCCTTCCTCCTGTTCGTCGTTCCCTCGCTGCTCTGAGACGGCGGCCGGCGGCCCCTTGCGCACGGAACGCGGAGGGGCCGGGTCCGACCCGTGGGGGCGACTACCGGGCGGCGGTGTTCCGGGAGGGGGCGGCGGTGCTGTCGCGGACGGCGAGGGTCGGGTCGGGGGCGTGGCGGTGCTCGACGGAGTACCCCGCGGCCACGTCGCGCAACTGGCGGGCCGCCAGGGCGCCGTAGGCGGCGATGTCGCGGCGCAGCGCGGTCAGGGCGGGGTGGACCAGTTCGCACAGCGGGGAGTCGTCCCAGGCGATCAGGGAGAGTTCGCCGGGAACGCGGACGCCCATGCTCTGGGCGGCGCTGAGGCCCGAGACCGCCATCACGTCGTTGTCGTAGACGATCGCGGTGGGTCGCTCGTCGCCCTCCAGCAGGGCGCGGGTGACGGCCGCCCCCTGTTCCCCGCTGTAGTCGGCCTCGACGTTCCGCCCGCCGACGCCCCGTTCCGCGGTCGCGGCGGTGAAGGCCTCGGCGCGGATGCGGGTGTGCCGCAGCGTGGCGGGACCGGTCACGTGGGCGATCGAGCGGTGGCCGAGGTCGGCGAGGTGGGTCACGGCGGTGCGCACCGCCGCCGCGTCGTCGCTCCACACCGCCGACAGGCCGCCGCAGCCGACGGGCGCGCCGATCACCACGGCGGGCAGGCGCAACTCCTCCACGGCACTCACCCGGGGGTCGTCCAGACGCATGTCGGTCAGGAAGACGCCGTCGACCTTGCGCTGTGCCCACCAGGTCCGGTAGGTGGCCAGCTCGGCCTCGGCGTCGGAGGCGACGGTGAACAGCAGCGAGGTGCCGTCCCCGGAGAGTTCGCCCTGGATGCCGGAGACCAGTTGCATGAAGAACGGCTCGATGCCCAGGGAACGGGCCGGGCGGTCCGCCACCAGGCCGAAGGCGCCGGCCCGGCCGTCCGACAGGGCTCGGGCGGCGCTGTTGGGCTGCCAGCCGAGCTCCTCCGCGATGGCCAGCACCCTGGCCCGGGTGGCCTCCGAGACTCCCGGACGGCCGTTGAGCGCGAAGGACACGGCGCTCTTGGTCACTCCCGCACGGCGGGCGATGTCCACCATCGTGGGACGCTTCACCGGTACCCCCTCCCACCGTGCCACCGGCGAACTGGGGTCATCCTAGAGGGGGTCGGCCGGCTCCGGACACCGGGAGCCCGGGGCCCGACGCGCGGAGCGGACCGGGCCGAAGCCCCGGACCCGGTGGGGCGACCTCGCCCGACCGACCGGCATCATCGGCGCGCTCCGGGGTAGAAGCGGACACAGCGCGCAGGAGCACAGCAAGCACACAGAGCGTGCGGAACGCATTCGCCGTGGCGTCGAGTCGGTGCCGCGAGCGGAGCGGCGGGCCCACGCGAGCATCTGGAGGAACCGTGCCGGGCATTCTGAGCAAGATCGCCATGTTCGCCCGCAGTCCGCAGGGACGCCGGCTGACCCAGCAGGCCAAGAGGATGGCCTCCGACCCCCGGAAGCGGGCCGAGGCCAAGCGGACCCTGAGCAGGCTGCGCGGCCGCGGCGGCCACGGGCACCGCTGAGCGGCCCCCCACTCCCTTCCCGTCCACGCGCCGTCGTCCGCCGCCGGAATATCGGCGGCGGACGACGGCGCGTGCTGTCACCATGACCCCATGGCCGAGTCGAACAGCTCCTTCACCGTCCGTGTCGCCCACACCGCCGACCTGGACGCCGACACGCTGACGGCGGCACGCTCCCTGCTGGAGGAGGTGTTCGAGGGCGACTTCGACGACCACGACTGGGAGCACTCGTTGGGTGGCGTGCACGCCCTGGCCCGGGAGGGCTCGGAGCTGGTCGGGCACGCCGCCCTGGTCCAGCGCCGTCTGCTGCACGGCGGGCGGGCCCTGCGCACCGGTTACGTCGAGGGGGTCGGGGTGCGCGCCGACCGGCGGCGGCACGGGTACGGCGCGGCCATGATGGCGGAGCTGGAGCGGGTGGTGCGCGGCGCGTACGAGCTGGGGGCGCTGGGCTCCAGCGACGAGGGCCTGCCCTTCTACACGGCACGCGGGTGGCTGCGGTGGTCGGGCCCCACCTCGGCGCTCACCCCCACGGGCGTGGCGCGCACCGCGGAGGAGGACGGGTACGTCCTGGTGCTGCCGGTGACGGCCGAGCTCGATCCGACGGGCGAGCTGGTCTGCGACTGGCGCGAGGGCGACGTGTGGTGACCGACGGTACCGGGCGTCGCTCCCGTGCCCCGTCGCGCCGGGTGCCCGTGCGCGTCCCCGACCGGTTCCGGTCGGTTCCGGCCGATGCCCTCCGGTGGATTGCCCGTGCGGCGTACCGGTGTCATGCTCACAGCGAGCGTCGATGAACCGCCGGTAACCCCCACAACAGGACCGTGAGGAGCGCGCGTGGACGAGTCACGAGGCCCACGGCACGAACCGTCCGGTGACGCCCACGACGAGCGGGGCGGTACGCCCGCGGGAGCGGAGACCGCGGCCGCCGCGACCACCGTGAGCGCCGGCAGCAGCCGCCGGACCGTGCTGCGCGCCACGGCGGCGACCGCCGGACTCGGCCTGACCACCGGCCTTCCGCCGTCACCGGCGACCGCCCGCGCCGCCGCCCCGCCCCCCGCCCCGGAGCGGGGCGGCCACCTGGTGGGACGCGGGACGGCCGACGCCACCGGCGAGATCGCCGAGGTCGGCATGATGGGCTACGGACGCGCCGACCAGCAGGCCGAGGGGCTGCACACCCGGCTGCGGGCCCGCGCCTTCGTCATCGCCGACCGGGCCGACGACGGCACCGCCGGGCAGCGGGTGGCCCTGGTCGTGGTCGACTCCCCGATGATCTTCTCCAGCGTCCACCGCGAGGTGCTCGTCCGCCTGAACGAGCGGTACGGCGACCTCTACACCGCCCGGAACGTGATGATCACCGCCACCCACACCCACGCCGGGCCGGGCGGCTACTCCCACCACCTGCTCTACAACGTCACCACCCTCGGTTTCCACGCCAGGACCTTCGAGGCGGTCGTGCGCGGCATCGTCGAGGCCGTCGGACGGGCCCACGCCGACCTCTCCCCCGCCGACCTCTCCCTCTCCCACGGCGAGCTGCGCGGCGCCGGCGTCAACCGTTCGCGCGCCGCCTTCGACCGCAACCCCGCCGACATCCGGAACCACTTCCCCGACGCGATCGACCCCCTCACCACCCTGCTGCGGATCGAACGACAGGGGCGCCTGGTCGGAGCGGTCAACTGGTTCGCCACCCACTGCACCAGCATGTCCGGCGACAACCGGCTGATCAGCGCCGACAACAAGGGCTACGCCGCCTACCACTGGGAGCGCGAGGTGGCCGGTGTCGACTACCTCGCCGACGACGCCCCCGAGGTGGTCTGCGCCTTCGCCCAGACCAACGCCGGCGACATGTCCCCCAACCTGGACCTGGAACCTCCGACCACCCCGGAGGACTTCGCGGCCACCCGCGCGAACGGGCTGCGCCAGTACGAGGCCGCCGCCCGCCAACTGGAGCGTCCCGGCACCCGACTGTCCGAAGGGGTGGACTCCCGGCTGGTGTACGTGGACCTCTCCGACGTCACCGTGGAACCGGAGTTCACCGGCGACGGGCGCGCCCACCGAACCGCCAAGCCCGCGATCGGCGCCGCCATGGCGGCCGGCAGCCTGGAGGACGGCCCGGCCTTCCCCGGCTTCACCGAGGGCGAGAACCCCTTCTGGGACGCGATCTCCCACTCGGTGGTCTACACCGTCTCCCCCGAGTTGCGCGACGCCCACGCCCCCAAGGGCATCGCCGTGCCGATCGGGGAGATGAACCGCGTGTACCCCTGGGTGCAGGAGGTCGTCCCCCTCCAACTGCTGCGGATCGGAGGGCTGTACCTCATCGGCGTCCCCGGCGAGGTCACCATCGGAGCCGGACTGCGGCTGCGGCGCACCGTCGCCGGCATCGTGGACGCGCGGGTCGACGACGTCCTAGTGGCGGGCTACGCCAACGCCTACTTCCACTACGTCACCACACCCGAGGAGTACGACGCCCAGCACTACGAGGGCGGCAGTACGCTCTTCGGCCGCTGGCAACTGCCCGCGCTCCAGCAGACGGCGGCCCGTCTGGCGCGGGCCATGCGCGACGGGCGGGACCTGCCGACCGGGACCCCTCCGCCCGACCTCACCGGGAAGGCGCTCTCCCTCCAGCCGCCGATCGTGATGGACGCGCCGCAGGTGGGGCGGTCCTTCGGGGACGTGCTGACGCAGCCGCGCGAGAGCTACCGGGCCGGCGAACGCGTCACCGCCGTCTTCGCCGGTGCCCACCCCGGCAACGATCCGCACCGGGGCAGCACCTACCTGCGGGTGGAACGCTCCGAGGGCGGCGCCTGGCGCACCGTCGCCGACGACGGCGACTGGTCCACGACCCTGCGCTGGGAGCGCGACGGGATCGCCGCCTCGAAGGTGACCGTCACCTGGGACGTCCCCGCCGGAGCCGTCCCGGGCCGCTACCGCGTCCGTTACCACGGTGACGCCAAGGCGCTGTTGGGCGGCGTCCGCTCCTTCTCGGGAGCCACCCGGCCCTTCGCGGTCCTGGGCTGACCCCGTTCCCGAACCGGCCGCGCCGTGCCGCGCGGCCCTCCCGCGGGGCTCCCCGAGGGGGCACGGACGAGGACGCGAAGGAGTCGGCATGGCGACGGACGATCCGGTTCCGCTGCACCGGCTCCAGGTGCCCGCCCCCGACGTGCTGCCCTTCGCCATCGGCTCCTTCGACACCATCGGCCCGCTCTCCCGGGCGTCCTTCCCGCACCGGCACGTCTTCCACGAGGTCGTCTACGTCACCGGCGGCCGGGGCGCGCACGTGGTGGACACGGTGGCCTGGCCGCTGAGCCCGCCGAACCTGTGCCTGGTCTCCCCCGGACAGGTGCACCACTGGCGCGGGGCCTCCGGGCCGGACGGCTGGGTGGTGCTGTTCACCGAGGACTTCCTGCCGGACCGGCCGGAGGACCGCCGGACGCTGCGGGCGCTGCGCGAGTGGCCGTGGCGGTGTCCCGCGCCCGACGACGCGGTGCGGTTCTCGGCGCTGCTGCGCGAGATGGAGCGGGAGTACCGCCGTCGGGAGGAGGGGTTCGTCCCGGTGCTGCGGTCCTACCTCCGGGTGCTCCTGGTCCGTGCGGGTCGGCTGCCCCACGGCGCGCCCACCCCCGTCCGGGAACGGACGGGCCGCCGGGCGGCGGACGGCACCGGGGGAGACGGGACCGCGAGCGGGGCCGCGGGACGGGCCGGCGAGTTGGCGCGGGCCTTCGGCGAGTTGGCGGAGCGGTCCGGCGCCGGCGGGCTGTCGGTGCGCGCGTGCGCGGCACGGCTGGGGGTCTCGGTGGGCCATCTCGACGAGGTGGTCAAGCGCGCCACCGGACACACCCCCGGACAGGTGCTCCGGCGGGCGCGCGTGCTGGAGGCCAAGCGACTGTTGGTGGGCACCGACCTGACCGTCGGCCGGATCGCCCGGGAGACGGGGTTCTCCGACCCGGCGTACTTCTGCCGGTTCTTCCGCCGTGAGACCGGTGTCACCCCGGGCTCCTTCCGCGACCGGGCGCGCGCGGCGGAGCGGGACGGCCGGAGCGTACCGAATCACCACGATCCCCGAACCGAGTCCATCGCTCCTCCCCCGAAGGCACCGTAGGTTCACATCTGCCCACGAAAGGTCCAGACCTGGTGTCCGAGGTCGAGGAGAAGACCGTGACAGACGAGACCACCCCCCGCCCGAGCGCGCCCGGCGACGAACGGCGGGACCGTCCCGCCCTCAGCCGCAAGAACCTGCTGAAGGGCGCGCTGTTGGCCGCGCCCGTGCCCCTGCTGCTGGGCGGTGCCCCCGCCCTGGCCCGCACCCTGCGCCCCGCGGCGGAGCGCGGCGAACGGCTCGCACCGACCCCGTACTGCGACGACGGGGACGACCCGACGCCCCCGCAGATGGAGGGCCCGTACTTCAAGCCGAACTCGCCGCGCCGCACCTCGCTGGTGGAGCCGGGGACGCGGGGCACGCCCCTGACCGTCGGCGGATACGTCTTCGGCCGCTCCTGCGCTCCGCTCGCCAACGTGCTGCTGGACTTCTGGCAGGCGGACGAGAACGGGGCCTACGACAACGTCGGCCACCGGTTCCGCGGCCACCAGTACACCGACGCGCGGGGAGCCTTCGAACTCACCACGATCGTCCCCGGACTGTATCCGGGGCGCACCCGACACATCCACGTCAAGGCACAGGCACCGGGTCGGCCCGTGCTCACCACCCAGCTCTACTTCCCCGGCGAGCCCCGCAACGCCACGGACGCGATCTTCGACCCCGCGCTGCTGATGACCGTGCGGACGGTCGGTTCGGGGAAGGAGGCCGACTTCGACTTCGTCCTCGACGTGCCGGGAACCCCACCGCCCACCACGCCGCCTCCGGACCCCGGCGCCACCTGGCGCGCGGGCACCGACTACCGGCCCGGCGACCGGGTGGCGTACGGCGGCGCCCCCTACACCTGCCTCCAGGGCCACCGTTCCCAGGCCGGCTGGGAGCCGCCCAACGCCCCGGCCCTGTGGCGCCGCTCGTGAGGGGTGTCAGTCCGGCGCGACGGCCCCCGGGTCGCGGTGCGCCCCGAGGCATTCCAGCAGACCGGCACGGTGCAGATCGGCGATGGGCGCCATCAGGTCGGGGTGCCGCAGAAGGGGGGCGGCCTCCCGGTCGAGTCCGTCCGGAGCGGTCAGTCTGCGGAAGTCGACCGGCAGCCCCCGGGCGTGTTCGCTGCGCAGGGCGGCGGCGACCGCCTCGTCCACCAGCTCGGGCGAGGTCAGCAGGGCGGCCGCCCAACTGGCCAGCACCTCGTCCACCCAGGTGCGCCAGCCGCCGCCCGTCTCGCCCGGTTCGCGGGGCACGGGGATCCACGGCAGACCGGCGGGCGTCCCGTCGTCCCCGTCACGGCCGAAGCCCTCCGCCGCACGGCCGGCGGCGTCGGGACCGCCGGGACCTTCGGGACCTCCGAGGCCGCCGTCCGCCTCCGCGCTCTCGGGCGGTGCCGCGCCGGTGATCCGGTCCAGTCGCAGGGCGCCGCCCGGTCCGGCCATCGTGACCAGCGCGGCGTCCAGCAGCGTCGGATAGCGCAGCCACGCGGCGACCGTGACCGCCTGCCGGGCCTGCGCCTCGACCAGGGAGGCGCTGAGCACCCCGCCCGCGGTGGGGTAGGACCGGACCAACCATCGGGTGGTGGCGGCTATGACGGAGGAGAGATCGACAGACACACTGGCCCCGCAATCGGAAAGGGCGGATTCCGTTTTCGATGGTAACGGTGGCTCCGGCCCCGGTCAGAGGGCCGGAGCCGGAGCCGGGGCCGGGCTCGGAGTCCCGTCCTCGACGGGCCGCCGGGGAGCCGGCACCACGGCGGCGGGCACGGGCCGGGCGGGCACGGGCCCGCCGGGACCGTCGGGGACGGCCACACCGGTCCCCACGACGGGACCGGGCCACCGGTCGGGCGCGGTCCCGGCCGACACGGCGCGCCGGCCGTGGCAGAGCGCGCCCGCGCCGATCGTGCCCGCGATGACCAGGCCGCCCACGACCAGGGCACCGCGCGCCCCCACCGCCTCCATGAGCACACCGAGCAGCGGCGGCCCGACGAGCCCCCAACCGGTGCTCACGCTGCGCCACACCCCCAGCACCCGGCCGCGCAGGGCGGCGGGCGGGTCCGTCTGCAGCACGGTGGCGCCCGCGGTGTCGGAGACCGACTCCACCACCGCCATCGGCACCACCAGCACCAGCAGCACCAGCAGGGAGGGAGCGAGCCCGGCGACGACCTGGAGCAGCGCCCCGGCGGCGGCCAGGGCGGCCACCGTGCGGACCGACGGGTCGCGCAGGCGTCCGGCCACCACGGCTCCGACCATGCCGCCCACGGCCAGCACGACGGAGACGGTGCCGAAGTCCTCCGCTCCTCCGGCCAACGGGCCGGTGACCAGGACCGCCAGGGTCAGTCCGTAGTTCCGTCCGAAGACCGCGCTCACCCCGGTGACCACGGCCAGCGCCACCAACCGGGGCCGGCCCAGGAAGAACGCCGAACCCCCACGGGCGGACCCGCGCGGGGCGGCGGCCCCACGGCCGGGAGGGGAGCCGTCCGCCGTCCGTCCCGTCCGCGCCTCGGTCTTTGCCGGGGCGTCCTCGGGGCGGCGCGCCGGCTCCAGGAAGGGGACGACGGCGGCGACCGCGAGGAACGACAGGCCGTTGGCCACGTAGGCGGCGGCGATACCGAACCAGGCCACCGCCCCGCCCGCCAGGGCCGCGCCCGTCAACCGGCCGACGCTGTGCACCATCGACCCCAGGGCGATGGCGGACGGGACGTCCCGCGGCTCCACCAGGTCGTTGCCCAACAGGGCGCAGGCCGGACCGTCGACGGTGGCGATCAGACCGGTGAGGGCGGCCAACGCCATCAACACGCCCGTGCCCAGCAGGTCCAGCGCCACCAGGGCGGCCGTGACGAGGGCCACCAGGCCGAGCACGGCCTGGCTCACCGAAGCGGTGACCTTGCGGGGCCAGGAGTCGACGACCGCCCCGCCCGCGACCCCGAGCAGCAGTCCGGGCGCGGCCTGCACCGCCACCGAGAGGCCGGTCGTCGCGGCGGACCCCGTGATCTGGAGCACCAGCAGGTTCTGCACCGTGAGCTGCATCCAGGTGCCGGTGTTGGAGACGAGGTTGGCCGCGGACCACCAGCGCATGCTCGGGTGACGCAGACAACGCCACGGGGAGCGGCCCGCGTCCCGCCCCTTCCCCCGCCTCCCGGCCCCGGGGAGGCGGGCGCGCGCTCCGGAGCGGGTGGGAAGGGTGGGGGCGGCGGGCGCCGTCGGGGAGCCGGCGGCGGGCGGCGGATCGGACATCGGTGTGGTGGGCATGGCAGGGCCGAGTGGTTCGTGGGTCCCGTTGGCGGGAAGGACGGGCCGGGGCTCGGAAGGGCTCTCCGGCGACGGGCGACTCCGCGGCTCCGCGGGCCCGGCGGCGATCCATCCTCACAGAGGTCCGGGGGTACGGAGTGTCGTGCGGGCCCGCACCGGCTCCGCCGGCTTCCCAACTCCCCTCCCGCGCACGGGCCGTGGCCCGCGGGTGTCCTTGCTCACACCCCTTCCCGTCCTCCCCGCCCCCTCCACCCCGTCGCCGGGTCCCCCGCCCCTCCCCCGCCGCCGCCCGGCCGGGGGCGGCCCTCTCGTCACCCCGCCCCGCGCCGGGCTACGGTGATCCGTGACACGCCGCGGTCGGTGGTGCCGACCACGCCGCGAGCGACCGGACGGGCGGGGCACGGCGGGAGGGGAGTCGACGGTGAACCGCGACACACACGGGGTCGAGGCCTTACCGGAGGGCGACGCATGACACCCCCGTACTCGGGCGTGCCCGCCTCCGACATCGCCGTGATGCACTGCGACCAGTGCGGCTGGGCGGTCCGGGAGGGGCCGCGGGGCGGCTACGTGTGCACCCAGTGCTTCCACACCGTCGAACCCCCACCGGACTTCGACCGCTCCGGACCCGACGCCTCCCGTGCCGCCGATGTCGCGCCTCCCGACGACCCCGCCGACCCCGGCGAACCCGCCGGCTGAGGTCGGCCCCGGCTCACCGGGGCGGGGGCGTGCCCGGTACGGCGGCGGCCCGCTGGGCCGGACGCCGGGGCCGGTGCGGGACGACCCGTGGGGCGCGGGAACGCTCCGGCGTCCCGGTGGGCCCCTCCTCCACCCCGCCGACCCCGTCCTCCCCGCCGATCCCGTCCACCGACGGCGCGACGTGGGACGGCGGCAGTGGGCTGCCGTGGCCCAACAGCCACCGACGGTAGACGGGGCTGGCCCAGGCGGTCTCCGCGTAGGAGTCCAGGAGGTCGGCGTAGAGCCCGTCGATCTCCGCCGCGGCCCGGCCGTCGGAGCGGCACAGCAGGGACAGGCGCACCGCCAGGGGGTCGCCGAGCAACGGACGGATGACCATTCCCTGACGCTGCTGCGATATCGGCTGGCACACGCTGACCGCCTCGCCGCCGGCGATCAGCGTCGCGGCGGTGGTGTTGTCCGGCACGTGGACCATGCGCGGCTCCACTCCGGCGACCTCCAGGGCCCGACGCGTGGCGGCCCACTCGTCGTCCGCCGTGAGATCGACGAGCCACCGGTCGCCGGCGAGGTCCGCGATGTCGACCACCGGATCGGCGGCCCGGGGGTGATCCTCGGGCAGGGCGATGAACTGCGGTTCCCGGTCGACGAGCACATGCTGCTCGACGCCGGCCGGCAGGCGCAGCCAGAAGCCCTCCGGCTCGTGGACGAAGGCCGCGTCCAGCCGCCCGTCCGCGACGGTCTGGAGCAGCGCGTCGGAGGAGACGTCGATGTGGAGGGTGGTGTCGGTGTCGGGGAACCGGACGCGGAGTCTGCGGAGCCATCCGGCGACGGCCCGACTGGCGGTGCTGCCGATCCTCAGCCGCGCCTCCCCGTCGAGGGCCGCCGCGCTCCTGGCCTCCCTCACCAGGGACGCCATGTCCGCGACAATCGGACGCGCGCGGCGGAGCACCGTGCGCCCCAGGGGCGTCGGACGGCTGCCGGTGCGCTCACGGGTGAACAGTCGACCGCCGATGGCGTTCTCGATCCGGCGGAGCTGCGTGGTCAGGGAGGGCTGGCTCATGCCCAGGCTCAGCGCCGCCTTGCGGACGCTGCCGGTGTCGGCGATGGCGCACAGCACGCGCAGATGCCTCACGTCGAGCTCCACACAGGGAGGATAACGACGCCCCAACAGACCGCACCAGCCTGCCGAACGCCACAGTAACGACGGCTCTTTCCACCGGCGGCACGGAGTGCCGGAACAATGGCGATCGGATCGGGGCATCGGGGGTGATACTCCGGGGCTATCGCCAGTTGGCATCATCCCGACGGCGCCGATGTCCAACAGAATTCTGGGCGTTCGCGGTTCTTCCGCAGGGCCCGCCCCCCCTCGGCACGACCGTCCGGGCTCGCGGACGAGCACGAGTAGAGGAGAAGGAGACCCCCCACATGAAGTCCTCCAGACTGGCGCTCTCGCTCACCTTCGGCCTTGGCATGGCCATGAGCATCACCGCCGTCCCCGCCGCCGCGGCCCCCGCCCCCGCCGACCGACTCCCCGCCTCCATCGCCGCCTACGCCGGCTCCGCCGAGGACAAGGCCAACACCAGGGCCTTCTTCGAGGCCGTGATGGAGTCCGCGCTCGCCAAGCAGAAGACCGCCGGCGCACAGGCCGTCACGGTCGTCTACGACGCCAGCCGGGCACCCTCCTTCGCGACCGAGATAGCCCGCAGCGCCCAGATCTGGAACTCCTCCGTCAGCAACGTGCGGCTGGTCTCGGGCAGCAACGCCGACTTCCGCTACTACGAGGGCAACGACTCGCGCGGCTCCTACGCCAGCACCGACGGCCGCGGCAACGGCTACATCTTCCTGGACTACCGGCAGAACCAGATCTACAACTCCACTCGGGTCACCTCGCACGAGACCGGCCACGTGCTCGGCCTGCCGGACCACTACTCCGGCCCGTGCAGCGAGCTGATGTCCGGCGGCGGTCCCGGCCCGTCCTGCACCAACGCCTACCCCAACGCCTCCGAGCGCAGCCGGGTCGACCGGATCTGGGCCTACGGTCTGAGCGCCTTCCAGAAGGAGGCCGTGGCCACCCGCTGATCCACCCGGCGGCCCCGACGACCGCGCGGCGGCCCGCTCGCCCGGGCCGCCGCCCTTCCCCGCCGGTCCGGCACCGTCCCCCACCGGTGCCGGACCGGCACCCCGCGCCACCGGCGCCGGGCAGGAGAGCCCCGGCCCTGCTCGGCGCCGGACGTCAGCCCCGACTCCGCCCCCGACGCGGCGTCAGGGCTTGAGCAGCAACCGGACCGGGTTCCCCTCCTTGTTCGACAGCCGGTCCACCGCCTGCCGCGCCTCCGTCAGCGGCAACACGCCGCTGACCGACCGCGAGAGGTCCAACCGGTGCCGGCGCGTCAACTCCACCAGTTGCTCCACGTGTTCGTCCGCCGAGCCGTAGTGGCCCAGTACCTGCTGCTGGAGATAGCTGAAGGTCGTGCCGTCACTGACCGTCAGCGGCTTGTCGGTGAGGCCGACCAGCACCAGCCTGCCGCCCCGGCCCAGACACCGCACCGCCTGTTCCCGCACCGCCGGAACCCCGGCGAAGTCGAACGCGACGGCCGGTCCCGCGCCACCGGTCTCGTCCCGCATCCGGGCGGCCAACTCGGGATCGTCCGGGGAGAGGGCGAGATCGGCGCCGAAGGCCAGGGCCCGTTCGCGCGCCTCGGCGACGGGGTCGACCGCGATGACGGGCGCGGCTCCGACCAGGCGGAGCAGCTGCACGGCGTGCGCGCCCAGACCGCCGACCCCCCAGACACCGACCGGCCGCGCGGGTTCGACACGGGCGGTGGCGGTGATGGCGGCCCACGGAGTGGAGACCGCGTCCGGAATGATCGCGGCCTGTTCGAACGGCAGGTCGTCCGGAATCTCCACCAGCGTCGACTCCGTGGCCACCGCGTACTCCGCCCAGCCGCCGTCGTAGTCCACGCCGCGGGTCCACACCACCCCGTCGCGCTCCTCACCGGCCTGGAGCAGGACGCGCTGCCCCGGCCGCCACCGGGTCACGCCCCGCCCCGGCTCGGCGACGACGCCCGCGGTCTCGTGGCCGAGGGTGACGGCGTCACCGGACAGGTGGAGCGGGGTGAGGGTGCCGTCGATCAGGTGCACGTCCGACAGGCAGACCCCTGCGGCTTCGACCTTGACCAGCACTTCCCCCGGCCCGGGACGTGGGGTGGGCACCTCCTCCACCGAGAAGGAGCGGGTCCTCACGTCGAGTCGTCCGGCGAGCACGGTCATCACCTGGCTTCCGCGTCGGTGCTGCGGTCTTCCTCTTCCCGCCCGGGGTACCCCCTCGGCGCGGAACGAACGCGGGCGCGGAACGACAAAAGCGCGTCGGGACGGCGCGACGTGACGTGCGAGGCGGGACGCGCGAGGCGGTTCCCGGGCCCGTGAGACCGGGCGGGACCGGCCCGCCCGGCTCGGAGCCGGCTCGGAGCCGGCTCGGAGCCGGCTCAGACCGCGTCGGCCGTGGCCCGGCCCCGTGGCGGGATCTCCTCGGCGGCGGGCGGCGGGCCCGGAGGGGTCCCGTCACCGAAGGGGCGCCCGCCCAGCTCCTCGCGGTGGTGGGGGGTCAGCCAGCCGGACAGGTCCGGGCCGAGCGGCACGATCTGCGTCGGGTTGATGTCGGTGTGGACCTGGTAGTAGTGGCGCTTGATGTGGTCGAAGTCGACGGTGTCGCCGAAACCGGGGGTCTGGAACAGGTCGCGGGCGTAGGCCCACAGCACCGGGTCCTCGCTGAGCTTGTTGCGGTTGCACTTGAAGTGCCCGTGGTAGACCGCGTCGAAGCGCACCAGCGTGGTGAACAGCCGTATGTCGGCCTCGGTGATGGTGTCCCCGACGAGGTAGCGGCGGCGGGCCAGGCGCTGCGAGAGTCGGTCCCAGCACGCGAACAGGTCCCGGTAGGCACGCTCGTAGGCCTGCCGGCTCTTGGCGAACCCGGCCTGGTAGACGCCGTTGTTGAGGTTGCGGTAGACGTCCTCCATCACCTCGTCGATCTCGTCGCGCAGCGGCTCGGGGTAGAGGTCCGGCGCGCCGTCGCGGTGCAGGGCGGTCCACTCGGTGGCCAGATCCAGCGTGATCTGCGGGTAGTCGTTGCTGACCAGCTTCCCGCTGGGGACGTCGACGAGCGCCGGGACACTGATCCCGCCGTCGTAGTCGGGGTGGCGGGCGGCGTACGCCTCGCCGAGGAAGGCGATGCCCAACACCGGGTCCCTGCCGTCCGGGTCGAGGGTGAAGCGCCAACTCCGCTCGTCCTGCAGCGGGTCCGCGACGGCCACGGAGATCGCGTCCTCCAGCCCCGTCAGCCGCCGTACGACCAGAGCGCGGCTCGCCCAGGGGCAGGCCCGGCTGACCACCAGCCGGTACCGCCCCGCCTCGACCGGCCAGCCGTCCCGGCCGTCCGCGGTGACACGGTCCGTGAAACGGCTCGGGGACCGCTGGTACTCGGCGGTGCTGCTGCCGGGGTTGCCGACGGTGGTGGTCATGCGGACGTCTCCTCCGGATTCGGGGCGGGAAGGGCATGCCTACCCACTCCACGCCCCGGCATCCCGGCCGGCCGGAATCAGTCGAGCCCCAGGGAGGCCAACTGCTCGGCGAAGGGCGTGACGGCCTCACCGCGCTCCGCGGAGCCGGCCGGGCGCGGCGGCCGCGCGGCGACCGCATCCGCCAGTTCCTCCCCCGCCCGCCGGATCCGCGCGGACAGTTCGTCGGACTCCCCGTCCCCGCCACCGCCCCAGTCCTCGGAGGCCGCGTAGACGCCGGTGGGCACCACCGGGGCCCCCAGATAGGCGAAGAGCGGGCGCATGGCGTGGTCGAGGACGAGGGAGTGGCGCGGGGTGCCTCCGGTGGCGGCGACGAGGACGGGCGTCCCGCGCAGCGCGTCCTTGTCGACCACGTCGAAGAACGACTTGAACAGACCGCTGTAGGAGGCGGTGAAGACCGGGGTGACGGCCACCAGGCCGTCCGCCTCGGCGACCGCCTCGACCACCTCGCGCAGGGCGGGGGCGGGGAAGCCGGTGACCAGGTTGTTGGCGATGTCACCGGCCAGGTCGCGCAGCTCGACCACCCGCGTCTCGACCGGCCGCTCACCCTCCGCGAGCGACCGTCGGGCGGCCTCGGCCAGCCGGTCGGCCAGCAGACGCGTGGTGGAGGGGCGTCCGAGTCCTGCCGAGACGGCCACGAGCCGGATGGGCTTCATCTTCTCTCCTGTGGGTGGTGCGGTGGTGCGGTGGTGCGGGACGGACGGCGGGGGCGGACCCTCAGGCCGTGGTGCCGGACGGCCCGTGCGGACCGGAGCCCGCCACGGAGCCGGTGGACCCGGCCGCCTCGGCGTCCCGGCGCGCGACCAGGGACGCGTGCGTCGGGGCGTCCGGCACACCGGCCGGCCGGCGCGCGGCGAACTCCTCGCGCAGCACCGGCACGACCTCCTCGCCGAGCATGTCGATCTGCTCCAGGACGGTCTTCAGCGGCAACCCGGCGTGGTCCATCAGGAAGAGCTGGCGCTGGTAGTCGCCGACGTAATCCCGGAAGGTGAGGGTCCGCTCGATGACCTCCTGGGGGCTGCCCACCGTGAGCGGGGTCTGCTCGGTGAACTCCTCCAGCGACGGTCCGTGGCCGTAGACGGGCGCGTTGTCGAAGTACGGACGGAACTCGCGGACCGCGTCCTGGGAGTTGCGGCGCATGAACACCTGTCCGCCGAGACCGACGATCGCCTGCTCGGGGGTGCCGTGTCCGTAGTGGGCGAAGCGCTCCCGGTACAGGGCGACCATGCGCTGGGTGTGTTCCTTGGGCCAGAAGATGTTGTTGTGGAAGAAGCCGTCACCGTAGTAGGCGGCCTGCTCGGCGATCTCCGGGCTGCGGATGGAACCGTGCCAGACGAACGGGGGGACGCCGTCGAGCGGGCGGGGGGTGGAGGTGAAGCCCTGCAGCGGGGTGCGGAAGCGCCCCTCCCAGTCCACCACGTCCTGGCGCCACAGCTTGTGCAGCAGCGCGTAGTTCTCGATGGCGAGCGGGATGCCCTGGCGGATGTCCTGGCCGAACCACGGGTAGACCGGCCCGGTGTTGCCCCGGCCCATCATCACGTCCACGCGCCCGTCGGCCAGGTGCTGGAGCATCGCGAAGTCCTCCGCGATCTTCACCGGGTCGTTGGTGGTGATCAGCGTGGTGGAGGTGGACAGGACGATCCGCTCGGTGCGGGCGGCGATCCACCCCAGCATGGTGGTGGGGGACGACGGGACGAAGGGAGGGTTGTGGTGCTCCCCGGTCGCGAAGACGTCGAGGCCGACCTCCTCCGCCTTGAGGGCGATGGCGACCATCGCCTTGATGCGCTCGTGCTCGGTGGGCGCACGCCCCGTGGTGGGGTCCGTGGTGACGTCGCCCACGGTGAAGATTCCGAACTGCACTGCGCTCACACCCCAGATGGTTGATTGTTCAATCATACCGCCGAACACCGATCGGCGTACCCCTATTCCCACCCTCCCCCACGTGTCGGGGCACGGACGCATGAATGCCGCCACCCCGGGAACCGCGTACCCCGAACAAGCCCGCGCAGGGCCCACACCACGCAGGAGAACAGGGGGCGACGCCCATGTTCGGACGCCACCGCAAGAAGGAGCGCACCGACAGGGACGAACGGCTGAGGCGGATCGCCAGGGAACACGTCCGCCACCTGTCGGCGGAGACCGCCGCGGGACGGACCGACCCCGCCGCGAACGGGCGACCCCACCGGAAGACGCCACCCGAGGAGGGAACCCCCGACACGGCCGGCGGCACGGGCCGCTAGGCGGTTTCGCTTGGATCAGTCGGTCGTTGGTCCGGGTGTGCCGCTGACTGATACGCAGTGGGCGCGGATCGAGCCGTTGCTTCCGGACCGGACACCGAAGCGGGGTGGCCGGTGGCGGGATCATCGTGAGGTAATCGACGCGATCGCCTACAGGTTCCAGACTGGTACCCAGCCGCCGTGGACGCCCCCGCACCAGGCCGGACGTGGTCCTGGCCGACAAGGCGTACTCCTCGCGCGAGATCCGCATCCACCTGAGCAGACGCGGTATCCGCGCGGTGATCCCGGAACGGGCCGATCAACGGGCCAACCGGATGCGGCGCGGAAGAGCCGGTGGCAGACCGCCTGCCTTCGACCGGGAGGCGCACAAGCAGCGCAACACCGTCGAACGGTGCATCAACCGCCTCAAGCAGTGGCGTGGCATCGCCACCCGTTACGAGAAGACCGCGACCATTTACCTGGCCGGACTCCACATCGCGGGTGTTTTCCTCTGGTCCGCCGATGATCCACAGGGCCCCCTCACCGCCGGCCAAGAGCGGTATCCGTCCCGGTGAGACTCTCGGCGTTCTCTCACACAACGCTCACGGTGCTGCCAGGCGGCCCGCCTAGCGTGCGGCGCATGTTCTTCACCTATCTGCGCCGCGAACTGCGCCGTCGGAGAAAGTCGGCGCTGGTCGTCGCCTCCGGGCTGGCTCTCGGTATCGCTCTGGTCATCGTGGTCAACGCTGTCTCGACTGGTATGGGGAAAGCCCAGGACCAGGTCCTGGAATCCCTCTACGGGCTCGGTACCGACATGACCGTCACCAAGGCTCCGGAGCCGCCGTCGGAGGACGGCGAGGAGCGGCCCCGGTTCCGTTTCGACGCGCGCGACGACGGGGAGGACGGCGAGCGGCAGAGCAGCGACCGGGTCATGGTGCGGGGCTTTCAGACCTTGGACGCCGCCACCGTCTCCGCCGTGACGAAGGCCGATGGTGTGGCGGACGCCGTGGGCGGGCTCAGCCTCAACGTGATGAAGGTCGACGGCGAGTTCAGCCGCGGCCAGTTCGAAGGGCGGCCGGGTGGCGGCGCGGGCGGTGAGGTGACGGGCGGCGGCGCCGACTTCTCCGTGGACAGCTTCACCGTGTACGGCACGGACGTCGCACATCCGGAGATGGGTCCGCTGTCCTCCTCGGAGATCACCGACGGACGCGGCTTCGAGGCGTCCGAGACGTCGGCGAAGGTGGCCGTGGTGGACAGCGCCTACGCGAAGGAGAAGAAGCTCGGGACCGGTGACACGGTCACGGTGAGCGGCACGGAGTTCGAGATCGTCGGCGTGGCCACGGCGACCAGTGGGGACGCCGCTGCCAACGTCTACCTGCCGCTCGCCCAGGCGCAGACCCTGGCCGACGCCAAGGACAAGATCACCACCGTCTACGTTCAGGCCGACGACGCGCAGCAGCTCGGTGCGGTGGAGGCCGCGGTGCTCAAGGCGGTTCCGGACGCCACCGTGACCACGTCCGAGGACCTGGCGGACACCGTCTCGGGGTCCTTGTCCACCGCATCCGGCCTCGCCGAGACGGTCGGCCGCTGGCTGTCCGTGGTGGTCCTGGCCGCGGCGTTTCTGGTCGCCGGCCTGCTCACCTCGTCCGCGGTCGCCCGGCGCGTGCGGGAGTTCGGCACCCTCAAGGCACTGGGCTGGCGCTCGCGCCGGGTCACCGGGCAGGTCGTCGGCGAGGCTGTCGTGACGGGTCTGGTCGGTGGTGCGCTGGGCATCGGGCTGGGCCTGGCCGGTGCGTGGGCGGTCACCGCGTTCGGGCCCTCGCTCTCCGCGGAACTGGGTGCTTCCGGCGGCGGCATGCGCGGCCCCGGTGGCGGTGGCGGCATGGGCGGCCCCGGTGGCGCCGCACGTGAAACCGCCGCGCGGACGCTGGATGTGGTGCTCACCGCGCCGGTCAGCCTCTCCGTGATCATCCTGGCCGTCGGCCTCGCCGCCGCGGGTGGCCTCGTCGCCGGTGGCTTCGGCGGGTGGCGTGCCTCCCGGCTCCGCCCCGCCGACGCCCTCTCCCGCGTCGCCTGACCGGCCCTTGTCTCTCTCCTCAGGAGCAATCACCATGTACGAACTCACCGGCGTCACCCGGCGCTACACCCGCGGCAAGGGCGTCGTCGACGCGCTCGCCGGAGTGGACCTCACCATCGCCGCAGGCGACTACCTGGTCATCAAGGGCCCCACCGGCGGTGGCAAGTCGACCCTCCTGCAGATGCTCGGCGGCCTGGACCGGCCGACCTCCGGCAGTGTGCTGCTCGACGGTGTCGACCTGGCGAAGCTGCCCGAGGCCCGTCTGACCCGCCTGCGCAGCGAGAAGATCGGCTTCGTCTTCCAGAGCTTCAACCTCATCCCGACTCTCACTGCCCAGGAGAACGTCGAAACGGCCCTCGTGCCGCTGGGCGTCAAGCCGAAGGAGCGACGCGAACTGGCCGCCGAGGCTCTCGCCTCGCTCGGGCTGGGAGAGCGGCTGGGCCACGTGCCCAGCGAACTGTCCGGCGGCCAGCAGCAGCGAGTGGCCATCGCCCGGGCACTGGTCAAGAAGCCACAGGTCCTGCTCGCGGACGAACCGACGGGCAACCTCGACGAGTCCACCCGCGACGAGATCATGGACGTCCTGCAGACCCGCTGCAAGGAGGACGGACTCACCTTCATCATGGTCACGCACGACTCCCACCTGGCCAGGCACGCCCCCCGGGCCATCACGCTCCGCAAGGGCAAGCTGTCGTCCTGACACAACACCGCTGCGCATCCGTACCGGGCCCGGCGCGTCCCACACGCCAACGACGCGCCGGCCCCGGTGCGGGGACAGCCTCCACGACGGGCCGGCGAGTGCCGGGCCTGGCGAGAGAACGGAACGTAGTGCCGACATGACCGAGCGGACCGAAGAGAAGCGGCAGCACCGGCTTCTCGTCGTCGAGGACGAGCCCAGCATCCGCACGCTGCTCGAATCGACGCTGAGCCTCACCGGCTATCGGGTGAAGAGCACCGACACGGGAGCTGCCGCGCTGGCCGAGGCCACGCGCCTGCAGCCCGACCTGATCCTGCTGGACATCATGCTGCCCGACCTCGACGGCTACGAGGTGACCCGCCGGCTGCGCGCGGCCGGCAACCTCGTGCCCGTTCTGCTGCTCACCGCACGCACCGGCGTGGACGACCGCATCAAAGGGCTGAGCCGGGGTGCCGACGACTACGTCACCAAGCCCTTCAACATCGAGGAAGTACTGCTCCGCATCCAGGCCATCCTGCGAAGGACGCTCGGCCCCGACGCCCTGCTGCCGGACACCATCGTGCGCTACGCCGACCTCGAGCTCGACGAGACGGCACACGAGGTGCACCGGGCCGGCCAGTACGTACAGCTCTCACCGACCGAGTTCAAGCTGCTGTCCTACCTCCTGGACAACGCCGGCCGAGTGGTGAGCAGAGCCCAGATCCTCGACCATGTGTGGCAGTACGACTTCGCGGGCGACACCCGCGTGGTCGAGACCTACATCAAGTACCTGCGGAAGAAGATCGACCGCTTCGACCCGCCCCTCATCCACACCGTCCGCGGCGTGGGCTACAGCCTGCGGCTGCCGCGCGCGAGCAACGGGGCGGCGGACCGGTGACCGGCCTCCGCGCGCCCGGCTCACTGCGTCGGCGTCTCGTCCTCGGGGTCACCGTGCCGGCCACCCTGGCCGTGCTCGCCGCCGAACTGATCGGCTTCGTCGTCCTGCGGTCCTGGCTCCTCGACAGCGTCGACCAGCGGCTCGCCGACTTCCGGCCCCTGCCCGCCTCCGCCTCCCTCGACATGCGCCGTCCCGGCCAACCGGACCCCAGGGCACTGCCCTCGGACTTCCGCGTCTACTTCTATGATGCCCGCGGCAACCTCCTCCCCCAGAAACTCGGCTCGGACGACAAGCCCGGCCCCCAGCTCCCCGACGACATCGACCGTCTGCCGACGGAGGGCAGCCCGACCTCGGTGGCGGCCGACACCGGCGACGGGAACTGGCGCGTCCTGCGCCGGGACGGACCACGCGATCTGACCGTCATCGTCGCGCTGCCGCTCGACACCGTGGACGGGGCGACATCGACGATCCTCTGGCTGGACGGCCTGCTACTCATCGTCACCGTCGTGGCCCTGTGGGTGCTGGGACGTCAAGTGGTCCGGCTGAGCCTGCTGCCGCTCACCCGGATGGAGCGCACCGCCGAGGCCATCGGCGCCGGGCACCTCGACCGGCGGCTGCCGGACACCGACCCGCAGACCGAGATCGGCCGGCTCGGCGTCGTACTGAACACCATGCTCGACCGACTGCAGCAGGCCCTGCGGGAGCGCGAGACCTCGGAGATGCGGCTGCGCCGCTTCGTCGCCGACGCCGGACACGAACTGCGTACCCCGCTGACCGCCATCCAGGGATTCGCCCAGCTCGCACTGCGCTCCGACCGCCGCACCGCACGGGAACGGCAGGAAGCCGACCGACACATCGCCCAAAACGCCGAACGGATGAGCCTTCTCGTCGACGACCTCCAACTGCTCGCCGGACTCGACCAGCAGCCCGCGTACCAGCAGGAACACGTGGACCTGCTGTCACTGGCAGCGGACGCAGTGAGCGCGGCAGCCCTGCAGCGACCAGGCCACCCCGTGAGCCTGTCCCCCCTGCGCGACCGCCCCGCCACCGACGCCGAGGCGGGGGAAGGGGAAGCCGAACTGGACGTGGTGGAAGTCGTGGGAGATCCCCACCGTCTCCGGCAGATCGTCGAGAACCTGCTGTCGAACGCCCGCACCCACACCCCACCCGGCACCCGTGTCCAGGTCCGCGTGGGGGCAGGCCGGGCCAGTGTCCGTATCGGCGGCACCGACGCGCCGGGACGCGTCAGCACGGCGCCGCCCTTCCCGGCCGGAACCCGAGTCGCCGTCATCGAAGTCGAAGACGACGGCCCGGGACTGACGGCCGCCGACGCGGAACGCGTGTTCGAGCGGTTCTACCGGGCGGACCCCGCCCGCACCCGGGCGCGAGGCGGCTCCGGACTGGGCCTGGCCATCGCGACAGCCATCGCCGAGGGCCACGGCGGCCGACTCGAACTCGACCCGGGCCAAGACCGCGGCGTCACCTTTCGCCTCGTCCTGCCACTTCCCCCGGCGAGCTGATCGCGCGGCCCGAGCAATGCGACCGACCGGCCACGCGGGGGCGCCGACCGGCCCGGCACCGTCACGCCGGACCGGGCGGGCTCCCGCGCTCCCGCACCGTCCCTCCGGCTCACTCCAGGACCTTCAGCCCCACCACACCGGCCACGATCAGCACCAGACAGACCACGCGCCCGACCGACACCGGGTCGTCGAGCGCGACCATGCCGTACAGCGCCGTGCCCACGGCGCCGATGCCCACCCACACCGCGTATCCCGTGCCGATGGGAATACCGCGCAGGGCATAGGCGAGGCCGCCCATGCTCAGGGTGAGGGCCGCCAGGAACAACAGGCTGGGCCGGAGGCGGCTGAAGCCCTCCGAGGCGGAGAGCGCCGCGGCCCACACCGCCTCCAGCACTCCGGACAGGACCAACACGACCCAGGACACGGCACGACCTCCTGCGGACGGCGGTGCGCGACCGCCTGCGACTGCTGATGATCCGCGTCGTCTTGTCCTACCGGGTACGACGCGCTCGTCCGGGGCGCGAGGCGCCGTCGCCAACGTAGCACCGGACGTCACACGTCCACCTCCTCCCCCACTCCCCCACTCCTCGGCCTCGCCGCCCCGGACGACCGGCGGACCGGCGGACCGGCGGACCGACGGCTCCGAACCCTCGCGGCCCATGCCCCGGCCGCTTCGGGGCACGCGTGCGTGCATGCGCTTCTACACCGACCTGCACGTCCACTCCCGGTACAGCAGGGCCTGCAGCCGCGACAGCGACCTGACGCACCTGGCCCGGTGGGCGCGGCGCAAGGGGATCACCGTGCTGGGCACCGGCGACTTCACCCACCCCGAGTGGTCACGCGTCCTGCGCGAGTCGCTGGTGCCCGCCGAGCCGGGGCTGTTCCGGCTCCGCGACGACCTCGACCACGAGGTGCTGGAGGAGTTGCCGCCCTCCTGCCGCGGCCCCCTGCGCTTCCTGCTCCAGGTGGAGGTCTCCACCAACTACCGGCGCGGCGACCGGGGTCGCAGGATCCACCACCTGTGCTACGCGTCCGACTTCGAGGAGGCCGAGCGGCTCACCCGGGCCCTGTCCCCGTACGGCGACCTCGCCTCGGACGGGCGCCCCGCCCTGGCGATGGACGCCCGCGACCTGTTGGAGGCCGTCCTGGCCGCCGGGGAGGGCGCCTACCTGGTCCCGGCGCACGCCTGGACCCCCTGGTTCGGGATCCTGGGCTCCAAGTCCGGCTTCGACGACGTGGACGAGTGCTTCGGCGACCTGGCCGGCCATGTCTTCGCGCTGGAGACGGGCCTGTCCTCCGTACCGGAGATGAACTGGCGGGTGCCGTCCCTGGACCGCTTTCGGCTGGTCAGCCACTCCGACGCGCACTCGCCGCCCATCCTGGGGCGCAACGCCACCGTGTTCGACACCGACCTCGACCACTTCGCGCTCCGGCGCGCCCTGGAGACGGGCGAGGGGTACGTGGGCACCGTGGACCTCTACCCGGAGGCCGGCAAGTACCACCTCGACGGGCACCGGGGCTGCGGCGTGCGGCTGGAGCCCGCCGAGACCCGGGCGCTCGACGGACGGTGCCCGGTGTGCGGCCGGCGGCTGACGGTCGGCGTGCTGCACCGGGTCGACGCGCTGGCCGACCGTCCGGAGGGGCGACGCCCGGCCACCGCCGGCGAGGCGATGAAGATCGTCCCGCTGCCGGAACTCGCGAGCGAGATCCTGGGGGTGGGTCCGAAGAGCAAGACGGTGGGACGCTGGGTCGACGCTCTGACCGCCGCGCTGGGCCCCGAACTGCCCCTGCTGTTGGAGGTTCCCACCGAGGAGGTCCGCGCGGCCGGGGAGCCGGAGGCGGCCGAGGCGATCGAGCGGCTGCGCGCCCACCGGGTGCGGCGCGTTCCGGGCTACGACGGGACGTTCGGCACGATCTCGGTGTTCGATCCGGACGAGCCTGCTCCGGCGCCGGGCCGGAGCGGGTGACGGCCCTTTGGGTCCTCAGTAGGTGACGGTGACGCGCCGCCGCACCCCCGTCGACGCGGACCAGTCCACCGTAGGGGATCACCACCTGCGGATCGGTGTGACCGAGGTCGACGTCGAAGACGACCGTCGTCTCGGGCGCGTACGCCCGGAGCGCGCGCAGCACCGCCCCACGCTGCTCCCGCGCGTAGCGCTCCCCCTCCTCGGGGGTGGTGCGGCGGTCGAGGGACCAGGTCTTGGGGCGTCCCATCAGCAGGGCGGGGAAGCGCCGCAGCAGTCCGCGCTCGCCCATGTTCCGCAGGATGCGGAAGACCTCCTCGGCGCGCGGCATCTCCTCGGAGGTCTCCAGGAAGAGCACACAGCCGTCGTACGCGGACTCGTCCGGCTGCACCTCGCGGTCCGCCATCAGCAGCCAGGAGAGGATCTCCAGGTTGCCGCCCCAGGTGCGGCCCTCCACGACCTTCTCGGGCCCGTGCCAACTCCAGCCGCGGCCCGGTCGGGTCTCGGGCTCGGTGGCGAGGCCGTTCGGGTCCGCCCAGTCGCGGTCGACGTCCCGGAAGCGCTCGGCCGGACGCAGTCGCCAGGGACCGGAGGTGAACAACGCGGCCCGCAGCGACTCGGCGGTGAGCGGGTGCATCGCCCCGGGGCGGCCCAGTTCGACCATCACGCTCGCCCCGTGGTAGCCGACGATCCCGGTGTTCCACAGGTACGCCAGGAGGTTGGTGTTGTCGCTCGTGCCGAAGAACGGCTTGGGATTGGCTCGGATCAGCTCCCGGTCCAGCAGCGGCAGCACGGTGATCTGGTCGTCGCCCCCGACGCTGGCCATCACGGCCTTGACCGTGGGGTCGGCGAAGGCCGCGTGGACGTCCTCCGCCCGCCGGCGCGGGTCGGCCCCCATCGTGCGCGTGGTGGGGTACTCCACCGGCACCAGGCCGAAGTCCTCCTCCAGGCGGGAGAGTCCGAGCTCGTACGGGAAGGGGAACACTCCCGGCAAGCCGGCGGAAGGAGAGAGGACGGCGATCCGGTCGCCCGGACGCGGCTTCGGTGGGTAGGAGATCGTCGGCATGCCCGCAGTCTGGAGTTCACAGGCCCGGGTGTCATTCGTTTTTCCGGACCGCGTCACCGCGCGAGGGCGCGGATCGACGGAACCGGCGGCCCCTTGTTCCGGGGCGGGTGAGGCACAGCGGGCGACGAGGGGGGCCGGGGGCGTTCCGCGAAGCCCCCGACGCTCCGCCTCCCTCCGCACCTCACGGGCGCGCATGGCGCCGCCGTCGGCGGGTACCCCGCCGAGCACGGACGTCCAGTGCGCGGGAGGTGCCCATGCTCCCCGAGACAGCCCACATCCCCACCGGCCCCGGGGCCCTTCTCACCGGTGACCTGGAGATGCCCGAGGGGGCGCGCGGCGTGGTGGCGTTCGCCCACGGCAGCGGCAGTTCACGGCACAGTCCGCGCAACCGGGCGGTGGCCGGCGTCCTGCGGGACGCGGGCCTGGGCACGCTGCTGTTCGACCTGCTCACCGAGGCCGAGGAGCGGACGGACGCGGCCACCGCCGAGCACCGCTTCGACATCCCGCTGCTCGCACGGCGTCTGGTGGCGGCCGTCGACTGGCTCGCCGCCCGGCCCGACACGACCGGACTGCCGATCGGTCTGTTCGGCGCCAGCACCGGGGCCGCCGCCGCCCTGGTGGCCGCCGCGGAGCGTCCGGAGACGGTGCGGGCCGTGGTCTCCCGGGGCGGCAGGCCGGACCTGGCGGGCGGCGCGCTGGACCGGGTCGAGACCCCCGTCCTGCTGATCGTCGGCGGCGAGGACCGCGAGGTGCTGCGGTTGAACGAGCGGGCGGCCGCCCGGACGGCCGCGCCGTGCACGGTGCACGTGGTGCCCGGCGCCACCCATCTGTTCGAGGAACCGGGGGCCCTGGACCAGGTCGCCGCGGTGGCGCGCGACTGGTTCGTCCGCACCGCCCGGCGGGCGGCACCCCGGTGACGGACCGGGGCGCCGCCCGCCGGAGGCCCGGAAGGAGAGACCATGCGCTTCCACGACCGCAGGCAGGCGGGCCGGCTGCTCGCCGAGCCGCTGCGTGACCTCCAAAACGCCGGGGAGTTGGAGAACCCCCTGGTCCTGGCGCTGCCCAGGGGCGGGGTGCCGGTGGGCGACGAGATCGCCCACGCGCTGCGCGCGCCGTTGGACGTGCTGGTGGCCCGCAAGATCGGCGCCCCGTTCAACCCGGAGTTGGGGGTCGGCGCCGTCGCGGGTCAGGGGCCGCCGCTCTTCGACCCGCGGTCCCTGACCCTGCTGGGCCTGACCCCCGAGGAACTCGCCCCGCGGGTCGAGCGGGAACGGGCGGAACTGCGCCGCCGCGAGGACCTGTACCGGAGCGGCCGGCCCACCCCGGAGGTCGCTGGACGGACGGTGGTGGTCGTCGACGACGGGCTCGCCACCGGGGTCACCGCCCGTGCCGCGCTGCGCGCCGTCCGCGAGGGGGGACCGGCCCGTCTGGTGCTGGCCGTCCCCGTCTCCTCGCCGCAGGCCGCGGACGCGCTGGAGCCGGAGGTGGACCGGCTGGTGTGCCTGTCGCGACCGCCGGACTTCCAGGGCGTCGGGCAGTGGTACGAGGACTTCACCCAGGTGGGGGACGAGGAGGTCGTCGCCGTGCTGCGGACCTCGGCCACCGCGTGAGGCGAGCCCCGTCAGCGCGGCTCCCGGGTACGCGTCCGGGACCTCCGTGAAGGTCCCGTTCCGGCCACGCGGAGGCGGTCGGGGGCCGTCACCGCACCGGCACCGGCGTCGCCGCCCGTCGCCCGGACGGGCGGCACCGGTCGCAGCGGCTCCCGACCGGGCGTGATCGACCCCAGCACGACGGAGCGGCGCGCACCGGTGCAGGACGGGACGGTGCCGGGCAGCCCGTGGACGGTCAGGAAGCCCAGCAGCGCGAAGGCGTACGCCTCCTTGGCGTCCGACGGCAGCCCCAGTTCGTCCGAGACGCGCACCGGCACCCCGCCCAGGGCCCGGCCGAGCGCGGCCATCAGGGTGGGGTTGCGGGTGCCGCCACCCGAGGCGATCACCTCGGTGCCGCCCTCGGCCCGCACCGCGTCGGCGACCGTACGCGCCGTCAACTCGGTGAGTGTGGCCAGGAGGTCCTCGGCCGACAGCCGGCCGAACCCCTCCGACGCCGCCCGCAGATAGGCGGCGTCGAACAGTTCCCGACCGGTGGTCCGGGGCGGGGGCAGGGCGTAGTACGGCTCGGCCAGCAGCCGCTCCAGCAGCGGCCCGTGGACGGTGCCCGCGGCGGCCAGCGCGCCATCGGTGTCGCGGTCCGCGCGGCCGCCGGTCAACTCCCGCACGGCGGTGTCGAGCAGGACGTTGGCGGGCCCGGTGTCGTACGCCGACGGCTCGCGTCCCTCGGCCACCGCCGTGATGTTGGCGATCCCGCCCAGGTTGAGGGCGACGGGCGCTCCGGGACGGTCGCGCAGCCACATCACGTCCAACGCGCTCACCAGCGGCGCCCCCTGGCCTCCGGCCGCGACGTCGCGGGGGCGCAGGTCGGAGACGACGGTGCGGCCGGTGCGCTCGGCGATCCAGGCGGGCTGCCCCAGTTGGAGGGTGCCCAGGACGCGGCCGCCCTCGGTCCAGTGGTACAGGGTGTGGCCGTGGGAGACGACCAGGTCGGCCCGCCCCTCGCACAGTTGCCGGTCGGCGCGTTCGGCCGCCGCCGCGAGGGCCTGCCCGAGGAGGGTGTCGAGCCGGCAGACGTCGGCCATGCTGGTGGACGCGGGGGGCAGCGCGGCCGACAACTCGCGGCGCAGCCCCTCGGGAAAGGGGTGGTCGAGGGCGCCGAGCGGGGTGAGGACGACGGTGTCGCCCTCGATCGCCAGGTCGGCGGCCGCCGCGTCGATCGCGTCGCAGGACGTGCCCGACATCAGTCCGATCACCCTCATGTCGCGGGTCTCCCTCATGGTCTCGTCTCCCGAAGTTCAGTCGCGCAGCGCCCGTCGGTGGTCGTCGCTCCGCAGGGTGAGCAGCGCCGGCAGCCCGGCGGCGCAGACCACCACCACGTACCAGGCCGGGACGTCGAGGTCGCCGGTCCGCTTGATCAGTTCGGTGACGACGAGGCCGGCCGATCCCGAGAAGACGGCGTTGGACAACGAGTAGGCCAGCCCGAGACCGGTGTAGCGGACCGTGGTGGGGAACATCTCCGCGAGCATCGCGGGCCCCGGACCGGCCAGCAGCCCCACCGCGGCGCCGGCGGCGAACACCGCCGCCGACTTGACCGCCGTGGAGGAGGCCGGGTCCTGGAGCAGGTTCAGCAGGGGGAAGGCGAGGACGACCAGCAGCACCGTCCCGGCGCACATCACCGCCCGACGTCCGATCCGGTCGCTGAGCGCTCCGGCGGGCAGGATGGCCGACGCGAAGCCCGCGTTGGCCACCACCGTGGCGACCAGCGCCTCCCGGAACGAGGCGCCCAGACCGGTCTGGAGGTAGGAGGGCATCACGACCAGGAAGGTGTACCCGGCGGCCGACCAGCCCATCAGCCGGCCCACCCCCAGGACGATCGCCCGGAGGGTCTCGGCCGTGGACGGCCGCCGCCACGCGGTGGCGGCGGCCGTCCGGTCGGCGCGGCCCCGTGGCGCCCCGGTCTGCGCCCCACCGGGCGCCCGGCCCGTGGAGCGGCGGAAGGACGGGGTCTCCTCCAGCCTCAACCGCAGCCACAGGGCGGCCGCCCCGAGCGGGACCGCCAGCAGGAACGGCAGTCGCCAGCCCCAGTCGTGGAGGGCGTCCTCGCTCAACACCGTGGCCGCCAGCGCGGCCAGTCCGGCCCCCGCCAACAGGCCGAGGGCCACCGTGAACGACTGCCACGCCCCGTACAGTCCGCGCCGCCCGGGGGGCGCGGACTCCGTCATCACCGACACCGCGCCACCGAACTCGCCGCCCGCCGACAGTCCCTGCACGACGCGGACGAGGGTCAGCAACCAGGGCGCGGCGGCGCCCACCGTGTCGTAGGTGGGGAGCAGTCCGATGGTCGCGGTGGCCGCGGTCATCAGCAGGACCACCAGGATCAGCGTGGGGCGACGACCGACGCGGTCGCCCACCCGCCCGAAGAGGGCGGCGCCGACCGGGCGGAAGAAGAAGGCCAGGGCGAAGGAGGCGTAGGTCTTCACCAGGGCCTCGATGTCGCTCGCGCCCTCGGGGGCGAAGAACCGGGCGGCGATGATCGTGGCGAAGTAACCGTAGACACCGAACTCGTACCACTCGATGAAGTTGCCGACCGATCCCGCCACCAGCGCGCGCCGTGACGCGCGGGGCGCACCGTCGCCCCCGGTGTGGACCTCCGCGGTTGCCGTCATCCTCCGCCCTTCCCGGTCGTGCGGGATCCGTCGGGTCCCGCTGCGCGGTCAGGCCCAGTCATGCCCCGTCCGGGACGGATGAATGTCCGGGACCCGGATTCTTTTGTCGAGGGCACGTCATATCGGCGAGCGGTTCCGGGCCGGGACGTCGGCCGGGCGGGTGGTTGTGGTGCGCCGGTCGGAGCCCGGCGGCCGCGTCGGAGGAGCGCCGGTGCGGGACCCGTCCCATCCTTGCGGCTGACGCCCCAGCGGAGCCCCGAGGGAAGAGGAACGTTTCATGAGCGTGTGCGAGGTGTGCGGCAACGACTACGAGATGGCGTTCGAGGTGCACGCGGCCGGTGCCGTCCACGTCTTCGACAGCCTGGAGTGCGCGGCCCAGCGCATGGCCCCCATCTGCGAGAACTGCGAGTGCCGCATCCTGGGCCACGGCGTGCAGTCGGCGGACGGACGGTTCTTCTGCTGCGCCCACTGCGCGCGCGTCCAGGGACACGTGGAGCTCGTCGACCACGCCTGAGGCCGCCGGGACGGCCGTCGCCCGCCGACGGCCGTCCCGGCTCCCGGACGGTTCCGCCTCCCGGCCCGGAACCGCCGGGGAGACGGTGGCGCGTGGCCGGGCGGGGTCCGGTTATGAGACGGTGGGGACCGTCCCGCCGCCGCGGACCGCACCGGAAGGCGGCGGGAGCGCAGAGGCGGAAGAGTCGTGTCGGGGGCGCCGGGAATGAGACTCACAGTGCTGGGCGGCGGAGGATTCCGAGTGCCGCTGGTGCACCGGGCGCTCCTGAAGGACACCGGGGACGCCGCCGGCCGCTGCACCGAACTCGTCCTGCACGACACCGACCGCGCCCGACTGGACGCGATCGGCGCCGTCCTCGCCCACCAGCGCGACCGGCACACCGGCCCGGCCCCCGCCGTGCGCACCACCACCGACCTCGACGAGGCGCTGAGCGGCGCCGACTTCGTCTTCTCGGCGATCCGGGTCGGCGGCCTGGCGGGCCGGGTCCGTGACGAGCGCGTCCCGCTCGCCGAAGGGGTGCTGGGACAGGAGACGGTGGGCGCGGGCGGCGTGCTCTACGGCCTGCGCACCCTGCCGGTGGCGGTGCGGATCGCCGAGCGGGTCGCCGAGGTCGCCCCCGACGCCTGGCTGATCAACTTCACCAACCCCGCCGGCATGGTCACCGAGGCGATGGACCGGGTGCTGCGCAACCGGGGCCTGCCCGGCCGGGTGATCGGCATCTGCGACTCCCCGGTCGGGCTGTGCCGCCGTGCCGCCCGCGCCCTGGACGTCGCCCCGGACCGCGTCGACTACGACTACGTCGGCCTGAACCACCTGGGCTGGCTGCGCCGCCTGACGGTGGACGGCACCGACCGGCTGCCGGACCTGCTGGCCGACACCGCCGCGCTGACCTCCTTCGAGGAGGGTCGACTGTTCGGCGCCGACTGGCTGCGCGCGCTGGGCGCGCTGCCCAACGAGTACCTGCACTACTACTACTTCACCCGAGAGGCCCTCGCCTCCGTCCGCTCCGCCGGGGCCACCCGCGGGGAGTTCCTCCTCGACCAGCAGTCCCGCTTCTACGAGACGGCCCGCCCGAACGACCCGGAGCAGGCACACCGGGAGTGGGAGCGCACCCGTCTGGAGCGCGAGGAGACCTACATGGCCGAGAGCCGCGCGGCCTCCGGCGGCCGGCAGCGCGACAGCTGCGACCTGGACGGCGGCGGCTACGACCGGGTGGCGCTCGCCCTGATGCGGGCGATCGCGCGCGACGAGCGCACCACGTTGGTCCTGAACGTCCCCGGCCGCGGCGCCGTACCGGGTCTGGACGACGACGCGGTGGTCGAGGTGCCGTGCCGGGTGGACGCCTCCGGGGTCCACCCGGCGGCGACCGGTTCCGTCGCCCCCGACCAGTTGGGGCTGATGCTCACCCTCAAGGCCGTGGAGCGGTCGACCATCGAGGCGGCGCGGAACGGTTCGCGCCGTGCGGCGCTGCGCGCCCTGGCGCTGCACCCGCTGGTGGACTCGGTGCGGGTGGCCGAGCGGATCCTGGAGGCGGCGGGCGGCCTCCGGTAGGCGGCACGTCCACACGCCGGCGGCGGAAGGCCGGCGAGCGGCCGGGCGGACCGGTGTGGATGCCCGGCCCGGGAGGGGGTACGCCGTCCAGCGTCCTTTGACGCACCGACCCCGAAAGTGAGATCCGGTGAGCGAATTCGAGCGTTCCCGCACCATGCCCGCCATGCCCGAGATCGTCTTCAACGAGGTGTCCGACCCGGACTCCCTCAACCGCTGGCTCCCCATGGACCTCCACGCCCACGTGGAGGACCCGCCGGCCGTGACCGTGCACGAGGACCGCACCGGGCACGACGTGCGGGCTCTGTTCCGTACCCGTCCCGACCAGATGCGCGCGGAGTGGGGCACCCGGGACCAGGGGTCGTACGCGGGCTGGCTCCAGGTGGCGGGGATCGGCAGCGGCGCCAGCGAGGTGACCGTGCACCTGTCCTTCTTCGACGAGGAACACGCCCCCTCGCGGGACGCCGTCCACGTCTCCCTCGACCAGAGCCTGGAGCGGCTGGCCGAACAGGTGAGGCTGCGCGTGGACCGAGCAGACTGACGGGGCCGGGCGGGCCCTCCGTGGGGGAAGCCCCCCGTGGGCGCCCCGGGACGTCATACGTTCGGGGGCGCCTTCCCCGCGGGACGCGCGGGTAGACCTCACCCCATGTCCCCTTCCGAGCAGGACCTGTACAGCGCCGAGGCCCGTTCCCTCCACGGCACCGGCCGGGTGGACGTCTCCGGTAGGGCCGGCCTGCCGGTCGGCGCCCCCGGCGAGCTGGGTGGCAGCGGCCACGGATACGACCCCGAACAGCTCTACGCGGCCGCGCTGGCCACCTGCCTCCACCAGGCCGTGGTCATCGCCGCCACCGAGACCGGCGTCGACCCCACCGGCAGCGAGGTGACCGCCCGGGTGCGGTTGCGCACTGGCGGCGGCCAGCACTACGCCTTCGCCGCCACCGCCGACGTCTCCCTGCCCTCCGCGGACGACGGCCAACGGGAGCGCGTCGTCGCCCAGGCGCTGCGCATCTGCCCCCTCGGCGACCAGTTGGACCCACCGCCGGCCTGACCCCCACCCGAGCCCGCGCCGACCGGCGCGACTCGCCCGGTGGGCTCAGTCCTCCCAGGTGTAGAAGCCGCGGCCGGTCTTGCGGCCCAGCTCCCCGCGGGCGACCTTCTCCCTCAACAGCCTCGGAGGCGCGAAGCGTTCGCCCAGGGTGTCGTGGAGGTGCTCGGCGATGGCCAGGCGCACGTCGAGCCCGACCAGGTCGGTCAGCCGCAGCGGCCCCATGGGATGTCTGTAGCCCAGGGTCATGGCGGCGTCGATGGCCTCGGGCTCGGCGACGCCCTCCTCGACCATCCGGATCGCCTCCAGACCGAGCGCCACGCCCAGCCGGCTGCTGGCGAAGCCGGGCGAGTCCCTGACGACGACGTCCCGTTTGCCCAGGGCGTGGGTCCACTCCAGCACGGCCCGCACGGTGGCGTCCGCGGTCCGCTCGGCGACGACCAGCTCCACCAGTGCGGAGGCGGGCACCGGGTTGAAGAAGTGCATGCCCACGAAGCGCTCGGGGCGGGCCAGCGCGCCCGCGAGCTCGGTGATCGACAGGGAGCTGGTGTTGGTGGCCAGCACCGTCTCCTCGCCCACGGCCCCCTCGGCGGCCGTCAGCATCCGGACCTTGAGGGCGGCGTCCTCGGGGACGGCCTCGACGACCAGGTCGGCGGCGGCCGGAAGGTCGTCCACCGAGGTGGCGACGGTGACCCGCGCCAGCACCCGCTCGACCTCCTCGTCGAGTTTTCCGCGCTCGGCCGCCCGGCGCAGCCCGGTCGAGACGCGCTCCAGGGCCGCCTCGGCGGCCTCCTCCCCGTTCTCCACGACGACCACGACCGAACCCGCCGTCGCGAAGGCCTGGGCGATGCCCGCGCCCATGCGCCCACCGCCCAGCACTCCGACCGTCCCCGGTGCCGCTGCCATGCCCTCTCCTCGCCTCCTCGCGCCCGCCCCGCGCCCCGCCGTCGGCCGCGCGGTCGGGTGACCCCGCCCGGTGTCGGTGACGACCGTACCGGCGGATCCCCACCCCTTGACAGGTGGCTCGGGCGTTGGGTTATCTGACGTCGCCGCAACGCTAACCGAATGGTCGGTCGGGCTCAAGGGTGGGCCGCGACCTGTGGACGGGGCCGGGCGGGACGGCGCACCGGCACACCGGAACACCGGGCGAACGCGGGGCGGGACGGCCCACGACGGCCCACGACGGCCCACGACGAGGAAGTGGTGGAGGCGCATGACACGGCCCACGGACACCGAGACGGCAACCGCTCGGGGCCCCGCCCAGCGGATGTTCGCCGCCGACCGCGCCTCCCGGGACCTGGGCATGGAGCTGCTCCGGGCCGGCGACGGCAGCGCGGCGGTGCGGATGACGGTGACGGCCGCGATGGTCAACGGGCACGGCGTCGCCCACGGGGGCTATCTGTTCCTCCTCGCCGACACCGCGTTCGCCTGCGCCTGCAACAGCCGTGGCCCGGTGACCGTGGCGGCCGGCGCCGACGTCGTCTTCGCCGCCCCGGCGTACGAGGGCGACGCCCTGCTGGCCGTCGCCGAGGAACGGACCCGGTTCGGCCGCAGCGGCGTCTACGACGTGACCGTCCTGCGGGACGAGCAGGTGATCGTGGAGTTCCGCGGACGCAGCCGCGCCCTGGGCGACCGCGGCGTTCCCGGCCGGAAGGAGACACCATGACCAGCGACCCGACGATTCCCCCGGCCCGGTCCGCGCTTCCCCTTCCGGCGCCGGCCACCCGGACGGGGCCGGCGCCGGACGGGGAACTCCTCGACCCGGCCGAGCGCATGGGCCGCGAAGAGCTGGCGGAGCTCCAGTTGAGGCGCCTGCGCCGCACCCTGCGGCACGCCTACGAGAACGTGGCGCACCACCGGCGCGCCTTCGACGCGGCGGGCGTCACCCCCGAGGACTGCCGTTCCCTGGCGGACCTGGCACGGTTCCCGTTCACCACCAAGGCCGACCTGCGCGAGACCTACCCCTTCGGGATGTTCGCCGTCCCGATGTCCGAGGTGCGGCGCCTCCACGCCTCCAGCGGCACCACCGGACGTCCCACCGTCGTCGGCTACACCGAGGAGGACCTGTCCACCTGGGCGGACCTGGTGGCCCGCTCCATCCGGGCGGCCGGCGGCCGTCCCGGACACAAGGTCCACGTCTCCTACGGCTACGGACTGTTCACCGGAGGGTTGGGCGCGCACTACGGCGCCGAACGGGCCGGCTGCACGGTCGTCCCGGCGTCCGGCGGCATGACGGCCCGCCAGGTGCGGCTGATCCAGGACTTCCGGCCCGAGATCATCATGGTCACGCCCTCCTACATGCTGACCCTGCTCGACGAGTTCGAGCGCCAGGGGGTCGACCCGCGCACCTCGTCGTTGGAGATCGGCGTCTTCGGCGCCGAGCCGTGGACGGAGGAGATGCGCCACGAGATCGAGGAGCGCGCCGGACTGCACGCGGTGGACATCTACGGCCTGTCGGAGGTGATGGGGCCCGGTGTCGCCCAGGAGTGCGTGGAGACCAAGGACGGCCTGCACATCTGGGAGGACCACTTCTACCCGGAGGTCGTCGACCCGATCACCGGCGAGGTGCTGCCCGACGGAGAGGAGGGCGAACTGGTGTTCACCTCCCTGACCAAGCGGGCCATGCCGGTCGTCCGCTACCGCACCCGTGACCTGACCCGACTGCTGCCCGGCACCGCGCGCCCCGCCTTCCGCCGCATGGAGAAGGTCACCGGCCGCTGCGACGACATGATCATCCTGCGCGGCGTCAACGTCTTCCCCACACAGATCGAGGAGGTGGTGCTGCGCGTCCCCGGTGTGGCGCCGCACTTCCAGATACGCCTCTCCCGCCGGGGCCGGAGAGACCACATGACGGTGCGCGTCGAGGCCCGTCCGGGTACCGGGCCGGAGCAGCGCGAGGCCGCGGCCGCCGCGATCGTCCGGGGTGTCAAGGACGGGGTCGGCGTCACCGTCGACGTCGATGTCGTCGACCCGGAGACCCTGGAGCGCTCGGTGGGCAAGATCCGCCGCGTCGTCGACGAACGGGACAGGTGATCGAAGGCCGGGGGCGGGGTACGCGTTCCTGGACCGACGAGGGGGGCGGGGGGCCGACGATCGGACCGCGACGCCGTGCAGACCTTCCTTCCGCTCCCCGATTTCGCCGAGACGGCCCGCACGCTCGACTGGCGGCGCCTGGGCAAGCAACGGGTGGAGACGCTCCAGGTGCTGCGTGCCCTGACCGTGCCCGGTTACGGCTGGGCACGGCACCCCGCGGTGCGGATGTGGACGGGGTACGAGGAGGCCCTGGTCCGCTACGGCATGGAGATCTGCCGCCACTGGCGCCTGGCGGGCCGCACCGACACCTGCGAGACCACCATGCTCACCGACCTGCGGCACGCGACCGGGATCGCCGCGCCCCGCACCCAGCGGGAACTGGCGCGGGCCGGCGAACTGCCCCCCTGGCTCGGGGAGCCGACCTTCCACCTCAGCCACCGTTCCGCGCTGGTCCGCAAGGATCCGGAGCACTACGCGCCGCTCTTCCCGGGCGTACCGGACGACCTGCCGTACGTGTGGCCCGCCTCGGACCGCGGCGCGGCGGGGCGCGACGTCCCCGACCGGGACCGCTCCTGAGCCCGGGCCGGGACGCGGCCCGTTCGGCCCCGGACCGCGGCGGCCCGGGGCCGAGCGCCCGTCAGGGCGCGACGATCAGGGCCTGGGGCGCCGCCGCCTTCAGACGGGTGGTGAGCCAGGAGAGCTGGCGGCCGGTCTCGGTCTCCGAGGCCTGCGCCAGCTCCAGCAGCTCCCGGTCGCGCACCCCCTGGGCCGCCTGGCCGACGGCGGTCCAGGTCGTCTGCACCAAGGTGGCCAGGACGTACAGGTCCTGCAGGTCCCGCAGCAGGCCGACGGGCCCCTTCCGGATCTCGCCCGGTCCGTCGGCGTACAGCCGCTCGGGCTCCTCGACGTCGTCGCCGTGCCGCTGCTCGCCGTACCGGCGGACGATCGGCTCCAGGCGCCGTACGTGCTCCTCGCTCATCTTCGCCAGGGTGTCGCAGACGTGGTAGACGTCGGCCTCCGCCGCGTGTCCCTCGCCCACCGTGCGCAACGCCTCGGCGAGGGACCGCTCGCTGTGGTGCAACAGTCCGACATAGGTGGCCAGGTGGGGCATCAGGACCTCCCGGGGGCGGAGACCTCGGCGATGTGCCCCGTGTCACCGGAGGGGAGCGCCGGGTCGTTCGGGTAGGACGGAACGAAGCCGTCCACCACTTCGGCGACGGTGGACGCCCCCGGACCGCCCCGGGTCGGCGGGACGGAGGGGTCGACCGGCCGCGAGGCCGTGGTGGTGGGCGCGGGCGCGGGCCCGTCACCGTCGGCGACCCTGACCACCCGACACGCGGCGGTCTTGAAGTACGGCTGTTTGGAGACCGGGTCCCAGATGGTCATGGTCAACTCGTTCGCCTGCCGCGAGAAGTCCTCGGGCACCACCTCGTCCAGATCCCAGTGGCCGTAGTGGAAGGGGGCGAACACCGCGCCCTCCATCACCTGCCCGACGCGGGCGCGCGCCTCCATCGCCCCGCGCGGCGACTCCACCCGCACCCGGTCGCCCTCGGCGATCCCCAGCCGCCGCGCGTCGGGGACGGACAGCTCCACCCAGACGTCGGGCGCGGCGTCGTTCAGGTTCCGCGAGCGGCCGGTCTTGGTGCGGGTGTGGAAGTGGTAGACGGTGCGCCCGGTGGTGAACAGCAGCGGGTACTCCTCGCTCGCCTCCTCGTGGGGCGGTACGTAGGGCGCGCCCTTGAGGAAGGCCCGCCCCGCCGGGCCCTTCGCCCGGTACTCGGTGGGGGTGACGGTGCCTCCGGTGAGCAGGTCGTGGCCGTAGGTCTCGCACAGCTCGGGATCGGTGTTGAACACACCGTCGCCGTAGAGCCGGTCGACGCCCTCGGGATGCTCGTCGGTACAGGGCCAGGGGATGCCGGTGGGGCCGCGCAGCTTGTCGTAGGAGAGTCCGGAGTAGTCGCACGGACGGCCGCGGCTGCACTCGCGCCAGGCGTCGAAGGCCTCCTCGGGGGTGCGCCACTTGATCAACGGCGCGCCGTCCCGGTCGCGGAAGTCCATGGCGTCGGCGTACATCAGGAAGATGTCCAGGTCGCTCCTGGCCTCGCCGGGCGGTTCGACGGCCTTCTCCGACAGGTGCACGGTGCGGTTGACGTTGGTGAAGCAGCCGCTCTTCTCCCCCCAGCCGGCCGCCGGCAGCACCACGTCGGCCAGTCGGGCGGTCTCGGTGAGGAAGAGGTCCTGGACGACGACGAAGCACTGCTCGCCGCCGAGGATCCTCCGGACGCGGGCCGACTCGGGCATGGAGACGGCCGGGTTGGTGGCCGAGATCCACAGCAGTCCGATCGAGCCCTGTTCGGCGTAGCGGAAGATCTGCATGGCGTGGGTGGGCGGGGCCCAGTGCGGGATCGTCATCTCGTCGACGTTCCACAGCTCGGCCAGTTCGCGGACGTGGGCGGGGTTGCTCCAGTTGCGGAAGCCGGGCAGGTCCCCGTCGGCTCCGCACTCGCGGGTGTTCTGCGCGGTGGGCTGGCCGTTCATCTGGAGGACCCCGGCACCCGGGCGGCCGATCATGCCGCGCAGCAGGTGCAGGTTGTGCACGGCCACGGCGGCGGCGGTGGCCTGGTGGGACTGGTAGAAGCCCTGCAGGACGGTGGAGAGCACGCGCTCGCTCTCCCCGAAGATCCGTGCCGCGCGCCGTACGTCCTCGGCGTCCACTCCGCAGATGCGGGCGGTCTCCTCGGGGGTGTAGGGCTCCACGGTCGCGCGCAGGTCGTCCACGCCGAGGGTGTGGCGCTCCACCCAGGCGGTGTCCACCCGGCCGTTCGCGAAGAGTTCCCTGGTGAGGCCGTTCATCAGGGCCATGTTGGTGCCGACCCGGGGCGCCAGGTGGACGCCCCCGGTCCGCTCGGCCTCCTCGGCGACCTTGGTGCGGCGCGGGTCGACGCACACCACCTTCGGCGGGTCGTCGGCGCGGGTCCGGTCCAGGACACGTGCCCACAGCACCGTCTGGGTCTCGGGCATGTTGTGGCCGAAGAGGAAGATCGCGTCACAGTGCTCGATGTCGGTGTAGGAGCCCGGCTGCCCGTCGGTGCCGAAGGACTCCTTGAAGGCGGCCGCGCTGGTGGCCGTGCACAGCCGGGTGTTGCCGTCCATGTGCGGGGTGCCCAGGCCGGCCTTCCCGATCACCGCCAGGGTGTAGTACTCCTCCAGGAAGAGCTGCCCCGTGGTGTAGAAGCCGTGGGACAGGGGGCCCTTCTCGTCCAGCAGCCGCCGGGAGACCTCCGCGATCCGGGCCATCGCGGTGTCCCAGTCGGTCTCCACCAGCCGGCCGTTCTCACGGACCAGCGGCCGGGTGAGCCGGTCGGGGCTGTTCGCCCAGTCCCAGCTCCCGTACAGCCCCTTGGGGCCCAACCGGCCGTGGTTGACCACATCGGTCGCCACCCCGCGCACCCCCACCATCCGCCCGTCCCGGACGGCGATCTCGCAGCCGCAGCCGTTGCTGCACAGCACACAGGCGGAGCGCACCCACCTTTCCACGTCCTCCTCCGCCACCCCTTCCTGGAGGTGCCGGTCGACGCGGGCGGGCCACACCGTCCCTCTCGCGTGCGGGGTACGGGGACCCCAGATGTCGGCGATCCGATCCATGCCGTCCTCTTCCTGCCGTGTCCGTGCCGTGTTCTGCCGTGTCCTGCCGGGTCCGGTGCCGTCCGCGCGACGCCTCAGCGGTGTCTTTGCCACGCCGCCCGTCCGGCGCGGGGCCGACGGCGGCGCGCCCGGACGGGCGGTCCGAACGCACCGCCCCACGCGGTACCCCGTCAGGGCGACGGGATGCGTGATGCCCCTCCTTCGCCCCGCCCACGAACCCGTTCAGGGAAGCGGCGGGCGTTCGCTCCCGTGGGGCGCCTCCGTGAAGACCTCGTCCGCGTCCAGCGCCTCGGCGCCGGGCGCGGAGCGGGAGGGGTCGGCCGGGTTGTGGGCGCTCCTGCCCCCGGGCGGCGGGGTGTGGTCGCCGGGGGAGCCCGCGCCGTACGGTGGCAGCCGCATGGCCAGCAGGGCGACGTCGTCACCGCGCGGGTCGATCCGCTCCAGCAGTTCGTCGCAGAAGTCCTCCAGGTCGTGGCGGGCCAGGGCGGTGGCGTGCCGGGCCAACAGGTCCATGCCGGTGTCGATGGGACGGTCGCGGCTCTCCACCAGCCCGTCGGTGTAGAACAGCACCGTCGACTCCGGCGGCAGCTCCTCGTGGGCGTCGGGCCAGTGCGTTCCCAGGTGCAGGGTGGAGCTCATCCCGAGCAGGGGACCGTGGCCGGACTCCAGCCACCGGACTTCGCCGTCGCGCGTGACCAGCAGCGGTGGCGGGTGCCCGGCGTTGACCCAGTGCAGCCGCCAGGGGCCGCCCTCGGCGCCCTCGATGCGGGCGAAGACGACGGTGGCCATGGGGGCGTCGCTGGTGTTGGTCATCGCCTCGTCCAGCCGCCGCATGATCAGGCTGGGGGGCTCCTGGCGGTCCCAGGCCAGGGCGCGCAGCATGTTGCGGACCTCGGCCATGTGGGCCGCCGCCCGCAGGTCGTGACCGACCACGTCCCCGATGATCATCGTGGTGGCCCCGTCGGCGAGCAGGAAGGCGTCGTACCAGTCCCCGCCGATCTCGGCGGCCACCTGCGCGGGTCGGTAGCGGGCCGCCATTCTCAGGTGGTCGGTCTGCGGCAGGGGGGTCAGGAGCTGGCGCTGCATGGTCTCGGCGACGTGCCGCTGCTGGTCGAAGAGTCGGGCGTTGTCCATCGCCAGTCCGGCGCGGCGGCCGATGTCGGCGAGCACCGCCGTCTCGTCCTCGCCGAACGGCCGGGCCTCCCCGGTGCGCGCGACCGTCAGGGCCCCGAAGACCTGCCGCCGACTGTGGAGCGGCACCACCACGGCGCTGCGGCCGCCGAGCCGTTCGAACAGGTTCCGGTAGGCGGCGACGAGCGGTGAGTCGGGGACCCGCGCGAGGTCGTCGGCGGTCAACCGGACCGGACCGGTGCCGCGCAGTGCCCGGGCGAGGAACGAGCCGGACTCCCGTGGCAGCGGCGGCAGCGGCCCCTCCAGATCCACGGCCTCCACGGCCCCCGTCCCGTCCCGACCGTGGACGGCGATGCGGCGCGCCCCGTCCCGGTCGTGGCCGGCGTACACGTCCACCGCGGTCCAGTCGGCCAGTTCCGGCACCAGGAGACGGCTCGTCTCCCGCAGCGCCCGGGAGACGTCCAGGCAGGAGATGAGGACGGAGGAGATCTCCGTCACCAGGGTCAGTCGCCTGGTCAGGGACTCCAGCACCGCCAGATGGGCCGCCGTCTGCCGCTCGGCGGCCCTGCGCACGCTGAAGTCGTGGAAGGTGAAGACCAGGCCGGGAGGCTCCCCCGGCAGCCGCAGTCCGGAGGCGGCCCAGATGATCGGGACGGTGGTGCCGTCACCGCGCAGGAGGTACTCGTCGCCGCCCTCGCGGGGGTGGCCGTCGCGCAGGGTCCGCAGCATTCGGCACTCCTCCCGGGGGACGGGGTCGCCGTCGGCGGTGCGGTGCAGCAGATCGTGCAGGTCGTGACCGAGCATTCCGGCGGCCGGGCGCGCCACGATCCGCTCGCCGCGGGGGTTGACGGCGATGAGCCTGCCCGTGGCGTCCGTGGCGAACACCCCGGACCCCACGTCCTCGAAGATCGCGCGCAGGACACCGGGCTCCTGTGCCCGGTCGGGGGCGCTCATCTCCCCGAGCCCCCTGGTGCTCCCACGTCCCTCACCGCCTTCCCGCCCGCGCCTCGCCCACCGACACTGCCGTTTACCCTAAAACCACTTTTTCAGACATTCTTCGCGAACGGGAGTGGTATCCGAGGCGCTTCCGTCGGGCCCGTGTCCTCACCGTGGCCACCGCGGCCGCCGTGGCCCGGCCGGGTGACGGACGGCGCGGGAAGCATGGCGGGCCCGGCTTCCGGGGATCCGGTGGGCGGATGTGACGAAGGAGGCAGAAGTGCCGGCCGGACGGATTGTGTCGATCTTCAGCGGACGGGAAGGGCCGTAGTGTGCCTGATGTTCCCGGACCCGTGATCGAGTTCGTCAAGCGGCGCAGGGAGCCGACGGTGGTGCGGACCCTCCGCTCCACGGCGGCCGCCACCCTCGCCTACGCGGCCGCCCTGTGGCTGACGGACGCCCGCGCCCCCCTGCTGGCCCCGCTGACCGCCCTGCTGGTCGTCCAGGTCACCCTGTACGCCACGCTCACCAGCGGCATCACCAGGGTCAACGCCGTGGTGGCGGGAGTGTCCATCGCCGTCGGCTTCAGCGCCCTGGTGGGCCTGAGCTGGTGGAGCCTGGGCCTGCTCATCCTCACCTCGCTGACCGTGGGCCACCTGGTGCGGGCCGGGGACTTCATTCCCGAGGTGGCGATCAGCGCCATGCTGGTGCTGGGAGTCTCCCACGCCACGGACCTGGCGCTGAGCCGAGTGCTGGAGACGCTGATCGGCGCCATCGTCGGCCTGCTGTTCAACTTCCTGTTCGTGCCGCCGGTGTGGGTCCAGCCCGCCGAGGAGGCGCTGGTGGACCTGGCCGGACGGATGCGCCGACTGCTGCTGCACATGGGCGAGTCGCCGGGGGTCCACACTCCCGTGCACCGGGCCGCCGCCCGGCTCCACGAGGCACGCCGGCTGGACAACGACATCTCCCTGGTGGACGCCGCCCTCGTCCAGGCCGAGGAGAGCCTGCGCCTCAACCCCCGGGTGAAGGAGGCCCTGCTGTCCCGGGTGGTGCTGCGCACCGGCCTGGACACGCTGGAGATCTGCACCTCCGTGATGCGGTCGATGTCGCGGACCCTGACCGACCTGGCCCGGCACCGCGAGGACGAACCGCTGTTCCCGTCGGACGTCGCCACGGAACTGGAGAAGCTGTTCGAGCACGTGGCCGAGTCGGTGCGCAACTTCTCCATCCTGGTCACCAGCCCCGTGAGCACCAGCTCGGAGGAGGCCGAGGACCGGCTGGCCCGCGAACTGGAGGCCGGTCGCACCGGCCGTGAGCGGGTCGCCCGACTGCTGCTCGCCCGCGTGCGGGAACACCCCCGCCAGTGGCACCTGCTGGGGGCCCTGCTGGCCGAGATCGACCGCATGCTGGACGAACTGGACGTGGAGAAGCGCTCCACGCGCCTGGCCGAGGAGCTGGACCGCTACACCCGCGAGGAACGGGACCGGCACCCGATGCTGTACGAGTTCAAGCGCCGCTTCCGACTCCCCCGTCCCCGTCGTCGGCGCCGGGACAGCCGACGGGCACAGGCCTGACCCGCCGGTTCCGGGCGGCGCCGGGCGCTCGGAGCGCGATTGTCAGTGGTCGGTGGTTTGCTGGGAGGTGGGTCGGCCCGACCGGGGTCGGCCGGACGGAACGCAGGTGTGCCCCCGTCCCGCGAGCCGGTACGGCCGGGCACGACCGAATCACAGGGGGCCTCGATGACCGACGTCGCCACGACGAGCGGCCCGAAGGGCACGGCGACACGCGGGCCCACGGCGGACGCGTCCCGACTGGAGCGGCACCGGACGGAGCTGACGGGCTACTGCTACCGCATGCTCGGGTCCGCGTTCGAGGCGGAGGACGCCGTCCAGGAGACGATGGTGCGGGCATGGCGCGGCCTCGGCCGGTTCGAGGGCCGCTCCTCGCTGCGGTCCTGGCTGTACCGCATCGCCACCAACGTGTGCCTGGACATGCTCGCGGGCCGTGCCCGACGCGCCCGCCCCATGGACCTGTCCTCCCCGGGCGGAGCGGAACTGCCACCCGGGCCAGCGCTTCCGGAGGCCACCTGGATCGAGCCGATGCCCGACAGCCGGACCCTCCCGGCCGGCGACGACCCGGCCGAGAGGGCCGTGGCCCGCGAATCGGTGCGGTTGGCGTTCGTCGCGGCGCTGCAGCACCTGCCGCCCCGGCAGCGGGCGGTGCTGATCCTGCGCGAAGTGCTCAGCCTGCGGGCGAGCGAGGTGGCGGAGCTGCTGGACACCACGGTCGCGTCGGTCAACAGCGCGCTCCAACGCGCGCGGGCGACCCTCGCCTCCGAGGACGTCTCCGGGGACGAGGGCACCGGCACGGCCGACCTGGACGAGGCCCAGCGGCCCCTCCTGGAGCGCTATGTGCGGGCCTTCGAGGCGTACGACCTCGACGCCCTCACCTCCGTGCTCCACGAGGACGCCACCTTGTCGATGCCTCCCCACGAGCTGTGGCTGCGCGGCCACGCCGACATACGCGCGTGGCTCACCGGGCACGGCAGCGGCTGCCGGGGGTCACGCCTGGTCCCGGTGGCGGCGAACGGCCGCCGGGGGTTCGGCCAGTACCGTCCGGCACCGGACGGCGGCTTCACCCCGTGGGCGCTCCAGGTGGTGGAGGTGTCGGAGGGGCGCGTCACCGCGCTCGCCTCCTTCCTGGACACCGCCCGGTTGTTCCCGCTGTTCGGGCTCCCCCCGCGGCTCGCCCCCCGCTGACCCCGCCGGCTCCGGCGGCTCCGTCCGGGTGACGTGCGCGCCGCCGCCCCCTTCGGCGCTCGCACCCCGTTTCGGCTCCCGCCGCGTGGGCACCCCGGCGGGAGCCGCCTCCGAACCCGGCGCCGCCCGCCGAACGGCACCGGGCGAGGGCGGTCCCCGTGTGCTGCAGGCGGATCGGCCGGACGGCCGAGTGAGGAGAAGGACCCGTGGGCGAGACGGTACGGCTGGACCTCGACGGCAAACGCGCTCTGGTGACGGGGGGCGCCCGTGGTCTGGGCGCCTCCATCACCCGACGTCTGGCACGGGCGGGAGCCGCCGTGCGGGTGGTGGACGTACGGCGCGAGGAGGGCGAGAAGTTCTGTGCCCGGGTGAGCGAGGAGGAAGGCGCGGACGTGCGCCTGTTGGAGGCGGACGTCCGCGATCCGGAGGCCGTCGCGGCCGCGTTCCGCCGGCTGGACGAGGCGTCCTGGCCGCTGGACGTCCTGGTCAACAACGCCGCCGTGGACGTCTCCAAGCCGATCGAGCACCTGACCGCCGAGGAGGTCACCCGGGTGGTGTCCACCAACCTCCTGGGGCCGATGTACATGTGTCTGGAGACCTACCGGCGCATGGTCGCCCGTGGTGGCGGGCACATCGTCAACATCCTCTCCACGGCGTCCAACCGCACCTGGACCGAGGCCGGCCCCTACTCGGCGGGCAAGTCCGGGCTGCGCGCCTTCACCCACACGCTGTTCAAGGAGGCGCAGCGCGACTGCATCGGCATCGGGGTCACCGGGGTGATCGCGGGCGGCATGGAGACCCCGTTCGTGACCGAACGCTTCCCCGACGCCGACACCTCCAAGCTGCAGAGCCCGGACGTCGTGGCGGACGCGGTCATGTGCGCGCTGTCGGTGCCGACGGGCAGCGTGATGCCCGAGCTGGTCGTGGTGCCGCGCAGCGAGACCTCCTGGCCGTAGGGGACGGACGGGCAGGGGGCCGCCGCGCCGCGCCGGGCGGTTCCGGCGCGGCGCGGCGCGAGCGGGGTCAGGCCGGGGCGATCGGAGTCTGGAGTTCGGTCACCCACCGCGCGGTGTCCTCGGGGCACTCCAGGTACAGCTCCCGCGCGTAGCCGGTCGAGCGGTGGCCGGCGGCGTCGATCCAGCGGGCCAGGACCTGTTCGGTGGCGACGACGCCGTCCATGGGGCCGCGGTGGACGATGGTGGCGGCCCGGTCGATGCCGGGCAGGTCCACGATCGAGAAGTCCCGTCCTTCCCCCGGCTCGGCCGAGACCGTGATGCCGGCGTGGACGACGACCGCGCCGTCCCGCTCCGGCGCGTCCTCGTACCGGGCGATGCCCGGCCCCGTCGGCACCACCCCGGCGCGGTCCAGGCGGCGGCACAGCTCGTCGTACAGGGGCCGGACGACCGGCCCGATGTCCTCGGGGGCGTAGCTGTCGGCGATGCCGGTCAGCTCGGCCACCCGCACCGGTGGAATGCTCTTGATCACGACGTCCTCGGTGGGCATGTGTCCCTCGTTCTCGATCGTCCGGAGCCTCGCCTCGACCCGGGACAGCCGCGCGGTGGCGTCCGCCACCGCCGCCTCCAGTTCCACCCGCCGCAGTCTGAGCATCCCGCGCAGTTCCTCGGTGCCCACCCGCTCGTCGAGGATCGACCTCACCTGGTCGAGGGTGAAGCCGAGGTCCTTCAACGCGATGACGCGGTTGAGCCGGGCCAACTGGGCCGCCTCGTAGAAGCGGTAGCCGCTGACCGGATCGACCCGTGCGGGGCGCAGCAGACCGATCGCGTCGTAGTGCCGCAACATGCGGACGGACACGCGACCGTGTCGGGCGAAGTCTCCGATGGTGAACATGACGACTCCCAGTGCAGCGCCTCACACGGTGTCAGGGTCAAGGGCCGGCTCGGGTCACCGGAGCGACCGCGCGCCGGACACCGCCGTCAGAGGCCGCCGGTGGCGTGGTCGGCGGCACGGGCCGCGTTGCGGGCGATGGCGTCGACGATCGGCGGCCAGAGCGGTTCGGGCAGGTCGTGCCCCATGCCGGGAACGACCAGCAGCTCGGCGCCGGGGATCGCGGCGGCGGTCGCCTCGCCACCGCTGCGGTCGACGAGCGGATCCTCCGCGCCGTGCACCACCAGCGTCGGCGCCGTGACGGAACGCAGGAGCGGTGTGCGGTCGGGCGAGGCCAGGATGGCGGCGTACTGGCGGGCGAAACCGGCGGGCCGGTGGGAACGGTCGTGGGCGGCGGCGGCCCGCTCGCGCAGTTCCTCGGGCGGGACGGGGTGGGCGGGGGACCCGAGGACGGTGGCGGAGCGGACGGCCCGTTCCACGGCCTCCTCCCGGTCGCGGGCCGGCGGTGCCACCAGCACGGCGAGCGCCTCGGGGGTGGCCCTGCCGACCGAGCGGTCTCCGGTGGTGGACATGATCGAGCACAGCGAGCGCACCCGGTCCGGATGGTCGATCACGAGTTGCTGGGCGATCATGCCGCCCATGGAGGCGCCCACCACGTGCGCGGCCTCGACGCCCAGCGCGTCGAGCAGCCCGACGGCGTCCCGGGCCATGTCGGCCAGGCGGTAGGGGACGGTGGAGGTGTCACCGGCCAGGACGGCCCTGATGTCCAAAGGCGGCACCTCGTCGAGGGCGGTGGACAGCCCGCTGTCACGGTTGTCGTAGCGGATGACGTGGAACCCCCGGTCGGCGAGGGACCGGCAGAACTCCGGTCGCCAGGCGGTCATCTGCGCGCCCAGCCCCATGATCAGCAGTAGCGCCGGACGGTCGGGGTCGCCGAAGGTGTCGTACTCCAGCTCGATCCCGTTGGACGGGGTGCGCGGCATCGACTTCCTCCTCGGGGACGGTTCGGCCGGGGATCGGACACCACTTCCTACCGGCCAGTCGGTACGATAACCGGGCCTCGTCCCGAACGGAACGGGCCGGAGCGCGCCGACCCGCGCGGCCCGCCGCGTCGGCCCCGGGTCAGCCGCGCCCCTCCCGCCCCCCGGCGAAGGAGACGGAGACCTCCTCGAAGCCCAGCGAGCGCAGCAGGTTCTCCAACATCTCCCGGGTGTTCCGCTCGGCACGTTCCACCAGACCGCTCTCCTCCGCGGCCGCGCCGATCCGCTCCACGGCGATCCGGTGCACCTCCCGCTCGTCCCCGGGGTTGTCGGAGAAGACGTCGCCGAGCCGGTCGAGGAGGCCGCGTTCCTTGGTGACGGCGTAGGAGCCTTCGACGTCCAGCGCGGGCTTCTCCAGGCGGGCGCGCGGCAGTCGAACCGTCGCTCCCGCGCGGTCCTCGGTGACGGTGACGGCGTCCTCGTCGAGACCGCCGAGGTCCACGTACGCGCCCACGCTTCCCGTCCCGACGAACAGGGTTCGGCTGCCGCGCACGGCGTCCGGCAGGAACTTCGCGTCCTTCTCCAGGTCGACGACGACCTGGAAGGTGCCGGAGGCACCCTCGTAACGGCTCATGTCCCTCAGGGACTCGAGCACCGCGGGACCGGTGCGGTCCTCGGTGCGGGTGGCGAAGGGGTTCTCCAGGTCCGGCAGCAGCCGCAACTGTCCGGCCACCAGGAATCCCGCCGGCACGAGCACCAACGCCAGGAGCGGGACGAGCCATCGGGAGGAGACGGGGAACCTGTCGGACCGGGACATCGGGCGCACCTCCGTCGGCTGCGGAAAGTCTCCGCACAACCTCTTCCCCCCGAACTCCCCTTCCATGGCACGGAGTCGGCCGTACCGGCACGCTCCGATCGGACGGTGAGGGAGCCGGTCGGGCAACCGAGGCGCCGGAGGCTCCGGAACCCCGCGGGGTGGCCGAATGGGGAAAGGGCGCTCCCCGGGGCGTTGTTCACCTCGTCCGCATACTGGTGTGGAACGTTCGGAAACACATCCCTTTGGCAAATACACGATTTCCCGAGCATCCCGCCGGACGACAGCGGGAGTTCCGCCGGTCGGGGAAAACCGCGCCCGACACGCCCTCCCCGTTTCACCGCCACCCCTCCCGCCCTGGCCGGTTTGGCGGAAAAGACGGACGGAAGGCGGCAACCCAAGCGGTGCTCAGCGGAGTCAGGGGCCCGCCGGACACGGCGGAGACGCCCCTCGGGGAGCCCCTCCGAGCATGTCGCCGATTCGCGTGAACAGCGCTCCGAGGAAACGGGCGAGATCATCTCACCGACCTCGCTTCTCCGAATTCCCGAGAATTTCCACCCGCGACCGGCAGGACGGCGAATGCTTGCCGTGCACACCGAGGCGCGGTTTCGGCCGTATTCCCGCGGAATCCCCCGGGGTCTTGCCCCGCCCCCGGTCGCTCCCTAATTTGGGAGCGCTTCCACCCCAGCCTCGGCGGGGCCGGTGGGGAACCGGACCGCGAACGGTCCGCCCGGTCGTCACACGCTGCCGCCCCTCCCCGCCCCGTACCCGGGCGCGCCCCCCGGGCTCCCGAACTCCCGCGCGGTCGGCGCGGACCGTGCACCGCTTCGGCCGTGATCCGGCCGAACGTCCCCCGGGTTCCGGACCGTACCGCCGCGTCCGGCCCCACGGAGGAGTTCCGGAAGCCCGGGTGACACCGACAGCACACCCCGTCCCCGTGGACCGGCGGAGCCGGGACCGTTTCCTCTCCCCTGTCCACGACGATCGATTGGAGAACCATGTCCGGAACTCTTCTGGCCGGCGGAGCGGCCGCCGCGTTGTTCGTCTCGACCCTCTCCGGCGCCGTACCGGTCTCGGAGCCGACCTCCACGGTCCCCGACGAGAAGATCCAGGTCGGCGTCGTCACGGTCAACGGATCGGGCTGCCCGGTGGGGACGGCGGCCGTGGCCGTCTCCCCCGACAACACGGCCTTCACCGTGACCTACAGCGACTACCTCGCCGTGGCCGGCGTGGGCGCGCAGCCCACCGACTTCCGGAAGAACTGCCAGCTCAACCTCAGTGTGCGGGTGCCGCACGGCTTCACCTACGCGATCGCCGGCGTGGACTACCGCGGGTACGCGTACCTGGCCGAGGGCGCCACCGCCACCCAGAAGGCGCACTACTACTTCCAGGCCCAGGAGAACACGGCCTCGTCGTCGCACCGGATCTCGGGCCCCTACGACAACAACTGGCGGACCGCGGACCGGACCGAGGTCGGCGAACTGGTCTGGGCACCCTGCGGCGAGACCCGGAACTTCAACGTCAACACCGAACTGCGGGTCGACGGCGGCGAGTCCGCCGACAGGACCACCAGTTTCATCGCGATGGACTCCACCGACGGTGCCGTCAACACCGTCTACCGGCTCGCCTGGAGGAAGTGCGAGTCCTGACCCGCCCGAGCGGAGCGGTCCGCGCGTGGCCGCGTCCCACCCGTCCGCGGGCGGGAGGTCGCCCCACCGGGAACGGTCGGACGGCGTTCGGACGTGTCGCGTTCCGGACACGTCCGAACGGTGTCCGCCGGGCCCCCAACGCTCCGTGCCCGCCCCTCGGACCCGGCCCTCCGCGGGGCGCGGAGCCCCGATGGCCCGGACGGCCGCAGGCCGCCACACCCGCCGTCCCGGCGGCCACGGCCGGGAGCCGGTGGACGCCCGTTCTCGCCGCGCGCCCACCGGCTCCCCTCGGCACACGCACCGGACGCCCTCCCCCTCCGGTGCGCCCCCACCGACGCTTGATTGGAGAACCCATGTCCGGAGCCCTTGCAGCGGGCGGTGCGATCGCGGCGTTGTTCGCCTCGACGTTCTCCCCGAACATCATCGCCCCCACCCCCACCTTCGAGGACGCGCCGACCGACAAGATGGTGATCGACGTCGTCACGGTCAACGGATCGGGCTGCCCGCTGGGGACGGCGGCCGTGGCCGTCTCCCCCGACAACACGGCCTTCACCGTGACCTACAGCGACTACCTCGCCCAGGTGGGCGTGGGTGCGAAACCGACCGACTTCCGGAAGAACTGCCAGCTCAACCTGGCCGTGCGGGTGCCCCAGGGCTTCACCTACGCGATCGCCGGCGTCACCTACCGCGGGTACGCGTACCTGGCCGAGGGCGCCACCGCCACCCAGAAGGCGCACTACTACTTCCAGGGCCAGGAGGAGACGAACGAGGGAGTCCACCGGTTCGAGGGACCGTTCGACGACAACTGGCAGGCGAGCGACGTGACCGAGATCGGCGCCCTGGTCTGGGCGCCCTGCGGCGAGATCCGGAACTTCAACGTCAACACCGAGCTGAGGGTCGGCGGCGGCACCTCCGACACCTCCCGGACCACCAGCTTCATCACGATGGACTCCGCCGACGGCGCCGTCAACACCACCTACCGACTCGCCTGGAAGGAGTGCCCGACCGACGACGGGAGCGACGCGTGACCCTCCCGCCCCCGACACCGCGCTGAGCGGAACGACACGCGCCCGGTGCGCCGCGCACGGCCGGCGCGGCGCACCGTCCACGCCTCCGCGACCGGTGTCCACCGGTATCGAACGGACGACGGCGGGTACCGGTGGTCCCGTGAGAGGCTCCCGGGCCCGCTCCGCACCTGTGCGGCCGACCGGCCCGGGTCGGTGCCCGCGACACCGCGGGACCGCGCCGTCCGGCCGCCCTGCCCGCGGGCTCGCGGCCCGTCGGCGGGGTGAGGAGACGACGACGTGGAGAGCGGAGTGACTGTGACCGAGCACCCGGGCGAGGCGACGACGGTCGAACGGAACGCACCGGCCGGCCCACGCCCGGCGGACGGATCGGAAGGGGCGCGCGGGCGGCGCGGGGCGGGCGAGGGTCCCGGCCCCGAGGAACTGCCTCCCAACCTGACCCAGGCCATCCTGGAGGCCACCAAGCAGGTCGCCTCCCTGCTGAAGGCCGCCGGCCACCCCTTCGCACTGGCCGGCAGCGTCGCGATGTACGCGCACGGCGGTCCGGGGAACCTCCAGCACGACGCCGACTTCTGCATCCTTCCGGAGGACGCCGACGCGGTGGCCGCCACCCTCCGCGATGCCGGGCTCGAGGTCTACACCCCGCCGGAGGACTGGCTGCTCAAGGCCCGGTGCCTGGGGCAGGACATCGACCTGATCTTCGAACTGGCCAGGCAGCCGGTCTCCCGCGAACTGCTGGAGCGGGCCGAGATGCTGCCGGTGGAGTCGGTCCGCATGCCCGTCCTGGCCGTGACCGACCTGATCGCGAGCCTGCTGAACGCCTTCACCGAACACCACTGCGACTTCGGCGCCGTCCTGCCGATCGCACGGGCCCTGCGGGAGAAGGTCGACTGGTCCCGGGTACGCCGCGAGTGCGGCGCGGCGCCGATGCCCGACGCCTTTCTCTACCTGCTGGAGCGTCTGCAGGTCATCGAACCGGAGGAACCGGAGGAGGAGTCCCATGACCGACCGTGACACCCGTCGGACCGGCGGGACACGGGCACCGGAGACGAGCGCCGGCGGCGCCACCGGAGACCCCGTCGAGAACATCGAGTACCGCATCGCCCACCTCCAGGAACGACTCGTCCGCGAGGAGATCGCCGAACTGGGCATGCGCGTCGAGGTCCGTGGCGGCACCGTCCTCGTCAGCGGCACCGCGCCCTCCTCCGAGTGCCGTGACACCATCACGCGCATCGCGGAGGAGGAGCTGGCCGGCGTACCGGTACGGACCGACATCGTCGTGGCCGACACCACGGCCCCCGACCGTCCGGAGGAACTCGCATGATCCGCATCGCAGCCGTCGGCGACATCCACATGGGGCCGGACAGCAGGGGCGTGTTGCGGCCGGCCTTCGAGTCCCTGCCCGAGTGCGCCGACCTCCTGTTGCTCGCCGGAGACCTGACCCGGCACGGCACGCCCGAGGAGGCTCGGGTGGTCGCCGACGAGGTCGCCGGCCTGGGCGTGCCGGTGATCGCCGTGCTGGGCAACCACGACCACCACGACGAGCGGCCCGAGGAGGTCACCGCCCTGCTGCGGGACGCGGGCGTCACCGTCCTGGAGGGCGCGGGGACGGTCGTCGACGTCGACGGCACGTCCGTCGGGGTGGCGGGCACCAAGGGCTTCGGCGGAGGGTTCGCCGGACGCAGCGGCGGCGAGTTCGGCGAACCGGTGATGAAGGAGTTCGTCCGCTACAGCCGGCGCTGCGCGGACGGCCTGCGGGCCTCCCTGGAGGAGCTGGAGGGGCGGGGGTGCGCCGTGCGCGTCGCCCTGACGCACTTCTCCCCCGTGCCCGACACCCTCGCCGGGGAGCCGCTGGAGATCTACCCCTTCCTGGGCAGCTACCTGCTGGCCGAGGCGGTGGACGAGGCGGGCGCCGACCTGGCCGTCCACGGACACGCCCACGCCGGTACCGAACACGGCATGACCAGCGGTGGGGTGCGGGTGCGCAACGTCGCCCAGCCGGTCATCCGTCGCGCCTTCGCGGTCTACCACCTGCGGGCCGGGGCAGCCGGAGAGGAGGAACACGGCAGCGGTGCCGGTGCGCTGGCCGAGGCGTCCCGCTGAGGTCCGGCGCCGCGACGGCCCCATGGAAGGACGACCGAGCATGTCCGACACCTTCGAGCCGGCCGGCACCGGCACGAGCGACGACGACGCCACCCTCGCCCGGCTCGGACGGGTCGCCACCGACGTCTTCGGCTGGGACGGGCTGCGCCCGGGGCAGGCCGAGGCCATGCGGCAGCTCCTGCGCGGCCGGGACACCCTGGTGGTGATGCCCACCGGTGCGGGAAAGTCCGCCGTGTACCAGGTGCCCGCGGTGCTGCTGCCCGGCCCTTCCGTGGTCGTCTCGCCCCTCATCGCGCTCCAGCGGGACCAGGTCGAGGGACTGGCGGAGAGCGACGCCCCCGACGCGGTCGCGGTCAACTCGGACCAGGCCGCCGGTGAGGCGGCCGAGGCGTGGCGCGCCGTCCGTGAGGGCGACGCCGAGTACCTCCTGCTCTCCCCCGAGCAACTCGCCAAGGACGAGGTGGTGGAGCGACTGGCCCGCACCGAGCCGTCGCTGTTCGTCGTCGACGAGGCCCAGTGCGTCTCCTCCTGGGGCCACGACTTCCGCCCCGACTACCTGCGTCTGGGGCACGTGGTGGAGCGGCTGGGCCATCCCCCCGTCCTGGCCCTGACCGCCACGGCGGCCCCTCCGGTTCGGGAGGAGATCGTCGAACGCCTGGGCATGGACGATCCCGTCCGGATCGTCGCCGGCTTCGACCGGCCCAACCTCCGGCTGGAGGCGCGCCGGTTCCAGGACGACGAGGAGAAGCGCCGGGCCGTGGTGGAGCGGGCCGCCGCGGAGCCCGGTCCCGGCATCGTCTACACGGCCACCCGCAGGGAGACGGAGGAGTACGCGGCGCGGTTGGCGGAACTCGGCCTGTCGGCCGTCGCCTACCACGCGGGCCTGCGCTCGGCCGAGCGCTCCCGGGCGCACGACGCCTTCCTCGACGGCGAGTTGGACGTGGTGGTCGCCACCTCCGCCTTCGGCATGGGCATCGACAAGCCCGACGTACGGTTCGTGCTGCACGCCTCCGTCCCCGGCTCCCCCGACGCCTACTACCAGGAGATCGGCCGGGCGGGCCGGGACGGTGCCCCGGCCCTGGCCGTACTGCACTACCGGCCCGAGGACCTGGGGCTGCAGAGGTTCTTCTCCGGTGGGCGTCCCGACACCGAGGCGCTGACCGATGTCGCCGCACGGGTCCGGCGCCACGGCTCCCCACTGTCCACCGCCCGGCTGCGCGAGCTGACCGGGCTGTCGGCCAACCGTCTCACCACGGCCGTCAACCTCCTGGAGGAGGCGGGGGTGGTGGGCACCACCCCCGACGGCGAGTTGGTGCCCGCCGGCGCCCACCGTCCGCGGGAGGCCGCCGACCGCGCGGCCGAGGTGGCCGAGGCGCGGCGCAGGCTGGAGCGGTCCCGGGTGGAGATGATGCGCGGCTACGCCGAGGCCACCGGATGTCGGCGCCGTTTCCTGCTCGGCTACTTCGGGGAGGCCTACGAGCCGCCCTGCGACAACTGCGACAACTGCCTGGCACGACGGCGGCGCGACGCGGGTCGGGAGGAGTTCGAGCACCTCGCGCGGGAGCGCGGCGACCACGCCGAGGACGCCCCGCGGCCGGACGCGGGCCGGTTCCGCGCCGGAGCGCGGGTGCTCCACCAGGAGTGGGGCGAGGGTCTGGTGATGAGCGAGGAGGAGGATCGGATCACCGTCCTGTTCGACACGGTCGGTTACCGCGCCCTGTCGCTGGAGGCCGTGGTCGGGCAGGACCTCCTCACCCTCGCCGAGGACGGGACCGGGGAGGAGGGGGCCGGGGACGGGAACGAGGAGGCCGGGGGCTGACCCGTCCGGCCCCCGGCCCCTACCGGCCTCCCGCCCCTGCCGGCTTCCCGGCGTCCTCAGGACCCCACGCTCTCGAGGGAGAACAGGGCGCCCTGCGGGTCGCGGACGACCGCGATCCGCCCCGTCGGGGTGTCGGCGGGTGCCGAGACCACCTCCGCCCCCAGGTCCGCCGCCCTGGCCGCCGCGGCGTCGACCTCCTCGACACCGAAGTGGACGTGCCAGTGGGGGCGCACCCGCGGGTCGGGGGCGTCCTCCACCGCGCCACCGCTCAGCCCGGCCACGGTCCGGCCGTCGATGCGCAGCACCACCCGGTCGTGCTCGTAACCGATGTCGTAGCGTTCCGGGTCGCCCTTGTCCCATCCGAACACCTCGCCGTAGAAGAGGGCGGCGGCGAAGGCGTCGTGGGTGCGCAGTTCCAGCCAGGAGGGGGCGTTGGGGCGGCTTCCCGCCCGCCACTGTGGGTCCACGCCCCCCTCCCAGATCCCGAAGAGGGCGCCGGCCGGGTCGGCCGCCCACGCCACCCGACCGGCGCCGAAGCCCACCGGGCCCACGGCGACGGTGGCGCCGCGCTCCCGCACCCGTCCGGCCGCGGTGTCGACGCTGTCGATGGCGAAGTACGGGGTCCAGGCGGTGAGGACGCGCAGGCTGTCCCTGGCCTCCCCCAGACCGGCGACCGGAACGCCGTCGGCGAGCGCGACCACGTAGTGGCCCAGCTTCTGCGAGCCCGGTCGGTACCGCCAGCCCAGGAGTTCGCCGTAGAAGTGCTGCGCGGCCTCCGGGTCGGGGGCCAGCAGGGTGACCCAGCAGGGCGCGCCCTGCGGCGCACGCACGGTCTCCGTCACGGCCGATCACCACACCGTTCCTCGTCGTGTCTCGCTCGAACCGTCGGCTCGCGGCGGGTCGGTCCGTTCCGCGACGGCCCGACGGCTCCCTCCCCGGAACACCGATGCTGCCCGCTCGCACCGACGGGGGAAACCGGGACCCACCGATCGGAGCAGCCGGGCGGCCACGCCGCGCCGTCCGGGTCAGGGCCTGCGCCAGGAGTCGCTCTCCAGGTGGGAGCCGGCCTGCGGCCCCATCCGCAGCATTCCGCCGTCCACCGACCACGAGGCGCCGGTGACGTAGGAGGCGTCCCCGCTCGTCAGGAAGGCGATCACGGCGGCCACCTCACGGGCGTCGCCCGGCCGTCCGGCGGGGATGCCGGGCCGCCGCTCGGCGCGGACGTCGGCGTCCTCCTGGCCGGTCATCGGGGTGGCGATCTCGCCGGGCGCCACGGCGTTGACGGTGATCCCGTCGGCGGCCAGTTCCAGGGCCATCACCTGGGTGAGGAGCCCGAGTCCGCCCTTGGCGGCGCAGTAGGGCGCGGCGCCCACCCTCGGCTGGTGCTCGTGGACGCTGGTGACGTTGACGATCCTGCCCCCGTCCCCCTGCCGGATCATGCGGCGGGCGGCCCGCTGACCGCACAGGAAGGGGCCGACGAGATCGACGTCGAGGACCTGTCGGACGGTGTCGAGGTCGAGGTCGAGGAAGGGGGTGGCGGTGCCGGTCCCGGCGTTGTTGACCAGCACGTCGATCCTGCCCAGTTCGTCGGCGAGCCGGTCGACCGCGTCGGCGGCGTCGGGCAGCTCGGTGAGGTCCATCCGCGCGACGGCGGCCCGACGGCCGTGGGAGCGCACCTCCTCGGCCGTGCGGCGCGCGCCCTGTTCGTCCTCGTGCCAGGTGATGCCGATGTCCATCCCCCGCTCGGCCAGCCGCACGGCGGTGGCGCGGCCGATCCCCGAGTCCGCCCCCGTGATCACGGCGACACGTCCGGCGGATGCGCTGTGCGCGTTCATCGAACCTCCTCGTCTGCGACCGGGCCGGGTTCCGGTACCCGGACGCCCCGCTTCGAAACGGGTGGCCCGTCCGGGTGGACCGGAGGCGATCGACCACCGTTCGGCCTAATCGCTGTGACCTCCGGACGGATCGGCCGTTGATCACGACACCGGCCGCCGTCGACTGAGCGGCCGGGCGAATGTCCGCAACCAAGGAGTGACTTTTCATGTCGCGTTTCGCCAAGGCTGCCGCCGTGACGGTCGCCGCCGGTGCCGCACTGGCCGGGACCGCCGGCTCCGCCGCCGCCGACGCCGGAGCCCAGGGCGCCGCCATCGGCTCTCCGGGGGTCGTCTCCGGCAACGTCATCCAGGTGCCGGTCAACGTTCCCATCAACCTCTGCGGCAACACCGTCAACCTGGTCGGTGCGCTGAACCCCGCCTTCGGCAACACCTGTGTCAACGGAGGCGCCCAGGCCGGGAAGGGCCACGACGCCAAGGGTCACGACAAGAAGGGCGGCCACGACAAGAAGGGTGGCCACGACAAGAAGGGCGGCCACACCGGCAAGGGCGGCCACGACAAGCACAAGGGCGCCCGCTGACGTCGCCCGTGTCGAGCCTCCGGGGGAGGGCCCGCGGCCGGCGGGCCCTCCCCCGGAGGTCTCTCGTACGTCGCCCACGCCCCGCCGCGGCGCGGAAACGCGCCATCACGTGGTGGAACGGACGGGACAGCGTGCGGTGCTGCCCCGGGGCACGCACCGGGCGGTGGGAGACCACCGCTCGGCGACCTCCCGCCCGTCGACCAGTTCCAGCACCGACTCGGCGACCAGCACGCCGTACCGGTGCACGTCCACGCTCATGGTGGTGAGCGGCGGGGACGCCAATCGGCACATCGTGGAGTCGTCCCAGGCGATCAGACTGAGTTGTTCCGGCACGGCCACGCCCAGTTCCTTGGCCGCGCCCAGCCCCGCCACCGCCATCACGTCGTTGTCGTAGAGGATCGCGGTGGGCGGCTCCGGGCCGTTCAACAACGTCCGGGTGAGCCCGGCGCCCGCCTCGTCGGAGTAGTCGCCCTCGACGATCACCGGTTCGATCCCGACCTCGCGGCAGCCCTCGACGAGCGCCTTGGTGCGGGCCCGGGTGTGCAGCAGGTCGGCGGGCCCGCTGACCCGGGCGATACGCCGGTGCCCGAGGTCGAGCAGGTGGGCCAGCGCCTCGCGCACCGGCCCGGCGTCGTCGGTGCGGACGGCGGGCACGGCCGGACGGCCTCCCTCGCCCCCGTCGCTCCCCTCGGCCCCCGTCCCCACCAGGACGGCGGGCAGTCCCAGTTCGCGCAGGACGGGCAGCCGGCGATCGTCGACGGTGCGGTTGACCACCACGACCGCCTCGACCAACCCCCGTTCGGCCCACCGCCGGTAGGCGGCGATCTCCGCGTCCTGGGCGGCCACGACGTGCAGCAGGACGGACAGCCCGCGCTCCGCCAGGCGTTCCTCGATCCCGGCGATGAACTCCATGAAGAACGGTTCGATGCCCAGCAGCCGTGCGGGGCGCGCGAGGACCAGTCCGACGGCTCCCGAGAAGCCGACGCCCGAGCCTGCCCCGTTCACTCCGCTGTTACCGGACGCGCCCACTCAGGACCGCACCACCCGGGCGCTCAGGGAGTTGGCGGAGCGCAGCACCAACGGATCCGTCAGCGCGGCGGGATCGATGTCGGCGGCGGTCCGCACGGTGAAGGACCGGGTCTCGCCCGCCAACATCGGTACCAGCATCTCGTCCACCACCGCGTCGGGGGCGACCCGGTCGGCCAGGACGGCCACGTCGCGGGCGAAGGAGGAGGCGGTGACGTCCACCCGGTAGCCGCCCTCCACCGCGACGGCCTCGGCCTCCAGCGGCTCGGGGTCGTAGGCCAGGTCGCGGTCCTCGGCGAAGAGGTGGACGGTGCGTACGTCCTGCGCGGTCGCCACCAGCATCTCCTCGTGGGCGTTCTCCGGACCGACCAGTGAGGGGGCCGGTTCGACGCGCTCGACCGAACGGGCCGGCACGTCGAGGGAAAGCTTAACGCTCCGCAGCACGGCGCCGGAGAACGTCTGCCGCTCCAGGCGCAGCTCGCACCGCCAGGGCTCGTCGTGGTCGTTGACCGCGATCAGGACGGGACGGCCGTCGCGGGGCTGGACGGTCAGCAGCCGGGGCGCGTAGGCGTGGCGCAGCCCGTACCACAGCGGCTTGGGGCGCTCGTCGCCGTCGACCGCCGCCCAGGAGGTGACCGGCCAGCAGTCGTTGAGCTGCCAGACGACCGCGCCGGCGGTCCGCGGCCACCAGGAGCGGAAGTGCTCGATGCCGAAGGCGACCGCGCGGGCCTGGTTGAGCTGGGTGGCCCAGTGCCAGTCCTCGAACGTCCTCGGAGCGGGCAGGTGGGGGGCCATGCCGCGGTCCAGCTTCTCGTTGCCCTCCTCGGCCTTCTGGTGGAGCAGGAAGGCGGGCGAGGTGGGGGTGAGCGGCTCGTCGTGGATCCACCGCGTCAGGGTCGCCCAGGTCGGGGGAGCCTGGAAGCCGAACTCCGAACAGAACCGCGGGACGTGGTCGCGGTAGTGGGTGTAGTCGACCCGGTTCCACACCTCCCACTCGTGCCGGGTGCCGTGCCGCTCGTCGTTGGGGTGGACCCCGTCGACCGGCATGTCGGGGTTGTAGGGGCTGTTGGCGGAGTAGAAGCGGGTCGGGTCGAGTTCGGCCACGATGGACGGCAGCAGTTCGGTGTAGTAGCGCAGCCCCCAGGTGCGGCCCCGGAGCTGGTCGGGCCAGCCCCAGTCGCGGAAGCCCCACATGTTCTCGTTGGCCCCGTTCCACAACGCCAGGGAGGGGTGTGGGGTGAGGCGGGCGACGTTCTCGCGGGCCTCGGCCTCGACCTCGCTCCACAGGGGCTCCTCCTCCGGGTAGGAGGCGCAGGCGAAGGGGAAGTCCTGCCAGACCAGGACACCGCGCTCGTCGCAGACGTCGTAGAAGTCCTCGGTCTCGTAGATGCCGCCGCCCCACACCCGCAGCAGGTTCATGTGGGCGCCGACGGCCTGGTCGACGCGGCGTTCGACGCGTTCGCGGGTGACGCGGGTGAGGAAGTGGTCGTCGGGGATCCAGTTGGCTCCCTTGGCGAAGATCGGCTCGCCGTTGACGACGATCGTGAAGGGGGTGCCGATCTCGTCGGGGGTGGTGTCCACCGTGACGGTGCGGAAGCCGACGCGGCACTCGTGGACGTCCAACGGCTCGCCGTCCCCGGCCGCCGTCAGGGTGACCGCGAGGTCGTACAGGGGCTGTTCGCCGTGGCCGACGGGCCACCACAGCCGGGCGTCGGGGACGGTGACGGTGACCGTCGCGGACGTCTCCCCCGCCGGGACGGCGACGCGCTCGACGCGGCCGGCCACGGTGGCGGCCAGTTCCAGCCCGGCGCCTCCCGCCGGGTCGGAGCGCTCGACGTCCACATGGACCTCGACCCGGCCGGTGCCGTCGGCGTCCACCGTCACCAACGGGCGCACCGTCGCCAGGCGGGCGGTGTGCCACCGTTCCAGGCGGACCGGCTTCCAGATGCCGGCCGTCTGGAGGTCCGGGCCCCAGTCCCAGCCGAAGCTGCACGCCATCTTGCGCACCATGTTGAAGGGGTGCGGGTAGACGTGGTCGCGTCGGCCGAGGCGCCGTTCGACCTCCTCGGCGTACTCCAGGGCGGAGCGGAAGGAGACGGTGAGCCGGTGCTCGCGGGAGCCGGACCCCAGGGCCGCGCGGACGTCGAAGCGGTAGCCGCGGTGCATGTTGGCGGTGCTGCCCAGCACCGCCCCGTCCAGCTCCACCGTGGCCACGGTGTCCAGGCCGTCGAAGACCAGATCCACGCGCTCGTCGGGGGCGGCCGGCTCGGTCTCGAAGACGAGGTCGTAGCGCCAGTCGGTGCGGTGGGCCCAGACCAGTTCCTCCTCGGCGCGGTCCAGGTAGGGGTCCGGGATCAGTCCGGCCGCCAACAGGTCCAGGTGGGCGCTGCCGGGGACGGTGGCCGAAACGGTCCGACCCGCCACGTGCGCGGGCACCGGCCCGGCGGTCGCCGACAACTGCCAGCCGTCGTGCAGGGTTTGGCGGATCATCGGCGTTCACTCCTAGATCGGTCGCTTGGATCGGTCGCTCCGCCGGACGCGCGGCGGTTCGGTGGGGGGTGGGGTCCGGGCCGCGTGAGGAAGGGGGACGCCGCCGGTGGATTCCCCCTCGCGAGCCGAGTATCGTCGCCCGAGATTCTTACGCCACCGAATTAAGTAAGTCAACGGCGCCTTCGGCGCACCCGCGGCCAGGACGGAGACATCACCATGGCACCACCTTCCGCTCCCCTCCCTCCCGAGGTGACGCACCTGCGGGCGGGCGGCGTCAGTCTCGTGCTCGATCCGACCGGGGGCACCCTCCCCCGGGTGCTGCACTGGGGCGCCGACCTCGGCGACCTCGGCCCCGAGGAACTGCGGGACCTCCGGCTGGCCCGGCGACCGCAGCCCATCGGCTTCTCGGTGGACGCCCCCGTGGAGGTGGCCGTGCTCCCCGAGCAGTCGGCGGGCTGGCTCGGCACCCCCGGCCTGGTGGGCAACCGCGGCGGGCGGGACTTCTCCACGGCCTTCACCGTCCACGGGGCGACGCTCTCGGCGGCGACACGGACGCCTCCCGCCTCCGGCGCCCCGGCGGGCGGAACCGTCACCGTCCTCGCCCACGACACCGGAGCCGAACTGGACCTGGAGCTGGTGATCGAACTGACCGTCTCCGGGCTGGTGCGCCAGCGCGCCACCGTCACCAACCGCGGCTCCTCCCCCTTCGCGCTCGACGCCGTGAACCTCACCCTGCCGGTGCCCGCCGTCGCCACCGAACTGCTGGACTTCACCGGGCACCACCTGCGGGAACGCAGCCCACAACGCACCGCCTTCACCCAGGGACTGCGGGTGCGGGAGAACCGCACCGGCCGCACCGGCTACGACAGCGCCCACCTGCTCGCCGCCGGCACCGCGGGCTTCGGCAACCGCTCCGGGGAGATCTGGGCCGTGCACACCGCCTGGTCCGGCAACCACCGCACCTTCGCCGAGCGCACCTTCCACTCCGTCTCCCTGCTGGGCTCCGGGGAACTGCTGCTCTCCGGCGAGGTGGAACTCGCCCCCGGCGAGTCCTACACCTCCCCGTGGCAGTACGGCTCGTACGGGAAGGGTCTGGACGAGGTGTCCGCGCGCTTCCACCGCTGGCTGCGCGCCCGCCCGAACCATCCCTCCCCGCCCCGCCCGGTCACCCTCAACACCTGGGAGGCCGTCTACTTCGACCACGACCTCGACCGGCTCCGCAGGCTGGCCGACGCCGCCGCGGCGGTGGGCGCCGAGCGCTTCGTCCTGGACGACGGCTGGTTCGGATCGCGCCGCGACGACCGGCGCGGCCTGGGCGACTGGTACGTCTCGGACGAGGTGTGGCCCGACGGCCTGGGGCCGCTGACCGACCACGTGACCGGGCTGGGCATGCAGTTCGGCATCTGGGTGGAGCCGGAGATGATCAACGAGGACTCCGAGCTCGCCCGCGCCCACCCCGACTGGATCATGGCCACCGGCGACCGACTGCCCGGCGCCGCCCGGTCCCAGCAGGTCCTCGACCTCGCCCGTCCCGAGGCGTTCGCGCACATCCTCCGACGCCTGGACGAGCTGCTGGACGCGTACCCGATCTCCTACCTGAAGTGGGACCACAACCGGGACCTGGTCGAGGCCGGCCACCGGCCCACCGGCCGCGCGGGCGTGCACGGGCAGACGCTGGCGGTCTACCGGCTGATGGACGAGCTGCGCCGGCGGCACCCCGGCGTCGAGATCGAGTCGTGCTCCTCCGGTGGCGGCCGGGTCGACCTGGAGATCCTCCAGCGGACCGACCGGGTGTGGGTCTCGGACTGCATCGACGCCCTGGAGCGGCAACAGATCCAACGCTGGACGGGCGCGCTGATCCCGCCGGAGCTGATGGGCACCCACGTGGGCTCCGGCACCTCGCACACCACCGGACGTCGCCATCCGATCGACTTCCGGGCGGGCACCGCCCTCTTCGGCCACTTCGGCATCGAGTGGGACCTGACCGAGGCGAGCCCCGAGGACCTGGCCCGGCTGACCGAGTGGGTGGCGCTCCACAAGGAGTTGCGCGGCCTGCTCCACACGGGCACGTCCGTCCACGCCGACCACCCGGACCCGGCCTACCACCTGCACGGCGTGGTCGCCGAGGACGGCTCCGATGCGGTGTACGCGCTGGTCGCCACGGCCTCCTCCGAGCTGTACCCGCCGGGACCGGTCAGGTTGCCGGGACTCGACCCCGACGCCGTCTACCGCGTACGGCCGCAGCCGCCCGGTGACCTGCCGGACGGCAACGCCCACCACTGGGGCGCCCACCTCCCGTGGTGGACGCCCGAGGGGGTCCGGCTGCCGGGCCGAGTGCTGGACGGTGCCGGGCTCCAGGCGCCGGTGCTCTACCCCGAGCGGCTGGTACTGCTGCGCGCCACACGGGTGTGAGCCGCGCCTTTCGGGGGTTCCGGCCCGAACCGGAACCCCCGAAAGGCGGCGCCGACGGACCGTCGGCGGAGCAGCCTGCCCCCCGGGCGGCGGGCGCGGGAACGGGACAGGCCGCCCGCGGCACGCCCGCGTCCGCGTCCGCGTCCCGCTCCGGGGACCACTCCCATGGCCCCGCCGCGCCCGGTGCGGGGAAGACGGTCCCCCGGTGCCGGGCACCGTTGTGTTCGACCTGCCAGGCCGGCGCCCAGGAGTCGTCGCGGGCGACGACCGCCCCGGTGGGCAGCTCCCGTCGACCAGGAGCTGCGCGAGGTCAGCGCGGAACGGCTGCGGGGGGCGTGGTGGTGGGCGGCCGGGTCCATCGCCGGCAGCCCGGCCGCGCGCGGCGGGACGCGGTGCCGGCGGGACTCGGCCACCCAGTCGCTGTCGCCGTACAGCGGGTCGAACTCCTCCACCGGGAGTCCGGAGTCGGTGAGGAAGGCTCCGGTGACCGCCGAGGTGACGGCCTGGACGCGCACCCCTCCCCCCGCCCTCCGGACCCGACTCGTCCCCGCCCACCCCCAGCGCCAGGTGCGTTCCGCCGCCCGACCAGGTCAGCGGGGATCGGGACGTGGGGTTGCCTCCTCGTGCCGGGGGTTCCGGGGTGGTGGGGTTCCGGTCCTCCGACCGCTCCTCCGACGGCTCAGGCGTTCGCGCCCTCGGTCGCCGGGTTCGTACCGCGCTCGCCATCGGCGTGCAGCCAGCACTTGGCGTAGTGGTCGTAGGCCACCGCGAAGTCCTCCGGCAGCCGGGAGCAGACGTCCATCGCCGAGGGGCAGCGGTCCCGGAAGGTGCATCCGGGGTCGTCGCCGGGGAGCTTCGAGTTGCCCGCCGGCTCGATGCGCGGCTCCCGGGCGAGTCGGCCGCGGCCCCCGGCGTCGGGGTCGGGCGCCGCGGCGGCCAGGATCCGGGTGTAGGGGTGCCGGGGGTCGAGGATGACGTCGTCCGCCGGCCCCCGCTCGACCACGCGCCCCCGGTACATCACCAGGATGTCGTCGGAGAAGTGCCGTGCGGTGGCGAGGTCGTGGGTGATGTAGAGGACGGCGAGGTCGTCCTCGCGCTGGAGACGGGCGAGGAGGTTGAGCACCCCCAACCGGATGGAGACGTCCAGCATGGAGACCGGTTCGTCGGCGATGACGATCCGGGCGCCCGGCGCCAGGGCGCGGGCGATCGCCACACGCTGGCGCTGGCCGCCGGAGAGCTCGTGGGGGCGGCGTCGGGCGATGTCGGCGGCCGGGGTGAGGTTGACGCGTTCCAGCAACTGTTCGACCTTGCGCCGGGTGTCCTCCCCGCCCTTGGCGCGACCGTGCAGCTTCAGCGGACGGGCCAGGTGGTGCTCGACGGTGTGGAAGGGGTTGAGCGAGGCGAAGGGGTCCTGGAAGACCATCTGCACGTGGTCGCGGTAGACGCGGTCGGCGATCCGCCCGCCGTCGGGTCCGGTGAGGGTGATCCGTCCGGCGGTGGGCTTCTCCAGTCGGGCGATCATCCTCGCGACCGTGGACTTCCCCGAGCCGGACTCGCCGACCAGGGCGACGGTCCGGCCGGGCGTCAGGGTGAAGGAAACGTTGTCAACGGCGCGGAATCTGGAGTGCCGCAGTCCGGAGCGGATGGTGAAGTCCTTGACCAGGTCGCGTACTTCGAGGGCCGTCATCGCGTGCCCGCCTCCTTCGCGGTGTGCTCGGTGGGCTCGGTGGGCTCGACATGCTCGCGGGCACTGGACTCCCCGGTGCGGATGAACGCCCCGCGCTCGCCGGTGAGGCTGGGGAAGGAGTCGAGCAGCTTGCGCGTGTAGGGGTGCCGCGGTCGCCGGTGGATCTCCTCGGCGGTGGCGTACTCGACCACCTCGCCGTCGCGCATGACGGCGATCCGGTCGCTCAGCTCCAGCAGCAGCGGCAGGTCGTGGGTGATGAAGACGACCGCGAAGCCGAGTTCGTCGCGGAAGCGCACGATCTCCTTGAGGATGCCGCGCTGGACGACCACGTCGAGCGCGGTGGTGGGCTCGTCCATGATCATCACCTGGGGGTCGAGCAGCAGCGCCATGGCGATCATGACGCGCTGCCGCATGCCGCCGGAGAGCTCGTGCGGGAAGGAGTCCAGCCGTCGCGGATCGACGCCGACCAGGCGGAGCACCTCCTCGCACCGCTCGCGGCGCTCCTGGGCGGACATGCCGGGGCGGTGGGTGGTGAGGACGTCCTCCAACTGCGCCCCGACGGAGACGACCGGGTTCAGGGCGTTCATCGCGCCCTGGAAGACCATCGACAGCTTCGCCCAGCGGAAGGCGCGCAGTTCCTCCTTCTCCAGCGCGAGCAGGTCGATGTCCTTCCCGTCGCGGTCGTGGAAGACGACCGATCCGGAGGTCACCTCGGCCGGGGGCCGGTGCAGCCGGTTGATCGCGTACGCCAGGGTGGTCTTGCCGCAGCCGGACTCGCCGGCCAGTCCGAGGATCTCGCCGCGGCCGAGGGTGAGCGAGACGTCCTTCACGGCGTGGGTGGGCCTGTCGCCCCGGTAGACCACGTTGAGGTTCTCGACCGTCAGGACGGCCTCGCGGTCCGCGGCTCCGGGGGCGGCGGGCTCGCGGTCCGCGGCGGCCGGACGCGGCGCGGCCCCGCGGCCCGCCGCGCCCTCGCCGCGCGGTGGGCGCGGCGGGTGCGGCGGGTGGACGCCGGGACGGTGCGCAGCTTGGGGTTGATGATCTCGTCGATGCTGAAGTTGATCAGAGAGAGGCCGCAGCCGAACAGCGCGATGACCAGACCGGGCGGGCCGAACCACCACCATGCCTCGTGCTGGAGGGCGAAGCCGTTCTGGGCGTAGAAGAGCATCTTGCCCAGCGTGGAGGAGTTGGACGCGCCCAGTCCCAGGAACGACAGGCCGGCCTCGCTGAGGATCGCCAGGATCACGGCGAACACGAACTGCGAGGCCATCAGGGGCAGGAGGTTGGGCAGGATCTCCACCGAGACGATGCGCCAGGGCTTCTCGCCCGCCACCTTCGCCGCGGCGACGTAGTCGCGGTTGCGCAGGGAGAGGGTCTGGGCGCGCAGCACCCGCGCGGAGGCCGCCCAGCCGGTGATCGCCAGCACCACCGCGACGGTCCACCAGCCGCGCTGCTCGACGGGGACGAACCCCGCGATGACGATGACCAGCGGCAGGCCGGGGATGACCAGCATCACGTTGGAGAACAGGGAGAAGCCCTCGTCCACCGCCCCACCGACGTAACCGCCGATGACGCCGAAGACCGCGGACAGCAGGGTGGCCAGGACGCCGACCAACAGGCCGATCTGGAGGGAGCCGCGGGTGGAGTGGGCCAGTTGGGCCAGGACGTCCTGGCCGATCTGGGTGGTCCCCAGCCAGAACTCGCCGCTGGGCGGGGTCATGCCGATGTCGCGGACGGTGTCGGGATCGCCCACCAGCATCGGTCCGAGGACGCCGAAGAGGGCGATGGAGACGACGAGGCCGAGGCCGACGCCGAGCTTGGGGGACCAGCGCGGCACCAGGGAACGCCAGCCGCTGCTCTCGGCGCGTCGGGGGGCGGGCCCGGTACCCGTGGTGCCGGCGGGGGTGTCGGGGGGCGCGCTGCCGGTGTCCTCGACGGACGGGTCGATGTTCGTCACGGTGTCGTTTCCTCGCTCTCAGTGGCCGGCGCGGGTACGGGGGTCGATGAGGCCGTACAGCAGGTCGACCACCAGGTTGGCGCCCAGCACGGCCACCGTGATGACCAGGAAGATCCCCTGCATCAGGGCGTAGTCGTTGTTCTCCACCGCCTGGAGGAGCCTGGATCCGATGCCCGGGTAGGAGAAGACCTGCTCGGTGATGACCGAACCGGAGACCACGAAGCCGAGGGAGATGGCGAATCCGGCGACCGACGGCAGGACCGCGTTGCGCGCGGCGTAGCGGGTCATGATGCGCCGCTCGCGCAGCCCCTTGGCCTGGGCGGTGAGGACGTAGTCCTCCGAGACCGTCGAGACCATCATGTTCCGCATCCCCAGCAGCCAGCCGCCGACCGAGGAGATCACGATGGTCAGGGCGGGGAGGGTGCCGTGGTGGACGGCGGACGCGATGAACTCGCCGTTCCAGCCCGGGTCCAGGATCACGTCGTAACCGCCGCTGATCGGGAACCAGGCCAGTGCGGAGGCGAAGATCGCGACCAGGATCAGCGCCAGCCAGAAGTACGGCACCGCGGCCAGGACGGTGGTGGCGGGGATGAGCGAGTCGAGCCAGGAGCCGCGCTTCCAGCCGACGAGGGCACCGAGACCGACGCCGAGCAGGAAGGAGAGCAGGGTCGCGATCCCCACCAGCACGATCGTCCAGGGCAGCGCGTCACCGATGACGGTCGACACCTCGGCGGGGAAGACGCTGACCGAGATGCCCAGGTCGCCCCTGGCCATGTTGGCCAGGTACGAGAAGTACTGGACGACCAGGGGGTCTCCGGTGTCGGCTCCCAGGAGGAGCTCGTAGGATCTGCGGACCGACGGGTCGGTCGCCCCGCCGCGCTGTTGCAGCTTCGCCATGAGGGTGTCCACCGGATTGCCCGGCATCATCCTCGGGATGAAGAAGTTCAGGGTCAGCGCCGCCCAGAGGGCGACGAGGTAGAACCCGAGCTTCCGGGCGTAGTACCTCACCGATTTCCGCCTATCACTGTGTGCCTCTCCTGGGAACCGTTCGCTGTGGTCCCGCCGGGGCGGCCGCCCCGGCCGCCACGGCGGGACCGGTCACTCGCCGGCCGGCTTCAACGCCTTGTAGATCTGCGCCTGGTCGGGGCGGCTCCACACCGCCGGTACGGCGTGGAGGTTGTACTCCGTCGGCCAGCCGTCGAACTTCGCGTCGTGGTACTGGCTGGTGGTGCCGGCGGTGAGGACGGGGATGTAGGGCATGTCCTCCTCCAGCTCGGTCTGGATGACGTCGTACTGCGCCTGCCGCTTGCCGGTCGCCTCGGGGGAGGCCTTCTTGAGCTCCCGGAGCGCCTTGTCGACCTCGGGGTTGCTGTAGCGGGCGAAGTTCGGGTTCGCCGCCTCCCCGACCCTGGCGGTGGTCTCGGTGCCGAAGAAGTAGCTGTAGGTGTAGTACGGGTCGGGGGTGGGGCCCGGGTACAGCGCGTCGATCACCAGCTCGTAGTCGCCCTGGCCGCGGGCCTCGGACCACTCGTTCCAGGAGGACTGCTGGGCGGTCAGCTTGATGCCGGCCTTCTTCAACTGCTCGGCCATGGTGTCGACGGCGGTGATGTAGTCGGTCCAACCGGAGACGACCCGGACCGTCAGCGCGAGCTTCCGGCCGTCCTTGGCGTAGACGCCGTCCGAGCCCTTGGTGTAGCCGGCCTCCTCCAGGATCCGCGTGGCCTCGGAGACGTCGGGCTCCATCGGGGCCAGGCTCTCCTTCAGCTTGCCGGAGATGATCTCCTTGCCGCTCTCCACCGGCACGAACCCGGGGGAGATCTGGCTGCCGGTGTCCTGGAAGGCCAGGGAGTTGATCTGGGTGCGGTCCAGGGCGTAGTAGATCGCCCTGCGCACCGCCGGGTCCGTCTGCGGTCCCTCACAGCCCAGTTCGGCGTTGGAGCAGGTGATCAGGACCGTCTGGTTCAGCGGGACCGTGACGGCCTTGTAGCCGGGGTAGTTCTCCTCGACGTTCCTCATGTCCGGGACGGGGCCGGTCTGCCAGTCGATCTTCTTCGCCTTCAGGGCGTCGGCGCCGGCCTGGTTGCCCGACAGGGCGATGTAGCGGACCTGCTTGAGGGCGGGCTCACCGTCCCAGTAGTCGGGGTTGGACCTGAGGGTGAAGGCCTGTCCCTTGAAGTCGGCCAGCGTGTACGGCCCGGTGCCGACGGGCTTGGTGACGGTGTTCGTGGCGGGGTTCTCGAAGTCCTTCCAGATGTGCTCGGGGACGATGAAGACCTTGCCGAGGATCTGTGGGCCCTCCATGTAGGAGGGCTCGTCGAAGGTGATCTTGACGTGGGTGTCGTCGACGGCCTCGGCCCTGCCCTCGTAGCCGGTGCCGTTCATCGCCTTGTGCTTGGTGATCATGTTCAGCGTGAAGACGACGTCGTCGGCGGTGAACTTCTCGCCGTCCGACCACGTGACCCCGTCCCGGAGGGTGATCGACAGCTCGGTGCCGTCGTCGTTCCAGGAGTACTCCGTCCCCAGCAGCGGCTTGGCGGGTTCGTCGCGGACCTGGTTGAAGTAGAAGAGCGACTCGAAGATGGTGCCCGGCCCCTCGTTGAGGGTCGGCGAGAAGGGGTTGAAGTTGGCCTGGTAGTCGCCCGCCTGCCCCGTGAAGACCACGAGGGTCTCGTCCTTGCCTCCGCCGCTGCCGCCCGACTGCGAACAGGCCGTGGCCAGCAGGGCGAGCGCGGCCATCCCGGCCGCCGCGACGCGCGTACGACGGCGTCTTGCTTGCTGGAACATAGTGGAAGGATCCTCTCGTGCGGCAGGGGCACCTCGGTGTGCCGTTCGGCCACCTCGACGGTGGCCGGGTCGCTCATGTGGGGCGATTGTTAAGTCGCCGAAGAAAGAAAGTCAATACTCGTGCGTCACCCCCGCGTCACAGAGACGAACGCGACGTCCGGGAGCGACCGGAGCCGACCCGGGCACTCCGCAGGGCCCTGGAGGGCCCGAGGGGACCGGAGGAGAGCCGCGAGGGAACCACGGGGGACACGGAGCGTGGTGCGGGGCGGCGCGGGGCGGACGCTTGCCCCGTTTCGATAGGGAAATAAACTAACGGTCCGTACGGGCGCGGCGCGGTCCGCGCGGACCGCAGGCGACAGCGTGAACGCCCCGACCGGGGGTGGGCGGAGGACCAGTGAGCGGACCAGCGCGGGCGACGGCCCACGCGAGCAGCAGGGCGGCCGTGCTCGACGTGATCCGCGCGGCGGGTACCATCAGCCGGGTCGGCCTCGTCAACGCGACCGGTTTCACGGGGGCGACGATCTCCACCGTCGTGCGCCGCCTCATCGACGACGGACTGGTGGTGGAGACCGGGCGGGCCGAGTCCACCGGCGGCAAGCGCCGCGTACTGCTCCAACTCAACCAGTCGTCCCGGTACGCGGTCGGGGTCCACCTCGACCACGCCGGTCTCACCTACGTCCTCACCAACCTCGGTGGCTCGGTCGTCGCCCGGATGACCCGGGCGGGCGCGGGCGCCGAGGACCCGCCCACCGTCGTCGCGCGCATGGCGGCCGAGGTCGACGCGCTCATCGACGGCGTCGGCGTCGGCCGCGACCGGGTGCTCGGACTGGGCCTGGTCTCCCCCGGCCCCCTCTCCCCCGCCAGCGGGATGCGGCTGACCCCGCCCATGATGCGGCGCTGGGAGGACTTCCCGCTCGACGAGGCGCTCCGGGACGCGACCGGACTGCCGGTGGTGTTCGACAACGACGCCACCGCGGCGGCGCTGGGCGAGCACTGGTCCGGAGGCGTCGGAGGCGCCTCCACCTTCGCCGCCCTGTACATGGGCACCGGCATCGGCGCGGGCCTGATGATCGACGGGATGACCTACCGCGGCGCCGGCGGCAACGCCGGCGAGATCGGCCACAGTTGCCTGGCCGTGGACGGCCCGGAGTGCTGGTGCGGGGCGCGGGGCTGCGTGGAGGCGCTGGCCGGTCCGGCGGCGGTCGTCGCCGCGGCCCGCGCCGACGAGGTGCTGGCCCGTGCCGCCGGGCTGGACGGATCCCCCGGTTCGCCGCGGCGGGCGTCGGTGACCGCGGACTTCGCCGCCGTCACCCGGGCCGCCCGCCGCGGCGAACCGGGGGCGCGCGCCCTCCTGGAACGCTCGGCGCGCTACCTCGCGGTGGCCGCCCGCACCCTCGCCAACGTCATGGACCTGGAGCTCCTGGTGCTCACCGGTCCCGGCCTGGCGATCGCCGGATCGGTGTACCTGCCGGTGGTGCAGGAGGAGCTGGACCGGGCCTTCTTCTCCCGCGCGACCCACTCCGTCGACGTCCGACTCTCCCGTTCCGCCGCCACCGCTCCCGCGATCGGCGCGGCGGCCATGGTGCTGCAGTCCGAGCTCGTGCCACTGCGCCAAGGGCCGCGACTGCCGGAGAACCTGGCGGACTCCGAACCCGTCACCGTGCGGCAGGCCGGCGCCTGAGGGACCCGGGGCCGGCGCGGGGCGGCCGGTCCGCCCCGCGCCTCCCTCGCCCCGGCCCACCGCGGACGCCGGGGCTCACGCGGCGATGACCCGCACCCGCTCTCCGCCACCCGCCCGCTCCCTGCGGCCGAACAGGGAACCCAGCGCCCAGGCGCCGGGGCCGAGGGCCGCGACGAGGAGGAAGGACCAGCAGAACATCGCGGCCGCCTCCCCTCCGTTCTCGATCGGGAAGAGGGCGTCGGGCTGGTGCCTGACGAAGTAGGCGTACGCCATCGAGCCGGAACAGACCACCGCGGCGCTCCGGGTGCCGACTCCCAGCATCACCAGGCCACCGCCGACGAGTTGGATGGCCGCGGCCCACCAGGAGGGCCACTGCCCCACCTCGGGCACCCCTCCGCCGCCGGGTCCGCCGAGCACGTCGAACAGGGTCGCCACGCCGTGGCAGGCGAACAACAGACCCACCACCATGCGGTAGAGCCCGAGCACGTGGTCCCTGCACCTGTCCAGTAATCCCATGGGTCGTCCTCTCCGGTCGATCGATCCGTCGCTCACCGAGCCCCTGTCGGCGCCGCGACGGCCATGTCGTAGGCGAGCTGTGGCATGAACCGGCCGGCCGGGCCCGCGCACCCGTCCGCCTCGCCGGGGAGCTTGACCCACAGGAAGGCGTCGATCCGCGCGTCGCCGGTCCGGTCGGTGCTGGGGGTCCCGATCGCCCGTCCCGACGGGTCGCACCACTGGCCGCCTGCGGGACCGTTGCCGTTGCGGCTGGTGTCGACCACCGCGTTCAGGTCCGGCGAGCCGATCGCGTTCAGGACGGCCTTGGCGTAGGCGACCTCGTCGGCCGTGCGGTTGTAGTTGGAGACGTTGGTGGAGATCCCGTCGGCGTTCTCGGTGATGCCGGCGGCCCTCAACCGGGCGGCCATCTCGGCCGGGGGGTGCCAGTTGGAGTGGGCGGCGTCGAAGTAGACCTTCGCCCGGGAGGAGGCGGCCTTCAGCGCCCTGCCCGCGTAGGCCATCGACTCCCGGGTCCGGGCCTGCTGGTCCGCGCTCTGGCAGTTGGACATCAGCGCCAGGACGTCCGGCTCCACGACGACGGCGGCCGGGCGGCCCTCCAGACCGGCGGCCAACTCGTCGATCCACTGCCGGTAGGCAGAGTGACTGTCGGCGCCGCCGCCGCTGGCTCCGCCGCAGTCGCGGTTGGGCATGTTGTAGACCACCAGGATGGGGATCCCGCCCTCCTCCGCGGCGGCGGTGACCAGGGAGTCCACCTCCGCGCGGACCGTGGCGGTGTTGGTCGTGGTGAACCACTGCCCCTGCGGGACGCTCGCGATCCGGTCCCGGATCACCCCCGCGCGCGGGTCGTTCGGGTTGGCCGCCACCCAGCGGGCCGCCTGGGTGTCGGGGTTGACGTAGTAGGGCGAGTCGGCCGCGCGGGCCGTGTCGTTCGGCGCGACGAGCGCCGCGCCGACGGCCGCGGTCAGGGCGACCGCCCACGCGAGCGCGCGGCCCGCCGACGGAAGGGTCTTGCGGAGCATGTGTACTCCTCGGTGGGGGGAAGGTGGTACGCCGCCCGCGTCGGCGGGGCGGCACGGCTCCGAGCCGTACGGTCCGGTCCGCCGCCGCACCGGGCCGCATCGGACCGGACCGCACCGGACAGGGTGTGCCCATGTCACACGGGCGAGCGGATCGCGACCGCGGGGAGCCGGAGGGACGGATCACCGGATCGGCGGTGCGGGGCCACGGTGGACGCCGACCGTCGACCGCCGTCCGCCGATCCGGAGCCTGTGACCCGGAACACAGCATGGGAGCGCTCCCATCGAGAGTAGTCACGCCGCCCGTTCCGTCAAGGGAAACCGCACGGCGGAAAACGACGGGCCCCGGAGCGGCACGCCGGGGGCGCGGACCGTTCCCCCTCGCCACCGGCCCCGGCCCCCGCCCGGCGCCGGTCCGGGAGAACGGTGGGGGAACGGTCCGGGACGGAGGATTGATCGGAGCCGAGGAGGAGAGGTGTTCACCCACACACCGCCCTTCCCCGGTCCCTCCCCGCTCCATCGCTTGTCAGGGGGTGACGGTCCCGGGCAGGGTGGCTGGTGCCCCCGACCGCCGGTGGTCCCCGGGACGGACCGCCGCCGATGTGGAGGTGGACGACTCCGCTCCCCGCAGGGGGCCCGCCCCGAGGGGGCGCGGTCCTGCCCGAACCGCTCCCTCGCGGGACAACCGCAGAACGTCACAGACCTGGGGAACGACTCCCCCCCTGGCCACGCCAGGGCGACCCCGCCACCGGCCGCGGCCGGTGGTCCCCGCCGAAGACCGATGGAGTGGGTTTCGTGGAAGCGATCGACCCGGCCTACGGAACGACGACGCTGCTGCTGATGGCGGCGGGCGCCGTGGCCCTGTTGCTGTTCCTCATCATGAAGGTGAAGCTGCACGCCTTCGTGTCGCTGGTCCTGGTGAGCGTGGTGACCGCGCTCGTGGTCGGCTTCCCGCTGGCCGACATCCCCGACGTGCTGATGTTCGGGTTCGCCGACACCATCGGATCGGTTGCCCTCCTGGTCGCCTTCGGCGTGATGCTCGGCCGGCTGCTGGAGGTCACCGGCGGGGCCCAGGTGCTGGCCGACACCCTGATCACCCGGTTCGGGGAGCACCGGGCGCCCCTGGCCCTCGGCGTGGCCGCGCTCATCTTCGGCTTCCCCATCTTCTTCGACGCCGGTCTGGTGGTGTTCCTGCCGATCATCCTGACCGTGGCACGGCGCTTCGGCGGTTCGCTGCTGTTGTACGCGCTGCCCGCGGCGGGCGCCTTCGCCGCCATGCACGCCATCGTCCCGCCCCACCCCGGTCCGGTCGCCGCCACCGAGGTGCTCGGCGGCGAGATCGGCACCACCCTCCTGGTGGGCCTCCCCGTCGTGGTGGTGGCGTGGTACGTCGGTGTCCTGCTGGTCTCCCGGTTCCTGGGAGCCCGTGTCATGGTGTCACTGCCCGACGCCGTCTTCGGCGAGGTCCGCGACGGCCGGGGCCGCAGCGAGGGGGAGCGCGCGGACGAGTCCGACGCGCAGCGGCTGGGCGACCGACCGCCCTCCTTCGGCACCGTCCTGGGGCTGCTGCTGGTTCCCCTGGTCCTGATCTCCTTCGACACCGTCCTGAACACGCTCATCACCGCCGGGGTCATCGACGAGGGGACGGACTGGGCGGAGTTCCTGGCCCTGCTGGGCTTCACCCCGGTGGCCCTGATGATCACCGTCATCACCGCGATCCTGGTGCTGGGACGGCCGCGGACCTCGATGGAGAGGGTCGGCAAGATCGTCGACAGCGCCCTCGGCCCCATCTGCTCCATCATCCTGATCACCGGCGCGGGTGGCATGTTCGGCGGTGTGCTGGAACTCTCCGGAATCGGGGCCGCCCTCAGCGGATCCCTGTCCGGCCTGGGCATCTCCCTCATCGTCCAGGCCTTCTTGATCGCCACTCTGCTGCGAGTCGCCCAGGGTTCGGCCACCGTCGCCCTGACCACCGCCTCCGGACTGATCGCGGGAGCGGCCGGTGACGCGAACCTGAGCGACTTCCGGCTGGCTCTGCTGGTGGTGGCCATCGCGGCCGGCGCCACCGTGCTCTCGCACGTGAACGACTCCGGCTTCTGGCTGGTGAGCCGCTTCTTCGGCATGGACGTCAAGACCACCCTGCGGACCTGGACGGTGATGGAGACGACCCTCGGGCTGTCGGCCTTCCTGATCGCGCTCGGCCTGTGGGTGGTCACCTGAGCCGTGCCCCGCTCGTCACCCCCGCGGCGCCGGCTTCGGGGGTACCCGGTCCCCACGGCACGCGCCGACCGGACCGGCACGCGACCGCCGTCGCCATGCGCACGGATCCCGGTCGGGGTTGAATGGCCCCAACAGCGTCGCACTCCCCGGAGCGAGGCAGCCGAGTGAATCCGACCACGCACCACTACGACGCCGATCCCGGCTCCCCGCGGAGCGGGGCGGCCGCGTTCGTGCTGGACGGACACGGAGTCGTACTGCAGTGCACGGCCTCGGCGCTGAACCTGACCGGTCACCCCGTCCACGAACTCCACGGTCGACGGATGGCCGAACTGGTCATCGGCCCCGGCCCGTGGGACAGAATCGACGAGGAGGACTCCTGGCGGCCCGACCCCGTGGAGGTCCGCACGTTCGTGCGGCACCGGGACGGACTGCCGGTCGAGGTGGACGCCGAGGTGATGTTCCTGCCCCCCGACGGCAGGGCCCGCCTGCTGGTCTGCGCCGTCCCCTCGGCGGCGGGGCGACGCTGGTCCGAGGACCAGGCCCTGATCCGCGCGCTGTTCACCCAGACCCGCATCGGCCTCCTCGTCGTCGACGCCGACCTGCTGGTGACCCGTGCCAACCTCAACCCCGGCTTCTTCGGCCTGTCCGCCGAGGAGCTCGCCTCCCGGTCCCCCCGGGGCGCCAGGTTCGAGGAGATCCTCGTCCCCGAGGACGCCGCGGCCGTCAACGAACGGCTGAAGCGGGTGTTGGAGACCGGCGAGCCGCTGATCGACTGGGAGCACTCGGCGCGGCGGCTGAGCGCCCCGGAGCTGGAACGGGTGCTGTCCTCCTCCGGCTTCCGACTGGAGGACCCGCAGGGACGCGTCATCGGCGTCGCCACCGTCTTCACCGACATCACCGAGCAGCACATCGCGCGGCGGCGGCTGGCCCTCCTCCACACCGCGGCCGGACGGCTGGGCCAGACCCTGGACGTCACCGACAACGCCGAGGAGTTGACCGGGACCCTCGTCCCCGACCTGGCGGACCTGGCGTGTGTGGACCTGGTCGAGGCGGTCCTCCAGGGGCAGGAGCCCGGCCCCTTCAGCTCCGGGACGCCGCTGCGGCGGATCGCGACCGCCTCGGCCGGGGGCGCCTGGCCGGCCGGCGTGTACCAGCGCGGCGAGGTCCTGCGCGCCCGGGACATGGAGAGCGAGGCACTCCGCGACGGCCAGGCCGTCCTGGCACCCGACCTGGAGAGCCTGCGGGAACAGTTGGACCCGGACCCGGAACGGCAGCGACTGATGTTCCCCCGGTCGGCGACCTCCGCTCTGATCGTCCCGTTGCACGCCCGGGGGCGGGTCCTGGGCGTGCTGGGCATGTGGCGGGAGGGTGACCGCGTGCCCTTCAGTCCCAACGACGTGCCCCTGGCGGAGGAGATCGCCTCGCGGGCCGCGCTGAGCGTGGAGAACGCCCGGCGCTACACCTCCGAGCTGCGCACCGTGGAGACCCTGCAACGCAGCCTGCTGCCCCCGGCGGGCATGGAGATCAGCGCGGCGGAGACCGCCGGGACGTACGTGCCGGCCGGCACCGCCGCGGGGGTGGGCGGAAGCTGGTACGACGTCATCCAGCTCTCCTCCACCCGGGTCGCCTTCGTCGTCGGCGACGTGGCCGGGCACGGACTGGGCGCGACGGCCACCATGGGCCGGTTGCGCACGGCCGTGCAGACCCTCGCCGACCTGGACCTCCCTCCGGAGGAGCTGCTCACCCACCTGGACGACCTGGTCATCCGGCTGGCCTACACCGAGCCGGCCTCCACCGGCAGCGGTGGCTCCGGCGTGGTCGGGGCCACCTGCCTGTACTGCGTGTACGACCCGGTCACCGGCCGATGCGTGATGGCCAGTGCCGGCCACCCGACGCCGGTGCTGACCAGCCCCGAGGGGCACACCCGCAGCGTGGACCTCAAGCCCGGACCGGCCCTGGGCGTGGGGGGCATGCCCTTCGAACCCGTCGAACTGCACCTCGGTCCGGGCAGCGTGTTGGCCTTCTACACCAACGAGTTGCTGGCCCACGCCGAGGACGGGGCCGAGGACGGCCAGCTCAGACTGTTGCGCGACGGCCTGGACGCCGCCGTGGCGGCCGGCGGCTCCCCCGCCGACATCGGCCGCGCCGCCGTCGACCACGTGCTGTCCGAGGCGCCGGCCGACGACGTGGCCCTGCTGGTGGCCCGGGTCAAGGCCCTGCCGGAGGGGGCCACCGTGGCGTGGCGGTTCACCGCCGACCCCTCCGTGGTGCGTCAGGCTCGCGAACTGGTCACCGCCCAGTTGGCCGAGTGGGGCCTGGAGGAGATGGCCTTCACCACCGAACTGATCGTCAGCGAGCTGGTCACCAACGCCATCCGCTACGCCGGTCCCCCCATCGGGTTGCGGTTGATCAAGGACAAGACCCTGATCTGCGAGGTCTCCGACCCCAGCCAGACCCAGCCGCACCTGCGCCGCGCCCGGCTGACGGACGAGGGCGGGCGCGGCCTGTTCCTCATCGCCCAGCTCGCCCGCCGCTGGGGCAGCCGCTACACGCCGTCGGGCAAGACGATCTGGACCGAGCAGGCGCTGGGCGCGCCGCCGGAGATTCCGTTGGGCGTCTTCTGAGCAGCCCCGCGCACGCCGCCCGCGCCCGCCGGTCGGTCGCGGGCGGCGTGTCGCTCCCCCTGACGCCGGCTCACGGTGCCGGCCACGGGCCCCCGAGGGGCCCGTACGGGCCGCTGACGCGCCGTCACCGGACGCCGGCATGTGCCGGAACCGTCACCGAAGGTGTCGTCCGCCCGAGACCGGCTATGCGCAAGGAGAGCCGTCCGCTCGGCACGGCCGCTCCGCCGAGTGCGGCCGACCCGCCACCGACGTACGGGAGCCCCCGTGGTCCACAGCCCACCGGCCACCGCCGCCGTTCCCCCGCACCGCGCCGCCCGTGCTTCCTCGGGGGTGTCCGCCGCGCTCCGGGCCCGGAGCCCCGACCCCCGGTCGGCGGAACGCGACCTGTGGTTCCTGCTGTTGGTGACCTGTGCCGTGCCGCTCACCGGTTCGCTGCTCGACTTCGCCCGGCTCTGCGGCGCGCCGGTGCACGCCTGGTCCGCCGCCGTCCTCCCCTGGCTGCGGTTGCTGTGTTCCCTGGCCGCCGGATGGTGGCTGGTCACCCTGGTGCGGGCACGTCCGTCCCGGTGGGGCGCGGTCCGCCGGGGCGCGGCCCCCGCCCTGGCGGCCGTCGCCGTCACGGGCCGCGTCGCCGCCCTGGTGTGGCCCGGCGGAACGTGGGGGGTGGTGGGAAGCCTGGCCACCACCGCCTCGCTGGCCTGGCTCTGCGGGGAGTCGGCCGTGCGGCACGGCGTGGGGTGGCGGGGGTTGGGCGTCGCTCCGCACGGTGCGCGCACCGCCGCCGGGCGGCTGATGGCGGTGGCGGTGTTCGGAGCCGTGGTCGTCCTCGCCTCCACCACCGTCACCTGGATGGCTCGGCTCCGGTTGGGGCTGCCCGAGACCGCCCCCTGGCTGCCCGTCCTGGACCGGGCGCAGAGCGCGGCGTTGGGGTGGAACGGCCCCGCGGACATGGTGGCCAACGTGTTGTTCACGGGGGTCGCCGAGGAAATGGTGCTGGTCGGTGCCGTGGTCGTGTTGGGACGGGCCGCCCGACGGCCGCTGTGGGTACTGTGCGCGCTCAGCCTGCTGTTGAGGGTGGCGGCGCACCTGTACCTGGGGGTGCCCGGCGTCGCCCTGGTCCTGCTGGGGGCCTGCGCCCTCCTGGTGTACCTGCGCTCCGGCAGGCTCACCCCGCTGGTCGCCGGGCACGTCGCCTACGACCTGGCGGCGTCCCTGGTTCCCTCCCCCGAGGCTCTGGGCTCCCTCGTCCTCGCCGCCCTGATCTGCGCCGGGGCGGCGTTCGTGGTGTGGTTCGGACGATTCGCGCCGGCGGCCGGGGCGGAGGGCCGCGCGGAGAGCGGCCGCGCGCGGGACGACGGCGCGCGGCGGGTGTGAGGGGCGGGCCCGCCGGTTTCCCGGTGCTTCGGCCGATGCGGCGCGGTCGGGGATGCGGACACACGGTCGCTGCCGTTGCCACACGCGTCTCCCACGCGTAAGACAGAAGGCAACAGAAACATCGATACCTTTACACACCCACCCAAGAGCCGGGAAACCATCACATGCCGCTCGGCGCACCCGCCGCGGCGGGTGCGCCGAGCGGACAGCGGGGCACGGACTGGGAGCACGCTGGGGAGCCGGCGCGACCCGGCGGGTCGAGAGGACACGGGCCATGACAGTGCAGACCGACCAACTCAAGAAGAAGGAAGAGCGCAAGAAGACCCTGGGACAGGTGATGGTCGACTGGATGATCACCACCGACCACAAGAAGATCGGCGCTCTCTACCTGATCACGTCGTTCGCCTTCTTCACCCTGGCCGGTGTGCTGGCGCTGGTGATTCGCGCCGAATTGGCCCGCCCGGGCACCCAGATCCTCTCCAACTACCAGTACAACCAGGCCTTCACCATGCACGGCCTGATCATGCTGTTGCTCTTCGCCACCCCGCTGTTCGCCGGGTTCGCCAACGCGGTGATGCCGCTGCAGATCGGCGCGCCCGACGTGGCGTTCCCTCGGCTGAACATGCTCGCCTACTGGCTCTACCTCTTCGGCGGGCTGATCGTGGTGAGCGGCTTCTTCACCCCCGACGGGGCCGCCGACTTCGGCTGGACGGCGTACACACCGTTGTCCGACGACACCCGCACCCCCCAGGTCGGCGGCGACCTGGTGATCATGGGCCTGGCGCTCTCCGGCTTCGGCACCATCCTGGGCGCGGTCAACTTCATCACCACGATCATCTGCATGCGCGCCCCGGGCATGACGATGTTCCGCATGCCGATCTTCACCTGGAACGTGCTGCTGACCAGCGTGCTGGTGCTGCTGGCCTTCCCGGTGCTGGCCGCCGCGCTCTTCGCGCTCCAGTCCGACCGCACCTTCGGCTCGCACATCTTCGACCCGTCCAACGGCGGCGCGCTGCTGTGGCAGCACCTGTTCTGGTTCTTCGGCCACCCCGAGGTCTACATCATCGCGCTGCCGTTCTTCGGCATCATCACGGAGGTCGTCCCGGTCTTCAGCCGCAAGCCGATCTTCGGCTACATCGGCCTGATCGGCGCGACCATCGCCATCACCGGTCTGTCGCTCACCGTCTGGGCGCACCACATGTTCGCCACCGGCGCGGTGCTGCTGCCGTTCTTCTCCTTCCTCTCCTTCCTGATCGCGATTCCCACCGGGGTGAAGTTCTTCAACTGGATCGGCACCATGTGGAAGGGGTCGCTCTCCTTCGAGACGCCGATGCTCTGGGCGATCGGCTTCCTGGTCACCTTCCTCTTCGGTGGTCTGACCGGCGTCGTCCTGGCCTCCCCGCCGATGGACTGGCACGTGACGGACACCTATTTCGTGGTGGCGCACTTCCACTACGTCGTCTTCGGCACCGTGGTCTTCGCGATGTTCGCCGGCTTCCACTTCTGGTGGCCGAAGTTCACCGGTCAGATGCTCGACGAGCGGCTGGGCAAGATCACCTTCTGGACGCTGTTCGTCGGCTTCCACACGACGTTCCTGGTCCAGCACTGGCTGGGTGCCGAGGGGATGCCGCGCCGGTACGTCGACTATCTGGCGGCCGACGGCTTCACCACCCTCAACACCGTCTCCACCATCGGGGCCTTCCTGCTGGGCATGTCCTTCCTGCCCTTCTGGTACAACATCTGGTGGACGACGAAGCACGCGCCGAAGGTCGAGGTCGACGACCCGTGGGGCTACGGCCGTTCGCTGGAGTGGGCCACTTCCTGCCCGCCGCCGCGGCACAACTTCGTCACCCTCCCCCGCATCCGCTCCGAGGCTCCCGCCTTCGACCTGCACCACCCGGACGTCGCGGCCATCGACCAGGCGGAGAACGTGGGCCGCAGGGACATCACCGACACCGCTCCGGAGCGGAAGGGCGACATGGGGTGACTCGACACCCGGAGCAATGATCGCAAACCGTCCGCAAACGGTGTAACCGAGTCACCTCCGGGAACACGCCCCGACGTGCACGGACGTGGACGCACTCCGTCGACCACGGCCCAGAACCTTCGGGAGGACGACATGGCCACGCACGGCAAGAACAAGACCGGCGCCGCCCGGGACGACGAGCTCAAGCAGGAGATGGAGGGCGAGCTCCGCGCGGGCCGGTCGCTCCGCATGGAGGAGGACCACGAACTCCAGCCCTCGGCCGAGGACCAGCCCGACGTGGACCGCGCGCCGAACACCGTGTTGACCGGCGGCACCCCTCCGGGCATGGACCAGGACGACGTGGAACTGCGCAGCGAACTGGCCCGACACCTGGGCAAGGAGCTCTACCCGGCCGACCGTGACGCGGTACTGGACACGCTGCGCGAGAACAACGCACCCGACCGGCTGCTGTCCCTGGCCGGACGGCTTCCGGCCGGCCAGGAGTTCCGGAACGTCCAGGACATCGCCCGGGCGCTCGGCCTGGGCACCGAGGACGTCACCCACCGCACCTGACGCGGACGCGACGGCCACCGGGACGGCACCGCCCCGTTCCTCCTGCGCCCGGACGGGTGTCCGCCCGGAGCCCCCGGCTCCGGGCGGACACCCGTCTTCGGCCCTCCCCAGGGAGCCGGAGCGGAGGCGGCGGGTGGCGCGGCCCCCGGGACACGGAAGGCCGCGCGGACCCGCGCCCCCGGTCACCCGCGAGCACGGACCCACCACCCACGAGGACACGAGGACAGGGAGAAGAAGGACCCACATGAACGACCACGGACAGCAGGACCCGACCCAGGCACAGCCGCGCCCCGACTTCCCCCAGCAGGACCAGCCGCACCCGGGCCTGACCGAACGCATGGACCCGGAGCCCGACCACGGCGAGTCGTCCTACCGGGGCAGCGGGCGCCTGACGGACCGCAAGACCATCGTCACCGGCGGCGACTCGGGCATCGGCCGCGCCGTGGCGCTCGCCTTCGCCAGGGAGGGCGCCGACGTGCTGTTCACCTACCTCGCCGAGGAGGAGAAGGACGCCCGCGAGACGGCGCGGCTGGTGGAGGAGGCGGGGCGGAAGGCGGTGCCCCTGCTGTGCGACATCCGCGAGGAGTCCGAGTGCCGCCGTCTGGTCGACCGGGCGGTGGCGGAGTTCGGCCGCGTCGACGTCCTGGTGAACAACGCGGCCTTCCAGATGGCGCAGTCCGAGGGCATCGAGGGCATCAGCACCGAGCAGTTCGACCGGACGATGCGCACCAACCTGTACGGCATGTTCTGGCTGTGCAAGATGGCCCTGCCGCACATCCCCGCGGGCGGCAGCATCATCAACACCACCTCCGTGCAGGGGTACAAGCCCAGCGCCCACCTGTTGGACTACGCCACCACCAAGGGCGCCATCACCGCCTTCACCCAGGGGCTCGCGCAGAACCTGGCCGAGCGGGGCATCCGGGTCAACGCCGTGGCCCCGGGACCGGTGTGGACGCCGCTGATCCCCTCGACGCTGCCCGACACCTCGGAGTTCGGCAAGCAGTCCCCGCTGGGCCGGCCGGCCCAGCCCGCCGAACTGGCCCCCGCCTACGTCTTCCTGGCCTCCCAGGAGGCGAGCTACATCACCGCCGAGATCGTCAACGCCACCGGCGGCACCCCCCTGCCGTAGCGAGTTCACCCGCATGGCCGCCGCCCACCCGGGTAAGCGGAAGCCTACGGAACGAAGTAGCACGAAACATCCCCAACAGCGAGAGAAGGGATGCCGGATGTCCAAGGTCGAGGAGTCGATCGAGGTTCACGTCCCGGTGCGCACCGCGTACGACCAGTGGACGCAGTTCGAGACCTTCCCCGAGTTCATGGAGGGCGTCGAGCGGGTCGAGCAGAAGACGGACACGCTGACCCACTGGGTGACGAAGGTCGGCGGTGCCCAGCGGGAGTTCGACGCCCGCGTCACCGAGCAGATCCCCGACGAGCGGGTGGCCTGGACGACGGTCGACGGCGAGGCCAAGCAGGCCGGTGTGGTCACCTTCCACCGCCTCGACGACAGCCGGACCAAGGTGATGCTCCAGATGGAGCACGACCCAAAGGGCCTCACCGACACCGTCGGCGACAAGCTCGGTGTGGTCCGCCACCGCGTCAAGGGCGACCTGGAGCGGTTCAAGGAGTTCATCGAGGAGCGCGGCAGGGAGACGGGCGCCTGGCGGGGTCAGGTCTGACCCGACCCGGGGGCGGGGTTCCTCTCCTCGCCCCACCCCCGTGAGGCGGCGGTCCGGACGTCAAGGGCGTCCGGACCGCCGCTTCGTGCGTCACGCACCCCATGCGGCCCGGTGTGGCCGCCCCCTCCCGGGAGGGGGCGGCCACACCGGGCCACCGGGTCACTCCGCCCCGTCGGGCCCGCTCCCCCGCTCGTCCGGCACGTCCGGCACGTCCGGCACCAACCGGCGCACCAACGGCGTCGCGGCGGTACCCAGCACCGTGGCCGTGGTGATCGAGCCGAGGGTGATGCCCCAGCCGACGGGCCCCAGCGGAGTGCAGCCGAAGAACTGGCTCACCCCGGGCGTCTGGATGACGCCCACCAGGGCCGCGGCCGACCCGACCCCGGCCAGCAACACGTTGCGGTCCAGGCCGCCGGTCAGCAGCGTCTGGGCGAGCTGGGTGCCGACCACCGACGCCAGGGCGACCGTGCTCGCCCGCCGCCGCCGCCCGGTGAGCCGGGCGGCCCCCCAGGCCAGTCCGGCGCCGAGCGTGGTGGTGGCGCCGCGCAGCAGCACCTCCTGGTTCAGCCCGGCCCCCAGGGAACGGTCGGGCCCCTCGCTCAACAGCCGCTCGCCGGCCTCCTGCGCCGCGGGTTCGCGCACCGCGATGGCCAGCGCCGGGGCGAGGTCGGTGAGGAGGTTGACGAGCATGATCTGCCGGGCGTTGAGGGGCGAGGAGCCGGTCAGGGAGGCGGCCAGCACGCTGAAGGCGACCTCGCCGAGGTTGCCGCCGACCAGGATGGCCAGCGCGTCGCGGACCGAGCCCCACATCGCACGGCCCTCCAGCAGCGCGGCGATGATCGTCTCCAGCCGGTCGTCGCCGACCACCAGGTCGGCGGCGGCGGTGGCGGCGGGAGTGCCGCGGCGCCCCAGGGCGATGCCGACGTCGGCCAGCCGGATGGCGGGGGCGTCGTTGGCGCCGTCGCCGGTCATCGCCACCACCCGACCGATGCGCTGGTACGCCTGGACGATGCGGACCTTGTGGTGGGGGCTGCACCGGGCGATGACGTCCAGGGTGGGCAGCAGCTCGTCGAGCGCGTCGTCGTCCAACGCGTCGATCTCGGCGCCCGTGCACACCTTCTGGTCGGGGTCCTCGCTGACGGTCGCGGCGATGGCGTCGGCGGTGGCGGGGTGGTCGCCGGTGAGCATGACCGTCTGCACCCCGGCCGCGCGCAGCCGCGCGGTCGCCGGCGCGGCGCCGGAGCGCACCGGGTCGGCCAGGGTGACGAAGCCCAGGAAGGTCAGGTCGTCGACGGCCTCGTCGGTGAGGTCCTCGTCCTCGCGCAGCGGACGCTCGGCCACGGCCAGGACACGCCGGCCGGCACCGGCCAACTCCTCGGCGGTCTCCGTCAGCCGCCGCCGGGCCGAGGCGTCGAGTTCCTCCTCCCTTCCCCCGCCGCGCCGCCGGGCGCAGCGCTCCAGCACGTTCTCGGGCGCGCCCTTGACGCTGAGCAGCGGCCCGCGCGAGGTGCGACCGGCGGTGGCGTGGTAGGCGCGGGACGACTCGAACGGCAGGGCGTCGGTGCGCCGCCACTGCGGCGCGCCCTGACGCACGGCGACCTTCGCGCGTCGGGCCCCGACCACCACCGCCCGGTCGGTCTGGTGCTCCATGGGCTCGGAGGCGCGGGCGGGCGGGGTGGCACGCAGCGCGGCGCCCAGCACCTGCTTGCAGGGAGCGTCGAGCCGGTCGGCGGGCAGATCGCGTTCGCCGTCGCTGACGGTGGCGAGTTGGAGGTCGCCCTCGGTGAGGGTTCCGGTCTTGTCGAAGCACAGCACGTCGGCGCGGCCGAGCGCCTCGATCGTGCGGGGGTTGCGGACCAGGGCGCCGTGGTCGGCCAGCCGCCGGGCGGCGGCCAGCTGCGCGGCGTTGACCAGCAGCGGCAGCCCCTCGGGCACGGAGGCGACGGCCAGGTTCACCGCGGAGGCGAGGGTGTCGGCCAGCCGGTGGCCGTGCAGCAGGCCGGCCCCGGCGACCGCCGCCGCCGAGCCGAGCGCCAGCGGCAGGCTGGTCTTGGTCAGGCCGGTCAGCCGGGACTCCACTCCGGTCGTCGGGGCCTTCTGCCGGGCGGTGGCCAGGCTGCGGCCGACCTCGGTGGCCGACCCGGTGGCCACCACCACGGCCACCGCGGTGCCCGCCGAGACGGTGGTGCCCTCGTAGAGCATGGAGCGGCGGTCGGCGATCTGCGCGGCGACCACCGGTGCCGGGTCCTTGGCGACCGGCAGGGACTCGCCCGTCAGGGAGGACTCGTCGACCTCCAGCCCCTCGGCCCGCAGCAGCCGGCAGTCCGCGGGCACCACCTCCTGGGAGCGCAGCACGACGACGTCCCCGACGACCAGGTCCCCGGCGGCCACCAGACGCTCGACGCCGCCCCTGCGCACCCGCGCGCCGATCGCGGAACGGGCGAACAGCTCCTCCAGGGCCCGGTCGGTCCGCACCCGCTGTACGGCGCCCACCAGCGCGGACGTCCCGGTGATCCCGGCCACCAGCACGGCGTCGGTCCGCGAGCCCACGGCCGCCGACAGGGCGGCGCCCGCCGCGAGCACCGGGGTGAGGGGGTTGGCCAGCTCCTCGACGAACGCCGCGGGCAGTCCGATGCGCGTCGGTTGCTCGGAGGTGGTGTCCCGCCCGGCCCGTTCCTCGGCCTCCTCGCGGCTCAGCCCCTCCTCGGTGACGCCCAACCGTCCGAGGACGCGGTCGGCGGGCATCAGATGCCACGGCGTGGTCTCCACCGGCGGGGTGACGGGGCGGGCCAGCAACTGCCGGGCGCGCCAGGTGCCCAGGCAGAACGCCGCGGTCCCGGCGGCGGTGCCCGCGGCGGCGCCCCGGGCCGTCGACTGTCCGCCGCGGGCCTGGAGGGCCGCGACGGCGCCGACCCCGCTGCCGCCCGCGGCCAGGAAACGGCTCTCGTGGTCGACCTGGGCGGCCACGCCCACCGCGTCCACGACCAGCCCGACCGACTCCAGGTCCGTGCCCACCAGGATGTGCGCGCCCCACGCCGTCGGTTCGTCCTCCCGGTGCACGCCGAGGCCGCAGTCGGCGGCGGCCAGCGCGCGCCGGTCGCCGGAGACCAACAGCACCACCGCGCCGTCCGTCTGCATGCCGCGCAGGGAGGCGGTGAGACGGCTCCCACCGGGAACGACGGCGTCGGCGAAGCCGAACAGCGGTTCGGGACGATCGCTGGCGAGCACCACACGCGCCCCGGCGCGCCGCGCGGCGGCCGCCACCGCGTCCGCGCCGGGCGCCTTCTGCCGGGCCAGGCCCGCCACAGCCGCCAGGCGCCCGTTCCGGGCCAGGCCCAGCACCCGCTCGGCGCCCTGCTCCCGCAGCCGGCGCGCGGCCCGGACGCCCTTGCGGCCGGTCAGCTCCAGCTCCTCCAGCGGCCCCAGCACCCAGCCGTCCCCGTCGCGGCGCACCCCGGTCGCGTCCCCGTCCGACGGGGGCTCCTCCGAGTCCCCCGGGCCCTTTGCACCCTCGGCACTCCGGAGGGCGAAGAGCCGTTCGGCCGTCTCCTTCGGATCCGCGCCCCCGAGCGGGACCAGGTCGAACGGCTCCAGACGACTGCCGCTGAGGGCCTCCTCGTCCAGCAGGACGGTGTCGATCTGCCCCAGCCGCCGCAGCACGCCCCGGTCCATGACGGTGGCGCCACGCAGGGCCAGGGCCCGGCCGAGCGCGGTGGCGAACCCCTCCCGCCCCGCGTCGGGGGCCTTGGGCACCCCGGAGAGAGCCACCGCCAGCCCGCGCCGCGGACCGGCGAACGGCGCCGCGGCCGCTCCGGCGAGGGCCCCCAACGCCATCGACCGCTCGGCGTAGCGGTCGGCGGCGTCGCCGGGGGCCGGGACGGGGCGCTCCACCGCGATCGGGTCGGCCGCGGCGTCCTCCGGGCCGCGCACCAGCCGCGGCTCGGCCGCCTCCCACGCCCGGCGGTGGGCGTCCGCCTCCCGCCACTGGGCCAGGCGCTGGACCACGTCCAGCACGAGCCCTCCGCCGCGGGTCGCCACGCCCTGGGCCAGCGCGGTGGCCACCGGCAGCAGCGACTCGGCCTGCTCGGGGTCGTGCAGCCCCCTGGAGACCAGCTCCCGCAGCCTCGGGTGCCGGGCGACGGCTCCCGTGAGGGCGGCCACCTCCGGTGGCAGCGGGGTCCAGGGGGCCACCCGGTTGAGGGTGGACAGCGCCAGCCCCGCCACGTCCGCCGCCAGCGCCGAGACCGACTGGCCGGTGCGCGGTCCCTCACAGGGGTGGTGGGGCTCCAGGCACCACTCCCCGTGCTCGTCCCCCTCGCAGGGCTCGTGCCCGGTGCCGCTCTCGGCGCGCTCCACCAGGTCGATCAGCTCCCGCTCGGGCGGAGGAGGCGAGGCCAGCGCCACCACCACCCGACCCGAGGGGGCGTTCACCCGCGCCCACAGCACTCCGGGGTGCCTCTCCAGCGCGCGCTCCACACGCCGGGCGATCCGCTCGCCGTCCGGCGTGTGGACCCCGTGGACGACGATGTGACAGCGCCCCGGTCGGGACCACACGCCCCTGCGGGGCAGCCCCACGAGGTGCCCGGCCATCCCACCCGCGACGTCCACCGCCTCCCGCAGCCCGGCCGTCACCCCCCGCGGGAGCAGCCCGGACACGGGCGGCACCAGAGCGTTCAGACCCGGCAACGGTGACATCGGCGGCCCTTTCCGATCCCGGACCGGGGAGGGCGAGCGCTCGCCCTCCCCGGTCCGGGACCACAGCGGATTTCCTCACGGATCGGCACGCTCCCGAGTTCACCCCTTCGGCCCGGTTCACACCCGCGCCACCCCACCGATCTCGACGAGCCCACGGGCAAGTCGGCCGTCCGGTTCACGTGTCGCCGCGCCGCGAGCGGGAACTCCGGAGCGTCGAGAGTGACGGACCGAGACGAGCAGCGCGGCCCGGCCGGCCGGCCGGCCGGGCCGGCGGGAGGACATCTATGACCAGCGGGTACATGGGTCCCGACGACTACGGTCGGGACCCGCTCGGAGAGTTCCTCGCGCGTTTCCTGGGCGCCGCGCCCTCCGGTGGGCAGCGTCCCGGGCCCCGGTACTTCGACTTCGTCCGGCTGATGAGCGAGCCCGCCCGCCGGCTCGTCACCGACGCGGCGTCGTACGCGGCCCAGCACGGCAGCGCCGACCTCAACACCGAGCATCTGCTGCGGGCGGCCCTCACCACCGATCCGACCCGGTCCATGGTCTCCCGCGCCGGGGGCGACCCCGACACGATCGTCGCCGAGATCGACCGGCACGCCGGTGACGGCCCGCGGCGCAGCTCGATCGCCGTCAGTCCCGCCGTGAAGCGGGCCCTGATGGACGCCCACAACGTCGCCCGTTCCTCGGGCGCGTCCTACATCGGGCCCGAGCACGTGCTGGTGGCACTGGCCGCCAACCGGGACTCCGCGGCGGGGCAGATCCTCAACGCCGCCCACTTCGACGCGCGCTCCTCCGGACTCCCCGAGGGCTACCAGCCCGGTCCCCCGGGGCCGGGCGAGCGCCCGCCCGCCCCGAGCGGACGCGGCGGCGGGGGCAGCACGCCCAACCTGGACCGGTTCGGACGCGATCTGACCGAACTCGCCCGTGAGGGGCGCATCGACCCGGTGATCGGCCGTGACGAGCAGATCGAGCAGACCATCGAGATCCTGGCCCGGCGGGGCAAGAACAACCCGGTGCTGATCGGCGAGGCGGGCGTGGGCAAGACCGCCATCGTCGAGGGACTGGCCCAGCGCATCGTCGACGGCGACGTGCCCGACAACCTGCTGGGACGCCGCGTCGTCCAGCTCGACATCGGAGGTCTGGTGGCCGGCACCCGCTACCGGGGCGACTTCGAGGAGCGGCTCAGCGGCCTGATCGACGAGATCCGCGAGCGCACCGACGAGCTGATCGTCTTCATCGACGAACTGCACACCGTGGTGGGCGCCGGCGGTGGCGGCGAGAGCGGCTCGATGGACGCGAGCAACATGCTCAAGCCCGCCCTGGCCCGCGGCGAACTGCACGTCATCGGCGCCACCACGCTGGAGGAGCACCGCCGCCACATCGAGAAGGACGCCGCGCTGGCCCGCCGCTTCCAGCCCGTCCTGGTGCCCGAGCCGTCCACGGCCGACGCCGTGGAGATCCTGCGCGGTCTGCGGGACCGCTACGAGGCCCACCACCAGGTCCGCTACAGCGACGAGGCGCTGCTGGCCGCCGTCGAACTGTCCGACCGCTACCTCACCGACCGCTACCTGCCCGACAAGGCGATCGACCTGATGGACCAGGCGGGCGCGCGGGTGATGCTGCGCTCGGCCACCCGCGGCACCGACGTGCGCGTCCTGGAGCGCGAGGCCGAGCAACTGCGCCGGGACAAGGACCAGGCCGTGGCCGACGAGGACTACGAGCGGGCCAAGGAGCTGCGCGACCGGCTGGCCGACACGGAGCGGCAGATCGCCGAGGGGGACGGGAAGCAGCCGGTGGGGGACCGCATCGCCGAGGTCGACGTCGAGGACATCGCCGACATCGTCTCCCGGCAGACCGGCATCCCCGTCAGCAGCCTCACCCAGGAGGAGAAGAGCCGTCTGCTGGGCCTGGAGGAACACCTGCACCGGCGGGTCGTCGGCCAGGACGAGGCGGTCTCCGTCGTCGCCGACGCCGTGCTGCGCTCGCGCGCCGGACTGGCCAGCGCCAACCGGCCGATCGGCAGCTTCCTCTTCCTCGGCCCCACCGGCGTCGGCAAGACGGAACTGGCCCGCGCGCTGGCGGAGGCGCTGTTCGGCACCGACGACCGGATGGTCCGCCTGGACATGAGCGAGTACCAGGAGCGGCACACCGTCAGCCGGCTGGTGGGCGCCCCGCCCGGGTACGTCGGCCACGAGGAGGCCGGGCAACTGACGGAGGCGGTGCGCCGCCACCCGTACTCGCTGCTGCTCCTGGACGAGGTGGAGAAGGCGCACCCGGACGTCTTCAACATCCTGCTGCAGGTGTTGGACGACGGGCGGTTGACGGACTCCCAGGGCCGCACGGTCGACTTCACCAACACCGTCGTCGTGATGACCAGCAACCTCGGCTCGGAGGCCATCACCGGGCGCGGCGGCACGCTGGGCTTCACCCCCGGCGGCGCGGGTGGCGAGGCGGACGAGGAGGCTCGGCGCGAGAGGGTGCTGCGGCCGTTGCGGGAGCACTTCCGGCCGGAGTTCCTCAACCGCATCGACGAGATCGTGGTGTTCCGCCGGCTCTCCGACGAGCAGCTGCGTCGGATCACCGACATGCTGCTGGACGAGACGCGGCGGCGGGTCCACGCGCAGGACGTGGAGATCGAGTTCGCCCCGGAGGCCGTCGACTGGCTCGCCCGGCACGGCTACCAGCCCGAGTACGGTGCCCGGCCGCTGCGCCGCACCATCCAGCGGGAGGTGGACAACCCCCTCTCGCGGATGCTGCTCGGCGGCGAACTGGTGCCGCACACCCGACTGCGGGTGGACGTGGGCGAGGGCGGCCTCGTCTTCCACCGGGCCCCGGCACCGGCCGCCCCCGCGGGGTAGGGCGCCCCGGCGGGGCGGACGAACGCGGGAGCGGCCGCCGGATGCCTCGTCCGGCATCCGGCGGCCGCTCCCGCGTTCCGTTCGTGCTCCGCGGGGCCCCTCGGCCGGTGCGGGCGGCCGGTGGGGCTCGTGCCGAGGGGCGGCCGCGGGGTCAGTGCTTCTCGCTGCGCCCGGTGAGGGCGTCGCGGACCCGGTCCACCATGCCCGCTCCCCGGTCCATCACCTTGTTCGCCGGAGGGGTGTCGGGCGCGGAGGGGTGGGGACGGGTCGGGGCCGTCTTCTTCGCCGTGCGCACCTTCTCCCCGAGCTCGTCGAGCCGCTGCTCACTCGTCGCCCGGCGCAGTCGCGGGAAGAGGTTCTGCTCCTCGTCCTCGACGTGGGTGCGGATCTCGCGCATCAGCAGGCCGACGAGCCGGTCGAACTCGGGATCGGCCGCGCTGCGGCCCTCCAAGTCCTTCATGGTGCGCTCGGCCTCGGCGTGGTCCCGGAGTTCCTTGTCGGCGACCTCGTCACCGTCCGGCAGGAACTCGCGCACCGCCGGGTAGAGGTACTGCTCCTCGGCGACGGAGTGCCGCACCAGCTCGATGACGGCCTGGTCGGCGAGCTCCTTGCGCCGCTCGTCGCCCGCGGGCAGGGCCTCGATCCTGCCGAAGAGTTCCTCGACCTCCCGGTGGTCCGTGGTCAACTCGTCGATGACGTTCCCGCCGTGTCCCATGTCGGTGCCTTCCTCGTCGTCCCGTGACGTCACTGTCGTTGCTCGCCCGCCGCGGGGGCGGACGCTGCCACGTGTTCCCGAGTCCGTTGCGGTTGACTCCCCCTGACGGGACGACGGATGGTTGCCCCACCCGGCCGGAGGGGGCGCACGGGGAGACGCGGACGCGTCGACGCGGGACCCGGCTCGCGCCGCCGGGCCCCGCGTCGACGTCCGGACGCCGGGGTTCGCTCACTTCTGCGAGAGCATGCCCTCCCGCAGCCGTGCCAGCGCCCGGCTCAGCAGCCGTGAGACGTGCATCTGCGAGATGCCCAGCTCGGCCCCGATCTCCGACTGCGTCATGTCCCCGCCGAAGCGCATCTGCAGGATGCGGCGGTCCCGCTCGTCCAACTGTTCCATCAGCGGCTTGAGGGCGTGGAGGTTCTCCACCTTCTCCAGGGCCGGGTCGACGTCGCCGATCTGGTCGGCCAGGGGGGTGTCCTTGCCCTCGTCGCCCACGGGCAGGTCGAGGGAACCGGCGACGTAGCCGTTGCTGGCCACCTGCCCCTCGATGACCTCCTCCACCGTGACGTTCATGAACTCCGCCAACTCCTCGGTGGTGGCGGAGCGCCCCAGCCTGCGGCCCAGCTCCTCGTTGGCGCGGGCCAGTTCGATGCGCAGTTCCTGGAGCCGGCGCGGGACGCGCACGGCCCAGCTGGTGTCCCGGAAGAAGCGCTTGATCTCCCCCACGATGTACGGGACGGCGAACGAGGTGAACTCCACCTCCCGGTCGAGGTCGAACCGGTCGATGGCCTTGATCAGGCCGATGGTCCCGACCTGCACGATGTCGTCCATCGGCTCGGCACGGTGCCGGAAACGGGAGGCGACGTAGTTCACCAGGGTCAGGTTGAGTTCGATGAGGGTGTTGCGCGCGTACTGGTACTCGTGCGTCCCCTCCTCCAGCACCCTCAGCCGCTCGAAGAAGAGCTTCGACAGCTGCCGGGCGTCCCGGGGCGCCACCTTGCCCGCGTCCTCGATTCTGGGCAGGTCCGGAAGATCGGGGGCGACCGTCTCCTGCTCCTGGTCCGGCAAGACGTCACCGCTCGTCGGCTGAACCTCCGGGCTCAGGCTACGCATCATGCCCTCCTCTTTTGACCTGTCATGTGCAGCACGGCGCGTACCCGCCTCCGAGCGGCTCACACGCCCATCCGGGTGAGGGCTCGCCCGCGCGCACACGTGGGTCGCCGGCCACATGAGACAAAATTGATCATATCGGATTTACTTATTATGACTCGTGGAGACGGGAGGGGCGCTCCCGGCGCTCGAACATCCTCCGAGGCCGTCCCCTCGACCCCGCCCGAACACGCCGGCGCGGGCCCACGGCCCCGGTTCAGCGTTTGGCGTGACGCCCCCGCCTCCGCCCCCGGGCAGGGGGACGGGCCGGGCCGCCCACCGCGCCGCCGACGGGCTCGGCGGACGCCGCGACCGGGACCGCCGGCCGGCCGACCCCCGCCGCGCGGGATCGGCCGCGGGCACGCAGGTACTCGACGGCGATCGGCAGCACCGACAGCAGCACGATGCCGACCAGGATGAAGTCGATGTTGTCGCGGACGAACTCCACCTGGCCCAGCGCGGCGCCCAGGAGGGTCACGCCCGCGCCCCACAGCACGCCACCGAGGACGTTGAAGACCAGGAAGCTGCGGTAGTTCATCCGACTGACGCCGGCGACGATCGGCGTGAAGGTCCGCACGATCGGCACGAAGCGGGCCAGCACCAGGGACTTGGGGCCGTGTTTTTCGAAGAACTCGTGGGCCTTCTCCACGTTCTCCTGCTTGAAGAGGCGGGAGTCCGGGCGCCGGAAGAGGGCCGGCCCGACCTTCCGACCGAACATGTAGCCCACTTGGTCGCCGAGGACCGCGGAGATCACCACCAGGGTGCAGACCAGCCACAGCGGATGGTGCAGGTACTGGTCGGTGACGACCAGCAGCCCGGTGGTGAACAGCAGCGAGTCACCGGGCAGGAAGAAACCGATGAGCAGGCCCGACTCGGCGAAGACGATGCAGAGGATGCCGATCAGACCGAAGGTCTGGATGAGGTGGTCCGGATCCAGCCAGCCGGGACCGAGGGCGAGGTTCGTCACGTGAGGCATGCTCCTGGGAAGGCGACGTGCGCCTGGGGCGAGGCCGCGGGCTCATGTGGCGCCCGGGCGTCGGGGTGCCGGTCGGCACGCACGAGCAGAACCTACAACGCGATCGGCCGCGTTCCGGTTCCGTTCCCGACTTTCCCCTTCCGCGCCGCCGAGGGGACGACAAGAGGAACGGCACCACCCGCCGATCGACGCGGATGGTGCCGTCCGACCTCACGGAGACCGCACTCGGGCCGGAACCTCAGGGGAGGTACCTCTCGACGGCCGCGGCCCCGTGCTCCTCCAACTGCTTCCTGGCCTCCTCCACACGCTCCGGCGTGGGCTCGCGCCCGGAGAGCCTGACCAGGTCCTCGGGATCCACCGGCTGATCGCCGCCGGTGCGCAGCTGCGGCCGGCTCCGCGCGGAGGACTCCTCCTTGCCCTGTTCACCCTTCACAACGAGCCTCCTCTGCTCGGTTCGTTCCCGGCGGACGGGGTTATCTGGTGCGTACCCGCACATCTCGGGCTGATGCCCTCGGGGCGTGCGGCCGGTGCCGCGCCCCGGCCCGCGGAGCCGGCCGTCCCGCTCACCGCGGGCGTGCCCCCGAGGCGCGCCCGGCGCCGCGGAGCCGGTCCCGCCCCAGTCTCGCCAGGGCCCCCGCGCCCACCGCGTACGCGACGGAGAGCACGGCGGCCGCCTGCGCCCGGGGCAGGGCCGTCTCCAACGCGTTCAACGCCGCCCGGTGCGCGGTGCCCACCGCCAGCGCTCCGCACACCCCGGCACCACCGAGGAGGGCGCCGCCCACGCCCATCCGCCGCGCGGTGCCCCGGAGCCCGTCGCCCGCTCCCCGCAGCCGGTCGCGGAGCAGCTCGGACGCCTCGTGGGCCATCTGCTCGACCGCCTCCGCGACCTGCTCCCCCGACGTGCCGCTCGCCATCGTCCTCCTCGTCTCCCCGGGCGTCCGCCCGGTGTCGTGGTTCCCGCCGCGCCGGCCCCGGCGCCGTCGACGGGTCCCCCGTACCCGCGTCCGGCCCCGAGGATGCCCCCGCGGCGGGCGGGTGGCGTCCTCGGGGCCGGAGGCGGGAAGCGCCGGGAACGCCGGGAAACGCCGCGGTGCCCCGGCGGTCTCCTCCGCCGGGGCACCGGTGCCCTCCCGCACGGTGTGGGGGTGTCAGTCGGGTCGGCGCTCCTCTCCGCGGCCGTCCGACCCCGCCCCGCCGTCCGTGCCGGGCGTCTCCTCCGGCGGGAGCTTGCGGGTGTCACGCGGTTCGACGTAGGGCTCCTCGTCCTCCGGATGACCGGCCCGCATGGCCCGTCCGCGCTGCATCTCGGCGTCGAGCTCCAGACCCAGCAGGATCACGATGTTGGAGATCCACAGCCAGATCAGGAAGATGATCACACCGGCCAGGCTGCCGTACGTCTTGTTGTAGTTGCCGAAGTTGGCGACGTAGAGGGCGAAGCCGAGCGAGGCGACGATCCACAGCAGGACGGCGAGCAGGCTGCCGGGGCTGATCCAGCGGAAGCCGCCGTGCCGAACGTTGGGCGCGGCCCAGTACAGCAACGCGATCATCAGGCTGACCAGGAGGACCAGGGCCGGCCACTTCGCGATGCTCCACACGGTCAGGAAGGTCTCGCCCAGGCCGATGAGATCGCCGGCCCGCTGCGCCAGGCCGCCGGTGAAGACGACCGCGATCGAACTCAGCGCCAGCATCACCAGCAGGGCGAGCGTGACGCCCACCCGCACGGGCAGCTTCTTCCAGATCGGGCGCCCCTCACCGATGTCGTAGACGGCGTTGGAGGCGCGCATGAAGGCCGCGACGTACCCGGAGGCCGACCACACCGCCAGGGCGACACCGATGATCAGCGCGATTCCCGCGCCGCCCTGGTTGTTCTGGAGCTGGGTCAGCATGCTCTGGAGGATGTCCCGCGCGGCGCCGGGCGCCAGGCTTCCGACGTTGTCGACCAGGGGTTGGATGGCGGAGCTGCCGATCACGCCCAGGACCGACACCAGCGCCAGCAACGCGGGGAAGATCGACAGGACCGCGTAGTAGGTCAGCGCGGCCGCCCAGTCGGTGAGGTTGTCGTCCTTGAACTCGGCGACCGTGCGTTTGAGGACCCCTTTCCAGGACCTCTTCGGCAGGTCGGACGGTTCATCGGGGGAGCGTCCCGAGTCCACCGTCCGCTCCCCCCGCTCTTCGAACCTGTGCTTGGCCATCGAACTCCTAGCGAGGGACCACCGGCTCCGGCCGGCGGGGGAATCACTCCCCTGGCTTGTGGTGGTTTCTCTTCACCGTGCGGTGGGCCGGCTCACGCCCGGGAGGTGGCTTCGGGCTCGGGCCCGCCTTCCGGGCCCGGGGGGAGGGGCGGAGCCGCCGCGCCGACGGCTCCGCCCCCGGCGGCCGCTCCCCCGCGGGCGGGAGCGGCCGCGGGACGGCCCGAACGCCGCGTACGTCGCGGGCGGGCGGCCGTCCGGGGCGGTCGACGCGTCAGTGCGCCGATCCGGGGTTTTGGCCGCGGGCCCCTTCGGCCACGCTCCGGCCGGACTGCTGTGTCTGTTCCTTCACCTGCCCCGCCTGACCGCGCGCCTCTTCGGTGGTGGCGCGGGCGGCCTCGGTGGCGGTCTCCTTGACGTGTCGGCCCGCCTCCTGCGCCGAGTGCGTCGCCTCCTCCTTCAGACGCCCGGCCGATTCGGCGGCCGCCTCCTTGACGGGGCCGGCCTTCTCCGCGAGCCGCTCCACGGCCTCCTCCTCGGCGTGCGAGCTGCGCGCCATGGAGGCGGCCAGCAGCCCGGCGCCGAAGGCCACGACTCCGGCGGCCAGCGGGTTGCCCTGGGTGCGTCGCGCCGCGTGGTGGGGGGCGGACTTCACCGCCTCACCCGCCTGTTCGGCGCCCTCGCGTGCCTTGTCGGCGGTCTGTCCCGCGGTGTCGCGCACCGACCGGGCCGTGTGTCGCCCACCGTCCGAGGTGGTTCCCATGACTCGCTCCCGAACTACGGTCATCCTGCTGCGCATCCGCTCCTTGCGGCGGTGCACCGCGTGGCGGGGGTTGGCGTGGTCGGCGAGCCTGCCGACGTCGTCGGACAGCTCCTGCCGCGTGGTGTCGATCCGAGCCCTCAGCTCGTCGGGTGACGCGCCCATTCGGCATCCTCCTTGAGAGTCTGGACGGTGCGTTCCGGCTTGGGGTGGACCTGCCGCATCCGGGAGCGGCCCATCGAGTACAGGACGAGGGCCGCCACCGCCCACAGGGCGGTGATGATGAGCGCCGCCCAGCCCCAGTCCATGACGTTGGCCAGTCCGAAGACCGCGGCCAGGGAGGCGAACAGGGCCGTCATGTAGCCGGCGAAGCCGGCGCCGCCGTACATGCCGGCGGCCTTGCCGGCCTTGGTCGCCTCCTCGCGGACCTCGGCCTTGGCCAGTTCGATCTCCTGCCTGAGGAGCTTCTGGGCGTCCGCCGTCACCGCGGAGAGCAGCTCGCCGATCGACCTCTCGTCACCGTCGACGCGCCGGGCCGTCCCCTCGTCGGTCGGCCGCTGGGTGGTGTACGCCATGTCAGCCCACCTCCGGACGGCGCGGGGTGTCCGTGCCGGGATAGGGGCCGGGAGTGGTTCCCCCGCCGTAGGTGCCGGTGGTCCCGTAGGCACCGGTGCCCGTGCCCGTGCCGGGTGCGGTGCCGCCGTAGGGCGGCTCCCCGCGGTCCGGCATCTGTCGGACCTCGCCACCGCCCGTGGTGACCGGCAGGTCCGGGGACGGTGCGGGTCGCGCGTGTTCCCCGCTCCGGCCGTCCGGGCCGTGGTGGGCGGCCTTGCCCGCCTTGGCCGCGCGGCCCAGGGCGAATCCGGCCAGCGCCGCGCCCGCCAGGAAGGCTCCGGGACGGCGGCGCGCGAACGACTCCACCTCACCGACCAGACCGCCCGCGCCCTTCTCCTCCAGGAGGTCCGCGGCGCGGCGGCTGCTGTCGGCGGCCTGGGAGGCCAGGTTCCGCACCGGGGAGTCGGACCGGGCGCTCTCGGCCATGCCCGCCAGGTCGTCGGCCCACTGTCGTATGGTGTCGGCCGTCCTCCTGGTCTGCGTGTCCGCCTCCTTGGAGGCGCGCTCCTTCAGGTGCCCGGCCATGTTGACGACCTGTTCGCGGGCGTCGCCGGTCACGTGGCGCGCCTGCTCCCTGGCGCTGCCGGCCACGGTGCCGGCCGCGTCCTTGGCCCGGTCGGCCGTGGCTCGGGTCTCCTGCTTCGCGGCCTGGCCCGTCTGTCCGCCGGGGCTGTGGCCTGTGTTCGGAGCTTCACTCACCGGTGCCTCCAGTTGGTCTACGAAATTTGACCTTTGCGGCTTTTGTGGCTAACAGCTCACAACGGGCGAAGTACCCGACCTTTCGCGTGGCATTCACACGCCATGTCCACCGGAGCCCTTTTCCGAACACCCGCCGACCGCCCCGGCCCCCACCCGAGGCGGTCGAGGCCCGTGCGGAGGGGTCTCCACACGGGCCTCGGAACCGGGAGGACGGTCGGTCAACGGCGACGGCGCCGCCGTTCGTCGTCGGACGCGCCGGCCTCCTCCTCCTCGATGCGCTCCTTGCGCACCTCTCCCCTGACGGTCTCCTGGTCCGTGCGCTCGTCGGTCGTCAGGCGCACCCGCTCCACCGGGTGGACCTCGGTGTCGACCACCGGACGCTCCTCGTGCAGCGTCACCTCGTACTCGCCCTCGGTGATCTCCGGGCCGCTCATGGCCTCGTCGACGTTCCCCTCGGTGATGGGCTCGCGCTCGACGCGGACCTCCTCGTGCCGCACGGGAACGGTCTTCTGGACCTCCTCGGTGACGACGTACTTGCGCAGCCGCGCCCTACCGGCCTCATGGCGCTCGACGCCGACGCGCATCTCCTCCTCGGAGCGGGTCATCGCGTCGTCGCGCCCGCGGGTGCCCCTGCCGGCGCCGGTCCGTTCCCCGGCGCCCGCCGCGCCGGCGGTGCGGGTGGTGCCGGCCTCCCGGCCGCGGGGGTCCCAGTCGATGCCGTAGTACTGGTACAGCCTCCGCTCCTCCTGTTCGGAGAGGTGGCCGCCCTGGTCCACATCGACGTGCGGAGCCCCCTTGACCTCGTCCTTCGAGTACGGCACCTCCAGATGGTCCTCCACCATGGCCGCGTCGTGGATCGGCACGAAGGTCTCGCTGGTGCCGAAGAGCCCTGTTCGGACGCTGGCCCACTCGGGCTCGCCCGTGGCGTCGTCGAGGAAGACGTGGCCGGCCTCCCCGATCTTCCTGCCCTCCGCGTCGTAGACCTGATGGTCCAGCACCGCGGGGATCTGCTCCTTGGTGATCATGCGGGTCTCCTCGTTGCGGTTCCTCTCGATCCACCGCTCGGGTAACACCCAAAACAGCCAGAAAACCTATAAAACCGGCAAAAACAGGGCAATCCAGATACTCCTTGTCCGGGGGGTGGCACGCCGTGTAGCACGGACGGCGGCGGGTACTCCGACGGCCGACCACACCCGCCCTCCGACCGCACCGGAAGGAGTCGCCCGTGCCGCTCCGGCTGGAGGACTACGCCCTGATCGGCGACATGCGCACCGCCGCGCTGGTGGGCCACGACGGTTCGATGGACTGGCTGTGCCTCCCCCGCTTCGACTCCGGAGCGTGCTTCGCGGCGCTGCTGGGCCGCCCCGAACACGGCCGGTGGCTGGTGGCGCCCTCGGACCGGGCCCGGCCCCTCGCCCGCCGCTACCGCGGCGACAGCCTGGTGTTGGAGACCGAGTTCGCCAGTGCCGAGGGGCGGGTGCGCGTGGTCGACTTCATGCCCGTCGACGGCTCCCACCCCACCGTGGTGCGCCTCGTCGAGGGCCTGTCGGGACGGGTGCGGATGACCTCCCGGCTGAGCCTGCGCTTCGACTACGGCCTGACCCCGCCGTGGCTGCGCGCCGAGGGCCGCAGACTGCGCGCGTTCGCCGGGCCCGACGTCGTCACCTTCGACTCCGACGTGGACTTCACCGTCGGGCACGGCGACTGCGTGGCCGACTTCGCCGTCGGCGCGGGCGACCGGTTCTGCTTCCGGCTGGTCCGGGGCGGCCCCCGGGACCCCGATCCCGCCCCCCTGGATCCGGCCCGCACGGTCGACACCGCGTCGGCCACCGAACGGTGGTGGCGGGAGTGGGCGGCCCGCTGCCGGTACACCGGGGAGTACCGCGACGCGGTGGTGCGCTCGCTGATCACCCTCAAGGCGTTGAGCTACGCCCCCAGCGGGGGGATCGTCGCCGCCCCCACCACCTCGTTGCCCGAACGGCTGGGCGGGGTCCGCAACTGGGACTACCGCTACTGCTGGCTGCGCGACGCCACCTTCACCCTGCTGACGCTGCTGGGCGCCGGATACGAGCAGGAGGCGATCGCCTGGCGCGAGTGGCTGCTGCGGGCGCTGGCGGGCGACCCGCGCCGCATGCACATCATGTACGGCGTCGAGGGCGAGCGGTTGCTGCCCGAGGTCGAGGTGGACTGGCTGCCGGGGTACGAGCACTCCCGCCCGGTGCGCATCGGCAACGCCGCCGCCGGACAGCTCCAGCTCGACGTCCACGGGGAGCTCATGGACGCCCTCCACCAGGCCCGGGCGCACGGCATCCCACCGGACCCGGACGCCTGGCGGGTCCAGCGCGCGCTGATGGACTTCCTGGAGTCCCACTGGCGGGATCCCGACAACGGCATCTGGGAGGTGCGCGGCCCCCGCCGCGACTTCACCCACTCCAAGGTCATGGCCTGGGTCGCCGCCGACCGGGCCGTCAAGGCGGTGGAGCGCTTCGGACTCGACGGCCCGGCCGACCGGTGGCGGCGCCTGCGGCAGGAGATCCACCGGGAGGTCTGCGCGTACGGTTACGACGCCGACCGCGGCACCTTCACCCAGTACTACGGCTCCGCCGGGCTGGACGCGTCACTGCTGCTCATCCCGACCGTGGGCTTCCTCCCCGCCGACGACCCGCGCGTGACGGGCACGGTGGCCGCCGTCGAGCGGGAGCTGCTGCGCGACGGCTTCGTCCAGCGCTACACGATGACCCGTGGCAGCGAGGCCGTGGACGGGCTGCCCTCGGGCGAGGGCGCCTTCCTGCCCTGCACCTTCTGGCTGGCCGACGCCTACGTCCTGCAGGGGCGCGTGCGCGAGGGCAGGGAGCTGTTCGAGCGGCTGCTGGATCTGCGCAACGACCTCGGCCTGCTGTCGGAGGAGTACGACACCACCCACCAGCGGCTGATCGGCAACTTCCCCCAGGCGCTCTCCCACATCCCGCTGGTGGACACCGCGCAGAACCTGACGGCCGGCCGGGGTCCGGCCCAGCGCCGCTCCGCCACCGACGACCGCTCCGGCCCGCCGCCCGGCGCCCCCGGCAGCGGGCCCGACGGCGCCCTTCAGTGACGGGCCAGCTCGATGATCGTCTTGATGTCGTCCGGCTCCGGCTCGAACGCCTCGGCGAAGGACTCCAGCGGCACCCGGCGGGTGATCACGGAGTCCAGCCAGCCCCGGTCCGCCTCGGCCAGGGCCTCGGCGGCGGCCGCGTAGTGCCGCAGGGTGGCGTTGACCGTGCCGACCACCACGGAGTTGTCCAGCACCAGCTCGCGGTTGATGTAACCGGCGTCGACCTCCAGCGTCCGTCCGGACGGGGAGAGCCCGGTCAGGCACAGCATCCCGTAGGGGCCCATCGTCGACATCACCCCGAAGACGACCGACGCCGCGCCCGTCGCCTCGATCACCACGTCCGGGCGCACCCGTTCCATGACCCGCTCGACGTCGTCGCTGTGGTACTCGGCGCCCAACCGCCGCACCAGCTCGGGCTTGGGGCCGCTCTCGACCCGGTCCAGGACGTGGACCTCCAACCCGCGCTGCCGGCCGAGCAGCGCGGCCAACAACCCGATCGGCCCGGCCCCCGTGACCAGCACCGAGTGCGGCGCGAACCAGGAGCGGGCCCCGATCAGCTCCACCTGTTCCCACGCCTTGGCCACCACGGTGGCGGGTTCCAGGAGCACGCCGACGTGCTCCAGCCCCGGGTCCAGGCGCACGGCGTAGTCGGCCTCGACCGTCCAGGAGGTCGCGGCGTACCCGTCCAGTTCCTTGATGCCGCGCTCGGTGAAGCGACCGTTGCGGCACATGTCGAACCGGCCGTGGGCGCAGGCCCCGCAGGGCACGGGGTCGGGGCGGCGGACGACGCCGACCACCAGGTCTCCGGGGACCCAACCGCTGTCGGGCGGTGCCTGCCGCACCCGCCCCAGGGACTCGTGGCCGACGACCAGGCGCTCGCGGCCGGGCGGCGGCGCGCCGTGGTCCCCGGACAGGATCTCCCGGTCGGTGCCGCACACACCGACCGCCAGGCCGTCCACCAGCAACTCGCCCTCGCCCGGCACGGGGTCGGGGAGGGTGTCGAGCCGCAGGGAGTTCTTCCGGTCCGGGGCCACGGTCAGCGCTTCCACATCCACTCCCTCACGGGGTCGTCCGACACGGTCCGAGCGCCTCGGGGCGCCCCTCGCGGGTACCCCGGCCGGGGTCCGGCACGCCCCCCCTCGCGGGGCGCCGCCGGGGCCGGTCCCGCCCGGCGCGGGCGGCCGACGCGTTCGAACCGGCCCCGCCGCGGGCCGCTCCGCGCCACACTGGTGGCATGTGTCGCAGCATCAGGACGCTCCGTCCGCCCATGGCCCCCGAGGTGACCGACGAGGACGTCCGGGCCGCCGCCCTGCAGTACGTCCGCAAGGTGTCGGGCTTCCGCACCCCCGCCGCCCACAACCGCGCCGTGTTCGAACAGGCCGTCGAGGCGGTGGCCGAAGCGACCCGGCACCTGCTCGACGGCCTGGAGGTGCGGGGGTCCGGACCCGGCCCCCGCCCCTGACCCGTCTCGGCCGGCGGAGCTCGCGGGGGCGCGACCGTGCGAGCGTGGCCGGCAGGGCGCCACCCGTGTGCCCGCCGGGTCGCTCTCAGGCCAGGAGCGCGCGCAGCGAGGCGATCACGGCGGTCGCGAAGGCGTCGCCGGTCGCGGCGTCCACCCGGTCCAGCGAGAGGTAGGGGTTGAGGTCCTCCAGCTCCACCAGCAGCAACTCCCCCTCGACCGTGCGGCAGGCGTCCACGCGCTGGATGCCGTGGTCGACGGCGTTCCACTCCACGAAGCGCCGCGCGAAGGCGAGGTCGGCCGTCGTGGGCTCGTACCGCTCCAGTTCCCACCGTCGGGCGGGGTCGGGGGCGTACAGGGCGTACCGGAAGTCGCGGTCGACGAAGTAGAACGACACCTCGTACCGGAAGTCGACCTTCGGCTGCACCAACAGGTCCGGGTCCAGGTCGAGGGCGATCTCGCCCAACCGTTCCGCCGGGACGGTCTCCATGCCGATGGAGTCCGCGCCCAGCTCCGGTTTGACGACGTACTCGGCCGCCCGCGGCAGGCGGTCCAGGCGCTCGCGGCGGTCGACGGTCGGGATGACCGGCTCGCCCGCCTCGGTCAACTCGACCAGGTAGCGCTTGCCCGCCATGTCGCCCCGGCCGGAGAGCTGGTTGAAGACCTTGGTACCGCGCTCCAGGGCACGGGCCCGGAAGGACTCCCACGCCTCGCGGTGGTGCAGGACGGGCCCGCTGTTGCGGACGACGACCGCGTCGAAGTCGTCCATGAGGGCCACGACGTCCGAGGGGTGGCAGAGCGCGATGTGGAACTCCTCGCGGAGCCGTGCCGACAGGTGTACGTCCTCGTCGCCGTAGCGGCGCCCCCGGGCTCGGTAGCCGAGGTCGGTGACGTAGAGGAGCGCGTGCCTGCGGTGCATGACCCCGTCCCTGGTGGTGTGCGTACGCGCACCGTACACCGCTCCGCGCGCGGCCCGACCGCGGCGGACACGGCCCGGCTCCCCCGAAAGAAGCAGAAGAAATGTGTTAAATCACCCTTGTGCCGCTTTCGAGCCTCCCAACGCTCTGTGAAGCTTGAGGTACGCACGGTGACCACCCCATCGCCACGCAGGGAGTACCCATGGTGCTGTCCATCTCCGGTGTCCTGCTGTTCGGAGTGATCGTCTTCCTGTTCTTCCGCAAGGACAACCTCAAGCTCTCCCACGCGATCGTGTGCGCGCTGTTCGGCTTCTACCTGGCGGGGTCGGCCATCGCCCCGGGCATCGAGGCGGGCGGCGCGACACTCGCCAACCTCATCGGGAACATCCCCTTCTGAGGCGGCCCCCGCCCCACCCCTCCTCGCGCCCCACTCGTTCCATCCCGTTCCATCTCGTTCCCCTCCCTCCCCGGCCCCACGGGCTCCGGGAACCCCAGCACTCCAGGACTTCGAGCCCGACGGGCTCCGGACGGCAGGAGATCGGCGTGGCCTCGCGGCCCTTCCCCTTCCCCCACGCACTCGTCCCACCGCACGCGTCCCCCTCCCGCCACGCGGCCCCGAGCGGCCTGTCCCCGGCCCGCCGCCGGGCCGCGCTGCGGACGACGGCGAACGGCGTCCTCGGCGCGCTGCGCCCGGCGACCGTGCTCGCCCGCGGCGCCGGCCGCCTCGTCGCCGCCCTGCGGCGGCGGTGGGAGCACATGCCCCCGGAGCGCCGCGGGCCGGTGCTGTTCACCACGGCCGCCTGTCTGCTCGCCCTGTGGCTCACCCCGTACGGGCCGCTGCTGGGGGCCGTCGCGCTGGCGGGCACGGTGGCCTGGCAGGGGCGCGACCGGTCCGGGAGCGCGTCCGACGGCGGGCCCGGCGAGGCGGAGCGCGCCCGACTGCAGACCCTCTACGAGGCGCTCGTCCCCCGCCTGGCCCTCGCCGACGATCCCCGCCCCCGGCCGCTGTACTCCCACGACGGCGACTGGCGGCGGGCGTTCACCGACTTCGCGTTCACCGAGGACGGCCGGTTGGCTCGGCTGCGGCTGCGCTACCCGCCGCACTTCGGCGACGGGGAGCCGGAGTGCCGGGCACGGTTGGAGCGGTTGCTGCGCGCCAGGGCCGGACGGGGCCGCGAGTACCGCTTCGTCTGGGACGAGGAGGCGGGCGAGCTGGAGCTGACCGCGCTGGAACCGCTCCCCTGCGGTGTCCCCGTGCAGCACTTCGTCACCGCCCCCGGTGAGACCGTGCTGGGGTTCACCGACCTCCACGCCGCCCCCCGTACGGTGCCCGTGGTCGAGGAGGGCGGGGAACGGCGGGACCTGCCCCCCGTGGTGTGGCGCACCGGTCCGCGCTCCACCGAGCCGCACCTGCTGGCGCTGGGCCGGGCGGGCTCGGGGACGACGACGCTGCTGCGGTCGATCGCCCTCCAGGCGCTGCGGCACGGCGAGGTGCTGGTCGTGGACGGCGGGGGCGGCGCCGAGTTCTCCTTCCTGGCCGGCCGCGACCGCGTGGTGGGGGTGGAGACGACTCCGGGCGGCGCGCTGTCGTCGTTGGAGTGGGTGGTCCGGGAGACCGAGCGCAGGCTGCTGGCCGCCAACCGGGCCCGGCAGACCGGCCGGGACGCGCCCGAGGACGTCTGCCGCCCGCTGTGGGTCCTGGTGGACCGGCCGTCGGTGCTCGGTCACCTGGCCCGCTCCGAGGGGCAGCGCGATCCGCAGGACCTGCTCCAGGTGCCCCTGCGGTACGGGCGCGCGGTGCGGATCACCGTGGCGCTGGCCGACCAGTTCGAGGGCGCCGCCGCCCTGACCGAGACCGTGCGGGCCCACACCCGGGCCCGGATCGTGCTCGGCGACGTCACCCCGGAGCAGGTGCGGGCGGTGCTCGGCGAGGCGCCCACCACCACTCCGCCGCCCGAGGTGCCGCCGGGGCGCGGCTACGCCCGGCTGGGCTCCGGGCCGGTCCACCGCCTCCAGGTGCCCGCCGCGCCGGACCCGTACGACGAGGAGGCGCCCGAGTCCCGGCGGCTGGCCGTCCTGGAGCTGCTGCCGGAGCCGGCGGCGGTGCCGGGCCGCCGCGCGGGCTTCTGACGGCGCGGCGGCCCGAGCTCGGCGGCCCCGGATCCGGGGCCGCCGGGCTCGGGCCGCCGGGCGGTTCAGGCGACGAAGGAGCGCGGGGTGTCCTCCCCCGTGTCCCGCCCGCCGGCCACCAGGCGGGCGGCGGCGGCCAGTCGGGCGGCGGCCTCCCCCGCCACCGGGCCGGAGACGGTGAACGGCAGCCGCACATAGCCCTCGAAGGCGCCGTCCACGCCGAAGCGGGTGCCCGCCGGGACCCGCACCCCCAGCCGCTCCCCCACCTCCGCGATCCGCGATCCCGACAGGCCCCCGGTGCGCACCCACAGCGTGAGGCCGCCGCGCGGGACGTCGAACTCCCAGTCGGGCAGGTGCAGCCGGAGGGCCGCGACGAGCGCGTCGCGGTTCTCCCCGGCCCGCTCGCGGCGCACGGCCACGGCCCGGTCCCAGCCGGAGAGACGCTCCCCGCCGTCCCCGACGCCCCCTTCGCCGCCGCTCAGCAGCCAGGCGACGGCGAGCTGCTCCAGCACGGGACTGCCCAGGTCCGCGGAGACGCGGGCGGCGACCAGGCTGCGGATGGTCTCGGGCGCGGCGCGGATCCACCCGATGCGCAGCCCCGCCCAGATGGCCTTGCTGACCGAACCGAGGGTGACGACGGTGGAGCCGCCGGGGTCGAACGCCGCGACCGGACGGGACGCCGGCCGGTCGGGCGCCTCCTCCCCCGGCGCGGGGTCGAGGTCGAGGCCGGACATCGTCTCGTCCGCCACCAGCACGGTGCCCGCGGCGCGGGCGGCGGCGACCAGCTCGCGGCGCTGCCCGTCGTCGGCCAGGACTCCGGTGGGGTTGTGGTAGTCGGCCATGACGTAGGCCATCCGGGGCGCGGCGTCGCGCAGCACCCGCCGCCAGGCCGGCAGGTCCCAGCCGGACAGCCCCTCGCCCATGGCGACGGGCACCAGCCGGGCGCCCGCCTCGCGCAGCAGTTGCAGCACGTTGGCGTACGAGGGGTGCTCGACGGCGACGCGCTCACCGCGCGGCGCGAACAGGGCGCGGATGGCGGCCACCGCGCCCATGGCCCCGGTGGTGATCATGATCTGCTCGGGCATCGTCGGGACACCGCGGGCGGTGTAGCGGTCGGCGACGGCCCGGCGCAGCACGGGCAGTCCGGCCGGGTAGTCGCCGTGGGTGTGGGCATAGGGCGGCAGATCGGCCAGGGCGGCCTGGAAGGCGCGGGTGAGCCAGGGCTCGGGGGCGGGCAGGGCGGCGCACCCCAGGTCGATCAGGGAACCGGCGGCCTCGGGCGGCAGCGGGCTGAGCCCGCCCGAGGGCAGGGGGTTCCCGGCGGGCAGCGCCGTCCAGCTGCCGGCACCACGCCGGGAGGCGAGGAAGCCGTCGGCGCGCAGCGCCTCGTAGGCGGCGGCGACGGTGGTGCGGCTGACCGACAGGGCGGCGGCCAGCTCGCGTTCGGCGGGCAGCCGGGCGGCGACGGGGATCCGGCCCTCCAGGACCAGCAGCCGCACGCCGTCGGCCAACGCCCGGTAGGCGGGCACCCGTCGGGCTCCGGCTCCGGTCCGGCCGCCGACCGGGCCGGTGGCCCGTTGGGAAGCCAGGAGACGGGCGAGCTGAGGTGCCCCCACTGCGGAAGTCCACTCGGCCATCCTTCAAGTCCACCTTCCCAAAATTGGCCATGGCCACGGAACGATTGCATGCCACAGGGTGTCACGCATCGGTCCACTACGCCAGAAAGGAAGGATCGGTGCCCGCTTCCAGGAAGTCGCCCCGGGACCCGGGAGAGCCCCGGACCCCCGGCTCTGTCGAGGTTCCCCCGGAACGCCTCGCCCGCCGCCTCGGCCGGCTCTACGGAGGGCTGGTGCTCTACGGGGCCAGCCTGGCGCTGATGGTCCGCGCCGACCTCGGGCTCGGCCCGTGGGACGTCTTCCACCAAGGCATCGCGGGGCACTCCGGGCTGACGATCGGCACCGTGGTGATCATCACCGGAGCGGCGGTGCTGCTGCTGTGGATACCGCTGCGGGAACGGCCCGGTCTGGGCACCGTCTCCAATGTGATCGTGGTGGGCCTGGCCATGGACGGCACCCTGGCCGCACTGCCCGAACCGGGCGCCCTCGCGGTACGGGCGCCGCTGCTGGTGGCCGCGGTGGCGCTGAACGGGGTGGCGACCGGCCTGTACATCACGGCGCGCTTCGGCCCGGGGCCGCGCGACGGCCTGATGACCGGCCTGCACCGGGTCACCGGGCGGTCGGTGCGGCTGGTGCGGACGGGGATCGAACTGGTCGTCCTGGCCGTCGGTTTCCTGTTGGGCGGCACGGTGGGCGCGGGCACGGTGCTCTACGCCCTGGCGATCGGGCCGCTCTCCCAGTTCTTCCTGCGGGTCCTCGCCGCTGACGGCCCCACCGGGACGGACGGCGACGGCCCCGGCGACACCTCGGACGGCACCGCGGACGACACCGCCGACGGCGCGGAGGGCCGCCCCGAACGGCGCCGGCGGCGACGCGCCATACTGCGTCCATGACGGCTCCCGCCCCCTCCCGCCCGCGTCCCGCCCACCCCTTCTTCGACCACCCCGCCCCGCTCGCCTTCGCCCACCGGGGCGGCGCCGCGGCGGGCCTGGAGAACACCCGCGCCGCCTTCGCGCGAGCGGTGGAGCTCGGTTACCGCTACATCGAGACCGATGTGCACGCCACGGCGGACGGACACCTGGTGGCCTTCCACGACGCCACGCTGGACCGGGTGACCGACGGCAGCGGCCCGATCGCCGCCCTGCCGTGGGCGGAGGTACGGCGAGTGCGGGTGGGCGGCACCGAACCGGTGCCGCTCTTCGCCGAACTGCTGCGGGCCTTCCCCGGCGTCCGCTGGAACGTCGACGTCAAGTCGGACGCCGCGCTGGTCCCGCTGTTGGAGGCGGTGGACACGGCCGGGGCCTGGGACCGGGTGTGCGTGGGGGCCTTCGGCGAGTCCCGGGTGGCCCGGGCCCGCGCGCTGGCCGGGGCGCGCCTGGCCACCTCGCTGGGCACCCGCGGCGTGCTGGGCCTGCGGCTCCGTTCGTGGCGGCTGCCGGGTCCGGCGGTCCGCGGCGCGCTGTGCGCGCAGGTCCCCGTGCGGCACGGCGGGATCCGGGTGGTGGACCGGGCCTTCGTCCGCCACGCCCACGCCCGGGGCCTCCAGGTGCACGTGTGGACGGTCAACGACGCGGAGCGGATGCGGGCGCTGTTGGACCTGGGCGTTGATGGCATCATGACCGACCACATCGAGACACTGCGCACGGTGTTGGCCGAGCGGGGGGCCTGGGCCTGACGGACCCGCGTCGGCGGTGCCCGGCGGGCCCGCCCCGCCCGCGTCCCACCCGCGCGCACAACGCCGAGGGGGCGCGGGTGGACACCGGAACCGTGACGGGAGCGGGCGGCGCCGAAGGGCCGGGAGGCCCCCGGGCGTCGGCGAGCGCCGGCCCGGAGGGGGACGGCGCGACGGAGCCGGGCGGCGCCCTCGGCCCGGCGGCCGAACGGGCCGCGCGGCGCCGCGAGCAGCGCGGCTGGTACTTCTACGACTGGGCCAACTCCGTCTTCTCCACCAGCGTGCTCACCGTCTTCCTCGGCCCGTACCTGACCTCGGTGGCCGAGGCCGCCGCGGACGCCTCCGGCTACGTGCACCCGCTGGGCATCCCGGTGCGGGCCGGCTCGTACTTCGCCTACGCCGTCTCCGCCTCGGTGCTGCTGTCGGTGCTGGTGATGCCGCTGGCCGGGGCGATGGCCGACCGGTCGGGCCGCAAGAAGCCGATGCTGGGCGCGTTCGCCTACCTGGGCGCGGCGGCCACCACCGGGATGTTCTTCCTGGACGGCGACCGCTATCTGCTGGGCGGAGCCCTGCTGGTGGTGGCGAACGTCTGCTTCGCCACGGCCGCGGTGGTCTACAACTCCTTCCTGCCGCAGATCGCCACGCCCGACGAGCGGGACGCGGTCTCCTCCCGCGGCTGGGCCTTCGGCTACGCGGCCGGCTCGCTGGTGCTGGTGGCCAATCTGGCGCTCTTCCTGGGGCACGAGTCGTTGGGCGTGACCGAGGGCACGGCGGTGCGCATCTGTCTGGCGTCGGCCGGTCTGTGGTGGGCGGTGTTCACCATCGTCCCGTTGCGGCGGCTGCGGGACCGTCCGGTGCTCGCCCGTCGGTTCCCGACCGGCGGTGCGGACGGGGTCGAGCCGGACGCCGTCCCGTCCGCGAGCGCCCCCCTGCGGGGCGGCCTGCGACAACTGGTGCGGACGCTTCGGGACCTGCGGCGGTATCCGCTCACCCTGCTGTTCCTGGCGGCCTACCTGCTCTACAACGACGGTGTCCAGACGGTGATCACCCAGGCGTCGGTGTTCGGTTCCAGGGAGCTGGGCATGGACCAGACCACACTGATCGGCGCGATCCTGCTGGTGCAGGTGCTGGCGGTGGTGGGAGCGCTGTCGATGGGCCGGCTGGCCGCGCGGTACGGCGCCAAGCGGACGATCCTGGGGTCGCTGGTGGCCTGGACGGCGACGGTGGGGGCCGGGTACGTGCTGCCCGCCGGGGCACCGGTGTGGTTCTTCGTGCTGGCCGCGGCGATCGGAATGGTGCTGGGCGGCACCCAGGCGCTGTCGCGGTCGCTCTTCGCCCAGCTGGTTCCGCCCGGCAAGGAGGCGGAGTACTTCTCGCTGTACGAGGTCAGCGACCGGGGGACGAGCTGGCTGGGGCCCCTGGTCTTCGGCCTGGCGTACCAGTTCACCGGGAGCTACCGGGACGCGATCGTCTCGCTGGTGGTCTTCTTCGTCCTGGGTTTCGTCCTGCTGACGCGGGTACCGGTGGCACGAGCCGTGGCGGCGGTGGGCGCTCCCGCGCCGGAGCGGATTTAGGACGAGAGGCGAAGGGCGGGTAGTGTACGCCTGCAACTCGGCGGGTGGACCGTTACTGCACGCCAATGACAAGAAAACGTCACGTCACATCTCCTTCCGGAGGTGACAAAGCGGGCGAGGGCGGGTACCGGATATCCGACGAGGCAGCGGCACGACGGGCGACGCATGTCCCGGATCGGGAATCTTCACCGCCGACCGGACGTTGACCGGATGACGACGACAGCGACACCTGTCCTGTGGGCGACAAGCCCGGGAGGCACGATTCATGAGTGAGCGAGCTCTTCGCGGCACGCGACTCGTGGTGACCAGCTACGAGACCGACCGCGGCATCGACCTGGCCCCGCGCCAGGCCGTGGAGTACGCATGCCAGAACGGCCATCGTTTCGAGATGCCGTTCTCGGTTGAGGCCGAGATTCCACCGGAGTGGGAGTGCAAGGTCTGCGGCGCCCAGGCCCTCCTGGTCGACGGCGAGGGGCCTGAGGAGAAGAAGGGCAAGCCCGCGCGCACGCACTGGGACATGCTCATGGAGCGGCGTACCCGCGAGGAGCTGGAGGAGGTACTGGCCGAGAGGCTGGCGGTCCTGCGCTCCGGCACGATGAACATCGCCGTACACCCGCGGGACAACAACAAGCGGAAGTCCGCCTGACGGTCCGCGCACGGTGGCGCGCCGGGTACGCGTGAGCACCCACGGGTGAGGGCCCGGTCACCGATCGGTGACCGGGCCCTCACCCGTGTCCGCCTCCGCCCCCCTCCCCCGGGTTTCCCGCCGGGGAAGGGGGGCGGACTTCTTCCGCGCCAGGCCCCCGCCCGTCACCTCGGGGGGCGCCCGCCGCCCCCCGGGTGGCCGTCCTCGGTGGTGTCGGTGGCGTCGTCGCGCACGACCTCGCCCTGGACGATCCGACCGCCGGGGCGGTGGATGCGGGCCTGTTCCTCGGCCGTGCGGGCCTGCCGCAGCACGTCGTCGAACGAGCCGGGGGCGGCCCGGCGCGCGCGGTGGAGGAGCCGACGCTCGACGCCCCGGCGCAGCAGGGTGGCCGTCGGCGGGAAGAGGCACAGCAGGCCGACCGCGTCGGAGAGCAGGCCGGGCACCATCAGCAGCAGGCCGCCGAGCATCGCCAGGCCGTGTCCGCCGCGCCCGGACTCCGACCGGGCGGCGGTCTCCCGGCGGGCCTCCGCGTCCGGCACGGTGCCGGGCTGGAGGCCCTCCAGGGTCTCCACCAGGCCGTGCCAGGCCCGTCGTCCCGCCCGCTTGACCACCGCGGCGCCCAGCACGACGCCCGCAACCTGCACGGCGAGGACGACCAACCCGTCGGTGGCGTCGGCGAGCAGGGTCAGCAGCCAGATCTCCAGCACCGCGAAGACGGCCACCCCCAGCGGCAGCGCCCGGGGAGGGCGGCGGCGCGGCGGTCGGGCTCCGCCAGGGGGCCGCGCCCCGCTCCCGGGCCCCTCGCCTCCGGGGCCCTCGGACGGTGGCTGGTACGGATACGGTGCGCCGGTCGTCATGTCATCCAGTGTGCCTGCGCCCGAGCGCCTGGCCGACCCGGGAGCGCACTCCCCAGGCCGTGACCCGCCAGAGCGCCTCGGCGACGATGTCCCGACTCATCTTGCTGTCACCGTACTCGCGTTCGACGAAGGTGATGGGCACCTCCACCACCTGGAATCCGGCCCGTACGGCGCGGTGGGCGAGGTCGACCTGGAAGCAGTACCCCTGGGAGGCCACGTCGTCCATGCCCAAGCCCAACAACGTCTCCCTGCGGAAGGCCCGGTAGCCGCCGGTGACGTCCTTCAGCGGCACGCCCAGCATCAGTCGGGAGTAGGTGCTTCCGCCGCGGGAGAGGAACTCCCGGTACCGGGGCCAGTTGACCACGCGCCCGCCGGGCACCCAGCGCGAGCCGAGCACCAGGTCGGCGCCCTTGAGCGCGGTGAGCAACCGCGGCAGCTCCTCGGGCTGGTGGGAGCCGTCGGCGTCCATCTCGACCAGGACGTCGTAGTCGTTGTCCAGGCCCCAGCGGAAACCGGCCAGGTAGGCGGCGCCGAGCCCCTCCTTGCCCTTCCGGTGGAGCACGTGGACGTGGTCGTCCTCGGAGGCGATCTCGTCGGCGACCTTCCCCGTGCCGTCGGGGCTGTTGTCGTCGGCGACGAGGACGTCGGCCTCGGGAACGGCGGTGCGCACTCTGGAGACGACCGGCCGGATGTTGTCGACCTCGTTGTAGGTCGGGATGATCACCAGGACCCTGCCCAGCGGGTCCTTCCGGCGCTGTCGCGCGTCGTTCACTGCTGCTGCCTCTTCTCGTCCGTCCCGATCCCCCCGTACGCCCGCCCCCGTCGGCCGAGCACGTGTGCCACGGCGCAGGACAGGACGCCCACGATAGCGAGAGCCCACTCCGGAGCCGAGCCGATCCGGTCGGCGAGTGTGGTCTCGTCGCGCAGCGGGAGGTCGGCGGTGAGCACGTCCTGGGTGAACTCCTCCGTGCGCTGCTCGATCGTGCCGTCGGGGGCCACGACGGCGCTGATGCCGCTGGTGGCCGCGGTGACGACGGCCCGGCCGTGCTCGACGGCCCGCAGTCGCGACATGACGAGCTGCTGCTCGGGCTGGCCGGTGCGGCCGTAGGTGGCGTTGTTGGTCTGGATCACCAGGGCGCGGGCGCCGTCGTTGACGGTGTCGCGCACGATCTCGTCGTAGGCGACCTCGAAGCAGATGACGTCGCCGAGACGGGCCGGACCGACGTCCAGCACCCCGGTGCTCTCGCCGGGCCAGAAGTCCCGGGGCACGCGCTGGAGACGGGTGATCACCTTGCTGAGCTGCTCGCGGTAGGGCACGTACTCGCCGAAGGGCACCGGGTGCTGCTTGGTGTAGGAGGCGCCGGGACCGGTCTCGGGGTCCCAGACGATGCCCTGGTTCTCCACGTACCCCTCGTGCTCGCGGTGGTCGACGAGGGCTCCGACGAGGATCGGGACGCCGACGGCCCCGGCGGCCCGGTCGATGGCCGCGTACGCCTGCGGATGGCGGTGGGGGTCGAGGTCGGAGGCGTTCTCGGGCCAGATGACCAGATCCGGTCGCTCCACCCGGCCCTCGTCCACGTCCTCGGCCAGCTCCAAGGTGGCCTCGACGTGGTTGCTCAGGATCAGCATCGGACGGCCGAGGAAGTCCATGCCGGGCTGTTGGACGTTGCCCTGGACGACGGCGATGCGGACGGTGTCGGCGGCCTCGGTGGGGACCGGCACGGCGTATCCGGAGACGACGGTGGCGGCGGCGAGCGCACCGGCCGCCGCGGCGGGACGGGCGGGGCGCGCCCCGCCCGTCCCGTCCCCGTCGTTCCGACCGGTGCCGCGGCGGGCGAGCGGCACGGCGCGCGCCGCGGCCCCCGCCACCACCGCGAGCAGGCCGGCGGTCAACGCGACGGCGAAGGTGACCAGGGGCGCGCCGCCCAGGGCGGCCAGCGGCAGGAAGGGCGAGTCGGTGACGGCGAAGGCCAACCGTCCCCAGGGGAAGCCCCCGAAGGGCACCCGATCGCGCGCCCACTCCTCGGCGACCCACAGGCAGGCGCCCCACAGCGGCCACAGCGGCAGCCGCGAGGACAGAGCCAGGCCGGCGCCCAACGGGACGAAGAACAGCGCCTCGACCAGGGCCAGGCCGAACACCGCGTCCCAGCCGATGACGTTGAGCCACTTCAACAGGACGAGGAAGAACGGCAGACCCGCGGCGAGGCCGAGCCAGGCGCCTTGGCGCACGGTGCGCCCCCGGGTCAGCAGACCGAGCGCGGCGACGGCGACGAGCGCCAGTGGCCACAGGTCGTACGGTGGGAAGGCCGCGGCCAGGACGACGCCGCTCGCGGCGGCCGCCGCCGTGCGCCGTGCCTCACGGCGGACCGCCCGCGCCAGGCGCGCCGGGAGACGGGGGCGACCGGCGCGCTCGCCGGTGGCGGGATCTATGGGATCGGGGCCCGATGGCACGGTCGCGGCCTTCCTTGCGGGTCTGCGGGACGAGCCCGACCGTACAACGCCGGGAGGCCCCGGTGGGCCGGGGGTCGGCTCCGGTGGAGGCGCGGGAACACGGAAGGGGCGCGGTCCGGCGGACCGGACGCGTGGCGTGCGCGGGCGGCCCCCGTCGGGGACCGTCGCGGGAGGGGGGCCCGGTGCCCTTCGGGCCGGCCGGGGATCCGCCGGCTGCGGATCGGCCCAGAGCCGTTGTCTACTGAGCGTCCGGGCCCCTCCCGGGTCGCACCTGCCGACCGGCCGGACCTTCCGTCCCCGTGCCGCGGGCGCTGGACCTGGCTCCCGGCCGTACGCCGGTGCGACGCACCGCCCATGACCCAGCTCGTTCGACGACTGCGCGCGGAGGATCCCCGGTCGGACGTCCTGTGGTGGACCCGGCCGAACCTACCGGCCGGCGACCTCCGCCTGTCAACACCCCCATGACCTGCGACGCTTCAGGAAAACCGCAGGTCACAGCGGTGCGTGTGGCGGCGGTCGCCGGCTGTCGGGCACGTCGTTCGGCCGTATGCCCCCTTGCCCCGTCACTCGTTCGGGCATCGGTGGACGGTCCGACCGGCGACCACCGTCCGCAGGCAGACGGGCAGCTCGCGGCCGGGGGCGAGGTCGGGCAGCCCCGGAGTGCCCGAGCGCGGGTCGGTGGACCAGGCGGCGATGCGGCCGTCGGGCACCTGCACCACCAGGTCCCCGGTGCGCCAGATCGCGTAGTCGGCCGGAGCGCCGGGAACGAGGACCCCGGCGTCGTCGCGTCCCACGGCCCGCCAGCCACCGCGGGTGTGGGCGGTGAAGGCGGCCCGCGCGGAGATCCGGTGCTCGGGGACGTGGTGGAAGGCGGCGGCCCGCAGGGTGCCCCAGGGGTCGAGCGGGGTGACGGGACTGTCGGAGCCGAGGGCGAGGGGCACGCCGGCGCGCAGCAGGGCGGCGTACGGGTTGAGGGTGCGGGCGCGCTCGCGGCCCAGGCGTTCGGCGTACATGCCCTCCTCGCCGCCCCAGGCGGCGTCGAAGGCGGGCTGCACGGAGGCGGTCAGGGCGTACTCGGCGAAGGCCGCGACGGTGGCCTCGGTCAACATCTCGGCGTGCTCGATCCGGTGTCGGGCGGCACGCACCCGGTCGGTGCCGATCCGCTCGGCGGCCGACCGCACCCCGTCGGTGACGGCCGTCAGGGCGGCGTCCCCGATGGCGTGGAACCCGGCCTGGAGCCCGGCCTCGGTGCAGGCGACGACGTGGGCGGCGACGGCGTCGGCGTCCAGCAGACCGGTGCCCCGGTGGTCGGCGTCGGCGTAGGGCTCGTGCAGGTGGGCGGTGTGGGAGCCGAGGGAGCCGTCGGCGAAGAGGTCCCCGGCGGCGCCGAGGGCGCCCAGCTCCCGCACCCGCTCGGCGCCCTTGGCGGAGGTGATGTGTTCGGCCCAGTAGCCGAAGACCCGGGGTCCGGGTTCGGACGCGGCCAGCTCCAGCAGGCCGGTCAGGTCGTCCTCGCTCGAGATGTCCGGACCCGCGCACTCGTGGAGGGTGCCGATGCCGCGGGCGGCGGCGTGGCGCAGGGCGGCGCGCTGGGCCTCGGTGCGCTGGGCGGGGGTGATCGAGGCGTGGGCGACGGACCGCACGGCGTGGTGGGCGTCGCCGGTCAACGGGGCGTCGGGGACGTGGCCGGGCAGTTCGGCGACGCCGGGCACCAGGTCGAGCAGGGCGGTGGTGACCAGTGCGGAGTGGACGTCGACGCGGGTGAGGTACAGCGGTCGCCCCCCGGTGGCCTCGTCGAGTTCGGCGCGGGAGGGCGGGCGCCGGTCGGGCCAGGCGGAGGCGTCCCAGCCGTGCCCGAGCAGGATCCGGTCGGTGGGCCGGGCGGCGGCGTGGGCGCGGACGCGGGCGAGGACGTCCTCGCGGGAGCGGGCGTCGGACAGGTCGAGGCCGGTCAGGGCCAGACCGGTGGCGGTGGTGTGGACGTGGGCGTCGGTGAAGGCGGGGGTGACGAGTGCGCCGTCGAGGTGGATCACCTCGTCGACGCCGTCGGCGAAGGAGTCCGCGGCGCCTTCCGAACCGAGCCACGCGACGCTGTCTCCGTCGACGACCATGGCGGTGGCGAAGGGGTCGGCGGGACTGTGGACCGTTCCGCCGCGCAGCAGGACGGTGCGGGGACGGTCGGGGGAGGCCGTGCTGTCGCTCATGACCGCAAGTCTCCCCCTCCGCGGTGGCGGACGGCCGCCCGGGTCGCCCGAAGGGGCCTTTCCGGGGGCTCGGGCGCGAAGGTCCCCGTCACGGGCCGGGGTGGTCGGGGGCCGGCCCGCGCCGCCTACACCCGGGGCGGCCTGGCCTCGTAGGGGGTGGACAGCACGACGGTCGTGCGGGTGGAGACACCGGCCAGCGAGCGGATGCGCGCCAGGAGGTGCTCCAACTCGATGGGGGTGGCGACCCGGACCTTGAGGATGTAGTTCTCGTCCCCCGCGACGCTGTGGCACGCCTCGATCTCCGGCACCTCGGCGAGGCGGTCGGCGATGTCGTCCGGCGCGCTGGGGTCGAACGGCTTCACCGAGATGAAGGCCGTCATCGGCAGCCCGACGGCCTCGGCGTCGACGATGGCGGTATAGCCGCGGATGACCCCGCGCTGCTCCAGCCTGCGGACGCGCTGGTGCACCGCCGAGGTGGACAGGCCGGTGGCCTTGCCCAGGTCGGTGTAGCTCATCCGCCCGTCCTTGACGAGCAATTCCACGATGCGACGGTCCAGCTCCTCCACACCAGGCAACCTACTGCGCCCGGCGCACCACGGCACACCGGATGCGCGGACACGGGCCGCGAGGAGCGCCCGTGTGACGAACGCCACACCAACGCCCCGGTGTCCGCAAGAGCGAAGAGATTACGAACGGGACACGACGGGAAATGCTTGCTGTGGCCGGGGCTCCCGAGAGCACGGACGCCCGGCGGCCCGTCCTAGGGGGATTGCATGCGCACTGTGAAGTCGTTCCACGCCGGTCACCCGGAGACCGAGGCCCAGGAGGAGAACACCGAGGCGTACGACGTCTACGAGACCTACGAGATCTTCCGGGTGGTCTGCCCGGACTGCGCGCGGCCGATCGCGCTGTTGGCCGACGAGGAGACGCTCCCCGAGCACGCGATGTGCCCGACACCGTGGAAGCCCTTCGGTCTGACGGTGTGCCGGGGTTCGGGGCGTTCGGTGGAGGACGCCGCGCCCGAGGGCTCGGCGGACGGGGCCCAGGAGCAGGACGCCGCGACGCTGCTGACCCTGCCCGAGGGGCTGGACTGGCGGATGCAGCCGTTCTCCCACGCGGGCGGCCCGGGCGCGCACCCGATGCGCGTGCCGCACGGGCGGCACCCCCGGCACTGAGGCCGGGCGTCCGTCACCGGTCCACCACCGCGGGCCACCGGCGGACCACCACCCGCCCACCGCCGGCCCGCGCCGAACCCGCCGCCGTGTCCCGGTTCACCGGTGACGCCGGTCCCGAAGACGCCGACGGACGCGGCCGGGACGGGTGGTGAGATCCCGTCACCGAGAACGGCGAGGAGACGGCGGGCCGGACTCCGCCCCGGGCGCGGTCGGTGCTCCGGCGACGCCTCAGCGGCGCTCGGGACCCGCGAGATGGCGGGCGATCACCATCCGCTGGACCTGGTTGGTGCCCTCGACGATCTGGAGCACCTTCGCCTCCCGCATCAGCCGCTCGACCGGATAGTCGCGGGTGTAACCGTACCCACCCAGCAACTGCACCGCGTCGGTGGTGATCCGCATCGCGGCGTCCGTGCAGAACAACTTGGCCATCGCGGCCTGCCGGCCGAACGGCTCCCCCGCGTCGCGCAGCCGGGCGGCGGCCAGGTACAGGGCCCGCCCGGCCTCGATCCGGGTGGCCATGTCGGCGAGCATGAACCGCACGCCCTGGAAGTCGGAGACGGGACGGCCGAACTGCTCGCGCCCCGCGGTGTGGACCAGCGCCTCGTCCAGGGCGGCCTGGGCGACCCCGACCGCACAGGCGGCTATGCCCAGCCGTCCGGATTCGAGCGCGTCCAGGGCGATGGCGAAGCCCTGACCCTCCTCGCCGATCCGACGGCTGTCGGGCACGCGCACCCCGTCGAAGTGGACCTGGGCCGTCGGCGAGCCGTTCATCCCCATCTTCCGCTCGGGGGCGGCGGCGCCCAGCCCCTCGGCGTCACCGGGGACGAGGAAGGCGGTGACGCCGCGGGGACCCTCGCCTCCGGTGCGGGCCATGACGGTGTAGAAGTCGGCGATGCCGCCGTGGGTGATCCACGCCTTGGTGCCGTCGACGACCCAGCCGTCCCCGTCGCGGACGGCACGGGTGCGCAGCGAGGCGGCGTCGGAGCCGGAGGAGGGCTCGGAGAGGCAGTAGGCGCCCAGCAGACCCCCGCCGAACATGGCCGGCAGGTGCTCGGCGCACTGCTCCTTGGTGCCGTAACGCGCCAGGGCGTGGCAGGCGAGGGTGTGGACGCTGACGCCGAGGCCGACGGTGAGCCGGGCCGCGGCCAACTCCTCCAGGACCTGGAGGTAGACCTCGTAGGGCTGACCGCCGCCGCCGAACTCCTCGTCGTAGGGCAGCGAGAGCAGCCCGGACTCCGACAGGAGGGTGAACGTCTCACGGGGGAAGCGCCCGGCTTCCTCCTCCTCGGCCGCGGTCGGCCGGATCTCGCGCTGGGCCAGCTCGCGCACCAGTGTGAGGAGATCGCGGGCCTCCTCGGTGGGCATCCGGCGTTCCACCGGCTGGGGGCCGTGGTCGGTCATCGCGGCGCTCTCCTCCCTGTCGGGCGCTACGGCGGCGGGCGCTCGGGGTGTGGCGGCGCCGCCGGAATGTGATCGTCACAGCCGATGGGGGCCGTCCCGGGTCGCGGGAGCGGCTGGTCGGCGGCCGTGGTGATGGGAGTATGCCCGATCGGGGGCGCGGCGTCACGGCGGAACGAGGACCGTCCGCGCCGGTCCGAGGCCGCCGGCGGCAGCGGATGTGGCGGCGGATGTCGGCGGCCGCTGCCACACTCGCCCCATGCGTGGGGAACGGGGACGGGACGGCGGGAGCGGCACGGCCGGGGAACGGCCGGCGGACGACCCCGGCCGGCCGGGGCGCTGGGCGGTGACGGTGACCGCCGAGGGCGGGGCCCTGCTGTGTCCGCTGGACGCCCGGGGGCGCCCGGCCGGGCCGGTGGTGGCCGAGCCGGACGTGGCGGAGGCCGTCCGGGCCCGCCCGGAGGTCGTCCGGTGGGTGTGGCCGTCCACGGCCGAGGTGTACCCGCGCCTGCTGGACGCCGGGGTGCGGGTGGAGCGGTGCCACGACGTGGAGGCAGCCGAGGCGCTGCTGTTGGGGCACGAGGGGCGCTGGGGCGAGCCCCGGTCGCCGGCCGCGGCCTGGGCACGTCTGCACCGGCTTCCGGTGCCGCCGGACCCTCCGCTGCCCGGGGCCGACCGGCAGCCCTCGCTGTTCGCCCCGGGTCCCGCGCCGCTGCCGCCCGGCACGGATCCGCTGCGGGTGCTGCTGGAGGTCTACGCCGAACAGGTGAGGCGCGTCGAGGCGGCCGAGCGTCCCGACCGGATGTGGTTGCTGCTCGCGGCGGAGTCGGCGGGGACGCTGGTGGCGGCGGAGATGGGCCGGGCCGGGGTGCCCTGGCGGGTCGACGTCCACCGCGGTCTGCTGCGCGAGCTGCTCGGTGAACGCTATCCGGGCGGGGAGCCGAGGCGGCTGGTGGAGCTGGCCGAGGAGGTCTCGCGGGCCTTCGGACCGGGGGTGCGGGTGCGGCCCGAGGTGCCGGCCGAGGTCGTCAGGGCGTTCGCACGGGCCGGGATCCGACTGGCCTCGACCCGGGCGTGGGAGCTGCGGACGATCGACCACCCGGCCGTCGCGCCGCTGCTGCGCCACAAGACGCTGTACCGGCTGCACACCGCGCACGGCGAGTCCTGGCTGCGCACCTGGGTGCGCGACGGCCGCTTCCACCCCGAGTACGTGCCCGGCGGTTCGGTCTCGGGGCGCTGGACGACCAACGGCGGGGGCGCGTTGCAGATCCCGAAGGTGGTGCGGCGGGCGGTGGTGGCCGACCCGGGGTGGCGGCTGGTGGTCGCCGACGCCGACCAGATGGAGCCGCGGGTGCTGGCGGCGATCTCCCGCGACCGGGGGCTGATGGAGGTGGCCGGCAGCGGTCGCGACCTGTACTCGGTGCTGTCGGACCGGGCCTTCGGCGGCGACCGGCAGCGGGCCAAGCTGGCGCTGCTGGGCGCGGTGTACGGCCAGACCTCGGGAGACGGTCTGCGGCACCTGGCGGAGCTGCGGCGCCGCTTCCCGGCGGCGGTGGCGTACGTGGACGAGGCGGCACGCGCCGGCGAGGCGGGCCGTCTGGTGCGCACCTGGCTGGGGCGCACCTGTCCTCCGGCGCACACGCCCGGCCCGGAGGACGGAGAGGGCGGGGCGGCGGTTCCGGACGGGGCGGGCGCGGCGGAACCGGGCCGGCCGGGCACGACGGCCGGCGCCCGGGCCCGGGGTCGGTTCACCCGGAACTTCGTGGTGCAGGGCAGCGGGGCGGACTGGATGCTGCTGGTCCTGGCGGCGCTGCGCCGGGCCCTGGTCGGGACGCGGGCGGAGTTGGTGTTCTTCCAGCACGACGAGGTGATCGTGCACTGTCCGAAGGAGGAGGCGGAGGCGGTGGTCGAGGCGGTCCGCGCGGCGGGCGAGCTCGCGGGGCGCACCGTCTTCGGCGCGACGCCGGTGCGCTTCCCGTTCACCACGGCCGTGGTGGAGTGCTACGCGGACGCGAGGTAGGGGCGGGGTCAGCCCCGCTCCGGGGCGAGGAAGGCGCGCAGCGCCCCCGCCAGTTGCTCGGGGGCCTCCTCGGCCATGTGGTGGCCGCTGTCGATCGTGCCGCAGGTGACGTCGTCCGCCCAGGCGCGCCAGATGCCGGGGATGTCCGGGTAGAGGTCGCCGAGGTCGTCGTGTTCGGACCACAGCACCAGCGTCGGGCAGGCGATGCGGCGCCCCGCGGCCCGGTCGGCCTCGTCGTTCCGTCGGTCCACGGTCAGGCCGGCCCGGTAGTCCTCCAGCATGGCGCGTACGGTGGCCGGGTCGTGGACGGCCCGCTGGTAGTCCTCCCACGCCTCGGCGCCCATCGCCTCCTTCGATCCGCCGTACCAGGCGGCGGGATCGGCGAGGATGGCGCGTTCGGGCTTGTCGGGGACGGCGAAGAAGAACCAGTGGTACCAGGCGCGCGCGAAGCGCTCGTCGCAGCGGGCCAGGTGTTCGGCGATGGGGACGCAGTCGCCCACCGCGAGCCGGGTCACGGCCCCGGGCGCGTCCAGGGCGAGCCGGTAGGCGACACAGGAGCCGCGGTCGTGGCCGAAGACGGCGAAGCGGTCGTGTCCCAGGTGCCGCATCAGCGCCAGGCAGTCGCGGGCCATGGCGCGCTTGGCGTACGGCGCGTGGTCGGCGGTGGTGGGCGGCTTGGAGGAGCGCCCGTAGCCGCGCAGGTCGGGGCAGACGACGGTGTGGTCCGCCGCGAGCAGGGGCGCGACGCGGTGCCAGGTGGCGTGGGTCCGGGGGTGGCCGTGGAGCAGCAGCACGGGCGGGCCGGAGCCGCCGTGCCGCACCCGCAGGGTCGCCTCCCCCGTGTCGATGTGCTCCAGCGCGAATCCGTCGAACACGCCCGACTCCTCCGCCCTTCCCGGCCATGCCGCTCGTGCCGCCCCTCCTGGCTCTGCGGCTTCCCCCGGACCGCCCGTCCATCCCCGCCGGACACCCGACCGTTCGGGGCGCCCCGCGCGGGCCCGCGTGGTTCAGGTGTCCTTCGGGTCGAGTGCGTCCAAGACCGCCTGCGCGGTCTGCTGCGGATCACGGCCACCGGTATCGACGACCACACGCGCCACCTCCTCGTACAACGGACGACGCCGCTCCATCAACATGCGCCACTGCTGCCGAGGATTGACCGCCAACAAAGGCCGCGGAGCATCCAACCCGACCCGCCGGACCGCGTCCGCGAGCGGCACGTCCAAGAACACCACCGGCAACCCGGCCAGCAGCCCGCGGGTGTCCGGATCCATCACGGCGCCACCACCGAGCGAGACCACCCCGTCATGCCCGGTCAAAGCCGCACGCACGACCCGCCGCTCCACCTCCCGGAACCACTCCTCACCCTCCTGGACGAAGATCTCCGCAACAGGCCTGCCCACCGCGGCCTCGATGTCCGCATCGGTGTCACGCAACCCCACCCCCAACCGCCGAGCGACAAGAGCACCCACGGTGGACTTGCCCGCACCCGGCGGCCCCACCAAAACCACGACCGGCCCCGACCCGGCCCTCACCGGATCTCCAACCCGTCAAGGTAACCGGCCACATTACGGCGGGTCTCGGCCACATTGTCACCACCGAACTTCTCCGCCACCGCATCGGCCAACACCAACGCCACCATCGCCTCGGCCACGATGCCCGCGGCCGGCACCGCGCACACATCCGACCGCTGATGATGGGCCCGAGCAGGCTCACCGGTGCCGACATCCACGGTCGCCAACGCCCGCGGCACCGTGGCGATGGGCTTCATCGCCGCCCGCACCCGCAACAACTCACCGGTCGACAACCCACCCTCCGTCCCCCCCGACCGCCCCGAGGAGCGACGGATACCCTCCCCGGTGGCAACGATCTCGTCGTGCGCCTCCGACCCGGGCACCCGAGCCAACTCGAAACCATCGCCGACCTCCACCCCCTTGATCGCCTGGATCCCCATCAACGCCCCGGCCAACCGGGCATCGAGCCGACGATCCCAGTGCACATGAGAGCCCAGACCGACCGGCACACCATGAGCGACGACCTCGACCACACCACCGAGGGTGTCACCGTCCTTGTGCGCGGCATCGATCACCTCCACCATCGCCCGACTCGCCTCGGCGTCCAGACAACGGACCGGATCGGCATCCAACCGCGCCACGTCCCCCGGCACCGGCACCAACCCGGCCGGAGCCCCCACACCGCCCAGCTCCACGACATGGCTGACGATCTCGACACCGGCCGTCTCCCGCAGATAGGAGCGCGCCACCGCGCCCAACGCCACCCGCGCCGCGGTCTCCCGCGCCGAGGCCCGCTCCAGGATCGGCCGCGCATCCCCCACCCCGTACTTCTGCATACCGGCCAGATCCGCGTGACCGGGACGAGGACGGGTCAGGGGCGCGTTGCGAGCCAACTCGGCCAACTCGGCCGCATCGACCGGATCGGCCGCCATGACCTTCTCCCACTTGGGCCACTCGGTGTTGCCGATCATGACCGCGACCGGCGACCCCAGGGTCAGACCGTGCCGGACCCCACCGAGGAAGGTGACCTCGTCACGCTCGAACCTCATCCGCGCGCCACGCCCGTAGCCCAACCGGCGCCGCGCCAACGCGTCCGCCACCATGCCGGTGGTGACCGGCACACCGAACGGCAGCCCCTCCAACGTCGCCACCAACGCGGGACCGTGCGACTCCCCCGCGGTCAGCCAACGCAACCTGCTCAACGGACCGCTCCGTCGGTGAGGCCGCCCGAGGGCGAGAAGCCGTGCAGCCAGTCGACCTTGTCGTACAGGTCGGTCTCGGAGAAGGCGGCCAGCATGGTGTTGCGGGCCTTCGCCTCCGCACCGGCGGGGTGGTACAGCCGGGTCCCCATCTCACGGGCGACGAGCTGCGCCCTGGCCGTGCGGTCGTGGCGCTCGGCGGCGTACTTCTCCAGGCGCGGGGCGATGCTGTCGGCGTCACAGTCGAGGAGCCCGCCGAGGACGACGGCGTCCTCCAGGGCCATGCAGGCGCCCTGGGCGGCGTACTGGAGCATGGGGTGGGCGGCGTCGCCGAGCAGCGCCACCCGGCCGTCGGTCCAGTTGCCGACGGGGTCGCGGTCGCACAGGACCCAGGTCCGCCACTCCTCGCCGAGCTCCAGCAGGCGGCGGGTGGTGTCGCCCAGGCCGGGGAACTCCGACAGCACGTGAGCGCGCTCGACGGGCTCCCCCGCGACGGCGGTGGTCGCCTCGTCGTCGCGGGTGGCGGCGAGGTTCAGGTACCTGCCGCCGCCGATGGCGTAGTGGACGAAGTGCCACCTGGGTCCGGCCCACAGGGTGACCGTGTTCCAGCGCAGGTCCTCGGGGACCTTCTCCATCGGGATCACGGAGCGGTAGATGGTGTGGCCGGAGACCCGGGGCTCGCCGTCGCCGACGAGTTGGGCTCGGACCGCCGAGCGGATGCCGTCCGCGCCGACCAGCGCGTCACCGGTGACCGAGGTGCCGTCCGCCAGGGCGACCGTGACCCCGCCGGCGTCCTGCGTGTAGCCGACCACCGACGCGCCGGTGACCAGTTCGACGCGGGATGCGGCACGGCAGGCCCGCAGGAGCGGCTCGTACAGGTCGCCGCGGTGCACGACGACGTACGGGTTGCCGAACCGCGCGCGGTAGGACTCGGTGAGCGGCATGCGGGCCACGCACTCGCCCGACGTGCCGTCCATGAAGCGCAGTTCGTCGATGAAGACGGCCTTGTCGCGGACGTCCGCGCCCACGCCGAGGCGGTCCAGGGCCCAGAAGGCGTTGGGCCCCAGCTGGATGCCGGCGCCAAGTTCCTCGAAGGCCCGGCGGCGCTCCAGCACGACGACGTCGTGCCCCTGCCGTTCGACGCTCAGCGCTGCTGCCAGTCCGCCGATGCCGCCCCCGGCGACGATGATCCTCGCCATGATGTGTTCGCAGTCCCTTCCATGTCGTACGGACGGACGACGGCCCGGCGCGGTGCGGTGCGGACGCGTCGTTTCCGGGAGTGGGTGGTCACGCGGGTGGGGTGGTGGCGAACCCCAGTCGTCGCAGTTCACCGTGGAAGCCGGGGAACGTCTTGGTCACGCACCCCGGGTCGTCGAGGGTGATCCCGGGGACGCGCAGTCCGAGCACCGAGAAGGCCATGGCGATCCGGTGGTCGCGGTGGCAGGCGATCCGGGCCGGGCGCGGTGCGGCCGGGTGGACCGTGAGCCGGTCCCGGCCACTGTCCGTGCGCACTCCGCAGGCCCGCAGGTTCTCGGCGACGGCCGCGACCCGGTCGGACTCCTTGAGCCGGGCGTGCCCGACGCCGTGCACCGTCACCGGGGCGTCGGCCAGTGGGGCGATCGCGGCCAGCGTCATGAACGTGTCCGAGATGTCGCCCATGTCGACGTCGAACCCGCCGCGCAGCGGTCCCGTCCCGGTCACCGTCGTCGCCGTGTCGGTGATCTCCACTCGGGAGCCCATGCGGCGCAGCACCTCCACGAACCGCAGGTCGCCCTGGAGGCTGCCGCGGCCCAGGCCGGGCACGGTCACCGAACGTCCGGTGACGGCGGCGGCGGCGAGGACGTAGGAGGCGGTGGAGGCGTCCGGTTCCACGGTCAGGTCGGCCGGCCGGTAGCCACCGGGCGTGACGTGCAGGACCTCCTCCGCGGTGCCGTCCGCGGCGGGCCCGGCGGGCGTCTCGTGGCGCACCCGCGCGCCGAAGCGCCGCATCAGCGCGACCGTGAGGTCCAGGTAGGGCCGGCTGACCAGTCCCCGGACCCGGACGGTCAGCGGCGTGCGCATCAGTGGCGCCGCCATCAGCAGACCGCTCAGGTGCTGGCTGCTGAGGGTGCCGTCCAGTGTCAGTTCCCCGCCCCGGAGGCCGTCCGCCGCCAGGTTCAGCGGCAGCCCGCCGCCGGGCGCGGCGGTGATCCGGGCGCCGAGCCGGGCCAGGGCTTCGGTCAGTGGGCCGAGGGGCCGGACCCGCAGCCGGTCGGAGCCGTCGAAGAGGTACTCGCCGTGTCCGGTCGCCGCGAACGGCGGCAGGAACCGGGCGGCGGTGCCCGCGTCGGCGCACCACACCTCGGCGCCGCCGACGGGTCCGCGGCCGCTCCCGGTCACCTCCCACACGGCGTCGTCGGGCGCGGCCGCCACGGGGGTGCCCAGGGCCACGACCGCGTCGCGGAACGCTCGGGTGTCGTCGCTGACCAGGGGGGACCGCAGCCTGCTGGTGCCGGCGGCGCACGCGGCCAGCAGCAGGGCCCGGTTGGTGATGCTCTTGGAGCCCGGGATGTGCGCGGTCAGGGCCTTCGGGCGGGGGGTGGTGTCGTCGGTCACCGTCGTCTCACCCCTCCAGCGCGAGCCCGCGGCCGGCGAGGGCCGCCGTGGCGAACGAGCCCTCGACGGTGGCCTCGACGTCGAAGGCGGACACGGAGGTCGGGGGGTAGCCGATGAGTTCGGCGGCCCGCGGCGCCAACGGCACCGCGGCGGCCTCGGCGGACTCCCACAGCAGCACCGCGCCCCAACGCTGCCGTGCCGCGTTTGAGATCCAGAACTTCAGCCGCAGGCCGGGCACCCGGGCGAAACGGTCCACGGCCTCCTCCCGCAGGAACGACCGCAGGGACTCCACCGTCTGCGCGGAGGCGGCCAGGTCCCACCACACGATCACCGCGTGCACGAGCGCAGCACCTCCGTCAGCAGGGACGCGGTGATGGCCACGCCGTTCTGGGAGAGCACCGACTCGGCGTGGAACTGCACGGAGGCGAACCCGCTGCCGCGCAGGGTGTGGACCTCGCCGTTCTCGGGGTCGCGGCAGATCTCCACGACGCCGCGGACGGGGTGCTCGGTCTTGTCGGAGTCGGAGCGCGCGGCGAAGGTGTTGTAGAAACCGACGCGCTCCCGCTGCCCGAAGAGGTCGATCTCGCGCTGCACGCCCTGGTTGGGCACCTTCCGCCGGACCAGCGGCAGGCCGAGGAGGGTGGCGAGCACCTGGTGGCTCAGGCAGACCGCCATGAACGGCCGTCGGCTCTCCAGCAGCCGGCCGACGGTGCCGCGCAGGTGCGCGATCTTCGGGTCGTTCACGGCGCGGGGATCGCCCGGTCCGGGCCCCATCACGACCAGGTCGTGGGCGTCGGTGTCGTACGGCTCGTCGAACCGCCGCACCGTCACCGTGAGGCCGAGCGAGGCGAGCTGGTGGCCGATCATGGAAGTGAAGGTGTCCTCCGCGTCGACCACCAGCACGCTGCGGCCGGTCAGTTCGGCGGCCCGCGCGGTGGTGTCCTCGCTCCCTTCCGCCAGCCAGAAGTCGGCGATGGTCTCGTTGCGCCGCGCGAGCGCGTCGAGGACCCGCGGTTCGGTGGCGAGGCGGGCGGAGCCGGGGCCTTCCAGCGCCGCGAGCAGCCCGGCTGCCTTCGCCCGGGTCTCGGCGACCTCGGAGACCGGGTCGGAGTGGCGCACCAGCGTCGCCCCGACGCCGATCCGCAGCCGGCCGGAACGGTCGATGTCCGCGGTGCGGATGAGGATGGCGGAGTCCATGGTGCGCGTACCGGAGGCGTCCCGGCCGACGAGGGCGACGATCCCGCTGTAGTAGCCGCGACCGGCGGGCTCGTACCTGCTGATGACCTCGGCGGCGCTCTCCAGCGGGGAGCCGGTGACGGTCGGCGCGAACAGCGTCTCGCGCAGGATGTCGCGCACATCGCGGGTGGTGCGGCCCTCGATGAAGTACTCGGTGTGCGCCAGCCGCGCCATCTCCTTGAGGTGGGGGCCGGTCACCCGGCCGCCGGTCTCGCAGATCCGGGCCATCATCTTCAGTTCCTCGTCGACGACCATGTACAGCTCCTCGGTCTCCTTGGGATCGCCGAGGAAGTCGAGTACGCCGCCGAGGGTGGGGCCGTCGGCCGGGTAACGGTAGGTGCCGCTGATGGGGTTCATCACGGCGGTGCCGTCGCGCAGGCTGACGTGCCGCTCGGGCGTCGCGCCGACGAACGTGCGCTCGCCGGTGTGGATCAGGAACGTCCAGTAGGCGCCGGTCTCGCGTTCCAGCAGCCGCCGGAAGAACGACAGCGCGGCGGCGGGGGTGTAGCCGGTGATGTCCGCGGTGAACGACCGTTTGATGACGAAGTTGGCGCCCCGGCCGGTGCCGATCTCGTCGGCCACCACCCGGCGCACCACCGACGCGTAGGTGTCGTCGTCGGTGTCGAAGTGGCCGTCCGTCAGGGTCACGGGCACGTCGGGCAGCCGGCGCAGGATCTCGCCGAGCGGCAGCGTGTCCTGCTCGTTCACCTTCAGGGCGAGCAGGGGGTCACCGCTGTCGACGGCGGTGAACCCGCGTTCGGCGAGCTGCCGGTAGGGCACCAGGACGAGTACCTCGTGCCCGCCGCTCGGGCCGCCGGTCCCGTCCCCGGTCGGTGCGTCCGTCAGCGGCACGTCCGCCAGCGAGGCGCACTCGGCGATGTCGCCGAGCACGAGGTCGACGACTCCGGGACCGGTGGTGTGCGGCCGGTACACGAGGGCGAAGGCGGACGGGTGGCCGTCGAGGACCCGCGCCAGCGGGTCGGCGGGGGGCGGGGCGGTCACCGGGCGTCCTCCAGCTCGGTCAGCAGCTGCTTGGTGGTGGCCACGCGGGCACAGCGCTCGGCCGCGTACGTCAGGGCCAGCCGGTGGTAGGCGGCGGAGAAGTCGGCCACCGCGTCCGCGGCCAGGAACGGTTGGATGTCGTGGGTGAAGGCGTCCACCGCGCTCATCAGCACGCCGACGTGGGCGTAGACGCCGCAGAGGACGAGCTGGTCGCGGCCCGCCGCGCGCATCCGGTCCAGCAGGTCGGTGCGCGCGAAGGCGCTGTAGCGCCACTTGGTGAGCAGCCAGTCCCCGGGGGCGGGCGCCAACTCGTCGATCACCTCGCGGTCCTCGGGGGAGGTGCGCATGCCCGGTCCCCAGAAGTCGCGCAGCAGACCGCGTTGTTCGACGCTCATATCGCCGGGTTGGGCGGTGTACGCCACCGGGATGCCGGCGGCGACGCACCGCTCGCGCAGCAGGGCCGCGTTGCGCACCAGCGGGCCGCCGGGAGTGTCGCCGTCCGCGAACGGCCGCAGGAAGTAGCGCTGCATGTCGTGGACGAGCAGAACGGCCCGGCGCGGATCGGGGGTCCAGGGGGCCGCGCCGGACGGCAGGTCGCCCTCGGCGGGCATGGGGTAGGACTCGATGGGCGGTATGCCCGGGGTCGGCTTGGTCACCGTACTCTCCTCACTGGACACCGAGCGTCGCCCCGCCGTCCACGGTCAGGCTGTGCAGAGTGATGTGGCCGGCCTCGTCCGACAGCAGGAAGGCGACCGCCTCGGCGACGTCCTGGGGGCGGGCGACCTTGCCGAGGGGGATGCCGACCTTGAAGGCCGAGGGCGTTCCGGCCACCGAGGTGTGGACGGCGGTGTCGCCCTGGTGCATGCCGCGCAGCATCGGCGTGTCCGTGGAGCCGGGAGCGACCACGTTGCAGCGGATGCCGTAGGGGGCCACCTCCAGGCCCAGGCACTTGGTGAACGCGGTCGCCGCGGCCTTGGAGGCGGCGTACGCGGCCATCTCGGTACGTGCGGTGCCGGCCGCGTTGGAGGCGATCGTGACGACGGCCCCGCCGCCCCGGGCCACCATGCGGTCCACCACCGCGCGGGAGACGTGGAAGACGCCGGTGGCGTTGACCGCGAGGGTGTCGGCCCAGTCCCGGTCGGTGAGCTTGCGCGCCTCGCCGAGCCGCAGCACGCCCGCGGCGTTGACCAGGTAGTCCACCGGTCCCACGGTGTCCTCGACGGAGCCGACGGCCCGTTCGACGTCCGCGCTCGACGTGACGTCGGCGGGTACGGCGGTGACACGCAGCCCCCGGGCCGTCAGCCGGCCCACGGACTCCGCCAGGCGGGCGGGATCCCGGTCCACGGCGGCGACCCGGGCGCCGCGCCCCGCGAGGGTGCGCGCGACGGCTTCGCCGATACCGCCGGCCGCCCCGGTGACCAGGGCGATCCTGTCTTCCATGTTTCCTCCGTAGTGGGGAACTTGGCAGTGCGTTCGGAGCCGGGCCGGGACGTCGGTCCCGGTCAGCCGCACCAGGCCGAGACCACCTCGACGGCCTGCGCGGGGTTGAGCCGCGGGTCGCAGAAGCTCAGGTACTTCTCGCCGACGCGCTCGAGGTACGAGGCGTTGTGCACGCACTCGGTGACCGTCTCCGGCGTCGTCTCCAGGTGCAGGCCACCGGCCGTGCCGCCGTTCTCGCGCACCGCTTGCTGGAAGCCGTCGATCTCCTGCACGACGGTCTCCAGGAACCGGGTCTTCAGCCCGTTCGGGCCGCTGACGGTGTTGCCGTGCATGGGGTCGCAGAGCCAGATGACGGGGTGTCCCGCCGAGGCGACGGCCCGGACCAGCTCCGGCAGCCGCTCGGCCGCGGCCGCCGCGCCCATCCGGGCGATCAGGGTGAGCCGGCCGGGGCGCCGTCCGGGGTCCAGCCTCTCGCACAGGGCGAGCAGTTCGTCCGCCGAGATACCGGGACCGACCTTGCAGGCGACCGGGTTGCTGACGGCGGCGAGCAGCGCGACGTGCGCGCCGTCGACCTGTCGGGTGCGCTCCCCGATCCACGGCCAGTGGGTGGAGGCCAGCATCAGGGAGCCGTCCGGCTCGCGGCGCAGCAGGGGGATCTCGTAGTCCAGCAGCAGTGCCTCGTGGCTGGTCCACACGGGCAGTTCGAGGCGGCGTCGCCGGGGCGTGCGCCAGCCGAGGTGGTGCATCGCGTCGCTGGCGGCACGGTAACCGGACAGCAGGTGCGCGGGGTTGGGGCGGCGGCCCTCCGGGTCCGGCTCGGGGCGGTTGACCATGTGGCCCCGGTAGACGGGCAGTTCCACGTCGCCGACGATCTCGGTGGGCCGGGAGCGCGGCTTGCCGAACTGGCCGGCCAGCCGGCCCACCCGCAGCACCGGCTTCAGCGAGGCCAGCTTCATGGTGCCCGCCAGCACGTCCAGCAGGGCGGTCTTGCGGGCGATGTCCGGCGGGGTGCACTCGGCCGGATCCTCGGCGCAGTCGCCGGCCTGCAGGACCTGGACGTGCCCGGCGGCCACCTCCATCAGGAGCTCGCCGAGCCGGTGCACCGCCTCGGCGTCGACCAGCGGCGGCATGTGCGCCAGCTCGTCGCGGACCCGGGACACGTGCCGTTCGTCTGACCAATCGGGCTGTTGGAGCGCGGGCAGGGTACGCAGGTGCGATGACATGTCGGTCACGGGAACCCCACGGTTGGTAGGCCGGTACACCGTCACGGGACGGCATCGGGCATGCGAGTGCGGTGCGGGTGCGGGTGCGGGTGCGGGTGCGGGTGCGGGCGCGGCACCGGTCGGCGGACGACCGACTCCCGTACCGGTCGTCGTGCCCGCGCGGGTGCCGGCGCCGGTCAGAACTCGACGCGGACGTCGTACTCGAAGACCCAGGCGTTGAACTCGATCAGGCGCTCGAGGACGGCACGGGCGCTCCAGGGACCACCGACGCCGAAGGAGCCCACCGGCCGGTCGAGCAGTCGGCGCACGTCTTCCTCGGAGACGATGCGCAGCACCGGGGCCCCCTCGGTGAGGATCTCCTCGACCTTCTGCCGCAGGGCGATCTCGTACGTGCCGTCCTGGGTGGAGGGGTACGGGTTCTTCTTCCGGTCCAGGACCGAGTCGGGGAGCACGCCGCGCATCGCCTCGCGCAGCAGGCTCTTCTCCCGCCCGTCGAAGTTCTTCATCGCCCAGGGGGTGTTGTAGACGTACTCGACCAGCCGGTGGTCGGTGAACGGCACCCGGACCTCCAGGCTGACCGCCATGCTGATGCGGTCCTTCCGGTCCAGCAGGAAGTTCTCCCACCGGGTGACGTTGAGGTAGGTCAGCTCGCGCATCCGGGCCTCGTGGCCGCTCTCGCCGGGCAGCCGCGGAACCTCCTCCAGCGCCTCCGCGTAGCGTTGCTTGACGTAGTTGGTGAGTTCGAGGCGGTCCCACAGCCCGACGTCGCGCAGCGCGCCGATGCCGCCGGCCTTCTCGAACGGGTGGTGCCAGGGGAAGCTGTCGAGTTCCACGGCCTCCTTGTCGTGGAACCAGGTGTAGCCGCCGAACAGTTCGTCGGCCGCCTCGCCCGAGAGCGCCACCGTCATGCGCTCCTTGAGCGCGCGACACAGCAGGTACAGGGAGTACTCCATGTCGCCGGTGGACACCGGCAGGTCCTGCGCCCGCAGCACCGCGTCCCGGACCTCGGGGTCGAGGATGTCGTCGTTGTCCAGTTCGACGATGATGTGCTCGGCGCCGACCCGCTCGGCCACCTCGATGGCGAACGGGGTGTCCGGGTCCTCCCACTGGACGTTGGACTCGAAGCGCTGCTCGTGTCCCACGAAGTCCACGGAGAAGGCGCGGATCGGCTCGGTGACGCCGCGCCGGGCACGGGAGGCCGCGGCGAGCGCGGTGACGGCGCTGGAGTCCAGCCCGCCGGAGAGCAGGGTGCCGACGGTGACGTCCGCGACGAGCTGCCGCTCGACGATGTCCTCCAGCAGGGAGCGCACCCGGGCCACCGTGGTCTCCAGGTCGTCGGTGTGCTCGCGGGCCTCCAGCTTCCAGTACGTCAGGACGTCCTCACCGCGGCGCGAGAACCGCACCACGGTGGCCGGCAGCACCTCGCGCATGCCCTTGAACACCGCGTGACCGGGCGTCTTGACGATGCTGAAGATCTCCCGCAGCCCCTCCGCGTCGACGACCGCCTCGGCCTCGTCGTGGGCGAGGACGGCCTTGGGCTCGGAGCCGAAGATCACACCGTCCGCGGTCGGGTAGTAGTAGAGGGGCTTGACCCCCATCCGGTCGCGGACCAGGAGGAGTTCCTCGGTGCGCGGGTCCCAGATGGCGAACGCGTAGATGCCGTTGAGGCGCTCGGCGAACGAGGTTCCCCACTCCAGGTAGGCCCGCAGCACCACCTCGGTGTCGCTGGAGGTGCGGAACTCGTGCCCCGACGCGGTCAGTTCCTCCCGCAGCTCCCGGAAGTTGTACACCTCACCGGTGTACGTGATGACCGGAAGGCTGTCGTCGTCCGAGGCGGCCATCGGCTGCCGGCCGCCCTCCGGGTCGATGACCGCGAGCCGGCGGTGACCGAGCACCGCGTGTTCCGACGTCCACAGGCCGCCCGCGTCGGGGCCTCGACAGACCATGGTCTCGGTCATCGCCGAGGCGACCTCGGCCGCCCCGGTCAGATCGCGTCCGTAGCTCACCCATCCGGCCAGTCCGCACATGGGAATTCAGTTCCTTTCGTCGAACGTAGGCGGTCGGAAACCCTCTGCGTCATGGAGCAGCACATGCCGCGTCAACTGGACTCGGCTGGATACGTCGAGTTTCAGGAACGCGTTTCTCACATGCGTGTTGACCGTGTGCGGGGACACCATCAGTTCTTCTGCCACGGCACGGTTGCTCAGCCCTATCGCCACCAGGCGAGCCACCTGCAATTCGGCCGGTGTCAGTGAATTCCAACCCGACCGGGGCCTGCTCGGGCGGGCTCTCCTCGTCACCTTGAGCGTCTGCATCGACTCGCTTTCCGTGTCACTTTCCTACGAGGTCGGCATGGTTCCCGGGCCCTGCGGGCGCGTGTATCCGCGTTTTTTCCGGGCGGTTACGGGAACAAGACTGCCCTGCCGCCCGAGCCGGCGGCAAAGCGGAATGCACTACATCGTCAGAAGCGACGGATAAAGTCAGGGGCCGAGCAAAGCGTCAGGTGCGGGGAATTCCGTCAGTTCCGTCTCACGGCGTCAGGTCGACCACATCCCGTCAGGTCCGGCAGACTCCGTCAGGTCCGGCGATCGGAACGAGCGCGGCGCCGGGGGAGCCCCGCCCCGTACGCGAGAAGAGGCGCCGGCGGGCGCGCCGGCCGGCGCGCCCGCCCCCTTTCCGATGGAGGAGGTCCGGTGGGCGGGTAGAGCGAGGAGGGAGCCGCGGCGTTCGCGACTCCCTCCTCGCGGCGCGTCACCGCGCCGTACGCCGTCCGGCCGTCGGGCCGGCGCGGTCGTCAGGCGGTGGCACCGCCGTCGATCACGTGGTCGTGTCCGACGACGTAGCTGGACTCCTCCGACGCCAGCCACAGGACGGCGTTGGCGACCTCCTGCGGATCGGCGACCCGACCCAACGGCACGGTCGGGGCCAGACGGGCGTCACGCTGCTCGCGGGTCTCGCCCGGGAGGTAGGACATGGGGGTGTCGATCGGGCCGGGGCTGATGGAGTTGATGCGCACCCCCTGCTGGATGTACTCGAGCGCGGCGGTACGGGTCAGGAAGCTGACGCCGGCCTTGGAGGTCGAGTAGGCGCTCATGCCGGCCAGGCGCCAGTGCGCGCCGAGGTTGGAGGCGGTGTTGACGATGACACCGCCGCCGTTGGCCGCCATGTGCGCGGTCTCGTGCTTCAGGGCGAGGAAGACACCCGTGAGGTTGACGGCGAGCACCTTGTTCCACACCTCCTCGTCGTGCTCGCCGACCGGCGTGCCGCCGCCGAGGATGCCCGCGTTGTTGAAGGCGACGTGCAGACCGCCGTGGCGGGAGACCGCGGTGTCCACCATCGCCTTGACGCTCTCGGAGCTGGTGACGTCGACGACGACGCCGGAGGCCTTGCCGCCCTCGGTCTCGATCAGCTTGACCGTCTCGTCGACGCCGCTCTCGTTGACGTCGGCCACGACCACGGTCGCGCCCTCCCCGGCGAAGGACAGCGCCGCGGTCCGACCCAGCACGCCGCCGGCGCCGGTGACGAGGACGACCTTGTCGGTGAAACGTGCGTTCATGATGAACTCCTCTTCTTGGTGGTGATGTTGCGTTGTGCGTTGGCTTGTGCGCCGACTTGTGCGCCGGCTTGCGCGGTGGCCCAGGCCGGTCACGGGGTGCGCGGCGGGGGCGTCGAGGGCCGCACCGCGCGCTGGAGCAGTACGAGACCCGCGGCGGCGGCCAGCGCGACGGCCGCCGCCCCGAAGGCGAAGGCGTATCCGCCCGCGTCCGCCGCGGCCCCGCCTCCGCCCCCGTGTCCGGCGGCGTGTGAGACGGCGAGCGGCACGAGGACGGCCAGACCGACCGGAGGCCCGACCTCCATGGCCGTGTTCACGACCCCTCCCACCAGGCCGGCCTCCTCGGAGGCGGTGCCCTCCACGGCCCACACGGTCGCCCCGGAGAAGGTGAAGCCCGCGCCGACCGGGAAGAGCGTGACCCCGACCACGAGCAGCCCCCAGTACGACGAATCCGCGTCGAGCCTGCTCAGCAGCCCCATTCCGACCGCTCCCAGGGCGAGCCCGGCGGCCGTCAGGAGACCGGCTCCGAACCGGCGCGCGGCCCGGCCGCCGGCCGCCGCGGTGAACAGCACCGCGACTACGGGCGGGAGGAACGCCGCCGAGGTGCGCAGCGGCGAGTAGCCCAGCGTCTTCTGGAAGTAGAGCGCCAGGATGAAGAAGTACGCCGCCATCGCCGCGGCCGTCAGCCCGATGGCGAGCAGCGCCGCCAGCCTCCGGACCGACGCCAGCAACGCCGGCGGCACCAGCGGCCGGGACGACCGGGCCTGGGTCACCGCGAACAGGGCCAGACCCAGGGCGCCGATACCGATCCACAGCCAGTCCGACTCGCCCAGGCCGAAGATGAACGCGGTCAGTCCCGCGGTGATGAGCAGGGCGCCCGGCACGTCGAGCCGTTCGGGCCGGCGCGCGGGCCCCGTCGGCAGCAGCGGCGAGCACAGCACGATCACCGCGGAGACGGCGGCCGGCACGATGAACACCCAGCGCCACTGGCCCCAGGACAGGATCACTCCCGACACGATGTTGCCGGAGGAAGCGCCGACACTGGCCAGCACTCCCCAGACCGCCAGTGCCCGGGTGCGCCGCGCCGCGTCCGGGAAGACCGAGCCGAGCAGCGCCATCGCGGCGGGGGCCGCGAGGGCCGCGCCCACGCCCTGCGCGAACCGGGCGGCCACCAGGACCCACAGCGTGGTGGCCGCCGCGGCGACGAGCGAGGCGGCACCGAAGGCGACCGTCCCGGTGACGAACACCGTCCGGTGACCGAGCAGGTCGGCGAGCCGGCCGCCCAGGACCAGCAGCCCGCCGAACGACAGGCTGTAGGCGGAGGTGGCGAAGACGAGGTCGGTGTCGGTCAGCCGCAGGTCTCGCTGGATCACCGGCAGGGCCACCGTGATCACGGTGATCGTCGCGATCAGGGTGACCTGGACGGCGCCCAGGAGCACGAAGGACAGTCCGGGCCGCAGCCGCGTCGGGGCCGTTTCGGGTGAGACGTCGTCGGGTGAGGTGTCCACGGGGACGGTACCCATACTTGAATACTCATTCCACTATATGAGCGCATTGCTGCGGAACGCCCTTGTCAGTACGGTGATCAGAAGCTACCACGCTCTTGAACGTACGGTCTAGTTTGACTTCGACGCCCCGCGCGGAACTCGATACGAACAGTCACTTTCCGGCCGGCGACGAGCCGGTGGCGAGACGAGCCGCGGGACACGAACGGCCCTCTGCCACACGGCCGCGAAGCGCGGGAGATCGCACGTTCATGCGATGCCCCGGCACCGCGAACCGGCCAGACTCCGAGGTGACCCGCGATCAGGAAGGCACAGTCATATGGCCACGTTCAGCTGGACGCTCCCCGTCGCCGGCACCGGCGAGAACCCGGTCAGGCCGGACGCCGGCCAGGTGTGGGAGGGATTGGTCCACAAGTCGGAGAACCCCAGCCCGTACGTCCCGGCGGTGACGGCCTGCCGGGTTCTGGAACGCTACGACGACGGCTTCCTCCGTGAGATCACCGTCCGCGACACCGAGCGGGTGCAGGAACGCGTGACCTTCGAGGAGCACGAGCGCGTGGTCTTCCGGCCGGTCGACGACCCCTGCATCGAGCGGATCGTCAACGAACTCGGCACGGACGAGACGGGTCGGCCCACCCTGACCCTGCGCGTCACCCTCACCCCCGCCGGGGTCGAGAAGGCCGAGCAGACCCGTTACTTCCTGCACGAGACGAAGCGCTACTTCTCGGACGCGCTGCAGTTCATCGTCGACGGCCTCGTCCAGCGCCACACGCGCTGACCGCCGCGCCGACCGACTCACCCACCCTCTCCCCCCACAGGGCATCGGAGCATGCGCCCCCCACATCGCGTACCCCCGGGTACTGCACGCCCTCCGCCCGATCCGCCAGGTACCCGAAAGAGGAGCACATCACCATGCCAGGCCACTCCCGTCGCGCGTTCGTCAGAGATGTCGCGCTGATAGGTGGTGCGACGGCCGCCCTGCCCGCCGTCACCGCCGCACCGGCGGCCGCCACCGAGTCCTCGAAGGCCACCGTCGCGGCCGCGACCGAGGGGGCCGGGTCCACCGTCGTCACGATCGGGCCGGGGGACCGCCGCTACCCCGACCTGACCTGGGGCAGCAACCGGCGCTGGGTGGGCACCCCGGACGACGTGCACCTGGTCGGCACGTCGAGCCAGGTCCTGGCCGCCGTCCAGCGGGCCGTCAACGGCCGCAGGGGCTTCGCGGTGCGCAGCGGCGGCCACTGCTACGAGGACTTCGTCACCAACGACCGCGTCCGCACGGTCATCGACCTGTCCAACCTGAACGGGATCGGGTACGACAGCGCCCGCGGGGTGTTCTACGTCGAGCCCGGTGCCCGTCTGGGCGACGTGTACCGGACCCTGTACCGCCAGTGGGGCGTCACCCTGCCCGGCGGCAGTTGCCCGACCGTGGGCGTCGGCGGGCACGTGGCCGGCGGCGGGTACGGCCCGCTGTCCCGGCAGCACGGTCTCATCGTCGACCACCTGTGGGGCGTGGAGCTGGTCGTCGTCGACTCCTCCGGCAGGGCGTCGAAGGTGGTCGCCACCCGGGAGCGGGACGACCCCAACCGTGACCTGTGGTGGGCCCACACCGGTGGCGGCGGCGGCACCTTCGGCGTGGTCACGCGCTACCTGTTCCGTTCGCCCGGCGTCACCGGCACCGCTCCGGAGGACCGGCTGCCCAAGCCGCCGTCCGAGATCCTCGTCTCGAACGTCACCTGGTCCTGGAGCGACATGACCGAGGCGGCCTTCACCCGCCTGCTGCGCAACTACGGCGAGTGGTACGAGACCCACAGCTCGCCCGACTCGCCGTACGCCACGCTCTTCAGCCAGCTCAAGCCGCAGCACCGGTCGGCCGGCTCGTTCTCCATGACGACGCAGATCGACGCGTCGGTACCGAACGCCGCCGAGCTGCTCGACTCCTACCTGGCCGCCGTCAACGAGGGCACCAACGTCGACTTCCGGGTGGACGACCGTCGCAAGATCTCCTGGCTGCACGCGGTCACCCAGTGGCCCGGCTTCACCGGCACCGACACCACCACGCGCTTCAAGGGGAAGTCGGCGTACATGCGGCGCGGATTCACCGACGCCAACCTCAAGGCGTTCTGGAAGCACATGACGCGCACCGACTACGCGCATCCCGCGTCACTCGTCATGATCACCGCCTACGGGGGCAAGGTGAACACCGTCCCGGCGGCGGACACGGCCGTTCCACAGCGCGACTCGATCCTCAAGCTCCACTACGTGAGCTTCTGGACCGACCCCGCCGAGGACGCCACCCACCTGGCCTGGATCCGGTCCCTGTACCAGGACGTGTACGCGGCCTCCGGCGGCGTGCCCGCGTCCAACGCCGACACCGACGGCTGCTTCATCAACTACGCCGACGCGGACCTCGCGGACTCCCGGTACAACGCCTCGGGCGTCCCGTGGCACGAGCTGTACTTCAAGTCCGGCTACCGGCGCCTGCAGACGGTCAAGGCCCAGTGGGACCCGAAGGACCTCTTCAACCACTCGCTTTCGATCAAGGCGGTGTGAACCATGCCTCCCCGTCCCCCCTCCTCCCCCGACGACAGCGCCCAGGACCCCTCGGCCGCCGGCTGGTCGCGGCGGCGCCTGATGGCGGGCGCCGCCGTCCTGGCCGGCACCGCGGTGCCGGTCGCCACCGCCCCCACCGCTTCCGCCACTTCCGCCACTTCCGCCTCCTCGGCGGAAGCGGCGGGGGCGGCCCCGTTCCCGGCCGTCTCCGTCCGCCCCGACGACGCCCGCTACCCCGACCTGGTGCGCGGGATGAACCAGCGCTGGACGGCCCGGCCGGAGAGCGTGCGGTTGGTCTCCTCCACCGAACAGGTGCGCAGCGCGGTCCAGCAGGCGGTCGACGCGGGCAAGCGGCTCACCGTGCGCGGTGGCGGCCACTGCTACGAGGACTTCGTCTTCAACGACGCCGTCGAGACGGTCGTCGACCTCTCCGAGATGACCGCGGTGCGCTACGACGAACAGCGCGGCGCCTTCGAGGTCCAGGCCGGCGCCACGCTCACCGACGTCTACGAGCGCCTCCACAAGGCGTACGGAGTCGTCGTCCCGGGCGGCGTGTGCTACTCGGTCGGGGTGGGCGGGCACGTCAGTGGCGGCGGCTGGGGCATGCTCTGCCGTCGGGACGGCCTGATCGTGGACCACCTGTACGCCGTCGAGGTGGTCGTCGTGGACGCCCGGCGCCGGGCCCACGTGGTGGTCGCCACCCGAGAGGCCGACGACCCCAACCGTGAGCTGTGGTGGGCCCACACCGGCGGTGGCGGCGGCACCTTCGGCGTGGTCACGCGGTACTGGTTCCGCTCCCCGGACGCGACGGGCACCACACCCGAATCGCTGCTGCCCAGGCCGCCGGCCGAGGTGCTGCTCAGCGCGGTCTCGTGGCCCTGGGAGCAGATGACGGAGCAGTCCGTCACCCGCCTGGTGCGCAACTACGGCGCCTGGCACGAGGAGCACGCCACGGCCGGCGGCCCGTACGACGGGTTGGTCGCCAACCTGAGCCTGAACCACCGCTCCAACGGCCAGATCGGCCTGCTGACCCAGATGGACGCGACGGTCCCGAACGCGCGCGATTTGCTGGACTCCTTCCTGCGAGCCGTCTCCGACGGTGTGGACGTGCCCCACGGCGCGGTGACCAACGCGATGGGCGAGCACGGGCCGATGCCGGAGTTCGCCACCCCGCGGCGGCTGCCCTGGCTCCAGGCCACCCGCTACCTGGGGGTCACCAACTCGGTCCTGGTCGACCCGACCCTGCGCGGCGACCACAAGTCGGCCTACCTGCGTCGCGCCATCCCCCCGCGGCAGATCGCCACGATGTACCGGCACCTGGTCCGCACCGACTTCGCCAACCCGAACGCCATGGTGCTGCTCAGCTCCTACGGCGCGGCCGTCAACTCGGTGCCGCGGGGCGCGACCGCCTCCGTCCACCGCGACTCGGCGTTCAAGCTGCTGTACCAGACGTACTGGCACTCGGCCGACGAGGACGCCGCCAACATCGCCTGGCTGCGCGACATCTACGAGGACGTGTACGCCGGGACCGGCGGTGTGCCGGTCTCCGACGAGAACACCGACGGCTGCTACGTCAACTACCCGGACATCGACCTGAACGACCCGCGCCGCAACCGGTCGGGAGTGCCCTGGACCACGCTCTACTACGGCGAGAACTACCCGCGCCTCCAACGGGTGAAGGCCGCCTGGGACCCGACCGACTTCTTCCGACACGCCCAGTCCGTCCGGCTGCCGGGGCACTGAGTCCCCACGCTCCGGTGCCGGAGCGGGAGCCGGACCGCAAACGGGACGGAACACCCCCGGCGCCCGGTACCCGAAAAGCCCGCCCAACTCCCCTGGGGCGGGCTTTTCTGGATTGCTCGGTCTGTTTGTTGCTAGCCTCGTGGTATGGCCAGGACCAAGGAATTCGACCCGGACGTGGTGCTCCAGCGCGCGATGGACCTGTTCTGGGAACGGGGCTACGAGGCGACCTCGATGGCCGACCTCGTCGAGCACCTGGGCATCGGCCGGGCCAGTCTGTACGGCACCTTCGGCAGCAAGCACGACCTGTACCTGGCCGCCATGCGGCGGTACCTGCGGGGCAGCGAGGCGGGCTTCGTCACCGCGCTCGCCCAGCCCGGACCGGCCCTGCCGGCCGTGCGCGCCTTCGTGGAGAGCTGGGTCACCGAGGCCCTGACCGACCCGAACCGCCGGGGCTGCCTGGTGGTGAACGCGGCGGTGGAGCTGTCCCCGCGCGACCCCGAGGTCGCCCGCCAGGTGGAGGTGAGCTGGAGCGTGGTGGAGACGGCGCTGGTCTCCTCCCTGCTGCGGGCCCAGGCCCAGGGCGAGCTGGCCGCCGACAAGGACCCGCACGAGATCGCGCACTTCCTGCTCGTGGTGATGCAGGGGGTGCGGGTGATCGCGCGGGCCGCGCCGGAGGCCGAGCGGCTGCGGGCCGCCGCCCGGCTCGCGCTGGCCGCGCTGGACTGACCGCTCCCGACGAGCCCTCCCACCGCGGTCGCCGCGGGAGGGCCTCGTCAAGAGGTCTCCCGTGCCGCCGCGGCGACCACCCGGGCGCCGCGCCCGGCCGCGGTGTCCAGCCGGGCGAGCACCGCCGGCACCGCGATCGACGGCAGCAGGTGGTCGAGCAGCGTGCCGACGTGGTACTCCAGGTCGTGCCCGTCGGGCACACCGTCCAGGACGAGCGCGGCCCCGGTCCAACCGCTCATCACCAGCCGCGCCGTCTGGCCCGTGTCCACGTGCGGCAACGTCTCCCCGCGGCACTTGGCGTCGTCCAGGATGCCGGTGAGCAGCGCGATCCAGTCCGGCCACGCCGTACGCACGTTCCGACGCACCCCGTTGTCCACCGCGAGCCGCAGAGCCGCGGCGAGCACCGGCTCCCGCGGCAGCCGGTAGGCCAGCGCCATCGCGGTGTCGACCAGCTCCTGGAGCTTGAGGGTCTGCGGCCGCACCCCCTCGGTGGTGACGGCCTGGTCCAGCACCCCCTGCGCCAGTTCCTCCTTCGAGGCGAAGTGGAAGTAGACGGCGCCCCTGGTGAGTCCGGCCCGATGGGTGATCTCACCGATGCTCGCGCCCTCGTACCCGCGCTCCAGGAACGTCGAAGCGGCCGCGGTCAGCAGCTGCCTGCGGGTACGCATGCCACGTGCTTGCGATGCCACTGCATCCTCGTCTTCGGCTTGGGATGGAATAATGGAACGTTGATTATGCAATCTACTCCGGGGCACGACCCGGCCAGGTCCCCGCCCCGGATTCGGCGTATGGGGGGAACAAGGACGTGCCTGAGCTGCTGTCCGCGCACGGCGACCGGTGGGGGCGAGAGAGCACCGGAACCGAACCGCACGACGCTCCCGGGCCCCGGTGGTCCGGTGACATACCCATGGACCACCTGCACCTCACCCACCGCTCCTCGGTCCACCTGAGACGCTGGACCAGGACCGGACCGGCGGAGTTCCGGTTCACCGCCGTCTGGCCCGACGCGCGCGGCGGCCGCGCGCCCGTCCCCGCGCGCCACGCCGGCCCCGACCCGATGCTCGTGGCCGCCACCTACCGGCAGGCCGGCCTGCTCATCGCGCACTCCGCGTACGCGGTGCCCCGCGCCAACGAGACCCTGCTGCAGAACCTGAACCTCACCGTCGACCCGGACCGGCCGCTGCCGGCCCACGGTCCCGTCGCGCTGGACGTCCTCGCCCGGTGCGCCGAACTCGGTCGCCGCGGCGGCGCACCGACCGGGCTGCACATCGAGGCGGAGATCCGGCACGCCGACGGGGCGCTGCTCGCCCGGATCGACTCCGACTTCTCCTGGATGTCGCGGGCCGTCTACCGCCGGCTCCGCGGCGACAAGGCCGACGCGGCCTGGGACCCGACACCGCCGCCCGAGCCCGTGGACCCGGCGTCGGTCGGCCGCGCCACCGCCCGCGACGTCCTGCTCGCCCCCGCCGCGCCGGGACGCTGGCGGCTGCGCAACGAGACGCGCAACCCACTGCTGTTCGACCACCGGGTCGATCACGTCCCCGGCCTGGTCCTGGTCGAGGCCGTCCAGCAGGCCGCCCGTGCCCTGGCCGGTCCGGGTTTCCGGCCGGTGTCCGCCGCCAACACCTTCGACAACTACGTCGAACTGGACGCGCCCTGTCTGGTCGAGGCGACGGCCCGGCCGGCGGACGGGGGCGGCACCGTCATCGTGGACGTGGTGGGCCGACAGACCGGACGGGTGTGCTTCCGCGGCACCGTGTCCGGCCGACCGGCGAGCTGACCGGAGCCGCCCGGGAAGCGGCCCGGTCGCCGTCAGGCGACCGCGGCCGCCCCCCGCCCCGCCCGACCGCGCTCTCCCCACGACAGGGTCCACACCTTCGCTCAGCCGTTGGTGAAGCCGCCGTCGACGGGCACCACGGCGCCGGTCAGGAAGGGGGAGCGGTCACTGCACAGCCAGGCGGCCGCCTGGGCGATCTCCTCGGGCGCCGCGATCCTGCCCTGCGGTGTGACACCGACGACCGCGTCCCGCAGACCCGGGTTGCGGCCGAACCAGTCCTCGGTGATCTCGCTGCGGGTGGCCCCGGGCGCGACCGCGTTGACCCGGATGCCGCGCGCCGCGTACTCGCCCGCCGCCGCCCTGGTCAGTCCCACGACGGCGTGCTTCGCGGCCACGTAGGGCGCCGCGGCGGGGATCGCCACCAACCCTCCCACGCTGGCCGTGTTGACCACGGCCCCGCCACCGCCGTCCAGCATCGCGGCGATCTCGTGCCGCAGGCAGTTCCAGAGCCCGCGCACGTTGGTGTCCATCACCGTGTCGTACACGACGTCGTCCATGAGGTGGAGCGGCGTCTGGTCACCGCCCACGCCCGCGTTGTTGAACGCCGCGTCCAGCCGTCCGTACCGTTCGACGGCGTGCCGCACGGCGCGCGCGGTGTCCTCGGGGCGCGTCACGTCCGTCACCACGTACGAGGCTTCGTGTCCGTCGTCGCGCAGGTCCCGCACGAGCCCGGCCAGCCGCTCCTCCCGACGGGCGGCGAGGACGACGGCGGCCCCCTCGCGGGCGAAGACGTGGGCGGCGGCGGCACCTATGCCACTGCTGGCCCCGGTGACGAGGGCCACTTTGTCGCTCAGCAGTCGGTGCGACCGGTGGATGTCCGTCACGGTCACACTCCCGGGGACGCGTCGGAACCCCGCGCGGCCGGTGTGCTCCGCCGGCCGGGAGGAGCGGCGCCGCCCCGGAGCGCCTCCTCCCGCGCGCCCTCGGCCGGTTCGCCGAACCAGAGCCGCAGCGCCGCGTGCAGTCCCTCGGTGCCGGACCCGCCGACCGGCGCGCTCCAGGCCGCGTAGCCGTCGGGGCGCAGCAGGATCGCGTCCGCGGGCGGTCCCCCCTCCGCGCGGGCCGTCACGACGTCCACCCGCCCGGCCCAGCCCTCGGCGGCCCGCCGCACATCCGCCCGGTCCGCCAGGTCGAGCAGCACCGGCCGTCCGGGACGCAGCAGCGCCGCCAGACCGGTCGTGCCCTCGGCCGTCCTCAGCGGTGTCTCCGGGACGAAACGCCCCGCCAGCGCGTCCGCGGGCCGCCCGACGTCGTAGACGATGTCCGACCCGCTGACCATGCCGGCCAGGTACGCGTTGACCTCGTCGACGCCCATGAGGTCGGTGAACAGTCGACGCAGCGCGTCGGTGGACGGATCGGGACGCATCAGCGCCACCTGGGCGCGGACGTTCTCCAACACCCGTGCCCCGACGGGGTGCCGTTCCGTGTGGTAGGTGTCGAGCAGCCCGGTCGGCGCGTCCCCCCGCACCCGGGCGGCCAGCTTCCACCCCAGGTTGACGGCGTCCTGCAGACCGGTGTTGAGTCCCTGGCCGCCGGCGGGGAAGTGCACGTGCGCGCTGTCCCCGGCCAACAGGACGCGTCCGACGCGGTAGTGCTCCGCCTGCAAAGCGGCGTCACCGAACCGGGAGAGGTGACGGGGCGCGTCCATCTCGACGGGGTGGCCGGTGATCCGCTCGACCTCGGACCTGAACTCCTCGAAGGTGACCGGGGACCCGCGGTCGGGGTGCGGGCCGCGGAAGTCGTAGGTGCCGATGCGGCTGTGGCCCGCGGGGTCGACCCAGAAGATGGTCCAGCCGCGCGGGGTGCGGTTCCAGCCGCGCGGCGCGCCGTGGGGGTCGGCCAGCCGGACGTCCCCCATCAGGCAGGAGATCGTCGGCAGCGTGCCGGTGAAGGCGATGCCGGCCTTCTGCCGCACCACGCTGCGGGCCCCGTCGCAGCCCACCACCCAGCTCGCCCGTACCGGCCGCTCCTCGTGCCGCCCGCGGCGAACCGTCACCTCGACGTGCCGGTCGTCCTCCCGTACGTCGGTCACCTCGGCGCCCCGCACCACCTGCGCGCCCAACCGGACGGCGCGCTGGGCGAAGACCGCCTCCGCGTAGGCCTGCGGGCTGCCGACCAGCGCGGGGAACTCCTCGACCACCGGGGCCAGATCGAGGTGCGGTAGACCACCGAAGTGGAACGGCACGTGCCGTTGCGGCGCCCGCCCGGCCACGTACCGGCCCGGTTGCACGGCCTCCAGCAGCCCGCGCCGGTGCAACGACTGCGCGGTCCTGGCGTGCAGGGTCCCCGCCTTCGACTCGCCCGAGGGCTTCACCTCCTTCTCCAGTACGGTCGTACGGACCCCGTGCAGGGCCAGTTCGCCGGCCAGCAGCATGCCGACCGGCCCGCCCCCCACGATCACCACGTCCGCGTCCACTGCCGCCGGACTCCTCTCCCTGTCGAGCTGTTCCTGTGGTCGGGCCGGCGCCGTCAGACGATCTGCAGGTGGTCGTCGCTCGGCCGGTCGACCGCCTGGTCGTGCGCGGCGGACAGGGTCACGATGCCCTGCGCCACGGCGCTGAGGGTGATGTGCCGGTGCCAGCCTCCGAAGGTGCGCCCCTCGAAGTCCATCGCACCGACCTTGGTGCTGATCTCCGCGAAGTCCCGGTCGACGCGTTCGCTGAGGCGGCCCAGGCGCACGACGAGCTCGAACGGCACCTCGGTCATGTTCGACAGCCACAGCTCCCGCGCCCTGCGCTCCCCCGGCCGCCGGACGCCGACCAGCCGCAGCGGCGGGGTCCCGGCTCCGGGCGGCAGCACGACGTCGGTGCCGGTGATCCGGGCGCCCCGGTCGGCCGGGCCGACACGGCCGACCCACCGGGCCGGACGCCCGCCGCGGATCGCCCCCTCGGCGAGGTGCTGCGCCGTTATCAACCGGACCGCCCTGCCCTCCCGCGCGGCACTCCACGAGATCAGCCGCGTGGCACCACCGATCCGCAGCACGAAGGGGATCTCCGCCGCCGACAGGGTCCGGGCCAACGCCCCCGCGTCCTCCTCACGGGCGTCCACGATCACCGGACGGGGCCGCAGCGACCACCCCCGCGTCAACTCCAGCGCCACCGCCGCCGCGGACGGGACCTCCCCTTCGTCGGCGTCGACCCACTCCGGGATCTCCGCGCGCCGCCTGCGCCCGGCATCGGTGAGCCACTCCCCGGACAACCGCAGCCGCCAGTTGACCGGGGCGCTCTGTGTGTCACCGGTCAGCCAGACGCCGTACGAACGCTGGCTGTTGACGACGCGTCCGAGGCGTGGGACGAGCGATTCGGTCACTCCGACGGTGTGTTCGCCCGTCTTGAGGACCACCATCGGCTTCACCACCCACCCCAGCGGGTCGAGCGCCCGGTCCAGATCCGCGGCCAGTGCCTTGCGCACCGGTCCCCAGTCCCACGACGACTTGCTGATGAAGTGCTGCAGTCGCTGCTCGGCCGCGCCGCCTCCGGCCGTCGCCGCTATCGAGCGCATCGACTTGCGACTGGTGAGCGACAGCAACCCGGAGATGTACAGCTCGCCGTTCTCCCGCTGGTCGCGGCGTGGCAGCGATATCAGCATCCGCCGGCTGTACTCGGTGACGAAGTCGTCGGCGACCTCGCTCCAGACGATCTCGTGCGTTCTGTGGAAGCGGTCTAAGACCACGACGAGAATCCCTCCCCCGGACACCGGATCCAGTCGTCCCACCACGCTGGATCAGGAGCCCCCTTGTCCGTTGGCGGGCTCTAGTTGAACATACGTTTTGGATTTTGACCACGGTCATCCGCTTCACGCGCCCCTCCGGGGCGGCCTCGGGTCCCGGGCGGGACCGTCTCCCATGGCCGTCCGGTGCGTGCGTACCTGCTGGTGAGAGCGCTTTCCCGCGATGTTTTCGCCTGTCGCCCACAGGTCGACGACCTCATGGGAGCGCTCCCGTGTCGAGCGCGGGAAGCGTACCGACCGCGGCCGGTACCAAACCGACCGTTCAATTCACAACAGGTTCATAATCCAGCCAACTCCGCCTCGGAGAATCGACCACCGCGAGGGGATGGAGCCCGGCTCCGCCCCTCCCTGTTGGTATGGACATGACCTCGGCGGCGCCCCTAGAGTCTCCCCGAACCCGCTGAGAGCGCTCTCACTACCTCGTCCCTCTCAGCGCCCCTCCGTCGACCGACCCCACCCCGGCCCCTCCGGCCGGGCGACAGTGAACGGAGAAACCGTCATGAGACGTACTTCCGGTGTGCGCACCGCCCTGTCCGCGCTCCTGGTGCTCGGCACCCTGACCGCCGCGGGCACCGGCCTGTCCACCGCCGTCGCGGCCCCCTCCTCCCCCTCCGCCGAACCCGCCCCCGCCCTGGTGGACGCCATGGAACGCGACCTGGGCCTGACCGAGCACGAGGCCCGGGAGCGGCTGCGCCGGGAGGCGCGGGCCGCCGAGATCGCGCCCCGGGCCGAGAAGGCGGCCGGCGCCGCCTTCGGCGGTTCCTGGTTCGACACCCGGTCCGGAGAGCTGGTCGTCGGCGTGACCAGCCGCGACAAGGCCGACGAGGTGCGTCGGACCGGGGCCGCCCCCCGGGTCGTCGAGCACAGCGAGAAGGAGCTGGAAGCCGCCAAGGAGCGGCTCGACGCCCACGCCGAGGAGGAGTCCGCCCCCTCCGGGGTGAGCAGTTGGCATGTCGACCCCCGGTCCAACAGCGTGGTGGTCAACCTGGTCGAGGGGACCGAACGCGACGGCGCCGTGCGCGCCTTCCTCGACGAAGCGCGCGAGGCCGGCCCGGTGACCGTCCGCGAGAGCGCCGGCGAGGCGCCGCGCACCTTCGCCGCCGGTGTCGTCGGCGGCGACCCGTACTACACCGGCAACGCCCGGTGCTCCATAGGCTTCTCGGTGCACGGCGGCTTCGTCACCGCCGGGCACTGCGGCCGGGCCGGCGACTCGGTGCGCGGCTGGGACGGCTCCCAGATGGGGCACTTCCAGGGTTCGTCCTTCCCCGGCAACGACTACGCCTTCGTGAGCACCGGCCACGGCTGGTGGACGGTGCCGGTGGTGCTGGGCTGGGGGAAGACCTCCGATGTGCTGGTGCGCGGCTCGGCCGAGGCCCCGGTGGGCGCCTCGATCTGCCGTTCGGGCTCCACCACCCAGTGGCACTGCGGTCAGGTGCTGGCCAAGAACGAGACGGTCAACTACAGCCAGGGCGCCGTCCACCAGATGACCAAGACCAGCGTCTGCGCCGAGCCCGGCGACTCCGGTGGCTCGTTCATCAGCGGCGACCAGGCCCAGGGCGTGACGTCGGGCGGCTGGGGCAACTGCTCCGGCGGCGGCGAGACCTGGTTCCAGCCGGTCAACGAGATCCTGTCGGTGTACGGCCTGACGCTGCACACCGCCTGACGCCTCCCCGCACCGCGCACCGGGGGGTGCGCACCCGGTGGGCCGCCCGGTGCGACCGGGCGGCCCGCCTCGGACGTGGGCGCGCTCGGCCCCACCCGAGCGCGCCCACGTCCGACCGCTCACGTCCGGGGCCCCTCCGGAGCGGGAGTGTGCTAGGTTGGATCACGTTGCAGTTTTGGTACCCATGAACCTGTGTGCGCCTGACGGTAGTGACCTTCAGGCGTCTTTGTTTTTTCCGGCTCTTCCGGCGGGGTCTCAACGCGGCGACACGGAGATCCGCACGGTGCGGATCTCCCGCACTGCCCCTGTATGGAGGAGAAAGACATGGCCACCGGTACCGTGAAGTGGTTCAACAGCGAAAAGGGCTTCGGCTTCATCGAGCAGGACGGCGGCGGCGCCGACGTCTTCGCCCACTACTCGAACATCGCCACCCAGGGCTTCCGTGAGCTCCAGGAGGGCCAGAAGGTCACCTTCGACGTCACGCAGGGCCAGAAGGGCCCGCAGGCGGAGAACATCGTCCCGGCCTGAACGCCGCGACGCTCCTGAACACACAGCACCACAGAGCCGGGGCCCGCACCATGGGTGCGGGCCCCGGCTCTGTGCCGTGTCCGCGGACACCGGCGCACCGCCGTTTCGCGCACACGGACTCCCCGTGCCGCACCGCGGCCCGGCGCACGCGGCCCCGACGACGACCGCACGGCTTCCCCGCCGCCCGGCGGCGGGACCCGATTCATCTCCCCGGCTCGTTCCCACGATGCTCCGCCCGGTTCCACCGCGGGGTCTTCCTCGGCACGCGCCGCCCCGAGGAAGGTTCTTCCCCATGACATCCCCCGTCCGCTCCCCCCGTTCCCCCCGCCGTCGCCCGGCCCGCTCCGGCGCCCCCGCGCGGCAGTCCGCGCCGTCCCGGAACCGCGGCCGCTCCGGCGCCCCGCGGCGCGAGGAACCCACCACACCGACCGGAACGCCCGGTCTGCCCCCGGTAACCTCGTTCGCCGAGCTCGACATGCCCGCCGCCCTGCTGGAGACGCTCGGTCGGCAGGGCGTCACCGTGCCGTTCCCCATCCAGGCGGCCACCCTGCCCGACTCGTTGACCGGCCGCGACGTGCTGGGCCGTGGACGGACCGGCTCGGGCAAGACCCTCGCCTTCGGGCTGGCCCTGCTCGCCCGCACCGCCGGCCAGCGCGCCGAGCCGGGTCGCCCGCTGGCCCTGGTGCTGGTGCCCACCCGGGAGCTGGCCCAGCAGGTCACCGAAGCCCTGACGCCGTACGCCCGGGCCGTGCGCCTGCGGGTGGCCACCGTCGTGGGCGGCCTGTCGATCGGCCGCCAGGCCGCCGTGCTCAAGGACGGCGCCGAGGTGGTCGTCGCCACCCCCGGACGGCTGCGGGACCTGGTCGAGCGCCGTCACTGCCGGCTGGACGAGGTGCGGACCACCGTCCTGGACGAGGCCGACCAGATGGCCGACATGGGCTTCCTTCCGCAGGTCACCGATCTGCTGGACCGGGTGCGCCCCGACGGCCAGCGGATGTTGTTCTCCGCCACCTTGGACCGCGACGTGGACCGGCTGGTGCGGCGCTTCCTGTCCGACCCGGTGGTCCACTCGGTGGACCCTCCGGCGGGTGCCGTCACCACGATGGAACACCACATCCTGCGGGTGAGCGTCGACGACAAGAACGCCACCACCGCGCGCATCGCCGCCCGTGACGGTCGCGTGATCATGTTCGTGCACACCAAGCGCGCCGTCGACCGCCTGGTCAGGCGCCTGCTGGCCAGTGGTGTGCGGGCCGGCGCGCTGCACGGCGGCAAGTCGCAGAACCAGCGCAACCGCACGCTGGAACAGTTCAGAGCCGGACAGGCCACCGTCCTGGTGGCCACCAACGTCGCCGCCCGCGGCATCCACGTCGACAGCCTCGACCTGGTCGTCAACGTGGATCCGCCCGTCGACCACAAGGACTACCTGCACCGCGGCGGTCGCACCGCCCGGGCCGGCGAGTCCGGCCGGGTCGTCACCCTCGTCCTGCCCGACCAGCGCCGGGAGGTCGACCGCATGGTGGCCGCCGCCGGTGTGTCGCCGCGGGTCACCCCGGTCCGCTCCACCGGCGAGGAACTCGTCCTCATCACCGGGGCGAGGGAGCCCTCCGGCGTCCCCGTCACCCTTCCCGCGCCGGAACCCGAGCGGAACCGGCGCGAGGCGTCCGGTGCCCGGGGCCGTTCCCGTCGTCCCGCGCGCGGCCGCCGTACGCCCGCCCCCGGCGCCGAGCGACACGGACGCGGCCGGACCCCCCGTTCGGCCAAGGGCTCGCGCGGCGCCTCGTGACACCGCTCCTCCCCGACCCTCCGCGTCCACCGTTCCACCGTGAATGCCTCCCGGGGCCGCCGGGTACCCAGACGGCCCACACGAGAACCGGGAGGTGTTCCATGGGCAAGCTCGACAACCCCATCGAACTGCAGAAGGCACTGGGCGGCGTGGACTATCCCACCGACCGCGCGTCGCTGGTGGAGCACGCCAAGAAGAAGGGCGCGAAGGAAGAGGTGGTCAAGGAGCTCTCCTCGCTGAAGGAGGACCGCTTCGACGGTCCGGACGACGTCAGCAAGGCGGTCTTCGGCAAGGGCTGAGCCCCACCGGACGGCCGCCGAGGCAGCCGTCCGGGGCGCGGCCGCCCCTGCGGCCGCGCCCCGAAGCCGTGTCGACGGACGGCCGCAGGCGCGGTCCCGCCCCGGCCGTCCGTCACCTCTCGCCGGTCACCGGTCCCGGCCCTCCTCGTCCTCGCGCTCGCCGGTGAGGTCCTCGCGGTCCACACCGGCCTCGGACATGGCGTCCTCCAGTTGCCGCCCGACGTTCCCCCGGTCCTTGTTGGCGGCCTCGGCCCGACGCGCGGACTCCTGCCCCTGCTCGTCGAAGACGACCTGGTCGGTCTTCTCGGTCTTGGGCCGGTTCTCCTCGGGCGTGGTCATGTCGGCCTCCTCGGCTCCGCGACGTCCGTGATCGGTCCACCCGATCCGGTCGGTCGCGATCGATTGTGATCGTTGGTGACAGGAGGACGCCGTACCCGTTTGTGGACGACGCATGCGGGCCGGCGGGGGAACCGATGTCCCCGACCGGTGTGCCCGACCCCCGCCGCGGAGGACACCGCTCCCACGCCCCGCCTCCGCACGAGGGCGACCGAGCGGACGTCAGGGCCGCTCGGCGTCCGAGCCGCGGTAGGCCGGCCACGGTGTGGTCGGCTGGAGCACGGCCTCACTCAACGCCCGGGTCCGCAGGGCCGTGACCTCCTGGTACTCGGGATCGGCGACCATGCGGCTGAACGCCTCCCGACTGGGGTAGCGCACCAGCAGCACCGCGTCCCACGCCTGCCCGTCCTCGGCGACCAGAGCGGTCGCGCCGTCCCCCGCGTACAGGACCCGGGCCCCGTAGCGACCCAGGAAACGCTCCTGGAGCAGACGCCCGTACTCCTCGTACGAGGCCCTGCCGTCCGGGGCGAACCGCAGCAGGTTGAGCATGACGACCGGACCGCCCGGGTCCTCGTCCAACATGCGCTTGAGGTCGGCTCCCGAGGGGTCGACGGCCATGGGTGACTCCTTGTCGTCATGTCGATGTGCCGCAGCCGACTGCGGCGGACCGGACATCCGGCAGGAGCCTAACCCCGCGACCCGCCTCTTGCATACCGTCCGGTCGGTCCGCATCGAGCCCCGCACTGTTCACCGCGACGGCCGAGCCTGCCCGCTCCCCGACCGGGTAGGCCCCTCCCCGCACCGCGGCGAACCAGCGCCGGTACACCCCTTCGGCGGCAGGAGAACACGTTGTCCCCCACCCCACCCAGACCGAACCGACGCGGCTTCCTCGGCATCACCGGCACCACGGCGGCGCTGGCCGCCTGCGCCGCGGCCCTCCCCACCCTGGGCGCCCTCACGGCCGGACCCGCCGGTCACCGCTTCCCGGCGGCCACCCACCCCCACCACCCCACCGCCCTCTACCCCGAGGACTGCGACGACGACACCGAACCCCTGAACGCCGGAGTGCGGTGCGGCGCGGACCCGACGGAGGTCCGATGACGGTCTTCGTCCCCCGTTCGGAGTGGGGCGCCCGAGCCCCCCGCAACCGATCCGCCAACATCACGCCCGGCAACGGTGGCACCACCGTCCACCACGTGGGCGGCTCCCGCACCGCCCAGACCGACCACGGCTCGTGCGCCGGACAGGTGCGCGGCATCCAGAACCACCACATGGACGGCAACGGCTGGGCCGACATCGCCTACACCTACCTGGTCTGCGTCCACGGGCACGTCTTCGAGGGTCGGGGGCCGGGAGTGCGGACCGCGGCCAACGGCACCGACGCCGGGAACCAGAACTGGTACGCGGTGTGCGCGCTCACCGGCGGCTCGCCCTCCGACTACGACCCCGTCACCGACCGACTCCTGGACGCCCTGCGCTGGTCGATCGGCAACCTGCGCGACATCGGCGGCGCGGGACACGGGATCAACCGGCACGCCGACCACCTGCCCACCTCCTGTCCGGGCGGACTCTCCTCCCACGTACTGGACGGTTCGCTGGAACCCGGCGCGGGACCGCCCGCCTGGCCGGGCGTCCACTTCTCCCACCCGCCGACCACCGAACACCCCGGAGTGCGCGTGTGGCAGTCGCGGCTGCGCGACCGCGGCTGGTCCATCGGGGTGGACGGACGGTACGGCGCCCGCTCCCGGAGCGTGTGCGAGAGCTTCCAGACCCGGCACGGGCTGGTGGTCGACGGCGTCGTCGGGCCGCACACCTGGGAAGCCGCCTTCGCCTGACCGGACCCGACCGCTCCCCGCCGACGTCCGGGGCCGGACGCGGAACGGTCCGCACAGCGCCCGGCCCCCAACGGCGACGGCCCACGCCCGGACCGGAACCGAACGACCGGACGACCGGAAGAGCGGACGACCGGACGACCGGACACGAGGAGGCACGATGGAGAGACCCACGGGCGGTACGGCGGACGGTGGGACGCCCACGACGGTGGACGTCGTCGCCTACGGAGTCGTGGCCGACGAGCGCCCCCTGCTGGAGAACGCGTTCCGCGGCCGACACCGACTGCGCTGCCTGGACCTGGTCCTGGACCGGGACACCGCCACCACGGCCGCCGGGTGCGCGGTGGTGTGCAGCAGCGTCAACGACGTGCTGGACGAACGGGTGCTGACCGCCCTGGCCGACGGCGGCACCCGCCTGGTGACCCAGCGCGCCACCGGCCACAACAACATCGACCTGGAGGCGGCACGGAGGCTGGGCCTGTCGGTGGCCCGCGTCTCGTCCTACTCCCCCCACTCGGTGGCCGAGTTCGCCTGGGCCCTGGCCCTGGCGGTCAACCGCAGGGTGCCCCGAGCGGTGTCCCGCACCCGCGACTTCGACTTCCGGCTCGACGGACTGCTGGGACGCGACTTCCACGGACGCACCGCCGGGATCCTGGGCACGGGGAGGATCGGTGCCGCCTTCGCCCGGATCGCCGCGGGCTTCGGCATGCGCCTGCTCGGCGCCGACGTCGCCCGCAACCCCGAGTGCGAGGCCCTGGGCGTGGAGTACGTCGACCGCGACCGACTGTTCGCCGAAGCCGACCTGGTCAGCCTGCACCTGCCGCTGCTGCCCGACACCCACCACGTGGTCGACGCCGCCGCCCTGCGCCGGATGAAGGACGACGCGATCCTGGTCAACACCAGCCGCGGCGGCCTGATCGACGCCCAGGCCCTGGTGGAGACCCTGCGGGCGGGCCGCCTGGACGGGGTGGGCCTGGACGTCTACGAGGAGGAGGCCGGGGTCTTCTTCTTCGACCGCTCCCTGGAGGTGATGACCGACGACACCCTCGCCCGCCTGATGACCTTCCGCAACGTCCTGGTCAGCTCCCACCAGGCGTACTTCACCCGCGACGCGGTGGGACAGATCGTCGACGCCACCGCGCGCACCGTCGAGGACCACCTGGCGGGACGCGTGAGCGAGAACTTCCTGGTGCCCCCGCCCGCCCCCCACTGACCGAACGGCGCCGCCGGGGACTCGGCACGGGGACTCAGTACAGGGAGGCGGGCCACCCCACCGTCACCGCCAGGACGACCCCCGCGTCGACGGCGACGCCCACCGACAACCAGGGGTTGAACCAGAGCGTCTTCAGCACCAGCCCGCTCGCCGCCGCCAACACCGCCGCCGGCGCCCACCAGCCCAGGCCCGCCGCCAGCGCCACGCCCGCCGCGGCGTACAGCAGGGCCGTGATCGAGGCCAGGCCCACCGCACCCGCCCTGGCGGTCTCCTCGCTCAGGTGGGCCACGGCCAGCGCCCAGGAGTGGCCGGGCACGAAGAGGGGAGGATGCTCGGGATCCGCCGGCGTCGCCCAGACCCTCAGGTGCACCAGGGCGTGGGCGAGCAACAGGACGACCACCAGGGCTCTGATCACACCGTCGCCCCCTTCCGCTCCCGTCCGTCTCCCCCCGGTTCGGTGCCGCCCCGCTCCGGCCGGAGACGGGGCGCGGGCGACGCCGTCGGCGCGACCGTCACCGCACTCCACCGCCGCCTACACCGCCGACACCGCCGCCCCCGCGCACGGCCGGCACCAGCAGCACCGGACAGTGGGCGTGGTGGAGCAGCGAGTGCACCACCGGTCCCAGCCGCAGCGCCGCCCTGCCGCGTCCGCGGTGGGCGGCCACGACCGCCACGTCCGCCTCCCCGCTCGCCTCCACCAGGAGGCGAGCGGCACCGCCGGTGACCGTCCTGGCCCGGACGGTCACCTCCGGGTACCGCTCGCGGAACGGATCCAACACCTGCTCCACCAGCACCTCCTCGCTCCGCCCGATCCGGGCCATGTCCTGCCGGAGCGGACCGGTGGGCATCAGCGGCTCGCCGGGCGGCGCCAGACGGTGGTAGATCCAGGCGTGCAGCACCGTCAACGCGGCGTCCCGGGTCCTGGCCTCCTCGAAGGCCGCCTCCACCGCGGCGTGGTCGTCCTCGCCCTCCAGCCCCAGCAGGACGGTGCCGCGGGGAACGCGCTCGTGCTCCGGCGGCAGCTCGCCGCGCACGACCATCAGCGGCCCCACCACGTGGGCGGCGGCCCGCAGGCTCACCGAGCCCAGCAGCAGCCCCCGGAAACCGCCCAGCCCCCGGGAGCCGACCACCGTCAACGCCGCCCGACGGCTCAGCTCCACCAGGGCGTCGGCGGCGTCCTCCACCACCACCGAGGCCGTCACCTCCAACCCCGGCGCCAGCTCCCGCACCCGGGCCACGGCCGCCTCCGCCAGCTCCCGCGCCTCCTCGGGGGAGCGGGTGTGCACGGCGGTGTCCGGCGTCCCGTCCTCCCAGCCGCCCGAGCCGACCGGCCCGCCCTTCGGGGGGACCGACCAGGGCCGACCGTGCACCACCTCCAAGGGCACCCCGCGGCGCCCGGCCTGCGTCACCGCCTCCTCCAGGGCGAGCCCGGAGCGCCGGGAACCGTCCACCCCGACGGCCACGTGACCTCGAAGTCGGGCACCGGTGTCGGGGCCGGCGTCCATCGTCCTCACCTCCCGTCCGGCCGCACGGCGGCGGAACGCGGGTGCGCGTCCCACTCCACCAGACTGACCGGTAAATCCACTTTCCGCCTGATCTGCCGGCCCCTTGGCCCCCGGACCGGTGAGCCGGTCAGGCGTGCGGGACCACCGCCACGGGTGCCGCGCAGTGGTGCATCACCGCGTGGGTGACCGGCCCGGTGTGGAAGCCCAGCGGCGAACGGCGGCCGCGACGACCCACGACCACCAGGCAGGCGTGCTCCGACGCGTCCAGCAGGTGGTGCGAGACCCGTCCGATCACCGCCCGGGTCCTGACCTCCACGTCCGGGTACCGCTCCCGCCAGGGCCGCACCGCGTTCTCCAGCGCCAGAGCCTTCTCCTCGGCCAGGTCGTCCAGCAGGTGCGGGCCGACCGCCACCGGGCTGATGCCGTAGACCGGCGGCGGGTCCCAACCGTGGAGGACCTCCAGCACCACCCCGCGCCGATCGGCCGCGCCGAACGCGAACGCCGCGACCTCCTCGTGCGGCCTGGTCAGGTCCACCCCCACCACCACGTCCCCCGCCGGCTCGGCGGAAATCTCCTCGCCCTCGGCGCCGGCCCGCACCAGCACCACCGGACACGCGACGTGGGCCACCGTCGACAACGCCACGGAACCGACCAGGAAACCCGCGAGCGCCCCCCTGCCGCGGCTCCCCAGCACCAGCACCTCGGCCTCGTCCACGGAGTCCCGCAACACCTCCGCCGGACGCCCGGCCAGGCGGTCGACCACCACCTCCAGCCCTGGATGCCGGCGCACGAGCTCGGCCGTCACCTCGTCCGGGATCCGCTCCCACCGCTCCTGCGCCCGGGGGTCCACAGGCGGGTGGGCGCGGGTCTCCCACACCTGTGCGATCCGCAGCGGCAGTCCGCGGCGCGTCGCCTCCAGGGCCGCCCAGCGCGCCGCGGCCAGACTCTCGCGTGATCCGTCCAGCCCCACGGTGACGGTGCGGGTCATGGGCCATGCACCTCCAACACTCCCGGGAGCGGTGGTCCGCCCCGACTCCGGGCCGATGCCGGGTACCCCGGTGGGTGGGGGATACGGGCGGGGCGGGAGAACCCTCCGCCCTCGCCCGGCGTTCGTGGGGTCGCTTTCTTCAGGAGGCGGCGTTCCGCCCTCCCTGGTTCGCCATATGATCTGCTTGGCACATTATTTCGACGGTGTCGTCCTCCCTCTCCCCCGCCTCCGTTCGGGCGGGGGAAGACACTCGACCCCGACGCCCCACGGCCGGACACCGGCGACCGCTCGGGGAACGCCGGACCCCGGAGCTCAGGGACCGGGGTGCGAGATGCCCTCGATGTCGCTCTGCGCGACGCTCAGCAGCTTTCGCGCCAGATCGTTCATGGCCCGACCCGCGGCGAGTTCGTCGCCGATCTCCGGGATGTCCCGGTCGTGCGGGTTGCGCCGTGCGACGCCCTGTCCGGTGATCGCCGTGTCGCCGATGTCCAACACCGCGCGCGCCTTGGTCGTCCCGCCGTCCTCGAAGAGGTGGAGGCGTACCTTCCAGTCCTGTGTGTGCGTCATCGTCTGCTCCCTGTGGTGACGTGGGGCCGACGCGGTCCGGAGCTCGACGGGCCGGTACGGCCGGACCCCTCCCTCCGGGAAGGGCGACGGAGACCGGGTCGAGACGGGACGGGGACGGGGATCCGCCGACCGGGCCCGGACCCGCGGGGAAGACCGAAGCGGCCCGCGGCGGCGGGAACGCGCCGATCGCCGCGTGGACGCGCGACCGACCGGTTCGGGTCCGACATCCGCGTGGATGCCGACCGTCCGGGCCGCTTCGGCCGTCGCCGCGTCCGGCATCGACGGCACCTCCTCGGCGTCGACGCGCCTTGGGCTCCTCGATTCCACCGTAACCCCGGGGTCGTCGGGGTTCCATCGCACGGGAGCGCGCGAGGGCACGGCACGGGCCCCGGGCGGCAGCCTGGTCACCGTCCGGGGCCCTCCTGTGGGGCCGTGCTCCGCCGGACTACTCGGTCACGGTGATCTGCGACGCGGGGTCGGTCACGTCCGTGATGTCGTAGACGGCGTTGAAGATGGAGCTGGTGGCGCTGGTCGGGCAGCCGAACCCGCCGACGACGTCCACCGGCACGGCGGCGTTGACGAAGGACAGCTTGGAGGGCGATCCGTTGGTCCAGCCGCCCGCCACGGTGGCACCGCCGTCGGGGGCCGCGGTCACCGTGCAGTTGGCCAGCCCGCTGGTCTTCAGGACGAAGCCGCCCCGCGGCATGGCCAGGCTCGCGGTGGAGGGGTCGCCGTGTCGGACGGAGACGCCCCAGGAGCCGGAGGTGGTGATGGTGGCCCACACGCCCGGCATGCTGGTCCGGCACGAACCGTAGGTGGGCGCGTTGAGCGGACCGCCGACCGGGCCCGCGGCGTTGCTGTTGTCCGGAGCGTCCGGAATCCGGTTGGCGTCGTCGGTGCCCGTCGGCGAGGTGGGCCGGGAACTGGAGACCGTGCAGGTCACGGTCACGCTGCCCGCCTTGAAGGTGGCGTTGCCGGTCAGGTCGGCCGCGAAGTAGTGGCCGGCGGGGCCGACCGTGGTGGAGCCCGCGACGGCCTGCCGAGCCGTCGCGGTCCCGGTCCCGGCCAGCGCCAGGGCGGCCGCGGCGGCCAGTCCGGCGCCGGCCGCGACCGTTCCGCGGGCGGCACGGCGGAGGGTGGAGGGGGTTGGCGAACGGTGCGTCACACTGTCTCCTCTGATGGTTGGGGCGAGGGGTGGGGGGACGGCGGTGCGTCCGGCTGCCAGCCGAAGAGCATCGCGCCGCCGATGACACCGGCGACCGTCCCGATCAGGAAGCCGCCGAGATTGGAGAGCACCAGGGCCGTCGCGGCGACCATGGCGGTGAGGATTCCGGCGAGCGAGCGGTACTGGGGCGCGAACCAGGCCGACAGTCCCATCACGACCATGACGGCGCCCAGGAGGACGGACCCGGCCCCCGCCACCCCCTGATGCAGCATCACCTTCATCGGCGCCAGGGGGATGACGGCGATCTCCACGCCCGCGACGACGGTGATCAGTCCGCCCCAGAAGGGCCTGCCGCGACGCCAGCGCCGCCACCTCAGAAGCATTCGCGCTTGCCCCGGGTGATCTTCATGCTCAGGCCGGGGAGCTTGAAGGTCCCGGCGTTGGTGGCCCAGGCGACCTGCCTCAGGTCGGAGATCTCGATGGTGTCGGCCTGCTGGGAGAAGGCGTCCTGCATGCCCTGGGCGCCTTCGGGGCCCTTGTCGAGCGTGGAGGCGTCACGGCCGATCTCGATGTTCTCGAAGGACGCGTCGCCGGAGAGCTGGGTGGCGTCCACGAACAGGTCGGTGGCCTCGACCGGCTTCTTCTTGCCGGCGGTCAGGTTCAGCGAGATGTCCCCGAGGAGGGGCAGGGTGGTGACGACCGACTGGCACAGGCCGTGGAGGTCCGCTTCCTTGATGCCGGTCACGGCCACGGGGAGCAGGTCCTCGCGGGCGTTGACGTCCACACTTCCGTACTGGACGAAACCGGTTCCCTCAAGCCGCTCCGCGGAGACCTTGAACTGCTGCCCGGAGACCGCGAACGACGCCGCGAGCGCGCCCTGGGCCAGGGCGACGGCCAGCGCTCCGGTGACGGCGAAGCCGGGCACGGACACGGCGGCGAACCGGCGCCATCCGACACGGCCGGTGACGGGTCTTTCCTGAACGTCCTTCATCACACACCCCTCCGGCGGTCCGCGACGCCCGCGGACGCGCCTCTGGCATCGAACTGCGACGGATCGGTGGCTCGTCGGATCTGTGCTCGGTGGTGCGGCTCCACCCGCGGCCGTGGATCGCGCACGGGGGCCATCCGGTATTAGTGGACATGTCAATACCGGCGAGTAGCATGACTGTAGGTGTGCCGGTGGTCACCGGCAAGAATCCTCACAGCTCCTTTTCGGCCATTCGGAGCCCGTCCCGCGTCTCCGGAGAACCGAGGAGCTCCGACAGGCCCGCCCCGTCGCCGACCTGTCGGGGCCGACGGATCCACGCCACGCGGACCGGCAGCCCGCCGGGACGCGGAGACGGTCGCGGCCCGTGCCCCCGGGGCCGGAGCGGATCGGCAGAATGGGCGCGTGAGGCGCTTGGAGACGACCGCGCGGACCCGTGCCCGCATGAGCCGGCAGCGGAGCCGCGACACCGAGGTGGAACTGGCACTGCGACGGGCCCTGCACGCCTCCGGCCTGAGGTACCGGGTCCACCGGCGGCCGGTGAAGGGCGTGCGGCGGGAGGCCGACATCGTGTTCGGGCCGGCCCGCGTCGCGGTGTTCGTGGACGGCTGCTTCTGGCACGGCTGCCCGCAGCACGCGACCTGGCCGAAGAACAACGCCGAGTTCTGGCGCCGGAAGATCGAGGGGAACCGCACCCGGGACCTCGACACCGACGCCCGGCTGGCGGACGCCGGTTGGGCCGCGGTGCGGGTCTGGGAGCACGAGGACCCGGCGGAGGCCGCGGCGAGGATCGCCGCGCTGGTGGCGGAGAGACGCGGCGGCGGGCCCGGAGCCTGAGAACCCGTCGGAGCGTCGGCACGCCCCCGTCCGGCCGGGACCCGGTGGAGGCGGCACGCCCCCGCACGGGCCCGCCCGTCCCGCCGCCGCTCCCACCCGGTGGGACCGTCAGGTCGCCCAGGAGGTCTCGCCGCGCGTGGCCGAGTCCAACGCCGCCAGGTGCCCGTCCCGTTCCTCCTCGCCCAGCCCCAGTGCTGCGGACAGGACGTGCAGGGCCAGGCGCGGCGGAATGGCGTTGCCTATCTGCTGGGCGACGGCGCGGCCCCGCCACGGGTAGTCCGCCGGGAAGGTCTGCAACCGCCCCGCCTCGGAGAAGCTGAACCGGGGCTCCTCGACGCCGTCGGGGCCCACCACACGGTTGCGGGAGATCTTCCCCGTGACGGTGGCGGCCGGTTCGGTCGACCGGCGCCGCCCCCGGGCCCTGGGGTCGCCGCCGGTGCCGTAGTTGGAGACCACCACGAACGGACCGGGCCGGTCGAGGACCTCGCCCATCGACACCCACGGCTTCCGGGCGGAAGCCCCGTCCGAGCGGGGAACGCCCTTGCGGTACGGGCGGTGCGTCGCCTCGGGCAGCGCGGCCGTGCCGTCGCGGCGGGCGATCAGGATGGCACGGCGCCGGGTCTGCGGCACCCCGAACTCCTCCGCCCGCAACACACCGTGGGCCACCGAGTACCCCTCGCCGGTCAGGACCTCGCCGACCGCCTCCCACACCGGCAGCGCGGCCGGCACCTGCTCCAGTACGACCGCCTCGTAGGCACGACCGTCGTCGATCGCGGCGAGGGCCCACCTGAGGGGTTCGAGCACCAGCCCGGTGCGTTCGTCGTCCAGCCCGGCCAGCTCGGCGGTGATGTCCTCGCGCACGGCCATGCGCTTGACGAGACCGCGCAGTTCCTCCAGGGCCCGACGCCCGGCGCCGGTCCCCGCGACGGTGTAGGTCTGGCACGGCGGCCCGCCCGCCAGGACGGTGGCGTCCGCCAGGTCCGCGGGCTCGCACCGGTACCAGGACCTCGCCTCGTGCGGGCGTCGCACATCGCCCTCGACCGTCGGCAGCCCCGCCGCTCGGCGGGTGGCGCACGCGTCCTCGTCCCACTCGACGCCGACGACGGGCACGCCCAACCGGTGGGCCGCCACGTCCAGTCCACCGGGACCGGCGAAGAGGTCCACGATCCCGGCGCGGGCTCCCGGTCGTCGGGACGGAGGCGGTTGACGGGAGGGCATCGTGTCGTCGGTCTCCGTGGCTCCGTCTCGAACATCACCGCGCCGGCCGCGCGGACCACCCGCGGCCCACCGCGCCCGAGCGCCGTCATGCTACTGCACCCGCGGACGGCGACCGGCCACCGTCGGATGTGCGCGACGGCGGCGCGGCTCCCGCGGGAAGCCGGCCGGCACCGGGGCCGTTCACGGCCCGACTCCCGCACGACGCCGGCGACGACCGCGGTCACGACCCTGTGGACGGCGTCGGCCTCCGGTGGGGTGTCGCTCCGGTCGGCGAACAACTGGTGCGCCGTCACGAGACCGCGCTGCTCGGCCGGCCTCGGCGCGACAGCAGTCCGCGGCGGCCGGTGATCTGGACCGGCTGTTCGGCCCCCCGCCGGACACGCGTGTGCACGGCGTCCTGATCGACGTGCCCCGGCTGCTGGGGCGGCACGGCGACGCGGAGGCCGCACGGCGTCACTTCACCTGGCCGGCCGGCGAGGCCGGCCGCCGGCACGGGCCCCGTGCGCACGCGCCCCCTCCTCGCCCGGGGAGAGGCCGCCCACTGGCGGGGAGTGGCCGGGGACGCGCCGGGAGCCGCGGCGGAACTGGCCGCGGTGGCGACCGAGCAGCGGGCAGCGCACGCCCCGGGCGACGGCGTCCTCGCGTCCTTCGAGACACGATCGCGGCCGGCGCACTGGCGGGGCGAGGCGGGCGACCCGGCGGGGCCGCCGCGGTGCCGGCCGATCTCCTCCGCGACCAGGCGCAGCTGTACGGCCACGATCCCCGAGGCCGGAACCTGATGGACCTGTTCACCACACGCCCCGCGCCGCTGGGCGAACTGCTGCGCGACCAGCTACGCGAGCTGCACCGGCAGAAGACCGGGTCCTTCACCCCGTACGACGATCCGCTGATCCACCCGCTGCACGGGCCGGACCACCTCGGGGTCTTCACCCCCCATGGCCGGCAGGCCTACTGGCTGGGGCGGTCGGGCGACGCGGCGGGCGCCGTGGCCGAGCTGACCCACCTGCCGGCGGAGCAGACGCGGGTGCTGGGCGAGGCCCACCCCGACACGCTCGCCACCCGGCGGTCGCTCGACCGGTGGCGGAGCGGCGCCTGACCCGCGTTGGCCGGTGGTGCGCGGACCGGGGAGTTCGGGAACGCCCGGCCGAGGAGCCCCGACCGCAGAACGTCCCGGGTCCCGCCGCGGATGTCACCGGTGGCGGTGTACCGGCCGGTGTAGGCGCTCCGGCGCTGCCCGCGAGCCTCGACGTAGCGGCCGTTGGCAGTGGTTCCCGACGGGTGTGTCCGTCCGCGGACGCCACCGTGGGCAGGGGGCCGACCCTGGGTGCCGCACACCCGGGGACACAGCGGCCTGGTTCCGGTTGCGCACGGCGACGAACCTGGTGGTCGTGCGGCCGCGGCAATCACCGAGCGGCTTCCCCCGCCCGCATGGGCACCCGCTTCGCTCGTCGGACCGACCGATGAGCCGACTCCCCTTGAGGAACACCATGACCGACACCGACACCGACACCGTGGACTGGAACCGAAAGGCCCTCGACGAGATCGTCGCGAACGACGGTGGCCGTCCGGTCCTGTTCACCAACGCCCGGATCGTGACGATGGACCCGCTGATCGGGACCGTGACCGGTGCCGACGTCCTGCTCGTCGGTTCCCTGATCGTGGGCGTCGGCCCCGCCATCGTCACCGCGGCACAGGACGACAACGCCATCGTCGTCGACTGCACGGGCACGACCGTCGTCCCCGCCGTCGTGGACACCGCCGCCCTGGTCGGCGGGCGCGGCCGACGCTCGGAGTACGTCGCGACGCTGACACCGGGCAACACCGCCGACTTCCTGGTGGTGCCCGACGAGCTCGCCGCCGATGTGCCCAGCGCGGTGACCACCCTCGTGTCCCGCCCGGAACGAGTCCGCGCGCTGGTCGCGGCCGGCCGGCCCGTCCTGTGGGCGGGCACCGACGCCCCCGGCAGGCCCACCGCCCCCGAGACGGGCATCCCCGCCGCACCGGACCTGACCGGCGACCCACGGCTCGGCGTCTGGATCGACCGGGAGGACTTCCTGCACCAGGAACTCACCGCCGACGGCCGCTACGACGAGACCCGGGGCGGCCGCCCCCACGCCTATCAGGGCCGGTTCTGGATCGACGGCGACCGCATCGACTACCTGGACGACCTCGGCTTCTGGGCCTACGGGAAGTTCGAGGCCGACGAACTGCACCACGCGAGTTACGTCATGAAGCGCAGCTGACCGTCGGCCGCGCCCGCACATCCCCGAGAGCCACGGAAAGCAGATTCCCCATGAACAACGTCAACGACACCACCAGCGCCGCCGTCCTCGACCGGCTCCGACGCCGCCCCGCACACGAACGGCGCATCCTGTTCACCGGCGCGACCATCGTCACCATGGACCCCGCCCTCGGTGTCCTGCACGACGCCGACCTGCTCGTCGAGGGCGACACCATCACCGCGATCGGTCCGAACATCGACGCCGGCGACGCCGTGGCCGTCGACGCCACCGGCTCCGTCCTCAGCCCCGGTTTCGTCGACACCCACCGGCACGCCTGGGAGGCCCAGTTGCGCCGCATCATGCCGGACGTCGACGACCTCGGCGCCTACGTCGTGTCCACCCTGGCCGGTTACGCCACGGTCTACCGGCCCGAGGACATGTACACCGGCACCAAGCTGGCCGCCCTCACCGCGATCGACGGCGGCATCACGACCATGCTCGACTTCTCCCACAACTCCCGCACCCCCGAGCACTCCGACGCCGCGGTCGAGGCCCTCCGCGACACCGGCATCCGCGGCGTGCACGCCTCCATGGGCCCGCACTTCGGCGACTGGGACAGGCAGTGGCCCGGCGACCTGACCCGCCTCAAGGAGCGGTACTTCGGCAGCGACGACCAGCTGCTGACCCTGCGCCTGGCGACGCTCGCCACCGACGAGATCGCCGGCCCGGCACTCGCCTACGGTCCCGAACTCGCCCGCGTCGCGAAGGACCTGGACATCGGGGTGAGCGTGGACGCGGTCTTCGGCACATCCTCCTCCGAGGCGATCCCGCGCTGGGCCGGACACGGCATCCTCGGCCCCGACGTCACTCTCATCCACGCCACCGGGCTGACCCCCGAAGCGTGGAAGGTCATGGGGGAGACCGGCACCACCGTGGCCCTCGCCCCCACCTCCGACGCCCAGATCGGTCTGGAGACCGCGATCCCCGCCGTCGACGAGGCCCTGTCCGCCGGCATCCGCCCCGGACTGAGTATCGACGTCGAAGTCGCCTTGGTCAGCGACATGTTCACGCAGATGCGCACCCTGCACGCCATCCAGCGGATGCGGGCCGTCAACGCCGCCCACGGCACCGACGGGCAGCCCGCCCGCATCACCACCCACGACGTCCTGGACTTCGCCACCCTCCAGGGTGCCCGTACCAACGGCCTGGAGGGCGTCACCGGCTCGCTCACCCCGGGCAAGAAGGCCGACCTGCTGGTCGTCCGGGCCGAGGACCTCAACAACATGCCGCTCAACGACCCCGTCGGCACCGTCGTGCTGGGCTCCGACGCCCGCAACATCGGCGCCGTCCTCGTCAACGGTGAGGTACGCAAGTGGGACGGCCACGTCCTCGACATCGACCTGCCCGCCCTGCGCCGCGAGGTCCACGCCTCGCGCGAGTACGTGCTGAACACCCCGGCAGCCTGAGCATCCCCCGCCCAGCGCCCCCGGCCGGAGGCGCCACTGCCGCGGGGCGGGGGCGCCGCGGAGGGTCGGGACGGCAGGCGAGCCCCTGCGGCAGGGACACGCGAGCCGCGTCGAACGCGTCGTCGGCGCCTTGACAGCCGCTGCGGCACAACCGGTACCCGCAGGGAGCAGGTACCGGCCCGGCACCGGTGGAGGGCCGGTGTCCCCGTGTGAGGTGGACGCCGGCTATCGGCTCGAGTAGGGCAGCAGGGTCATCTCCCGGGCGTTCTTGATCGCGCGGGCGAGCCGGCGCTGCTGCTGGGCGGTGACGCGGGTGACGCGGCGGCTGCGGATCTTGCCGCGGTCGGAGACGAACTTCCGCAGCAGATCGGTGTCCTTGTAGTCGATGTAGGTGATTCCGGCGGCGTCCAGGGGGTTGGGGCGGGGCCTGACCTGTCCGCGGGGATCGGGGCGGCGGGGCATGGGGTTCCTCGGTTCTCTCGGGTCGGTGCCGGTCCGGCTCAGGCCGGGTCCAGCAGGGGGTCGAAGGCGGCCGGGAGGCGTCTCCAGGCCTCGGGCCCGGCGGCGTACTCGGCGTCGGTGAGCAGGCAGGAGTCGAGCAGGCCCGCCAGGCCCTCACGGTCCAGGCCGGGGGAGGTGAAGACCAGGTGCTGGCAGCGGTCGCCGTGTTCGGGGTGCCAGTCCAACGCGGCGGCCGCCCTGCGGACGGGATCGGCCATCTCCCAGGCGGCGTCGGGCAGGGACGCCAGCCAGGGGCCGGCGCTCTCGACGCAGAGCGCGCCGCCGGCACAGTCCCAGGCCAGCAGGGTGTCGGGGCGGTCGGCGAGCCAGAAGCGGCCGCGGCTGCGGGCAGCGGCGCAGGCGAGGTCTTCGAGGGCCTCGTAGAGACGCTCGGGGTGGAAGGGGCGGTGGCGGCGCCAGACGAGGGTGCCCACCCCGGCCTCCTCCGCGTCCTGGGGCAGCAGGGTGCAGGCGGGGTGCTGCGCGGCGGCGGCCATCGCCACGTCGAAGCCGCCGAAGGCCGCCTCGGCCAGCTCCGGGGAATCGGCGGCCATCCGGCGGGCGGTGGGGTGGAGCTGGGCGAGGAGGGCGTGGTCCTCCTCGTCGGCCTCCGGGTTGTCGACGAGGGCCAGCACCGGCGCGTACTCGATCTGCCGCGCCCAGGTGTCGGCGACGGTGCGCCGGTCGGCGGTGGCCGCGGCGAGGCCGACCTCGGTCAGGTCGTCCCCGTTCGCCAGGCAGGGCAGGACGAGGGCGGGGTCGACGGCGGTGACGACACAGCCGAACTCCAGGGCGCCGTGGCCGTGGGCGGCGATCACCTCGGCCATGCCCTTGGGCTCGACGGAGTCCCACAGCTCGACGACGGCCAGCCGGACCGTGCCGGCGGCGGCCAGCCGCTCCAGCTCCGGGACGAGATTCTCGCGCAGCGCGCAGCATGCGCAGTCGTTGACCAGCGGAGCCTCACCGCGGGACAGTTCGCCCGAGGCGTCGCGCACGGTGAGCGTCACCACGCCTTCGGCGGCGGTGGACAGGTCGTGGTGGAGCGCCACGCTGTCCGACACGGTCCGCAGCAGCCCCTCCACGGTCTGCCGACGGGCGTCGGAGTGCAGTCCGGCGACGACCACCACGGGGAGCGCGCAGCCGGCCGCCATCAGCGCTTCCCGTGCCTTCCGTAGCGGCGCTCGAACCGCTCGACGCGTCCGGCGGTGTCCAGCACCCGCTGGGTGCCGGTGTAGAAGGGGTGACTCGCCGAGGAGATCTCGACATCGACGACGGGATAGGTGGCGCCGTCCTCCCACTCGATGGTCTTGTCGCTGGTCATGGTGGAGCGGGTGAGGAAGGCGAAGCCGGCGCTCCGGTCGCGGAAGACGACGGGGCCGTACGGGGGGTGGATTCCGGGTTTCACAGTGGTGTCCTTCGGGGCCGTGCGGGAGGGGTGGGAGCCGGTGCGGGTCAGCGTTCCTCGCGGAAGTCGACGTGCCGGCGGACGAGGGGGTCGTACTTGCGCAGGACCATGCGGTCGGGGTCGTTGCGGCGGTTCTTGCGGGTGACGTAGGTGTAGCCGGTCCCCGCGGTGGAGCGGAGCTTGACGACCGGGCGGAGTTCACTGCGTGCCATGACCGCTAGTATATGACAATGGTTTCCATTGTCGAAAAGGGAGCCGCTCACCGAGAGGAAGGAACCCCCGTGTCCGCCCACTGCCAGCTCACCGGCGCCGAGCCGGGCTTCGGCAAGAAGATCTCCCACTCCCACCGGCGCACTTCGCGCCGCTTCGACCCCAACATCCAGCGCAAGCGGTACTGGCTGCCCGGCGAGGGCCGCCACGTCCGCCTCACCCTCAGCGCGAAGGGCATCAAGGCCGTCGACGCCATCGGTATCGAGGCCGCCGTCGCCCGCATCCGCGCCCGGGGAGGAAGGGTCTGATGGCCAAGAAGAGCAAGATCGCCAAGAACGACAAGCGCAGGGCGACCGTCGCCCGGTACGCGGCCCGGCGCGCGGAGCTGAAGGAAATCCTCCGCCGCTCCTCCTCCACCGAGGAAGAGCGGGCCGCCGCCCTGGCCGAGCTGCGGCGCCAACCGCGCGACGCCAGTGCCACCCGGGTGCGCAACCGCGACGCCGTGGACGGCCGACCGCGCGGCCACCTGCGCAGGTTCGGACTCTCCCGGGTGCGGATGCGGCAGCAGGCCCACGCAGGCTTCCTTCCCGGGGTCACCAAGTCCTCCTGGTGACAGACCCCTTCGTGGTGGAGCGGCCGCCGCTCCACCACGAAGGGAACGGCCGGTGCGCTCCTCCGGTGCGCCCCGGGCGGCATGGCGCCTCGGTCACCGCGGTGCGGCGCGCTCCGAGCCGGAGGGCGCGCGGAGCGAAGGCGAGAAGGCCGCCGTCACCATGGCGATGAGCGCCGTGGGCACGGCGATGAGCGCTGTGGGGGCTCCAGCGCGGCACGGCGCGGCGAAAGGCCGGCGCCGGCCCGGAAAGCCGGGACGGACCGGTCCCGGCGGTCCGGCCGGCAGGGGCTCCGGTAGGCGACGGAGGAAGAGGACCGGGTCGGTCGGTGCCGTGGCCGCACCACCGCCCGACCCGGAGCCCTCACGCCACCGGCAGCCGCTGCCGGTGGTCGTGGTCGCAGGCGTCGCCGATGCCGTAGGCGTCCCACGCGGGGAACGGATCGTGGAGCGGAGGCGCCTCGCCGTCGGCCGTCAGGCACACGGACAGGGCGGCCCGCGGTTCATCGGCGCGCAAGTCGGTGCCGACGAACACCGGTTCCCGCCCTCGGCCGTCCCCTGTCTCACGAACACCGGAGGGCTCGAAGCGGGCGACGGAGCCGGCCTGGGACCACAGCCCGGCCACATGCGGGTGGGACACCAGGTGGAAGAAGCCCTTGGAGCACAGGGCCCGCCCGAACCTCCCACTGTCGAGCCCCTCGGCCACGAACGACCACGGCCTCTCGGAGTGGAACGGCCTGCCGGAGCGGAAGACGGTGGAGGAGACGCCGTACCCCTCGGTCTCCGGCAGCCGCCCGTACGCCATGCCGTTCTCAGCCCTGGGGGCGCAGCAGACCGCGCTCGTACGCCCTGACCAGGCGCTGCGGCACCAGATGGGGCACCCCGTCCACCGTGATCGGCACCAGCTGCGGGGTGCGGGCCTTCCACTGGGCGCGACGGTGGCGGGTATTGCTGCGGGACATCTTCCGCTTGGGCACGGCCATGACGGTTCTCCTGTTCGTTGGGCGACCCGAACACTATCTGAAAACGACATTCATCCTCAACATCTCCTGTGGTCGCGTTGCCGCCCCGGAAGAGGGCGGTCTGTGAGACTTTGGATGGCTCTGCTGTCACCTGACGATGTGGGGGTGGGGCGGAACCCGTCGGTCCGTAGCCGCCGGCCTGTTGATGTGATCAGGTGAGTGAACGCAAGCCCCACCCGAGCGACTCATCCGACGCCCGGTGGGGGCTGATCGAGCCGGTGATCACCGCACAAAAGGCCGCGCATCCCTCGGTCAGCGGCCGTCAGGGCCGGTACGCGATGCGGGAGGTCGCCAACGCACTGCTCCACCAGGGCCGCACCGGCTGCCGGTCTCGGACAGATTCGTTGCTCTTCAGTGACATGGGCTTGGGAGAGTCTCGGTATGGCAAGAAGGACAAGTCCACAGGTGCGACGCCGGATAGTCGGTGCGGGAATGATGGTGGCTGTGCCGGCGGGTCTAGCCACAGCGTGGTGGTACGGCTACGTGCAGGTGGCGGGCTTGCCGATGGCCGCCCTGTCGCAGACCGGTGAGATCGAGACGGCTAGCCGCAGTGCGAAGGCGGAGGCCGAACGCCGCCTGGAGGAGGTCGTCGACGTCCTTCCGGGCGCACCGCGGCAACTCGGCGCCGCGGCCGTGGACCACTGCCTCCGTCACGTCCCCTTCGAAGGGGAGTCCGCCGGCCCGCTGAGCTGCCAGTGGCGGCTGGAGCGGTATGTCGTCTTCGACGGCGACCCGCGGACGGTTGGTGAGGCATGGGGAAAGGCCCTCGATGGCGACCGGTGGATCGGTTCACGGGCGCCGTTCCCTCCTGATTTCGCGCGCACCTCCGAACGGTACGAGTACCGCTCCCCCCAGACTCACGACCGTCTCGTCGTCACGCTGGTCCAGGACAGTGGCGAGCTTCGCCTCCTGGACACCCCGCCCAGTATCGAGCCTCACGAGGAGTACGGACGAGAACAGCGGGCCTTCACCGGGCGGAAGGCTGCGGAGCAAGCAGTGGCAGAAGGCCGGCGAGTCGCCAGAATCTCGCTGGTGCGCGCCTATTACAGACAGGATGACCACACTCCCTTGGAACCAGTTGCCTGGTGAGAGCGAATAGAGAACAGCCGGCGAACGATCAGCCGTCCCGTCACCGGCAATCGTTCCCCCTGTCGCGAGTGAGGCGTGCTCCGGGAGGGGGCTTCGGTGAGGGCATGAGGTTTCCGGGAGCTGCCGGCGACCGGGGAGGTACGCCGGGCGACGCGATACGCCCCGGCGGGCTGACGGCGCCGAGGATCCTCCATGGCCGTTGAGCGTCGGAGGCGTATGACGAGACGGTGGGGAGCCGGTGCCGTGCGACTGCCGCGCGATCGGGTGTGTCCACACCGGGAGCGCAGGGAGCCCCGTCGAGGCAGGGTGCCACATGGGTCCCCTGCCCCGACGGGGCTCGGTCGGCCGGGCGGCGGTCACCGGCGCCCGGCAGAGGCCGGTGTCGTGCGCGGCGCTCTCCGGCTCAGCCGAAGTTCACGTCGCTGCACCACATGTAGGCCTGGTCGAGGTGCGAGGCCTGCCAGATCACGAACAGGATGTGGTGTCCGCTGTACCCGGAGGTGTTGACGTTGAACCTGATGTCCTGCGCCGGGGCGAAGCGGCCGGTCTGCGTGATGAAGTCGAGGTTGCCCCAGCCCAGGGTCTGGGTCTTGGGGTTGAAGCCCTGCTTGCTCACGTAGACCCTGAAGTAGTCGGCACCGTGGGACGCCTGGTCGTGCAGCTGGACCGTGAAGTTGTTGCTGACGTTGGTCGTCTTCCACTGCCCGGGCTTGTTCAGGCTGGCGTTCCTGGAGAGGTTGTTGCTGCAGAGCGTCCCGTCGGGGGTCCGCGCCTGGAACTGGCCACCGAGGCCGTCGCGGAGCGCGCTCATCCAGTTCCACATGGTGTCAGGGTTGGCCTGGAACGCCTGATAACACATGGGGTCTTCGGTCTGCATGGCCGGGCTCGTGTGGTTGCTGCCCCATGTCTTCCAGCACTGGTACGCGCGGGAGGCGGGGTTGACGATGGTGCCGTGAGCCTGGGCGGGGGCCGTCCAGGTCAGTGCGCCGACAACCACGGCGAACACCATGACGAGCGCCTGGAGAGGCCGGCGGAGGGACAACCGCGAACGCCCGTTTAACGGACTCTGTTTACGCATGTGGGGGGAGATCCTTCCAGTTGCAAGGCTGCAATGGGAGCGCTCCCAACGATACGACTTCCAAGTGAAATGTCAATGAAACATACGAAGTTGATCACAGGGGTGGGTGGCGAGCAGGGAATCTGCCGTGGGCCGGAAGTCAGAACCGTTCCCGGGACCGAAAACGAGGATGCGGCCCGGGCCGGCGTGCGAGGCGACACCGGGGAGGGGCACCCGCGGCACGGCAACGGGACCTGGTCCTGGCGTGAGGGCTGTCCGGTTCCGCACCACGCGAGATCCCAGGCACCGACGGTGCGCTTCCGTACACCCGAGTCGGCCTCGCCGGGCAAAACGCCTGGTGGGAGCTGCGACCGCATGGCGCATCGGGCGGGAAACGCGGCCGATGGCACGCGGCGGGAACGTGCGCACTCCTCCGATCCGAACCGACGGCGCCGGAGGATGGATGCCGTGGCGAGGGAAGCCGCCGGCAACGCGGATCAGTCCCGGTGCGCTCCGACTCACCTGGGCCGCCGCCGCGGCCCCAAATCGCTCGCGGACCAGGCGCCGGAACACTTCCCGGTAGACCGCCAGCCAGGCCATGGAGAAGAGACCTGGCCGATCACGCCCGGGGCCGTTCCACACTTGCCGACACGGCTGTTCCGAACAGGGCTGCCCCGCGGCGAGCGGGCGGCACGGGCTGCGGCTCGGCCGTCGCCAGTTCCCCACCGGCGGTTCCCCCGCCGAGCCCTCCGCCCACACCCGGGCAGTCGCCTTCCGCTCCTCCGACCACCCCAACCATCGACTGCGTCGACCGACTCGTCTTCGCCGAGCCGGGATCGAGCCGGCAGACCTGCCACGGCGCACCGGGAACATGCCCGGCCGAAGAAGCCCGACCATCACTTCCGGAGCGACATCGGCTTACCATGACGCCGCATCAATCCGCGGTCTTGCGGATCCGGGCCGGCCGGGGAGACTACCTTCACGACCGGGTCCGCCCCGTCCCCGGCAGCACCACGCCAAGCAGTTCGGTCCACCGGCACTCCACCGAGATGAGGTCTCATGAACCGAACCCGAGCCACCGTCAGCGCGGTCGCCGTGACCCTGTTCACCGCCGGCCTCGCCGTCGGCCCGGCATCCGCCGCCGCCGCCACCGCCACCGCCGCCGAGGCGAAGGCCCGCGTCGGAGCCGACTGGGCAACTCAGTCGATCGTCTTCACCGCCGCTGCAGGACAGACCAACAACCTCAACGTATTCTCCATGTACACCAGCGACGGGATCCGGCGGATCGGCTTCAGCGACGTGGTCCCGCTCGAACCGGGCAACCACTGTGCGTACTCCAGACCCGAGGACACCACCTCCGTCGTCTGCGAACTGCCCGCCGACAGCCCCCGGCCCGACAGGATCGACGTCTTCCTCGGCGACGGCAACGACACGATCGCCGCCTTCACCCCCGGGATCGGCACCGTCAGCGGCGGCCCCGGTGACGACGAACTGCACGCTCACACCGCACGCACGGTGCTGGGCGACGCGGGGAACGACATGGTCATGGGACCCGCGGCCCTGCACGGCGGCGACGGCACGGACCACCTGATGGGCGACAGCGGCAACCAGCGGATGTGGGGCGGCCGGGGCGACGACATGATCGAGGGTTACGGCGGTGACGACACCGTGTACGCCGGCCCCGGCGACGACCACGCCATGGGCGGGGACGGCCGCGACATCGTCCTCGGCGGCCCCGGCAACGACACACTGGACGGCGAAGGCGGCGACGACCTCGTCTTCGGTGGTGCCGGAAAGGACACCCTCGAAGGCGGACCCGGCCGCAACATCGTCCTCCCGTAACAGGTCACTTCATTCGGCGAGTCGGCGGCAGCCGACGAGCCAGGTGAAGGTCCGCTCGATTCTCCGGTGGTGCAGGCCCAGCCGTTCGGAGGAGTCGACGTCCTCGCGGGCGATGCGAGGGGTGCTGCCGCGGCTGCGGAGCCATCGTCGTAGGTGGGCGTGGTCGTAGCCCTTGTCGCCGTCGGCCGCGGCGGGAGCGGATCGGCGGAATGCCACGCACCAGCGGGACGAGGGCCTGGCTGTCGTGGGTGTCGGCGCCGGGGATGCCCACCGAGAAGGGCAGACCGGACCGGTCGGTGATGGACGGATCTTCGAACCGTACTCGCCTCGATCGACGGGATTCGGGCCGGCCGGCTTTCCCCTTTTCAGCGCCCGCATGGTCACCGAGTCGGCCGCGCGACGGGTCCGGCCCGGCTCGCCGCGGGCGCCGAGTTCGTCCAGGGCCAGGCGGTGGAGCCTGGCTCACAACCGGGGCCGGGTCCACTTGGCGAACCGTCGGTGGGCCGTGGCCCCGGATGGGCCGAAGGACGCCGACGGCGGTTGTTGCCAGGTGCGGCCGGAGGTGGCCACGGAGACGATCGCGGCCGGCACCTCGCGGCCGCCGGGCCGGAGCGGGTGGCGCCACCCGCTGGAACAGCTCCCACAGCTCGTCCGGCGCCAACCGCTCCACGAGCGTCACACCCGCGGACCACCGACCACGCCCAATGAGATGGCCTGTCAGCAGATGCCCAGCTCCCGTAGCACCCGGTGCTGACTCGGTGCCGGCCTCGCCGGGAAGAGGATGTAGCAGATGCCTCCCGTACCGCTCCTGACCCGGCCGTTCGCGTCGTAGCGCTTGGTGCGGAGCCAGATGTTCTCGAACTGGCGGCGCTGGTAGACGCGGCGGACGGCCTCGTTGCTGTCGGCGGCCGGATCGTTGGCGATGACGTCGCCGTCCTTCGTGAAGCCGATGACGGTCATCAGGTGACCGGCGGTGCCGTAGCCGGCGCCGTCGAGCTCGGCCTCCAGGAAGGACTGGGAGGTGATCAGCGGAATGCCCGCGCGGACCAGGCGCTCGGCGTCGGCGAGGGAGTCCAGGCGGGTGACGATGCCCTGCATGTCGTGGTACGTGGCCGCGTAGGCGGTGTTGAACGGCCAGTTGCCGCACCCGGAGTACTGGTAGTCGTAGGTGAAGCGGGCGGCGTGGCAGACCTGGGGGTCGGCGTAGGAGGAGTCGACCCAGGCCAGGTCCTCGGCGCTGGGTTT